>CAMTWO010000024.1:0-80051 GCA_947085405.1 uncultured Ignavibacteriota bacterium
ATTAATAAAATAAAAGAAATGGTTAAAAAAATGTTGAATCATATGAAATCCCTGCCCGTACGGCAGGCGGGCGCCTCAGGTCGACGACTTTCCGCCTTCGGCGGATCGTCGAGCGGAAAACACTTTACAATAATTTTCATGACGCTGCTGTTTACTACCGCCGCCTACTCACAGTCGAATGACTGGAATTACTTAAACTTTGAATGCGGTGGATATGTAACGGAGATCATTCCTGTAAAGTACCCAAGTACAGCGGGTAGATCAATAAACGATCAGGTTCTGTATGCTCGGACTGACATAGGCGGGATTTATCGTTCGAGCAATAATGGCTTGAGTTGGGACTATGTGAGCACTTATCTGAATTACCCTGCAGATGGTCAGCCGGGGATTTCAGGTTCAGAGCTGAGCATACAGGGCTTGGCAGTACGGTACGATTCAGTCGCTCAAAAAGAAATTGTTAATGTTGCATGGGGAAATTATGAAGATGACGCATTTAATTCTGAATTTGGTGGTAGGAGATATCAATCCATCTGGCGTTCAGATAATAGCGGTGCTCAACTTTCATGGAGCAAGGCTGAAATTACAGGTCAAGTTTGGTTTCGTGGAAATAATTTCCCTGTGAAGATAGGCGGACCGTGCATTACTTATGATCCGAATAATAATCCTAATGGTCCCTATAACATGTACATGGGCGGATTTGGTCCGAATAATGGAAAAGCATATTTGTATAAAAGTGAGAATGATGGTCAGTCATGGTCAAAGGTTCTGTCTTTCGAACAATTTCAAAATTCGTCAGGTTTTAATGGTGAAGGCATCACTTGCATAAGTATAAAAGAAGGCAATCCACATCATATATGGGTAGGGACAACTAATGGGATAGTGTTTACAACAAATGGAGGCGTAAACTGGAATCGTGTTTCAATACCGGGAGTTTCTACACCTTACGTTAAAAGAATTTTACTTAGAAAAGAAGGAAGTATTATAACGGGTGCAATGGTAACATGGGGGAAAAATAAAGACACAACCGGTATAGGTAGATTATTAACACCTAATTGGTCATACGAACCTTTAAATTCAAATTTTAAATCTGGTTTGGACCCAACACCATCAGACACAGGAAGCAGTTTGTATTCTGCGCTTGCGTTTGTTGATTCGTTGGAAAATGTGGTCATGGCTGGTAAAGAAAGTAGACCATTTAGGAAAACAACAAATTTCGGATTTTCTTGGACAGGTGATCTTGTCCATCCCGATAAAATCCGTTTTTGGTATGACGATGCTTCAATCAATAACATCCCGAAGCATTCAAACGAAGCTCAGAATCATCCCATTTCTCCGGATTACCAAAGTTATTCTGGTATGACTAGTTTGGTAAAAAATCCAAATAATGGTTTGGGAAACCAATGGTATATGAGCGGAGGTAAAGGGGCACGAATGACAACACGAGGGATATCTCATCCTGATTCCGTCAGTGCTTCACGCTGGAAATACACGGTCTTTGGACAAGCGATGACAGTAAATTATGATGTGGTATTTAATACTGTTAATTATACAGGTTATCCGAACGGACGGAAAGCTATCTATCTGCCCCTGTCCGATTGGACGATGGGCTGGACTTATCAGGATAGATTAAATAACATTGTATCTAACGGGATGATCAGTGATGCATTGTCTTATGATAGACAAAAGACTTTCCAATCGAATCTATCCGACACATATATTTCAAACGTCATACGAATACTAATTGATCCTGATAACCCTAATCTCAGTTATTGCGTAGGTGGCAGTGTCTATGGTTTTACAGCTGAAAATCGAAGAGCGGGATTTTATGTAAGAACATTGAATACTAACGGAACATTCACGACAGAGCGCAACACAACACATCAGTTTTTGACAGATAACGACAGAGCAATAGTTGATGCAATTATATATAAAAAACCGGATAATGTAAACAGAATAATAGCCTTAGTGGGCGGAAATAGAGCATCGTATCCACCAGGTGGGACGATTGGTCTGTTTTATTCTGATAATGGAGGCGTGAGTTGGTCGCAAGGAACATTTACAGTCCAAAGTGGTGTGATGGGTAAACAAACGATGCAGGCATATAACAATTCATTAATACCTGGTCTAAGATCTGGCTTGGATGGGTCGATAGGAGATCTCTTTAATGGTCATTTTTCACTCTCATACGCAGGAGGTTCGTTAGTATACTTATGGCTTCAATCGGACACCACTAGCGGATCGTATGGAGGTGGATTGTTCATCTCGACTGATAATGGGGCAAATTGGGGTGCAGGTGCAGATATAGACAGTGGAAATATATATTGGGGTGCTGGTTCTTTGAAGTATATTGGAAATGACAGATTAGCTTTAGCATTTCGGGATTTTAGAACAACGCCAAAAGGATTATATATTGGGTCAATCAATAGAGCTAATAATGGAAGTGTCAGTTGGGCTGAATTTGGTGTCGTTGGACCCACTCGCTTTGCAAGTGCCGAACATCTTGATGTTAATTTAGACAGATGGGTAGTATATGGAAAAAGGGATGGTGATTTGTATAATCAAATCTATCTCTCAATTAATAACGGTAATTGGCAAAGGATTGGGCCTCTTACACCGCAACACCTGCCCGGAGTTAAAAGTTTGAGAATAAGACCGGATAAAAATGAAATCTGGGTTGCAACAGGCGGACAAGGGGTGTGGAAATTTAACGACTTTGATCCAAGATTTACAGTCAAAGATGTAGGAATAAATACTGGCTGGAATATGTTAAGTGTTCCATTAGAGATTTTTGATTTTAGAGCTAACTCTGTTTACAACAATCGAATACCATCTACAAGTGTTTTTACATATGATAACGGGAATTATATCATTAGCGACTCACTTACAAACGGAATTGGCTACTGGGTAAAATATTCTTCAAGCCAAAATATTAATTATGCCGGGTTATCAAAAAGTTTTATTGTTCCAGTTAAAGCCGGTTGGAATATGATCGGTTCGGTTGATCAGAATCTTCCAAAATCTAAAATATATTCTAATCCAGAAAACTTAATCATATCTAATTTCTACGGTTATGAAAATAGTTATCACAATGCAGATACAATAAAATCTGGGAAAGGTTATTGGGTAAAAGCAAACTTGAGCGGTACTATTACACTTGATAGAAATTCAACCTATTCAAGAACACAATACCAATGTTCAGACGACTCTTTACCAAATCCGTCAGGTGCGCCGCCAATTCCAACACTTGTTTCACCCACCAACGGCAGCACCGGGATTTCGAATTATCCAACGTTGCGTTGGAAACGACCCGAGTCCATATCTTTAACTTACCGTTTGCAAATTTCTACAAACAGTTGTTATACAAATCTTCTCTACGATGAATCATCAATATCTGATACATCAATACAAATCGGTTTATCTTACAACACAAAATATTATTGGCGGGTAACTGCAACGAATGATGTTACCACGAGCAGTTGGTCAAATACTTGGAACTTTACAACACGATCAGCGCCGCAGATTGATCCTTGCGACCCGGTCGTATCATCGCTTTCTTCTCTCGATAAATTTACTGTAAGAGGCGCAGATGGAAATAGTCAGGATATGTTCATTAGAAATGGTGCTAAGGGAATTAATTTAGGTATAAGCGATTTCGATATGCCGCCTTATCCACCTAAGAACCTTTTTAATGCACGGTTTCAATCGGATAAGTTTATAGAAACCATTCTTCCTAACGGGAAAATCAAAAAGATGCCAATTGTTATAAAGCATGCACAATATCCTGTTGAAATCAGTTGGGATGTAAAGGATGCAAATAATATAAACTATTGGATATATAAACCTGGTTCCAATAACGAAAAAGTGTCCCTCAGTGGTAAGGGTAAACTATCCGTTCCGAATACATCAAACGATATACTATTTGTAGAGGCCCAAGCAGCGTTACCAAGGCCTTGTGAATTTTATAAAATATCTACCGAAGAAAATATACCTGAAAACTTTTCATTATACCAGAACTATCCTAATCCCTTCAATCCAACAACAATAATCACATACGATTTACCTGAAAACAGTTATGTAAACTTGAAAATATATGATGTTTTGGGCAGAGAAGTAGCAAAATTAGTAGAGGAATACCAAGAAGCCGGTTATAAATCTGTAGAATTTGATGCTTTAAATTTGACTAGCGGTGTTTATTTTTATAAATTAGTAGCAGGTAATTACACTTCAATCAAGAAAATGCTACTGTTACGTTAGAAAAAAATGAAATATGGCATAAAAATAAGAGGAAGTATATGAAATTCGATGAACGGTGTAAGTCTAATCTTCTGAAAGCACAGGAAGAAGCTAAAACATTGCGCCACCAAAAAGTGGAACCCGAACACATCCTCTGGGTAGAGTTGCAAGTGAACGAAGCAAGCTTTGTTGAGTTTTTAGGTTCTCAAAAAATTTCTAAAGCTCACGTTCAGGGTGTAATCAAAAAGAGAATGGAGGATTTGCCAAGGTCTGCAACCAGCGACACACGTGAAGCTTCGCCACGAATGAAAACCTGTTTTGAAAAAGCAAAAAGGGAAGATAGCCAAGATGTTAGCTGGAGAGACTTAGTCGTTGCCGTTGTCGAAATTGAGAACGACCCGCTCACTGAAGTTATTTGGGATTGTGCAATAACTCCTTATGAGTATAAGAATTTTACTAAAGGCGAGAAAGAGCTTGCAACCGTAACGCTCGGTGAATCTGAAAAAGAAGATGTGCTTTCCAAGTTCTGCATCGATTTGGTTAAGCAAGCGCAGGAAGGAAAGTTAGGTGCTGTCATCGGCAGACAAACTGAGATTCGTCAAATTACAACGATTCTCTCTCAAAAAATGACAAACAATCCGATACTTATCGGCGACGCCGGTGTTGGAAAAACTCATATTGTAGAAGGACTCGCAGTTAAGATTGCAGCCGGTGAAGCAGGTCCTATTTTAAATGGAAAGAAAATTTTATCTCTTGATGTTGGATTGTTGTTAGCGGGTGCAAACTATCGCGGTGAATTCGAAGAGAGGTTGAAAGCGATTATTAAAGCAATTTCAGGACACAAAGGAAACACAATTCTTTTTGTGGATGAGATTCATACGCTAATGGGAGCCGGTCAAACATCAGGTGCGCTCGATGCGGCAAATTTAATTAAGCCAGCGCTAGCGCGCGGCGAGTTGTGGCTGATTGGTGCAACAACTTATGCTGAATACAGAAAACATATCGAGAAAGACCCAGCTTTTACTCGCCGTTTTGGAAGAGTGAATGTCCCCGAGCCGACGCACGAGGAAACCGTTACAATATTAAAAGGAGTGCGTGAGAAATTTCAGAAACACCATCAAGCCACAGTTCCCGACGACCAGATTGAAACAATCGTTAGCTTGTCCGGCAGATATATCGGCGATAATCAATTTCCCGCTAAAGCAATTCAAACGCTCGATAACACACTTGCGCGAGTACGACTTGCAAATGTTCTGGGTGAACGCCCCGATATGGTTGTTACGAATGAAGATGTAGCAGTGTCGGTTGGTGAGAAAACTGGAATTCCAGTTGATAAAATATTTAAAGATGAATCTACACGATTGTTAGGTATTGAAGATGTTCTCAAGAAAGATGTTGTGGGTCAGGATGAGGTAATCAGCACAATTGCAAAACGCTTACGTATGATGTCGTTACCATTCCGTGATTCTGTCCGCCCAAGAGGAATCTTCTTATTTATAGGTCCATCAGGTGTTGGCAAAACTTATCTTGCTAAACAAATTGCGATTGAACTATATGCCAGCTCGAAACAGTTGGTCCGTTTGGATATGTCGGAATACACTGATGAGCACACTTCTCGCCGACTCGTTGGTGCTGACCCCGGTTTGGTAGGTTACGAAGAAGGCGGTGTTCTCACTGAAGCCATTCGCCGCAGGCCTTATTCAATGGTGCTGTTGGATGAAATTGATAAGGCACATAAAAAAGTGTGTAACCTGTTCCTGCAAGTTTTTGATGAGGGCAGGTTGACCGATAGTCAGGGACATACGATTAATTTTTCGAACACGGTATTTATTCTTACATCCAATTACGGTTTTACCGGAGCTGATATTGATGTCGCTAAAATCGATGAGAGCCAACAAGCACAGAAAGCGCTCGACCATTTCAAACGACACCTTGGACCCGAATTTATTAAACGTATGGACGAAGTCGTGGTTTTCAAATTCCTCAAACCTGAAGATGTACATAGAGTTGTTGACCAAAAATTAGCTTCCTACAGTCAGGAGTTTTCAAAATCGCCGGGCGGTCATCCGGTTAATATCGAACTCCTGCCGGAAGCGAGAGAACTTATTGTAAAGAACGGTTATCAGAAAGAATTCGGAGCCCGTTCAATCACTACTTTTATAGATACAGAATTAGCAAGTATAATGGCGACTGAAATTCTGAAGCGCCGACAACAGAAAGGAGGTATGTATATCCCGGATAAAATATTAATAACTACAAAGGACTCTATCTTAGATGTTGTCATTGATTAAAAGATGGATACAAAAATTATTTGGAAAGAAAGTATCAAATAAAAAAATATCTAACAACAAAAATAAAGGAATAACCATGGGTAAAACACAAGATGTCGACAAAGCTCGACGAATACTTCCCACAAATGCTGCACCGGGAGTTGCTGAACTTAACAGTAACTTCACTACAATAATCGCTTCGGTTAATCCTGAGACTGCCGGTGAAGATTGCACACCCGTAGAATGTGGTTCGGTTGCAGAGGTTGCAGCTAACTTCAAACCTAAAGTTGACCTCGAAATTAAAAAGCTCGACAAGTTAGGAGCCGATAAGGTCGAAGAATCAACCGCAACTGTAACGATGAACTACGGCGAAGAACCATCGCAGATCATGGATGATTTCGGGGCTGAAAACATTGCCGTAAAAGCAAAATCTTCCGAAGGCGAAAGAGTTTTGCTCGATCAGCAGCTCTCGTATCTTGCATTAGAGGATTTACAGGAGCGTTTAAAAGATCAAAAAGTAGCTCAACTCTTCCAGAACAACAAAGAAGCTTTAATTCAAACCCTCGAGGCAGAAATTGAGCGGATGAAGAAATTGATCGAAGATGTAAAATTAGAATCTCTCGGTGGAGATTAACTAAATAATTAATAACAAAACTATTAACAATAATCCTTAAGGAGAAATAACTATGCCACAACCAAAATCTGTAAAGATCAGCGGGGTTGAAATAGACGAAGTCGAAGGTGTAACTCTGAATATTGATACACCCACCGGTCCAAGAGGAGACTATGATGGACGGACCTGTGCCGCAACTGTAGAATTATACAGACGAGCTCGCAACACACCGACAAGTGAGATGTTTAAACTTGCCACAAATGAAGATGGTCGTTTAAAAATTATTGAAGGAACGATTGTTCTACAGGATGCCGAGCTTAAAGAAACATACACAATCGAGATGAAGGAAGCATACATAAGTAGTTGGGAATTCCATCAACCCCCCGAAGATACCGATATGTACGAAACGATAAAATTTAAAGTCGGTAAAATGTCGCTATCAGGCGGTGGAAAATCTAAAACATTCAGTGTTCCTGAAT
Source organism: uncultured Ignavibacteriota bacterium (assembly GCA_947085405.1). Taxonomy (GTDB): domain Bacteria; phylum Bacteroidota; class Ignavibacteria; order UBA10030; family BY39; genus JASEGV01. The sequence goes on from CAMTWO010000024.1 coordinate 7,596, forward strand.
TTAAACGCAAGTAAAGGAAAGGAGATAATAAAATGATAAAAGATTATGCAATAAAACTAAACGGGGTTACAATCCCTAATGTTCAAGAAGTACGAGTGCGCATCGAAACACCCGGAGATTCACGTGGTATCTACAGAGAGCCAACCTTTGCTGCTACAATCAACATTACCCGTGATGCAAGCAATAATGCAATCGTGGATGCGTTTGGTATGGCAACTAACGAAGACGGCAGGAAGAACATTCTTACGAGCGGTACTATCGAATGTCATGGTGACGATGTAAAAGATAACTATGCTTTCGAGATCAAGAAAGCTTTTATGTCACGATGGTCGCTTATTAATCCTATAAAACCCGAATTACCTACGCTTGAATCATTTGAAATAAAAGTTGGAGAATTAGATTATAAAGCTGGCGGTAAAGGTGCGAAATTTGCACTCAAAGCTTTTAAATAAAATTGAACAAATAAATATCATGAAAGGATAGAACCATGCCAGATGAAAAAGATAAAACTCAGGTTCGTGAAACAACTGCTGTAGCTATAAAAACGAATGAACTCGCCGCTATACTTGGTCCAAAAACCGGGTCATTGCTTCCTGACGGAGTTGCACTAAAGATTTTACCCTCTGCAAAAGATTTCCCGATGGAAAATATGCAAACTTCTAAGGAGTCGGTCGCAAAGCCACTGAAGATTACCCGCTCTAAAGCCGACGTAAACGCGGGCTATGTTTATCTTAAGCGATTAGAAGTGCTTAAAGATATGCTTGCCGGCGCGGCTGACCTTGCAACTCTGCGAGCTCGTGTAAAAGAAAGACGTGAAATGGTTTCTCAAGTATTCCAACAGAACATGGCAGCATTTTTTGCAAAACAACGTGGGCTGGAAAAAACATACAGAGAACTCGACACGTTTTTCTATGAATCGCGCCTCAACCCGGGTGAAGCCGTAGCTTATGTCTCAATAGTCAATGCACACGCCGACCGTGATTTCAATGCGATAATGGATCCTGAAACGGGTCTTGCTGCAAGATTTCCTAACCGTGAAAACTTCGATATGAAAAGCTTAATCGGTATGTTTGTAATTCCGGATTGGCCCGGAAGCGAAGCAAAACTTTCTAAGTATGGAGAACTTGCAAACCACAGTATGGCTCACCTCTTCTGCGGTTTCCCGGATATGTCAATTAAAGAAGCGCAAGAGTTGTTCGATGTTGGCGGTGATTTAGCTGAACTGAAATCTACAGACCCGATTAAACAACACATCTCCGTAGTTGCTAATCCGCTTAGAATACGCCGTGCAAATCGCTTCGAGAAGGAACTTGGAGACTTTTATATTAACCCTGCAGGTATTCTTGCCGGTAAGATATACAAAGGCGATATCAAAGAAGGCATCCATATTGCCCAGGCAAATAAACCACACGAAATAAAAATACCAACACCAGACGGCTCACCGTTAGAAATGAAGTGGAACATACGCGGTGGTCAGCAGATGAAGTTCAATAAAGCATTGATTCCTGTTGCATTTTATGAAGGACTTGTGTTCTGGGGTGTAGATACATTGTATTTAGCCGGCGGTCAAGGTGACGAAGGAATGGACCAGTACACTGTAAAACGGTGCGATGAGTACATTGCTAAAGTTGTTCTACATTATCTCAACGGCCGCACATTCGTTCCAAATGAGCAGTCAAGCCGTGACCAGATTCAATCAGCAGTGCAAAAATTCCTGATGCACAACACCGGCGGTCCTGCAAAGATGCTTGAGTATGGTAAGGTTGACGGCGTTGAGGTAGTTACCAATCCGGATGGCTCTGTGAACAATCAGGCAATTGATATTCGTATAAATGTTAAATACAAGAATGCGATACGCCAGTTGAACATGTTTCTGGTTTCTACAGATTCAGAGCATTGGAAAGAAGGTAGTAAGTAATTTTTTAACCGTTCCTCCAAAGGGTGACAAGTAAAACGGTTAGTTAAACTACTTAGTGTCCGTCAGTTGACGGACTAAGTGCTCTTTGTGAATAAGTGGTAACTGATGTTATGCATTCAAAGTTATCGTGTCTCAATAGCCCCGAACTTCACAGGTCGTGTGATAACTGTAGGAACTCATCCCCCGACCCCTTCTCTTGCCAAGAGAAGGGGGAATTGGATTTTTCTCCGCGGGGTTGAGTTCATTATATATACTTTTTACACAACCCCTTAATAACTTACTATTTTATAATTAGATAATCAGGTGACTTATGGCTTCTAAAGTAACTAATATAATTGTAACCGCTACAATAAATGGAAAGCCACACGGCTTGCGATTCGTAAACGCTAACGTGTGGCAATCGCTTTTTTCGCATTGCAAAATACGCCTTGCACTCGGATTCGATGAAGCGGAATGTAATTCTGTTTTCGATAAAGCGGTTTCCTCATGGCTCGGTGAAAAGTTAGAACTCACTGTTTCGGACCAATTAGATAACAGTATTTCTAAAAAATATATTGGCATCATTCACAACCTTCACCTCGAGACCGGTAATCTTATAGTCGATGCTATGTCGGAAGATTATTCTCTCAACTTCGTCGAGAAACATAAATCCTTCGTCGATATGTCTGCTTTCGATGTAGTGAATACAATTGTTAAAAATAAAACGTTTGCAAATTCCTTGACGGGACCGTCAAACGGAGTTCAGTTTCGGTTTTTGCACCAGTATGACGAAACAGATTATGAATTCTTAAAGCGCCTCGCACGTTACGATGGCTGCGTCTTGTATCATGATGGCGAGACATTTAGATACGAACCAAAACTAAGCGGAACGAAGGAAATTAAATTAGGATTAGAAAATATTTCGGATGTCCGGCTTAATTGTTTTCTGGGAGATACGAGGTTCCACGGCGTTCCTTATGATTATCAGAAACATTCTGAGTCATCAGATTTGGTTGTAAACTCAGGAAGTTACCCGGCGCCTAATCATCCCTTTGGTTCAAAAATTTTCCAAAAATCAAATGACCTACATAAAGAACCGACTGAAATTTACAAAGAGCCGATTGTGCAGAAAAGTGACTTTGAGAACTTTATTAAAAATCAGCAGGCATTTTACAGCGGACTGCATATCAACGTAACGGGGACAACAAATCATCCGATGGTTACAATCGGGCGTGCGATTGAGGCACCCGATCATCCGATATTGAAAGATAAGTTTGTAGTGGTGGAATTAGAAGCCGAATTTAAAGGTAATATTTACAGCGCATCATTCAAGGCAGCCGTTAAAGATTCTATCTTGCGAAAATTAGCCACCGACGAACGTGAATACATGGGGCTTTTACAACCAGCGATAGTTGTCGATAATAAAGACCCTGAAAATATTGGCAGGGTGCAAATTCGTTACCTCTGGGATACGGATGGGAGTGCTCACGCTTGGGCTCGTGTGTTAACATCTTTTGCCGGTTCTGACCACGGCTCGCACCTAACTCCGCGAATATCAGATCAGGTTTTGGTTGGATGCGAACACGGCAACACATCGCTTCCGGTAGTCATCGGTTCACTTTATCACAGCGAAAACAAACCCGATTGTAAAACGGATAACGGCACCGAAGAAGTGCTGATTGCAAAAACTTCTTCCGGCTCGGAAATTCGAGTTATTGAAAAACAAGGTTCTGAGCAAATCTTGATCACTATGCCCAACGGTGAAAACCTGATACGGATGGAACACAAAGGTCCCAAAATTTTCATCGAGTCGAACAATGGGACTATAGAGATTCACGCAAAAACGATAAAGATCAATGCCGATGATAAAATTGAAATGAAAGCTGACAAAATTGAAATTTCAGCAACCTCCAAAGCCGAGATCAAAGCACAGGATATTGATGCGACGGCAGGTAATAAGCTATCTCTCGCTGGCTCATCTTCTGCCGAATTGAAATCGTCAGCATCAGTCAAAGTTAGCGGTACGCAAGTCGAATCTTCAGCAGCCGCAACTAACGTAATCAAAGGAGCAATGGTACAAATTAATTAAAAATTTAAAAAAAATCTAAATTCAAAACACTAAATTCTAAATTCCGAAGGAATCACTTAGTGACAAATCTTAAATTCAAATAACACAATATATGAATTCGTTAAATATTAGTTACAGTATTTTGGGTTTTGAATATTCGAATTTGTTTCGGATTTCAAAATTAGAAATTAGAAATTATTTATGGCAGTTTTACATATTCCATTAACATTATCGCCAATCGGTACTTTTCAAAGGGCGAGTACTGAAGAGAATATAGTCGGTTCACGACTTCGATTATTTGTTCTATCGGGTGCTGGCGAATATCTCAAATTACCATCGCCGGGCATTCGTGCTATGTGGGTTCAATTCTACAATATGGGAATGAGCGCCCGCTTCTGCGATATTATGGAAGAAGACAGACGAAGATCTCTCGAACAGATTATTAAAGCCGAAGTGAACAATTGGTTTGGAGATATAGCGGAAATTCAGGATGTGAACTTGGTTGGTGATGAGCACGAAGAAAATGGAATTAAATTCCGCACCGAGAATAAAGAATATGTTTTTAAATTTAAGGTATCAAGAAGCGAAAAAGGACTGAAAGCAGGAACTGTAGGTCCGTGGAATATTATCGAGGAAACACATGACGTTCACTGATTTTAAATCACGTTTTATCAGTCAGTACAAGGGGGATATAAAAGATCCCATACTAACAACAATCCTACAAACTCTTGAAGCTTATCAGGAGGAAGTACAGGATCAACTCCTTTTATCAACCTATGCTCAACGGAGCGATCAGGTTTCCGACGGTTTGTTTGAAGTGCTTCGCCGTCATTTGTTTGGTCAGATGTTTCCGGGTCCGGCGTATGTTGTTCTGCAATCTACTTTGCGTGAGGTTAAAACTGCACAGCCGGTGTTATTGGAGCAAGCTCATTATTTCAACGTACAAGATAAGGAAGGGGCAAAAGTTCTATTCGCTCCTCAATACCCCGCTTGGATTGTTCCTGCCAACACGAACGATGTTCGGGTTGATAGCTATGGCGACGACCTGATGCTTGGCTTTAGCATTTATATCGGTAATTTGCAAGACATCGAAAATGGTGAAGTAAGTATTTTCACAGGCGATATAGACCCGCTGCTGGTGGAACGACTCCGCTGCCGAATTACACAAACTACCGGTTTCAAAGTTATCGAAAATTCGAGGAAGTCAGTTATTAGAACTAAATATCCGGGTAACTACAACATCATTGATGATTTCTTTCTCACACCTTATGAATCCCGCTTCATCAAAATTCCTTTCGATATTTTCATCGCCGCTTCATCAAGTCGAGGAAAAGATGATATGATATGGATTCCTTTTCCGGGGCTTGGGGCTTTTGCACAAGAATTGGAAAAGAAACTCACACTCAATTCATTTCTTACCTGGAATATGGTGGAGATGGAAGCTCTTGCGTTGCCAGTCGATCAATTCCGGTATAACATTCCGATTACCGCGCATAAGTCGAAGGAAACAATCATTACTTCGGTTACAGACCTCGGCACAGACCCGCCGATTGAATACATAAACGCTGCTACAGTTATGGATCCGGGTTATCCGTTTCAATATACTACGTCGGTTGATATTCATAAAGATGAAATTGTTTTAGCTTTTTCTCCACCGCCTTCGGGCACAGTGAAAGTACAATATTGTCAGTACGATATTGGAGATGAATGCATCAACATTGCATCAGGAAGAAGTTTCGGACTTTATCAAGGAATAGATGAAAGAGTAAAAAGCGCTCAATCGATTACTCCGACTCATCGTATCGAGGCTCTGAATAACAAAGCACACATCTGGAATTATTTCAGATCGCTTCTTGCAAGCCGCCATCGCTGGTTAACTAAAGACGACTTGCGTGCAGCTATGATAGGTTATCCTCCATTTAGCCATCGAAGTGATTTAGTTAACGCAAATGATATTTCATTTGAAGAAAAAGTCGGGCGTGTTAAAGGATTTTTAACTCCATTCACCGAAATAAATATTCCTGTAAATGATGGTGGATTATTAGACGAGCCCGACAAAAGTTACTTCGAACAGCAAATAAGCGATTATATTAGAGGTAGAACAGTGAATGGTAATTTTATCAGAATAAAACTTGTATCTGCAGAAACATAATGGACGAGAAAGAAAAAATAGAAATACCACTTCAGATTGCTTCACTTGAAGACCTCCTGCCAATTGGACTGCTCGATAAAGATGAATCGGTTGGGACTTCAAATGCCGTAAAAGCATTGCGTATAATTGAACGGCTTATACAAGATGCGGGCTTGAACAGCATGGAGCATTCACGTTACGCTCTTCTGCAATCTTTTCCTCGCCTGTTTGCTGATAGAGACGGACAAACTTTCGAGACGCTGCACGAAGATATTCCCGATTATGTTCGCCAATATACCGCAGCGTTATGCCCTGAATGGTACTCAGATTTCATCTCATCTCTATCCGATGACCAAGCTGAAGTATTTCTGAAGAATTATGTCCATGCTCATGAAACTTGGGGACATCCGGAGGGAATAGCGACTCTTGTTCGAACGATGTTAGAAAGTTCAACTCAGTTTCCTGTCCCCGTCGTAGTGAAAAAATTAGAATATCAGGAGCGACCAATCCCGGATGAACTTCAGTCTAAATTAGGTGCGAAGGATAATTATTCAATAATCGGAAAAAATTTTGTTCTCGGCAAAAAATTCAAGTCGCGCCCTAAATATTATAACATCATAATCGGACCGATAAATGTTAGAACGCTTGAAAAATTCCAGGAAGCGGGTTGGGCTGAGGATGCAAATGCAAGTAAAAAATTGTACCGGCTTGTAGAATTTGCCGAGCCGTTTTATTTTCACGCTCGTATTCAAATCCTGTTAGAAACCGCAGGATTCGTACTGGGACGAGCATCCATAGGAAAAGACCGATTGGGTATTGTTGAAAGTGAATTGGAAGAATATGTTGATACTTTGTTTGGCGTTAAAGGTTAAAAAAAATCATAAATCATAAATCGTAAATTATGGGACAACCAGCCGCACGTATAAGCGACATGCACGTATGCCCGATGGTAACACCGGGCGTTCCGCCAATTCCACATGTTGGTGGTCCTATTACTGGACCAGGAGTTCCTAACGTACTAATCGGTGGTATGCCTGCCGCTGTAATGGGCGATATGGCAACATGTGTGGGTCCACCGGATACTATTCTTAAAGGTTCGGTAGGTGTTCTGATTGGTGGCAAACCCGCTGCACGAATGGGCGATACTTGCGCACACGGCGGCACAATCGTTCTCGGATGTCCGACTGTTTTGATTGGCGAAGTGATGCCTGGCGCACCACCTGTTATTGTGCCACCTTTCGCTGTGCCGGTTCAGCCGGAAATGAAATCAAGCGAGAAAAAAACTACTTCCCCAACTCCACCATCCAAAAAAGCTGAACAGAAACCTACTAAGAAAGAAGAAAAAAAGAAAACCGATTGGATTGAAGTAGAAGTAACAGATGAAGATGGAAAACCGATGATAGGTGAAAAATATGAGATTGAGTTGCCAGACGGCTCTATTAAAAGAGGTGTTATTGATGCAAAAGGTAAAATTAAATTAGAGGGCGTTGAACCCGGAACTTGCAAAATTACTTTTCCTGAAATTGATTCTGAAGAATGGGAAATAAAATAATTGGAGCTATACATGAGCAAGGTACACATAGTAAAACAAGGTGAGTGTTTAGCGAGCATTGCAAAGAAGAATGAGTTTAAAAATTGGAAAACTATTTATGAACATCCAGATAATAAAGATTTAAAAAATAAGAGGCCAAATCCAAATATTTTGTTCCCGGGCGATAGGATTATTATACCCGATAAATCGTTAAAGCAAGCAAATATAGAAACCAATGGAAAATACAAAATTAAGATTAAGACGCAAAAAGTACAATTTAGAATTTACTTAAAAGATAGAAAAGGAAAACCTATAGCAAATAAGAATTATGAATTAATGATTGATAATCGAACATTTTACGGAACGACCGGTTCAAAGGGGTTAATAGAAAGAGAAATATCGGAAGATGCTGACGTTGGATATTTAACTGTAGAGATTAATGAACCACCATATAGTGAGAAATATAGTTGGAAAATTAAGATCGGAAATCTTGATCCAGCAGATGAAATCAGCGGAATACAAGCTCGTTTAAACAACTTAGGGTTTTCCTGCGGCACTGTTGATGGTATCATTGGACAAAAAACGAAGGATGCATTAAAAGCTTTTCAACGGAGTTATAACATAGAACCAACGGGGAAAATTGATAATACTACAAAGAAGAAAATAGAAGATATTCATGACCAAAAAAGTTGATTGTATTATATGAGTAACAATGAAGCATTAATTTCTCGAGTATCATCAGACTCATCTGAAGCTAATACCTTGGTGCCAACAGCATACGAAAACCGCTTAATTGTTGTAGCACAAGGTATCGAACGTCAGGATAAAGATTTTGTTGGTGAGGACGAGATTTACCGAATACCTAATTATTTAAGAAATAGGATATCTGGATTGTTATTTAGTTCTGAAACTTTTGGCACTTACGTAAGTCATGAACAAGGCGTAATTTTTAATATAAGTATTGTGACAAAGAAAGATGAATACAAATCATTTCTTGAAACGCCTGGAGTTCATGTTGTTTATAGCGGTCATGCGCGGTATGGTAGAGGACCTTGTTTTGGAGATGACCATGGACCAGGAGAAGATTGGGAAAATGGTACAGATCCTATGAGAACTGGATTATACAGAATAGGTTATCCTTACATTGCAATTTCATTAGAAGATATTCCTCATCATCAGTACACTGCAAATGTGATTCCGGCGTCTGAGGTAATATCGAAGAATGAATGTCATCCCGATCTTAAACGAGCGTATTCGCGTTTGCGAACTTACAGTATTAATAACTTAGATCCAAGTGGTGTACTTATTAACCATGTAGCAGGTTCATTTAGCCCAGAAGATAGAATATGGGCAATTAAAGGATCTGTAGGCGGTCACCGTGGGACTCATCTTGTCCTTCGTGCCGGCTGGGAAAACACAGTTAGTTCACCAATGGACCTTGGTGCTACAAATATTCAGTGTCGTGTATTTTGTCATTTTGGGTGTAGTACATTCAAACATAATTATCGAATATTACGATTCGAAAAATATTGGAGAAGAACTGACACAGATCGGTTTGCGTTTTGGACAACTGCTCCTTCATACTTCATTGCGACTCGGTTTTGGCTTGTTAGGATATTGACCTATCCTAAATATAATGCTTTCGAATCATGGAAGCCTAGTTTAGATTATGCTGTTAAACGCACAAATCAGGATTTGAGAAGTATAGGACATACATATCGAATAATATAATGTTAAATTATGTAAAAACATTTTTTAAAAATGGTAAGTTTGGAGCGTGTTTATGATAACTTCTAAAATTTCTAAAAATTACAATTTTTTATTTTCTACGATTTTAATGCTACTTATTCTTAGTGGATGCGAACAAAATATTGAAAGGAGAAAAAATATGACTAAAGATCAAGTAATTGAAAGATTAAAACAAATAGATGAGAAACAATATGCAATAATAGATTTCCTTGCAGATTCATTATTGAATGATATAAGAGAGAAAGTTACCGCAGTTTCATCCTGCTGGCTTGATCCAGATAAGAACCTATCTTCTAATGCTGCAATGTTAATTAGTCAACTAGACGAAATTGCAATCATTCCGTTAATGAACACCAGTGTTCCCGAAAGCATCACAAAAAGAGTCTGGCTAATTCACACTATAACAGAAGCTGAGTTGGAATTGCGGGAAAAACTAATTGCTTATCTCGACAAGATGTTAGAAGATAAGTCGTCAGTTCTGATTCCAGAGCCCATCGGAAGAGAAGAAGAGTTACCCAAGCCACGGCGTGTTTGTGACGAAGCTTATATGCAAATGAGGCGATTATTAAATACATCAGAAAAAGTTGAAGAATATTACCTTAATGTGGATGCTTACTTAGATTTAACAGATGATGAAAAAGATAAAGAGATTTCAAAAGTGAAAAAAGCACGAGTATGGAAGAAATTTATCGAAGATTTCGATTAAACATGGTCTAAAAAATTTCTATTATTAATATTTATGCAAGTACATTTCAGCGGACATATAACAGCTCCCTCGCCCCAGAAGGTAAGTGAAAGTGACCTTATGGCTTTAATGCCTAATGAACGCAGGGGTTGTTTCGTTTATTCAGTGAGAGTTGAATTTCCGGAAAATAATTTGGCTGTCATGTTTACACCCTCAATTTTTATAAACAAATCCCTCAGCAATAATGAAGCGAGCGAAGTAGAAACACATGAAAGACGGCATTTTGAGGATTTCCGCCGTCTTGCAAGAGAATTGAAGGCAGATATAGAAGATGCAATAGAGGCAGGTAAAGATCCTGAAATCCGTACCCGTTTAGAGTGGTTCGACTATGATAATTGTATCGCGAGACAGAGTAGGCACAATGAAGAGGGTATTACTGATATTTTACCCTGTATACAACCCTTTTCCTCGAGACCTATTTAGTTTAAATTTTATTTGATAATACCATAAAAAATGTTAAATTATAACGTAACTGTTCAATAAATATTAGAAAGAAATTAAATCTTGGATATATTGGTAGTTATTTTAATATTGGGAATTTTAACCGGTATTCTTGCTGGGGTATATTTTTTTAAACGTCGAAAAGTTACGGTTAAACTTTCTACCGACGAATTTAATCTATTAACGAGAAAATATTTTGACAGGTATGAATTACGCTCTTTTCTTGTGCGCGGCGACTTTAATACGACATACGAGGCATTCGACACCGAAAAAAATAAAACAGTATTGATTCGCGTACTTCATAAAAAACTCATCTATAACGACAACGTTGCACAGCAATTTCAGTTTAAAGCTGAAATGTTAAAATATCTAGCGGAACGTTTCCCCGGAAAACTATTCCTACAAAATATTCGCTTCGGTACCACATACGTTGACGATGAACCGCGTCCATTCATAGTAACTGATTTGATACACGGCGTTTCATTAGCTGAAGTGCTCGATAAACAAAACCGCCTTTCCCCCAACGACGCAATAAAAATAATCAACCAAATTGGAAAAGCTATTTCGGCTGCTCATAGCCAGAGAATCTGGATTCGCGATTTAGCGCCCGGAAACATTATCTTAAGTTTAGATGACGGCGGGAATTTAGTTGTCACGCTCGCTAACATCGGAGTCCCATTTAAAAATCTTCCTTCCGACGAAGCCGTACAATTCAAGCAAGGTTACTATTCTCCCGAGGACAAACGCGGAGAATCAGTTAACGAACAATCCGACGTTTATGCACTAGCTGCTTTGATGTTTAAAATGTTAGAAGGATACGACCTCTCGTTCCGCAACGAAGGTGAGCCGTGGTCGGGAATTACCTCCGTGCTCGAAAATGCGTTAATGAACGACCCGCACAAACGCCCGTCTTCAGTTGAGAACTTTTTGAAAACAACAAATTCTATTCTCACTTTTAAATCGAATGTTAAGGATATGCGATGGAGTGTTGTGATTCCACAAATTTTAAAAGGACATACAACAGTAAAGGTAAAATCGTCAGGACAAGAAACTATTGCACGAAAAGCCCCCGGGCGAGGTGTTGGTATTCCGATGTCCAAACAGACAAAAGAAAAAGTTTCTCATTCTTTACTAACCGGATTAGCAACGGCAATTATTTTTTGGTTTGGTAAAAAAATTGAATCTGTGCTTTCGAGTCCCAAAAAAGCAATAAGAGTAGCTACAATTAGTATAGTAGCATTAGCAGTTGGATTGTGGTATTTTGTTTTTTCTCCCGATAAAACTACAATTTCAGTTTTTACCGAACCGCCGGGAGCCGTTGTTACGGTAAACGATGCACCAAGTGGAAAAAACACACCTCTTGAAAACTTCACTGTCGATGTTGGTAAATTATCAATAAAAGTTCACAAAAAAGATTTCTTCGCAGCCGAAACTTCTATCGTTACCAGCGAAGGACAGCATACAGAGTTGAATTTTAACCTAAAACCATCCGGGACATTATCGATTTCTGTAATGCCTCCCGACGCGATTGTAGTAGTAAATAAAGATACGATTCCACCTTTCCAACTTGGGAGTGTTGAACGGTCGGTTGGTAAGCATCGGATTACTGTGTTGCATTCCGTTTACGGCGAGAAGTCCGAAGATGTAGATTTAAAACAGGGAGAAAATAAAAATCTTCGATATAATCTCGCACCCACAGGTGGGGCTGCTCTGGTGGAAAGGTTGATAATTAATTCTGAACCTTCAGGAGCTTCGGTATTTATCGGCGAAATGGAGATCGGAAAAACTCCATACAGAGATAGTCTTATTCAACCGGGTTATCACAAAATTAAAATCGTTGTCGGACCTGACTTTGAAGATTACGAACAGGTCGTTAGAATTATTGGAAATAAACCTGTAACAATCGAAGCTAAATTATCCCCCGCCGGATTTATTAATATATCTTCACAACCGGGCGGTGTTCCGGTATTTATGGACGGAAAAGAGATTGGAGTTACACCGGTAACAAACCAGAAGGTTGCATCGGGCAGACATAGATTTAAAATGCAAAAGGATGGATTTAAAGATTTCGACACGACAGTAAACATATCGCAAAAACAATCTTACACTATAAGTAAAAATTTAGTCCCGATGATCGGTAAGCTGAAACTGCGTGCAAAACCTTACGGCTCAATTTATATAGACGACCAACTGAAAAAATCGGATACTGATACTCCGTTTAATATTGAAGTTCCATCCGGAACGCGTAAAATAAAAATTACACACCCGAAATACGGAACTTGGGAAAAATCAGTAAATATTAAAACTGAAGAATCGCTCGAAATTTTAGTCGATTTTGATAAAATCTATACTCTAACGATTACTGCTTTTGACGATGCCGGAAGCCCACTCCGTGCCGAAATATTTGTAGATGATAAATCGGAGGGTAAACAAACGCCATCGCAAATTAAAGTTCGGAGCGGATTGCATAAAATTGAAGTCCGTTTGGATGGTTACACGCTATTAGATGGGGCGAAAACTATTAACTTTGAAAAGGATTTTGATCAGCCATTAAAATTCACACTCAAAAAAGGAAAATAGATAAATTAAAGAAACCGCTGAAAAATCTTTCTACCTTTTAACCGTTTCATTTATCCGCCTCTCCGAAGGAGTCCATTGGACTGGCGGGACGGTTTATAAACAATTTTTCAGAAGTGTTTAATATAAAAAGATGAAGCTAATTCACAAAAACCAAAATTGGAGGATGTATGATAGGTAAGTTGTTGTACAAGTATCGAAATGTTGCTGCCGTAATAATTGGAGTTATTATATTTGGGTTTTTCCTGCCCACTCTCGCTCCTATTATGGCACAAACGCAGAATGTCTGCGATGAAAAAATAAAGCAAGCCGAACAAAAGTTCTACGATGGACTGTTCGACGATGCGATAGCGCTTTTAAACAATTGTTTAAAAGAGAGCAGCGTTACTAAGCAAGAACGAGCACGAGCTCACGAATTGCTTGCAAAAGTATATCTTGGAAAAGACTATCAGGAACAAGCTGAAAATGCTATAAGAAAGCTATTAGAGTTGGTTCCCACCTATGCACCTAACCCTGATAAAGATACACCGACTTATGTAGCTTTAGTAGAAAAAATCAGAAGTCAACAGCCAGAAGAACCTCAAGCTACTGATGAACAAAAAAATGATAAAGCGTGGTACGAGAATACCTGGGTTATAGTAGGTGCCGGTGTTGCTGTGGTTGGGGCTGTAGTTGCAGTACTTCTGCTGACAAAAGAGGAGAAGAAACAGCCACCAACCGTATATCCGGATTAAAATATTCTGATTTTATTTGAAAGAAAAAAAAGTTAGTATGGAAATTAATTATCAATATGAAAACATTATATGTGGAGAATACTTATGAAAAATATATTTATTATTATAATTGCAACTTTGTTGCTTGGTCTTATGTTTTTTGGATGCAAAAAAGATGAAGGAGCTCTCGGACCGATCACGGTAAGTGGTTTTGTCAAAGATTTTTTTGGATTACCAGTGAGCGGAGCTGCTGTAATCATTCCTGGGAAGTCTGCTGTAACTACTAGCGCCGCCGGAACTTTCTCAATTCCAAACGTTACTGTTCCGTACGATATATCTGTGGTAATAAGTGCGGGAAACGTTGCGATGATATATCAGGGCTTGAATCGCCCCGACCCCAAACTTCTCTATCTTTCTTTCCCGTCTATATCGAGAAATGCAACAATCACCGGTACAGCACCCGCCGCGTCTGGAAAAACGACTAAAATTTATTTTGTAAGTGGCGCTAATTTTTCCTCGGTTACTGCCGACCCAACAACTGGAGCTTACTCCTTTAATGCCTATTGGTATGATACTTCCAATACCGCAAATGGAAAACTATACTTATTAAGGTATTCTACTGACATTGCGGGGACTCCAACCATCTTCGACGGATATGCTTCAAAATCGCTTACAGTTCAAAACGGTGCAAGCTATACAAATCAAAATTTCTCAACTGCTGACGTTATTGACCCACCAGATGTAACGATCACTGGCGTTGTAAATACTCCAGCAGGTTATTCGCTTTCAAATCGGCGTCTGTACATTATATTCGATAATGCCAAAATTAGTTTAAGGAGTGAGCTTACCCCAATCGTCTCGAATAATTTTACATTTGCTGTTCCCAATATATCGGGTGTTCAATTCGGAATCCGGGCAGATGCGTCGATGAGCAGCACACCCAACACGGTAGGTACTTCTTTCACTAAATTAGGAATAAACGCCGGGTCAACGAACGTAAATGTTACGTTGGAGTCCTCGCCACGGTTGGCACTACCTCCTCATAATGCTGCAAATATAGATTATAATTCAGAGTTTACATGGAGTCAAGGTACGGGCGACGGTGTAAATCTTGTTCAAATTTATTCTTCAGCTACTAACAGCCCCAGATATTATATCTTCACAAGGGCGTCGAATTTAAAAATACCCGATTTTTCGGTACACGGATTAGGGTTACCAGCAAATACGTCTTATTCTTGGAGAGTTTATCGGTACTTACCAATTCCTTCTACTGATTATGCCGCATCAAATACATTTGTAAAGTGGTTGCGAGAAATGACTTCCGATTTAGGTTATACATATTCCGAAACATTTAATTTTACAACTAAGCCATAAAATATTAATTTTATAAATAAACAAATCTATGGATAGATTAGAGGTAAACAATTAACTAATTAATAAAAACATTTGGAGGACGAATTATGTTTAAACGATTTCTTTTTAATCGTGGCGGTCCATTAGTAATTATTATTTGGACAATAATTATCGCTCTGTTGTTTCAACCCCTTACCGGAGCTTATGCTCAGGTAAAGGGAGTATGTGAGGAGAGGTTGAAAGAAGCAGAGAAAAAATTTTATGACGGTCTTTTTGACGACGCAATAACCTTGCTGAATCAATGTCTTAAAGAACCAAATCTTGCTCAACAGGAGAGGGCAAAAACACACGAGCTTTTAGCTAAAGTTTACTTAGGTAAAGATTATCTTGACCAGGCGGAGAATGCACTTAAAAAATTACTTGAGTTAGTTCCCACTTATACAGCTAATCCAGAAAGGGATACGCCAACATTTGTTGCCTTAGTCGATAAAGTAAAAGCTGAGCAACCTAAAGAACCTGAACCCGCAGAGAAAAAAGAAGAACCAGGCGCTTGGTACACAAACACATGGGTGTTGGTTGGTACCGGCGTAGCAGTTGCCGGTGGAGTTGCTCTGTTACTTCTTTCCGGTAAAAAAGAAGCAGAGACAGTAAATCCACTTCCTGCTCCACCAGGTTTGCCCTGAACTATTTTAAAATATTAAACATGAAATATAAATTAATTTAAAGGAGAAAATTGGTCATGAAAACATTTACTATTATTGTCTTAAGCCTAACCTTAATCACAATTTCTTTCGCACAAGTACCGCAACTTGTTAATTACCAAGGTAAACTTGATTCTGCTGGTGTGCCTTTAAGCGGGACAAGAAATCTAACTTTTAAAATTTATGATGCCGCGACCGCCGGTTCTACACTCTGGACCGAGTTGCAGGCAAATGTAGCAATTGCAAACGGAATATTTAATGTGCTATTAGGAAGTGTTACACCCTTTACTGGGGGTGTCTTCGGTGGAACAGGTGAGCGTTATTTAGGAGTTACGGTAGGGACAGGAACTGAAATGGCACCTCGATATCGCATTACCAGTACAGCATTTTCAATTCGCGCCGCGAGTGCAGATTATGTATTATTTCAAAAGAATCCTATTTTAACCAGTCAAGCTACAACTCCATCGATCCTTTCTCTAACTACAACAGCTCAAACAGCAAGGACTTTGGCATTTACTGCACCGATGGCTGGGAAGATATTAGTAACAGCAAGCGGATTTTTAGAGATGGTTCTTTCGGTTAGCACTCCAACTTATGCAACTGTAAACCTTACAAACATTTCTACACCAACAGCTGTTTATGGGGATGGTATCATTGTATTACGTACTCCAAACACACTACCTGCTGGTTCTTATTTTACTATTCCTTGGTCAGTAACTCGTGTATTCACTGTTACAGGAAGCGGGTCAGTATATGTACACGGTAAAATTGAATCTAGCTCTAATTCTGGAAGTTTATACGTATCAAGTATGTCTGTTCTATTTGTTCCAGATTGATATTTTTTAATGACTCACTAATATTCAATAAATACAAGAATAACTATATGAATGATCTTGAAATTAATAATATAAAAATAGATTGGAGGGTGATATTATGAAATATAAATATAAAATAATACTCGGACTTATATTAGTCTGTATTAGTTATAAATCGTTTTCACAAACGCAATTATCGACATCAACACAAAGTAACGCTGGCGGTGTTTCTTCAAGTGGAGCTTTTACACTAACATCCACTTTCGGCCAACCATCACCTATCGGTATCGGTGTAAGCGGACAAATTAATTCTTCAAGCGGCTACATTTATCAAGCTACATTAGATGCTACTGCACCGACTATCTCATTAGCTTCTATATCTCCTCCGGTAGCTGCTCAGCAGGTTACAGTCGTATTTACAGTAACTGATTTATCCGGCGTGGCAAATGCAACGTTGTTCTATCGGCGGGGCGGCGATCAAACATTCACACCACTCACATTAACTAAAACAGTTAATAACTTTGATGGCGTTATTCCAGCAAGCTCCGTTACCTCTCGCGGTTTAGAATTTTATGTTACCGCTGCAGATGTTTATAATAACATTGCACGTTTTCCGGTTAGCAATATTTATTCTGCACAAGTTGCTGTTTTAGGTGGAGTTACAAAACCAACAGCTCAACCTGCCGGCAGCGAACAAAATGCATATCGGCTGATTTCCCTACCAATAAGTGCAACTAATAAAACTCCCAACGCAGTATTGGAAGACGATTTAGGCGGCTACAATAATACCAAATGGCGGTTTTTTGAATTGAAGGATGGAAAATTACCTTACGTTGAGTTTGGAAATACATCGCAAATGCTTCCGGGAAAATCTTTCTGGCTGATTGTAAAGGAAGCTGGCAAGGTTATAAATACCGGTGCGGGTACTTCAAATTTCACACATAGAACTTATCCCATTCAGTTAGATACAGGTTGGACGTTCATCGGAAATCCATTTGACTTTGATATTCCGCTTGGTAATTTAGTTCGGAAAAGTGGCAGTGCTTTGGACCTGCGTAGTTACTTTGGAAGCTGGTCAAATTATAGCAGTGCATTAATTCCGTTTGAGGGATATGCTGTCTCTAATTTATCGGGTTCGGTGGATACTCTTTTTGTAAATCCTAATATAGGTGTCCCCATACCATTAAAACAAGATGCCGAAAAATCAGAAGATGTTATCTGGAAAATAAAAATATTAGCAGAATGTAAAGACGCTAAAGATGATGATAATGAAATAGTTATATCTCAGTCGGCAAAGGTTGATTATGATGAGTTAGACAAACCCGAACCGCCCGTAATCGGCGAATTTGTGTCTGTCTATTTTCCTCGCTCGAACTGGGGAAAGATATTGGATAAATTCTGCGTTGATGCCCGACCGAATCCTGCGGATGGGGCGGACTGGGAATTCGAAGTTCTCAGTAATATCGAAGATAAAATTGATTTGAAATTTGATGGATTGGAAAATATACCGCTTGAAACCGAAGTTGTGTTGATAGATAAGCTGATAAAATCGACTCAAGATTTGAAACAATCGGATAAATACTCTTTTACGAATATATCCAAAACTAATCCACGAAAGATGAACATATTAGTTGGAAGTCAATCATTTATTCAAAATAAACTAACAGAAATTGGGGCGATACCATCTGAATTCGAGCTATCCCAAAATTTCCCCAACCCGTTTAATCCTACTACTGTTATCCGATATGGCTTGCCTAATGCTGCTCACGTAACTATCAAAATTTATGATCTACTCGGACAAGAAATTATAACACTTGTGGATGAAGCACAAGAGAAGGGTTATCGTTCGGTTGAGTGGAATGGAAAAAATAGTTTGGGTACTGATATCGCCAGCGGATTATCCTCCAAAGGCGGATACGCCTCTGGCGTATATTTCTACAGGATTGAAGCATCTGATATACAAAATCCGGGTAATAAATTTGTACAAGTGAAAAGGATGCTCCTCCTACGCTGACTTGCCCGCCGAAGCGTTCACGCATAGGCGGGAGCTTCGGAGGATAAATGCTGATGAAATAAATTTATGAATCGATGGTGGAAATATTATTTATTCGTGTCGGTTGCGGTGCTGACGCTGCAGTTTAGCTGCAAAGACAAGATAGTTGACCCGCCGGTAAAAAACCCGCGTGAATATACGTGGACTGTTGATACAATTGCATACCCCGGCAGCTATCAAACGGCTATGCGTAGTATCTATGCAACCGCACCAAACAATGTTTATGTCGTTGGACATAATGATCAACCAGGGCCTGGAACAATGTTTAGATATGATGGAAAAAGCTGGAAGACTACAAAATTTCATCAAGCTGAAGGTGGTCAAATAGTTGGAGCATTAAGTTTAAGTTCAATATATGGATTTGGGCAAAATAATATTTGGGCAGTAGGTCACACGTCATCTTACAATCCAAATCCGCCGCCGAATTTTTTATTTAGCAGTAAAATCATCCAATTTGACGGTGTGAAGTGGAAAGAACATAGTGTGAGCGATGGGGGTATGCTTCAAACTGTATGGGGAAGTAGCCCAAACGACCTTTGGGCAGGAGGTGGAAGTACGCTTTTTCATTATGATGGATTAAAATGGACAAAACAGCAAATGGATCCACGAGACGGTTTCTACCATATTCATGGATTATCGAGTAATGAAATTTATCTTCTTGGAATAAGAACCTTAGATCCATTGAATCCATGGCAGCAGTATCATGTACTACTAAGATATAACGGCTTTTCGTGGAGTGTTATCGACTCTGTTTCTGTAATGTCATACACGTATCCATTTGGAGTCGCTCGATTAGGAAGTATGAGTGGTACGATGTATTCTCTTGCGGATGGAGTCTATTCCTTGCGCGGTGGTGTCTGGAAGCAAGAATTAACCACTAACTCGCCGCTGCAATGTCTGTATGCATACAGCAGCACAAATGCTTTTGTCGTAGGTCAAAACTCGCTCATCTATCATTATGATGGACAGACATGGCAACAACTTATGAATATAGTGGATGACGGTTGGTGGTTCACTGGGGTTTGGAATAGTGAGAAGGAAGCATTTATTGTCGGGCATGATGCAGGTGGATATAAAACTATAGTCCTTCATGGTAAGTAAAAAGGAAATATTAAAACGGAATAATTTCTAAATAAAATGAAATGAGAATTGCTATGAAATCGATAATCTTAATTATGCTTGTAATATTTTTAGTGGCAACAGAACTTTTTTCACAAGATCACATTGCTCCGTGTAACGGACCGCAGAATCATTCTGGAGGGATATGCTATGGCTATGCAACAGGAAGAGCGGCAGGAAAGTTGGCTGGCGATTCTATTTGTAATCCGTTAACATTTTATCAGGATTCAATTAACACTGCCTTTTTTATCTACGTCTCAGATACATCGCTGAGTGGGTTACAGTTGGGTGATATCATAAAATTCAAAAAACATGCTGCATATGTGGTCTCTGTGGGTAGCCCAATTGGTACGAGTCGGGGTCGATCAATATTCTACGATGTGGGTTAAAGAAGAAAAGAATATTAGTTTAGATAGTGTAAAAAAAATTTATGGGGCATGGTCCGGATATTATAGTGCAAAATTGATAGATATCACAGTACAAAATAGTTTTTCTGGTGGAATGGTAAAGATTAATAATTCTACTGTCAGCACTGGCACTAAGACAGTGGACTGGAGGTCTCATCAATCGCTTGAGGCAGTTGATAGACAAAATATACTTGAACCGATAAACAACGTGTACTATGTTCGTTTATTTCAATACTGGATGATACCATTGAAAGATAATAATTATAATTCAAGTGTAACGATCGTACCAAAGCCAGGTCGAACATATACAGCTGTCTTCGAAAAAGAACTCAACATTACATTTCAGAACAATTTTGTAGGCGCTAATGGTGGACAGATAAAGGTAAATGGAATAATTCAAAATGCTCCATTTACTACAGGGGTACTAGCGAGAAACCCACCACAATCAATCACATCTGAAGCAATGTATCAGGTAATAAATAGAATAGAAAACACATTCAAATTTTGGATAAACAACAAAACTCTCAATACAGTGAAAACAGCCTTAGCTACGTTTTATCCGAACGACCACACTACATACACTGCTCACTTTAATGCCAAACCCCTACATCCTGATTACTTGTATGCAGGTGGTGAAGTTGGTCAGCCAGTTCGTCTCACATGGCAAACACATCCGCATAGTAATGTAACGTATGAAATCTGGCGTAAAATTGATGCCGGTAAAGGAACCCCCTCTCAACCTCCATTGCTCTTGTCAAGTTTGCCTCGGGCAACAACATCCTACACAGATTACGCTTATACTAATACTGACGGTTACACAGATGATCTTGTGTGGTATGATGTGCGCTCAAAGTTTTCGCTTAACAATACTCAATCCGACCCCTGGTGGGTGGCTGCTTTTGCAACCGATGGTTCCGGTGGTGGCCTGCCTCTTCCAAAAATTGCTCAAGGAGAAGACCTCAATATAATGGAGATGAGCGTTCCCACAAACTATCAAATTACTTCTTATCCCAATCCATTTAATCCAACCACTGTTATTAAATATGCCTTGCCTAATGCTACTCACGTAACTATCAAAATTTATGATCTACTCGGACAAGAAATTATAACACTTGTCGATGAAGCACAAGAGAACGGTTATCGTTCGGTTGAATGGAACGGTACGAACAATGCAGGTTCTACTGTAGCGAGCGGAATCTATATTTACCGGTTATCTGGGGTGAACTTACAAAACTCCAACGACCGCTTTGGTCAGACAAAACGGATGTTATTAATCAAATAGTGATTTAATACTCCCCGCCCCCGCCAGAACCCCGCCCGACCGGCTGACGCCAGTCAGGCGGGCAGAGGCTTTGTCGGGCTGGCGAACGCTGAAAGCGGGCGGGCATTATTCCAAAGCTCTATCATTCAATGTTGGAGTTTTTTTATTTTCAAATACCTATTAAACCACTTCCTACGTTTCATAAACACTATTTTTCGCTTGATTTCGGATGTTCCCGCACTTGGATTGCAATTTCCCGCACTTTTTTTACATTGTGATTATAAGCACTTAAAAAAGCAGGATTACTATTACAATTTAGAGGTTTTTTTGCTGAGGTAAACAGTTTTTCGTGGCATAATTGTTGGGCTAATTACAAACGTAATTAAATGAAATACTCAATAACTAATATTTAGGAGGTTCTATGTTAAAAAGAATCACAATTTTTGCGTTACTTCTTTTATTTGTCGGATTGGCAATGGCTCAGTTGCCACCGGCTCCAACAAATTTGACAGTGGAAAAAATAATCAATCCAAACAGTTTTAGCTTTGCTAAACTTCAATGGGAATATTCAATTCTGAATTTTCGCTTTAATGTTTACAAAGCAGTCGATAATCAGCCATTTATTAAAATTAGCAATACTGGAATAAAAGACTTTATCGACAGGATGGTTCCACCAGGGCACATTTATCGATACTATGTTACTGCCGTACAAAATAATCTAACTGAAAGTTTACCGAGCAACGAAGTGATTTTTGTACCGGATTCAACTCCGCCGCCGCCGATGATGGTCCGTGGATTCATCTCAGGAAATATTGTAAACGATTCAACGGGTGAACCGATAAGCGGGGTAAGATTAAGGTTTTACAAATTAAACGGATGGATGTATTGGCGCGAAGCTCGCACAGATTCTCTCGGCAATTATTTTGCACCGTTAGACACAGGAAAATACCTCGTCTATGCGAGTAAATGGACTTACGTTCCTGAATGGTTCGATAATTCATTGACACGTGAAGGTGCGACACCTGTATTAATCAGTGCCGGTGATACCAGTACAGCTAATTTTGGATTAAACCGCGTTCTTCTTCCTCCACCACCTGTATGGGTTTCTGTGAGTGGAAATGTAATTGATAGCAATGCACAAACTCCCATCCAAGATGCACTTGTTCTCTTTATGCGAACAAACCGCACAATAAACATGGCTCAAAACCAAGACGGATACCTTTTTGGCAATAGAGAAGAAAATATGTTCGTCCACGGTTTTGGGACAATAAACGGCATTATTGGGAAAGCTCGCACCGATGAGAACGGTGATTACACTGTTCGCGTACCCGCCGGATTTTCGTACATAGCATTGGCAGTAAAACCAGGCTATATACCTGAATTTTACAATAATAAACTCACTCCTTTTGATGCAGATAGAATCTTAGTTAGCGGTACTCTGACCGGAATTAACTTTGATTTAGTAGTTAACCCGCTAACACAAAACAGTATTGCCGGTAAGGTGAAAAATGCAGACGGTGATGGAGTAATCTCTAAAGTTGTATTATTCCAGAAATTAGCAAACCGAATATTCCCGGTACGCTGCACAGTTACAGACACGTTAGGCGATTATAACTTCAATTATATATATCCGGGTTATTACTTTGCAAAAGCAGTTCCGCTTGCATTCTATGCGCCTGCATGGTATGATGCAGATAGCTGTGGAATATACTGTTGGGTGAATGCCGATAGTTTCTTAGTAAATGGAAACACGACAGGAATAGATATTTGTGTCCTACCAATCGTCCCCGGCGGATTTGCCAGCATCTCAGGCAGCATAAATGAAATCGGTAAATCCAGTAATGTTCAAGGTGTTACAGTATATGCGGTTTCATTAGCTACAAATTTAATAGCAAGTTATGATATTACTGAAGAAGATGGATCATTCGAACTCTCCGGTTTAGCTCCCGGATCATACAAAGTTGTTGTTGATAAAGAAGGATACAACGCTGTTAGCACACCAGTGTACTCTGTAAGTTCAGAAAATAATTTTACGGAAGACAATGTACAAATTCTTATATCGAGTGCAACCCTGGGTGTGGGCGGAATAGATAATTTACCTGATAACTATTCACTCAATCAAAACTATCCTAACCCGTTCAACCCGACAACCGAAATTAGCTTTACGATTCCAATAACGAGCAAGGTTGATGTCGCTGTTTTCAATCTACTCGGTCAACAAATTGCCTCATTGATTAACGGTGAACTAACCGCAGGACATTATAACGTCGTATGGAATGGAACTGATGCTAATGGTAGATTGGTTGGAAGCGGTGTCTATTTCTACAAGTTAACTGCAAACTCATTAGACAACAGCGTTACTTTTACTAACGTTAAAAAAATGTTGTTGCTCAAATAGTTAACCCCTTTAAACAATAGTTAACTCCTCGAAAAACCCGTTTTCCTGATCAATTTGGAAAGCGGGTTTTTCATAATTTATTGAAATAAGTTAAAATTTTTTGTAGATTCTTTTTGAACAAACAATAAAGTGGATTTATGATTAATAAAGTTGCGGTTATAATGCTCCTGACTCTGAGTATTACACAAACTGGCCTTACTTTAACGCAGGTGAAAAAAACAAAACAAGATTTTCCAATTAAAGAGTTATTCACAAGTCGTTCTCAACCAGCAATAAAAGTGCCTATGAAGTCTTCATACTTTCCGCCAGCCGCGGCTGTTTCGAGTGTGATATTTGAAGAAAGTTTTGAAGGTACGACAGGATTTTCACCGGCAGGATGGAAAACTGTAAATAAGGATGGTGGCGGAACGACAGGTCCCTGGTTTCAAGGAAATTCAACTATATTCACAGCTTACCACGGTAACGGGTATGCGGCTGCTAACTATCAGGGTGCCAACGATTTTTATATCGACGAATGGCTAATATCACCACTTATATCATCTATAAGCTTGAGCGATACACTCTGCTTCTATCATCGATCTCCGGATTACTCATCATGGGCTGATTCTATTGAAGTACGAATATCTACTACAGATACTGCTATTGCATCGTTCACTAAAAGAATAGATTACTTTGAAACTTCTACTACGGGTTGGGCACAGAAAAAATATTCGTTAAAAAATTTTGTAACAAACGGTAGCAATATTTATATAGCTTTTAGATATTTAATATACGACGGTGGAATATCGGGTTTTAACTCGGATTATGTTGGAATTGATCTGGTACAGATTATCAGACCTAAATTGCAAACAGATATGAAGGTTTTTTCGATCGACTATCCGATTCATAGCACAAAGGTCGTTCAAGGAAGCACTATTTATCCCGTTGCTACTTTTGAGAATGTAGGCAGCTTAACCTTATCGAACATACCCGTTAGAATGAAAATATTTTCACCCACTGGAGCAGTTTACGAAAGCAACCAAATAATATCATCATTAAACCCAAACCAATCCACGCCAATAACTTTCGACAACTATACACCGCTTGTCAATGGAGTTTACCAAGTTAGAGCCTATTCGCTATTCGTCGGGGACGAGAACAGAGTAAACGACTCTTTAGCGATATCTTTCAAAGCCGCAATTTTATTATCAGGAACATTTACTGTGGGAGTCGGAGGCCACATCCAGACGATCAATAAAGCCATCGATTCATTGTCCAATAATATTATTTCAGGCGACATCACGTTATCATTAATTAACAATACTTATAACGAAATCCCGATTACAATTCCAGATTTGGATTATTCGTTTTCTACGAACAAAGTTATCATCAAACCTGCAAACGGTATGTCGCCCACTATTAATATCAATTCCACGATAGAAAAACCCTACGGCATTTCTATTAACGGAGCGACAAAAATTGTAATTAACGGATCCAATAGTGATTTAGAAGATAAAAATCTTACATTAATTTTATTGGGGTCTGAGGGTAAGATCGGTATTAGTATCGGTAGTGTTTTTGGCGCCAGCGCCGATAGCAACACGATAAAAAATCTGAACATCCGAACTGGAGCTGATTCTTTACTCTCATCAAACGGATATTTCGGAATACTCGTAACTGGTTACAGCAGTGCTTTCCCATCTGCGGGAAACATTATTTACAACTGCGATATTACAAAGCATGGTTCTATCGGAATTGCTGCTCAGTGGTTGAACGGTGTTACGATTGAAAAAAATTACATACACGACTGGAAACAACTTAGCGGCGATAACGATGTGCATGGAATCTGGATCGCCGACGGAGTAGTAAATGCAGTCGTCTGTAGAAATATCATCAGTAATATCAGAACTGCTGTAAATTATGCGTGGACGATAGGAATAGAGAACAGCTCGGGTTCAAATTCTTACTCAAATTTCTACAATAATTTTATTCATAATATTTTATCATACGGGGCGGGTGGACTAGTTAATTATTCACTCGGAATATACAGTAGCAGTACTGCAAACACCGGGGATAGCTATTACTACAATTCAATTTACCTTTCCGGAAACGACCTCTCAACGTCGTCATCAAGCCGAACTGCAGGTTTTGAATTTTATGGAGGGGCAAACATCACTCTGAAAAACAACATTGTTTTTAACGAAACAAATCTGGCGGGAAGCTCCACATATAATAAGGCTTATGCAATATATCTTGCTGCATTGCCAACAAATTTTGTTTCGAATAATAACAATCTATACGCTCCGGGAACGAAGGGGGCTGTTGGATACAATGCAGGTAACAGATTCACAATCACAGATTGGAAGAATTCTTTTACACCCAAACAAGATAGTTTAAGTATTAGCGCCGATCCTTTTTTTGTTTCTCAAAGTAGTGGTAATTTACATATTTTAACTTCTGAGTCGTCGCCTGTTAATGCTGCCGCTGTTCCAATTCCGGGTATTACGACAGATATCGACGGACAGAAGCGGAACTCCATAACCCCCGATATTGGTGCAGATGAATTTACACCTGGCGAATTTATGGTGCCAGCTATTTATTCCGCAGGATGGAACCTCGTCTCAGTTCCGCTTACCGTTTCCGACTATACCAAAACCGCAATTTTCCCCCTCTCAATCTCGAATGCATTTTCATTCGACGGTAATTACAAAGTACAACAAACATTAAAAAATGGAATTGGTTATTGGTTAAAATTCAGTTCACCCCAAACGATATTTATGGAGGGTTTTTCACGGCTTATCGACACGGTCGATGTAAAAGTAGGATGGAATTTAATCGGCTCGGTATCCTTTTCGATTCCTGTAAGTTCAATAATACAGATCCCTGCGAATAACATAATATCCCTGATATATGGTTATAATTTGGGCTATCATTCTGTAACTTCAATTGTTCCGGGAAGAGGATACTGGGTAAAAGTACGGCAGGATGGAAAACTTCTCCTCATCTCTCAATAAATCACTGATTATAATTTATTACGAACAAAGAAACGTGTAATATTGAGAGAACTCGGTTTTTAAATTTTTTCTTCGAGAATATTTGTTTATATCGCTGCCTCGGTATCTTTCCGGAAGAAATGTAATTTAGCAGTATCGATATAAAGCGGAAAGTTTTCGTTCACTTTTAACCGGTTATCGGGTGGCACACGGGCCACTAACTTTTCGCCGTTTCTGGTTGCGAAATAAACAAACATTTCGTTCCCTACCGTTTCTATAACTTCGATGAATCCTATTATCTCCTTCAACGCCGCTGAATTAGAATGCGTGTGAATGTGCTCGGGTCTGATTCCTAATACAATTTCTTTATTTGTATAAGCTGCTAATTTATTTCTGAATTCATCTGGTAAATTACATTCAAAAGTTTTATTCAGGGATGTGTACTGCAGTTGACCGTCGTTATGAATTTTACCTTCAACAAAATTCATCGTCGGACTTCCAATAAACGAAGCAACAAATTTATTTACAGGATTATTGTAGATGTTCAGCGGTGTATCGACCTGATGTATGTGTCCGTCTTTCATTACAACAATTCTGTCGCCCATCGACATTGCTTCAACCTGGTCGTGTGTTACGTAAATCATCGTGGTTTCGATTTGGTGATGCAGCCGCGAAATTTCGGTTCGCATTTGAACACGCAGGTTTGCATCGAGATTGCTGAGCGGTTCATCGAATAAAAATACTTTCGGCTGACGCACAATCGCCCTGCCCAAAGCAACACGCTGACGCTGCCCGCCCGAAAGGGCTTTCGGTTTACGCTCTAACAACTGGCTAATGCCAAGTATATCGGCAGCTTTTTGAACACGTTTTTTAATCTCGGCTTTATCATACTTTCGTAATTTCAAACCGAACGCTAAATTTTCAAACACATTCATGTGCGGGTAGAGAGCGTAATTTTGAAATACCATGGCAATGTCCCTGTCTTTCGGTGGGATGTCGTTCACGACTTTTTCGTCAATTGAAATCGTGCCGCTTGTAATTTCTTCGAGTCCGGCAATCATCCTCAATGTTGTCGATTTACCGCATCCCGAAGGTCCAACCAACACGATGAACTCTTTATCCGGTATTACCAAGTTCACATCGTGAACAACCGTTACGTTTGGTTCGAATGTTTTCCGAACGTTTTCTAATTTTACTGAGCCCATATTTTTCTCTCATTTATTCTTGTAAAATATATATATTTTTCTTTTAACTTAAAAACACTTATCTTTTTACTGAAGTTATCAAATACTCATAAACTTAGCAAATGGAAAAAATTATCGAACACTTATATATTTTACCGATACTGTTATTTTCTGTTATCGTCCACGAAATTTCACACGGTTATATGGCTTTGCGTTTAGGCGATCCAACCGCAAAAATGATGGGGCGATTAACTTTCAATCCAATTCCACACATCGATCCAATCGGTTCAGTCCTTGTGCCCCTCTTCTCTTTATTTATGGCGGGGCAGATTTTTATCGCATGGGCAAAACCGGTTCCCGTAAATCCAATGAACTTTTCGAATTTCAAACGCGACGATATACTTGTTTCAATAGTAGGTCCACTCTCGAATATCGCCCTGGCTTTTGTGTGCGCCATTGCTTTCATTTTAGCTCACACATTCACTCCATTAGTCCAACAAGCGAATATCGAATTGTTAACCGAAATGTGGGGCTTCTTAAACAAAATGTTCCTCGGTGGATTGTATCTCAACGTCATACTCGCCGTGTTCAATATGCTGCCGATTCCGCCATTAGATGGTTCACACGTTGTTGCTAATTTTTTGCCGGACGCCATCAGCGAACAATATCGTAACATCGGTTTCTTCGGTATATTCATAATAATTCTATTGATGCGTGTTGACGCTTTCAGAACAATTTTTTTCGGCATCATCGAAACTATAGCATTTCCCTTTTTAATGTTAATAAATATTCTTACATAAATATTTGAGAGGAAAGTAATGAAACTTTATGACATCGGAATTGTAGGTTCCACCGGATTAGTTGGAAGAAAAATTTTGGAAGTTCTCGAACAACGCAAGTTTCCCGTCGGAAAATTACATCTTCTTGCTACCGAAAAATCGATAGGCACGCAAATTGACTTTAAAGGAAAAACTTATTTTGTAGAAAAGTTAACCGCCGATGTATTGTCAGGTTTCGATTTTGTGTTTTTTAGTGCAGGCGGTCCCGTCAGTAAAGAGTTCGCTCCCATCGCGGCGCAAAAAGGAGCCCTCGTAATTGATAACAGCAGCACGTTTCGTATGGAAGATTGGGTTCCGCTTGTTGTTCCCGAAGTAAATCCGCACAAAGTGTTAAAACATAAAGGCATCATTGCCAACCCCAACTGCTCGACAATTCAAATGGTAGTTGCCTTAAAACCGCTGCACGATAAGTGGAAAATAAAAAGAATAATCGTATCAACGTATCAGTCCGTAACGGGCGCCGGTCAGTATGCTGTTGACCAGCTTGAAGATGAGGTGCAAAAAGTTCCGATGCGAAAACAAAAATTCCCTCATCAAATTGCTTATAACTGTTTTCCGCACATAGATATTTTTTATGAAGATGGTTATACACGAGAAGAATTAAAAATGGTGAACGAAACACGAAAAATTATGGAAGAGCCGGCACTGAAAATTACAGCAACCTGTGTGCGTATTCCGTCAATCGGAGGACACGGCGAAGCAATCAATATTGAATTTGAAAAACCGTTTGAACTTGAAGAAGTTAAAAAAGTTTTAAGCAGTGCACCGGGAGTTGTGCTGCAGGACGACCCGATGCAAAATATTTATCCAATGCCAATTTGGTCGCATAATCGCGATGAAGTATTCGTCGGACGGTTACGAAGGGATGAAACAATTAAGAACGGTTTGAATATGTGGGTTGTTTCCGATAATCTGCGTAAAGGTGCCGCAACTAATGCCGTGCAGATTGCCGAGGAATACATTTTAAGAAAATCAGTTTAGGTATGAAAATACCATTTAGAGACCGGTTAAAATTAGGGCCGATATTGTGCGACGGTGCAATGGGAACGCTGCTCGATTTATACGAGTACGACGAACTTCCGCACGAAATCCAAAACATTAAAAACCCGGACATCGTTGAACGACTTCATTGCGAATATATTGAAGCCGGTTCAGAGATAATCGAGACGAATACATTCTCGGCAAACCGTTTCCGTTTGGCAGATTATCATTTAGAAGACAAAATAAGAGAGATAAATTTAGCAGGAGTTGAAATTGCTCGCCGTGCTGCCGGTGATAAAGTTTATGTTGCCGGTGCAGTTGGTCCAACAGGAAAATTAATGGAACCAATCGGAAAAGTAAAACGGCAGCAGGTGCGCGATGCGTTCAAAGAACAGGTTGAGTATCTGCTTGAAGGAGGTATCGACCTGATAATGCTTGAAACTTTTGTAAGCATTCAGGAACTTGATGAAGCAATCGAAGCTGTGAAATCGCTTACAAACATTCCCCTTATTGCACAAAAAGCTTTCGCCGAAGACGGCTCGATACTCGCAGGCAATTATCCAATCGAAGTTGTCGAGCACATAATCGAAAAAGGTGTAGATATAGTTGGGGCAAATTGTACTGTCGGACCGCAGCGGATGTTCGGGATTATCCGCAATCTTCATAAAGAGGGAATCTATCTTGTTGCTCAACCTGCTGCAGGAATTCCATCCCTGCAGGATGGACGATCGATTTATCACACATCTCCTGAATATTTAGCAACTTATGCGCGCGAGCTTGTTCAAAGCGGAGTTACAATAATTGGCGCCTGCTGCGGCTCAACGCCGGCTCATATCCGTGCTATCAGAGATGCAATTAAAGATGTTCAAGTTAAAAGAGGTGATATTAAATCTTCGGCTAATCCGTCAACTGACGGACGAATGGTATCACTCGACGCAGAGATGGAATTGCAATATGATGCAGAAAAATTTCGTAAATCGAAATTTGCACGGAACATCGGAAAAAAAATATTAACTACTGTAGAACTCGACATCCCGCGCGGCGTTGATATGCGAAAAGTAATTGAGGGGGCGCAAAAATGTTACGAACTTGGAGTTGATGCAGTAAACATCACCGACGGCGCCCGAGCCAGGCTAAGGATGAGCCCTGTAGCCGTTTCGCAACTGATTATGCAAAAGGTTGGCATCGAAACAATTACACACTTTACAGCCCGCGATAAAAATTTACTGGCTTTACAAGCCGACTTGCTCGGTTCGCATGCCCTCGGCATTAAAAATTTGCTTTGTATAACAGGCGACCCGGCAAACATCGGCGATTATCCACAAGCCCGATCCGTCTTCGATGTTGATTCAATAGGATTAATAAGAGCGGTGAGTTCTATGAACCGCGGCGTCGATTTGTTAGGACACACAATCGGTGAGCCGACTTCTTTTTTAATTGCCTGTGCTGCAAATCCGTTAGCCGCCGATATGGATTTCGAGATTGAGCGGCTTGAGAAGAAAGCCGAAGCTGGCGCCGAAATAATTTTTACTCAGCCCTTATACGAATTGAAAACTCTTGAAGATTTTATAAAGCGAATTGAACATTTGCATTTACCTTTAATGGTTGGCGTTCTCCCTTTACGAAGTTACAAGCATACCGACTTTTTACATAACGAAGTTCCGGGAATGATAATACCTGAAAAAGTCAGAGAAAAAATCCGGAACGCCGGAAGCGATGCCGCAAAAGTTGGTGTTGAGTTATCGAAAGAATTTATTAAAGAAGCAACACAGATTGTTCAGGGAATTTACATGATGCCGCCCTTTGGAAAGTATAATGTTGTAAGCGAACTGATGGAGAGGATTTGATT
The DNA here is from genome assembly GCA_947085405.1 of uncultured Ignavibacteriota bacterium. GTDB lineage: Bacteria > Bacteroidota > Ignavibacteria > UBA10030 > BY39 > JASEGV01. The sequence continues at coordinate 39,380 of CAMTWO010000024.1, forward strand.
GGATCATCGGTTTATTGAATCATTGAAACAATGAACCGATGGATAAATGGATCAATGGAGTAATGCCTGCCCGCCTTCAGCGTTCAGGCGGGGAGTAATGAAGTTTTAATAAGCCCGTTTTCTTGAGGGAAATCGGCTCTTTTATTTTTGTAGGTCGGTCAACGCCTCTCTCGACCTATCAACGATTCTATCGAATCGTAGATTCGTAGAACGGTCTCGTAGATACGTTTTTTACGTTCTGAAGAAGTCGGCTTTTCTTTTATATCCTTTTTTGTTATTTTCAAATGCCTATGTTAATCAAAAATAAACTTACTGAAGATTTTATCAGCGTATGCCGGCGCCTGTACGAGAAGGGCTTTGTTTCGGCAACCGACGGCAATGTGAGCGTTCGGCTGGAAACCGGGACATTCCTGACTACACGAACCGGTGTGAACAAAGGAATGGTCGCTGATGAAGATATTATCGAAGTAAATCTGCACGGCGAGGTTGTTTCGGGCAACTACGCTCCCTCAACTGAATTAGCAATGCACTTATTTATCTACCATCAGCGTCCTGATGTAAACGCAGTCGTTCACGCACATCCCCCGCATGCAACAGGATTTGCCACAGCCCGCCAGTCATTAACCGGTTGCGTGTTTCCCGAAGTCATCGTAGGTCTGGGGGCAATCCCGCTTGCCGAATACGCAACGCCATCAACACTCGAAGTCGTTAAAGCTATTGAACCGTTTGTTAAACAAGCCGATGCGATACTACTTGCTAATCACGGTGTTGTAACTTACGGCAACGATTTGTTCGATGCTTATTACAAAATGGAAAAAGTTGAACACGCAGCTCACATTACATTCGTAGCACGGATGTTAGGAGGCGAAAATCTTCTATCGCAGCAAGATGTAGAAAAATTAAAAGCTATTAGCAAAGAAAGTTATGGAAAAGATTTTTCAGACAGGCTCGCTTGCGAAACTTCCTACACGTGCAAACAGAGTGGTACACCGGAACAGACCGAAAATTCAGAAGACGATTTAAAAACTTATATAAAAAAGTATTATCTATGAAACGTAAACTTAAAATAGGCGTTCTGTTTGGCGGAAGGTCTGCCGAGCATGAAGTATCGTTAGTATCGGCTACTTCAGTAATCAACGCACTCGACAAGAAGAAGTATGATGTTGTTCCGATTGGAATTACTTTAGATGGCAGGTGGATAAGCTCGCCCGATACGCTTGAAGTTTTGAAATCAAGAAAAAAAATAAACCAACAGCCACAAAAAATTCTACTGCCGGATCCAAACTTACAAGGTATAGTAGAAATATTTTCAAAAATAAATTCTAAAGAAAAAATTGATGTGGTATTTCCGGTTCTTCACGGGACGTTTGGAGAGGATGGAACGGTGCAAGGGTTACTTGAACTTGCGAACATTCCGTATGTGGGGGCTGGTGTGCTTGCATCATCGGTTGCAATGGATAAAATTGTGGCACGCCGGCTTTACAAGGCAGCGGGCATTTCCGTTACACCCGACGTATCGTTTTTGTGGAAAGAATTCAAGGTAAATAAAAAGTTTTTTTTAGGGCAAGTAGCTGATGAACTTGGGTTTCCGTGCTTTGTTAAACCGGCGAATATGGGTTCGAGCGTAGGTATTACAAAAGCGCACAACAGTCGTGAGCTTGAAGGTGCAGTCGTGCTTGCCGCAAATTATGACCGGAAAATTTTAGTCGAGAAAGCAGTTCAGAATGCCCGCGAAATCGAGGTTAGCTTGTTGGGCAACGACAATCCGATAGTTTCGGTGCTGGGCGAGATAATTTCGTCGAACGAATTTTACGACTACAACGCAAAATATGTGGATGGCAAGTCAACCTCGGAAATACCCGCAAACATTTCCAAACGAGTTTCGGATAAAATTAAAGAATATGCTTTGCGGGGATACAAGGCAATAGATTGTTCGGGTATGGCGCGTGCCGACTTTTTAGTAGAAAGAGATTCTAATAAAATCTATTTAAACGAACTCAACACAATTCCCGGATTCACATCAATCAGTATGTATCCGAAACTTTGGGAAGCATCGGGAATCCCATATCCCAAACTGTTAGATATGTTAATTAAGGTAGCAATTGAAAGATTCGAAGAGAAGTCGAAGTTGAAAACCGCTTACAGACCGAAGAAAGATTGGTATAAATGATTTTGGAATCTTGCTATTTTTTTTTATCTTTAAATAAAAGGTTTAACAATGGAATATATTTCTGAAAGAATTACAATAGATGAGAACCTATGTAATGGGAAACCTACAATCAGAGGGAAAAGAATCACTGTTCAAACAGTTTTAGAATTTCTTAGCGCCGGAACCAGTGTTGATGAAATACTATACCAATATCCATCTTTGGATATTGAAGATATAAAAGCGTGTTTAAAATTTGCTGCAGAATTAATGAATCGCGGATATATTATTAAAACGGTAGCTTGATGTTAAAAAAGTATTTGATTGATGTTAATCTGCCTTATTATTTTTCTTTATGGAAGGGCGAAGAGTTTATACATCTGAAAGATATAAATGAAACATAGACTGATTCTCAAGTATGGGATTATTCCAAAACTAACAACCTAACGATTATTACTAAGGACAGTGATTTTTCGAATCGAATACTTTTATCTGAACCTCCTCCGAAAGTAATCCATATAAAATTTGGTAACTTAAAGATGAAAAGATTTTTTGATGTCTTGTCTCTGGCATGGGAGCCAATCAAAAATACAAGTGAAAAATATAAGCTTGTGAATGTATTTGCCGATAGGGTGGAAGGAATAAATTGATGTTCCCACAATAATTATCATTTTTAAACCTTCCCCTTCAGCAACCTCAAACCGTTTAGAATAACTAATAGCGCCGCTCCATCGTCAGCCAATATTGCAAGCCACAAAGTTGCAATACCCGATGCACCCAATATCAAAAATATTCCTTTCGTTACTAATGCGATCGTGATGTTCTGCTTAATAATTCGAAGTGTTTTTCTGGATAACTCAATAGTTTCAGAAACTTTCGAGAGGTTATCCGACATCAACACGATGTTCGAAGTTTCGATAGCGGCATCAGTTCCGGCTGTTCCCATTGCAATTCCAATTGTTGCTGCTGCCAAAGCAGGCGCGTCGTTTACGCCGTCGCCTACCATACCGACATTTCCATAAATATTTTTTAACTCATTAATCGCTTCAACTTTATGTTCGGGGAGTAATTGTGAACGCACATCGTCGATGCCAAGTTCGCTGGCAATCGAGCGGGCTGTTGATTCGTTGTCGCCTGTAAGCATGATAACTTTTTTGATGCCAGCATTGTGAAGAAGCGATATCGCTTGTTTACTTTCTTCCCGCGCAGTATCTACAACAGAGATAACTCCAACAGGAATGTTGTCTTCAATTATAACTACAACAGTCTTTCCCTCGTTCTCTAATTGATGAAGTTTACTCTCCACTTGATTGTTGCACGCTTGCAGTTCTTCACAAAAATTGTGATTGCCGAGTATATATGTTTTTCCCTCGACAACTCCTTTAATACCTTTTCCCGGAAACGATTCAAACTCATGAACGACAATATCTTGAAATGATATATCTTCTTCGATTGCTTTCAGTTCAATTGCCGCAGCTAACGGATGTTCCGACTTTGCTTCAATTGCTGCAGCAATCCTTAAAAGTTCAGTATTAGAAACTGAATTCAAAGGAACCACATCAACAACTTTTGGCTTACCTTCCGTTAAAGTGCCAGTTTTATCAATCGCGATTGCAGATATTTTACCGATTTCTTCCAAATATCTGCCGCCTTTTATAAGAACTCCGTTGCGAGCAGCGCTTGTTATTCCGCTTACAATCGTTACCGGCGTTGAGATTACGAGAGCGCAGGGACAAGCGATTACAAGCATTACTAATGAGCGGTAAAACCATTCGCTGAAAGGTTGAGAAAAGAAGAGCGGCGGGAAAATCGCAATTATAATTGCGATAATAACTACCGACGGAGTATAGTAGCGAGCAAACTTTTCGATAAATGTTTGACTTTTGGATTTCTCCGATTGTGCCTCTTCAACAAGATGAATGATGTGTGCTAATTTAGTATCGCGATAACTATGTGTAACTTGAAACTCAATAACTCCTTTGCCATTAATGGTGCCGGCATATACGGAATCACTTTCGCTTTTAAAAACCGGCAGCGATTCGCCGGTTATAAGTGATTCGTTCACTGATGTTTTTCCGTGAGTAATAATTCCATCAAGCGAAACTCTCTCGCCGGGGCGAACAATAATTATTTCTCCGATATTAATATCTTCAACTTTTTTTGTAATCTCCCCGTTGCCGTTTTTAACAGAGGCAGTTTGAGGCGAAAGTTCCATTAGCGATCGGATCGCATTACGAGTTCGTTCGATGCTGTACGATTCGAGTAACAAAGCTAACGAAAACATAAATATTACCGCCGCTGCTTCAGCAAACTCACCGATTATTACAGCACCGATTGTTGCAACGGACATAAGAAAGTTCATGTCTAACGCAAGATTGACAACTGCCCTGTACCCCTTTATGGCAATCTGCCATCCGCCGCTGCATATTGCTGCAACGAAAATTACTATAGTTACCGACTGAGTTACTCCGAAATAACTTAACACGATACCCAAGAAAGTTAAGAAACCTGCAGTGGTTGTAAAAAATAAATTAGAATATTTCGCCCATAAATTTTTTGGCTTAACAGAAGTTTCAAACCTTTGAGCTTTAAAGCCGGCTGAGTTGAGCACGTTAATAATTTTTTCTTCCGGGCAAGTATGTGTTACGCTTAATCGTTGCGTGATGATGTTGAAGTTAAATTGATCAATACCGTCGGTTGAAGAAAGTTTTTTTCGCACAACAACCTCTTCTTCCGCGCAGCAAACTCCTTTCACATACAGAAGTGTATTTTTACTTTTTTTACTCATACAGCTTACTCCGTTGTATGCCGTAAAGCAGCTTTTATTAAATCTTCAATATGCTCATCGTCTATTGTATAATAAGCCATTTTGCCATCGCGCCGATGTTTTACAATTCGGGAGTTTTTAAGCAGACGAAGCTGGTGTGAAATTGCAGACTCAGTTAAGTTGAGAAGAGCTGCGATGTCGCAAACACAGAGTTCTTCTTTTGCTAATGACATTACAATTTTTAAGCGGGTAGGGTCGCTCAGTATTTTAAAGATTTCGGAAGCTTCTAAAATATTTTGTTCGTTTTTGATTGCACTCTGGGCAGATTTAACTTTGTCTTTGTGCACAATTCCAATTTTGCAAACGGGGATTGGTTTAGCCATATTTATTCTTTCATATTAACGATTGAGCAATTGTTCAACTGTAATATAATAACTGCAATTTGGAATTCAAAATACTGAAGGATTAAAAATACTTGATAAGTACACTTTGAATTAATATATTAATGAAAATAGCACTGAAAATATGAGTAAAGCCAAATATTATTTACCCCTTACTTTTAGTTTGTTGATTTTCTCCAGTCATGTTCTTGCCCTTGGGAATGAAAATAATTCAGAAATAGATACCATCGAAGTTTTTACCCCCGGCTTTAGAAGTATCCAATTAGATGGTGTTATAATGATATTTTCAAGTGCTGGTATCTCAGGCTCAGTTGATTATGATCTCTTCGCAATAACAAAAAAAACGAGTGTAGGTATCAGAACAGGTATTGAGTATTACGCAATACTAGGATTTGAATCAGTAGAAGGTCCTTTCACAGACTATAATATTCTTGCGCGTTCAACAACGGGAGGGAAACATTTTAGATGGGACATATATGCCGGTTTAACATACCACACTTCTTCTGACAAGAAAGAAGACTCATCAAAAATTTCCCCCAAATATGGTATGGAATTTAAATACATGTTTGTACCTAAATTTTTAGGTTTCTTAATCAAAGCAAGTGTAACTCAAGATAAATGTTTAGCTGGGATTGGTGCTGTAATTAGTTTTCAGTTTTAGTAAAAATAGGATTAACTAACAGCTTCCTACAAGTTTGTGGTATTATCATCAGACCATATCACACGTTAAATCCATACTCGCGAATTAATAAAAAAGCCAACTCAGCCCTCGCCAAGTTGGCTTAAAAAAAATTATTTAATACTACTTACTTCTTCTTCGCACTTTCCCAAAGTGCCAACTGGCAGCCGTCGGGAGTTTCAAACTTTGCCCACCAGCCCATCTGAGCAATCGGAGATTTCGGAACTACAACTTTTCCTTTTAGTTTTTTAATCTCTTTTAATTTTATATCAATAGAATCTACCTCGATGTAAATCAATACCGCATGCTTCTTTGCCATTTTCTTCACTTTATAAAATCCACCGTGTGGCTTTTGTGGTGCATAAAAAAGCATGTAATCCCAATCGGGCACTTCCTCAAATTTCCAACCGAATAATTTTCCGAAAAACTTTTGTGTCATCTTAAAATCAGTTGTTGGTAATTCTATATGTCCAACACTATGCATGTAATCTCCTTAAGTATAATTTATTATTGTTAATTAATTTCTTTTCTCCATTTGATATATCACCGAATCCATTCCCTCGATTACCAATGTATCTAATAAACTGTCGGGCGATTTTTCAGAGGGCTGATCGAGGTTACCGATATTATCAATCGCTTTTTGTGTGTTTGGAATTATCGAATCGGTAAGATTCTTGAAGTTATCGTTCGACACAATCTTCCGCAGCATGTTTTTATTGGCTGTGCTTTTGGCTAACTTTGTGCCGAGGTCGTTTATCGACTTCGAAGTTTCGGGAGTTAATGCCTGAGAGCTTGCGTTAATCATTCTTCCAATATCTATCACGCTATCTCTTAAAATCTTATTTGGTTTACCCATCGCAGAAGTGATTGCATAAGCTGTATGGCTCAAACTTGCACTGAGGAGTCCCACCATACTTTGAAGTGCCCGATTCAAGCTTCCGCCGGCTTGCTCGATATTTTCTCCGAAAACCTCCAAGCCATAACTCAGTGAGCTACCTAAAGATTCGAGACCTTTTCGGATTTCGGCACCCTGACTTTCGTTTCCGTAAGCGGAAATTTTAGCAGCTTCAATTTCCGATAAACCACGTGTATATGACGAAAGAAGTTTGGTTGTTTGATCAATATCGAATTGTATTCGTTCAACAAGTTGCGAGGCTTTTTTATCAAAGTAAAAGTTCCGTGCACGATAAAAATGCCATAAGGCAATTTGCATCATTGTTTGCAGAAGTGCCGGGTCGGTGCTTATAGTTGCCATCGCTTTTTCACCGACATGCAGATTGATAGCGGCTTCCCATTCTTTAGCGTCAAGACGTAAAAACCATTGCCGCGCCGCAATCAGGTCGCCCAGATCTTCAATCCTCTGAATTTCTTTTTCGATGCCGCGCTGCAAATATGCCGTGGCTATCATATAAGCACAGCTTGCAGCCGATTTTTGTAAGCCGGTTTCGGAAAACAAACGGAAGCAAAATATCAATTGTTCAACTACCTTCTCTGAAACTGCGCCCTGATAATAGTATGGTTGTATTTTAGCAAAAATGTCTTTAGCGCGGACTAAATATAAATCGGTAGTTTCGCGGTATCGCTGTTTTAAAACTGCAGCTCGTTTGGTGTGCTTGTCTAAATATTGTTTATCTTCGTTGCGGAGTGCAGAGATTGCATTTTTTATGTCGGAAAGTGAGAGAGTTTCCGAAATGTTCTTCCTGCCACACATATAGCAGAACTCGCGCGATTGCGAATAGTCGATCCACTTGTGTCCGCAGTGGATACATCTCTCGACTCCAATTTTAATAGATATTGTTTGTGCCATACTTTAACCCTGAAATTAATTAATGACGTCTATCGCGAAGTTGTGTAATCAAGCGTACATATTCTTCTTCTGTTAATTCACCGAATGCGTATTTATTCTCGACAGTCTCTCTATCGAAACGAGCCGCCGGAACCGAAGCAACTTTTTGATATGCTTCGTTAGAGCGAATCCTGTTGAAGCCGCGTAATGTTTCAAGCTCTTGCTCGAACATATTTTTAACAGCGGCATCGGTTAAATCGCTGTTCAACGAGTTTGAAAATTGCCGCATCGATGTTAAAGAGGCAAACTCTTTTATTCCTATGTTCTGTAATATATCGAGGGCAATTTCAAACTCTTTGCCTTTATAATAAAAATGGTAAGCGAGTTTATATTCGTTCTCGGCTAAATACCATTCTGCAATTTCTTTATACTCTGCCGGTGTTAGATTCGCTGAATCGTAAAAATAAAAAGCCGATTTGAAATCGTTTTCAGACCGTTTGATTTCAGCCATGCTTCTCTTGTCGTCTTCTGCCCAGTAAATCCACTCAACATATTCGTTACGGTTTAAGTCGCGGGCGAATTCTATCAATTCCGCAATGTTATCAAACCCTTTGTAAAAAAGGTACATCAATTGCTCGATATCGCGGTTGTGAGGATTTTGGATAATTGTCTGTTTTAGAATTTCGAAAAGTTCAAGTAAGTAATTTTGTGAGATTGCAAAAAAAAGCTTGATAGGAATTTTGGGTAACCTACGGAGGAAACGCATCTCGTCTAAAAAAAGAAAACTGCGCTGATTATTTGAGAGGGGAACATCGATTTCTAATTGTTCGACTGCTTTATCAAATTTTTCTTTCAGGAATATTTTTCGGTTACCTGAATACCAGGCGGCTTCGGTTGTTCTGAAAGTTGATTCAAGAAATTGTCGCCAACATCCTAACGAAGATTCGGAATAAGAATTTTCTGCTAAAGGTAGTGTGGTTTTTAATACCTCTATCAGATTTTTATTACGAGTCTCTATCGAATCGGTCGTACCTGTGTCGCGTAAAATTTGTGTTAGAAAATGATGCTTAATCCACGGACGGCTAAACTTTTCACTGATTTCGTGCTTCTTCTGGTTTCCCTCTTTATCGACTTCAATAACAGAGTTCGGATAACCGCCATTGCCGCCTAAAATTAAACGATCTTTATGAGTTAAAAAAATTTGCATCTATTTATTTACAGCGTTTTATGTGTACCGTCGCATTTAGGTTTGTTCTTCGTGTGCTTGCAGCCGCAAAGAGCGATCTTAGATTTCTCAGTTAACTCAAACATTTCCGGTTTGATATCGGTAGTTTTATGCGCTCCATTGCAGAATGGCTGGTTAGTGGATAAACCACAAGCGCACCAATAATATTTTCCTGGCTCAAGCTCTAAAACAATTGGAGCTTTCTGAGCTATTTTAGGTTCTGTCATAACAAACCTCCTTTATTTTGTTTAAAGTATAATGCTTATTTTTGAAATAATCAAGTTTTTTGTTGAAAATATATAAGTTACCCTTTTTTACTTCAGTTTTAGGATAAGATTCAACGGTTATAATCAATAAAATCAACATTTCATCATCGGTACTTTTACATTAAACTTTTTAGCATTATCAATCGCACGTTCGTAACCGGCATCAGCATGACGGATGATTCCCATTCCGGGGTCGTATGTTAGAACGCGGTCAAGCCGGCGTTCGGCTTCTTTCGTCCCGTCTGCAACTACAACCATTCCCGCGTGAATCGACATTCCAATACCAACGCCGCCGCCGTGATGAACACTTACCCAGCTCGCACCTCCGACCGCATTCAGCAGAGCGTTAAGAATGGGCCAATCGGCAATTGCATCGCTGCCGTCTTTCATTTTTTCCGTTTCGCGATTCGGGGATGCAACTGAGCCACAGTCGAGATGATCTCGCCCAATTACAATCGGGGCTTTGACTTCTCCTCTTGCAACAAGGTCGTTAAAAATTTTGCCCATCTTTGCTCGCTCACCATAACCGAGCCAACAAATTCGTGCAGGCAATCCTTGAAAATTGATTCGCTTCTGTGCCGTTTCAATCCAACGAATGAGAGGTTTATTTTCCGGAAATGTTTCTATAATCGCTCTATCGGTTCTGTAAATATCTTCAGGGTCGCCTGAAAGCGCAGCCCAGCGGAAAGGACCTTTTCCGTCGCAGAAAAGCGGACGGATATATTCAGGCACGAAGCCGGGAATATCGAAAGCATTCATCACGCCGTTTGCAAAAGCTTCGCCGCGTATGTTGTTGCCATAATCGAAAGTTACAGCTCCCCGCTTTTGAAGTTCGATCATTGCCAGTAGATGTTCGACAATTGAAATGCGTGTCATTGCAATATATTTTTGTGGATCGCTTTGTCGAAGTGCAAGAGCTTGCTGATATGAGATTCCTGCGGGCACGTAACCATTTAGCGTGTCGTGTGCGGATGTTTGGTCGGTGAGAATATCAGGAACAATTCCGCGTTTAACAATCTCCGGTAAAACTTCTGCAGCATTACCCAACAATCCGACACTGAGCGCTTCCTTTTTCGCTTTCGCATCGAGAATAAGTTTGAGCGCTTCATCGAGATTGTCTGTAGTTTTATCGAGGTAGCCGGTTTTTAAACGTTTCTCGATTCTTACTCGATCCACTTCGATTACAAGAATTACAGCACCGTTCATTGTCGCGGCAAGAGGTTGAGCGCCACCCATTCCGCCAAGACCGGCAGTGAGTATGAATTTTCCTGAAAGATTTCCGCCAAAGTATTTGTTACCGCATTCCACAAATGTTTCATAAGTGCCTTGCAGAATTCCTTGCGAGCCAATATAAATCCAGCTTCCGGCTGTCATTTGTCCGTACATTGTTAAACCGAGTCCTTCCAACCGACGGAACTCATCCCACGTAGCCCAATGCGGAACGAGCATAGAATTAGAAATCAGAACTCGCGGTGCATCGGTGTGGGTTTTAAAAATTCCGACAGGTTTTCCGGATTGAACGAGAAGCGTTTCATCATTTTCAAGTTCTTTCAAGCTGCGAATAATTGCATCGTAGCATTCCCAGTTTCGGGCAGCTTTTCCTGTTCCACCGTAAACTATAAGTTCTTCCGGTTTTTCTGCAACTTCCGCATCAAGGTTGTTCATTAACATACGAAGTGCGGCTTCCTGTATCCATCCCTTGCAGGAGATTTGAGTTCCAGTTGGTGCCTTAATATTTGAACGATTACTCATAATAAATCCATTTTATTCTTAATAAATAATTTATTTAATACTCTTCAACAAATACTCACTTAATTTTATCAATAATCGTTTGTGTCGATCAGTTGAAATTTCTCCAATGGCACCGGCTATATTTCTAATGGGAATTACTGCAAGAAAACCAAGCCTGATAAGGGATTGATTTAACAATCCACTCTTGACGAAGTCATCATCTGATGTTGCTATTGTTTCATCGAAATTCTCAATATACAGATGTATCTGTGTGCTTATTCCACAGACTAAAACATCACGGTAAGGAGATGGAAATTCACGTAGAATAACGGCAGGATGGTATTTGACTTTTCCGTCTGCTTGTGGAATTGGCGTGAGTATAATGTTTCCTTCCTTCATTTTCGATATTCAGGGTTTGGTTCTTTAATTTTTGCAATCTTGTATTCCGGGTCGTTTTCCCCATAGGATCTCTCAAGCGATATCATAGAAAGAGTTGCCCAGTCACTACGGTCAACCTCTAACTTTTCTGATAGAACAGTAATTAAAAGTTTCGTGTTTGGTGTCAGATCAATAGGCTCATCAGGACAAATATTTTTACCATCGAAATGAGCTGTTATTGTTTGAAGCTTCATAAAACATCCTTTATAATTTATAGCCGATTTTTCTTAGAAAATCTTTTCTGAATTTAATATCGTCGTCAGTTTCGATACCCTTTGTTTTTAATCCGTCGATAACGCCAAGGATTCCACGACCTTGTTCGGTTTCTGCGATTATTACTTCGACTGGATTAGCGGTCGCACAAAAGATATGGCAAACTTCAGGCACCATTTTAATTGTGTTGAGAATGTTTATCGGAAAACCATTTTCCATAAACAAAACGAATGAATGACCGGCGGATAAAATCAAAGCATTCTTCTTTGCAATTTCGATTAGGTTTTGGTCATTACCGATATATCTTGCGAGCGACGGACCTGACGCTTCACAAAACGCAAGACCGAATTTGATATTAGGGTTTGTCGAAACCACAGCTTCGTAAATATCTTCGACAGTTTTTATAAAATGCGCCTGCCCGAGTATGAAGTTCATATCGGCTGGCTTTTCAATTTTTACAATTTTTAGTTCCATACTATTCTCCTATAATAAAGTATATTAAATTTTCTTATCCAAAATCCGACTTAATTTTTTCGTGGTATTAGTTATATGCGCCCCTTTCCAAAATACCTTCTTGCATTTCGGGCATTCGTAAAACTCAGTAAACCCTTCCCACGACCGTTGCGGGACTCTACTTTTGACAGTTTCCTTATCAATGACTTTTTCTACTTCTACATTACATTCAACACATCGTGAAAAAAGTTTTGTGGTTGTATCTAAACCAAACTGAGCAATAACACGTTTCATCTGAACGTCAAAGTTTTCGCTGCAGATGTCGTAAAGAGTAACCGGTGTGATGCTCTCGGGAAAAGATTTCCGACGAGTTAGAAACACCCGATCCTCGCTGTTGCTTATATCTACCAGTTCTTTAAGCGATTTAGAGGAATCGTAAACAACATCGTTTCCTATAAGGCGAAGCCAACGGGCTAATTTCTCGAGCATCGTATCAGCCACAAATTTCATGATAAACCTCTAAAGACTTTTACTAAATTTACGGATTTATTAGTTCAAAAAGAATATTGTGCGTTTTGATTATCTTAACTCCCTCAAAGTTCCTATTGCCGTTATTGATGAACGCTGCAAAACGAGAAAAGGGACTTAGAAATGAACTGAAATTGGTAATCGAAAATATGCAGCCATACTTTGGTCCGGCACTTCAGGCACGAAGCAGAGCAATATTACGAGAACTTAGTCGTTGAAAAATCCCAAACTTGTGGTGAGCGAAGTCGAACCATCCTAATACGTCGTCCTCTGCTTTGTAATCTTCACGTCTTGCAACTGCGAAGCTTTTATTCTTCTCGTATACGAATTCTTGTTTCTTCCACAACCCAAAGCTTGCCGACAATTTCTTCTTTTATTAAAAGTTTGAGTAAGTTTTTGAAGACTTCTAATACATATAATTTATCGGATTTTATTAGTCTCAGAACAATAATTCCATTGTATTCTTTCGGGGGATAAGTTCTTATGTCAGAAAAATCTAAATCAAGGCTAACTAAAACCTTTTTCTCTTTTTTGCAAATATCAGCAATTGTTGAATCAGGTTTTCCGCTTAAATGTTCTTCATAAACTGTGCAAGCTTCCCAATTTTCGGATTTTAATAAATCAGCTAATTCGACAGGTAAATTTTCATCTAATTTGAAAATCACAGTTATGCGGAAATTTTTGTTATAATTATTCGTTCCTTAGCAATATCAGCAGCATATGCGAGTGCTGCCCTTATCCCCTCCATTGTTAATGAAGGATAACTTTTTAATAATTCTTCATTACTAACGCCAGCCGCAATGTTATCCAAAATTATAGAAACCATTATCCTTGTTCCTTTAATGCAGGCTTTACCATGACATACGTTTTGGTCAACCGAAATTTGATCGAGTAAATTCATATTAATCCTTTAATTATTCACTTAAAATTTATTCATAATTAATTTAATAATCAATCATGCATTCCAAATTCCCAAACTTGTGGTGAGTCGAACCATCCTAATACGTCGTCCTCTGCTTTGTAATCTTCACGTCTTGCAACTGCGAAGCTTTCACACGTATTTCAAGTTTGTAATGCTTGTAGTTACCCATAGGAACCCATTCGAAATTCATAACCCAGCAATGCAGGTCGCGGTCGATACTTATACTCGGTGCTGAAATTTCTTTTCGTATCAAATCGTAATTGCCGTTCATTCTGAATTTCCAATTTTCTGTAAGATTAAATTCGAGAGATGTTGATATATTTGCTGATCGGTGTTTTGCTCTTGGTATATAACTTTCAGAAAAATTCCAGCTAAAAGATAGCCGCCATGGGATTGAGAAATCCGGTTCATCCCGCTGGTATAAGCCCTGATATCCGCTTTTGCGTTGTTGAACAGTATCGGTTTCCGATAATCCACCGGCTTTTTGCTTCCTATCTCCCGAAAGCGAAGTTGATAAACTAAGGGAGAAATTTTCCAAACGTGCTAACTTACCCTCGCTTATCATAAACTTATTAACCAACCGGTTTGACGTTTCATCAAATTTATACAAATTAAAACTGCTTGAGCCGCTGAAGTTCAATAATTCACCAATACTTGTCCGGTAACCAACTCCGACGTTCGATAAATTTAAACTGTCGGCTGAAAAATTGTAGGAAACATTTGCACCAACATTCAGCAGTTGAATTTTTTGTTCTTCCTGCTCTTCGGCTTTCGGTTTCAATTTCATTTCGAACTGATTTCCAACGTCGAAGCTTGCAAGCATCTGTCCTTTAGTAATATTCTTCCCATACATCTGTTTTGAATAATTGAATGCAAGGTTTGGCGTAACTGTGTGGCGGAATGCTGTAACGCCCAAAACATTCGGTTGAACAATTCCGTACACACGTGTATTTGCCGAAACGCCCGACGAAATAAACCCGGCAAAATAATAATCTCTTTCGTTTATTTCCTGCAGAGTGCTATCGGCTGTATTGAGTATCGGAACAAAATTATTGCTCTGCCTTCGTTCATCACGGAACGACAAGCTTGGTGTAACAGAGATATATCCGAATTTTGGCGATATGCTAATGCCGGAACTTTGATTTAATGCTTGTCGATTATCGCGTCTGAAAGTTTCAATATTTACGACCGGAACTGTTACAGGAATTTTTGCCCGGCTGTTAGAAGAATTTGCCTGGTAATTATATCCGATTTGTTCATACCAAAGAAGATCTCCGATTACTTTTTTTCTGCGAAATGGATAACTCATACTTCGATTGAAACTGATGGCGGGCAATATTTCATCAATTCTTCCGTTTGTTAAATTTTGTGTTCGCGATAAGTTCATTGAGCCGCTATTTTTTGTTCCTTCCCAGGATTTTGAGATTGTAGCATTTGAATATATCGTTTGCTGTAACGCTTCCGATAAAGAGTTAGTTAATCTAAAATTATTATTACTCATAAATGAAAAATTTACATCAGCACGCATCGTCGGATCAATTTCTTGATTGTGCCGCAGGTTTAAGTTGTAGCCTTCATCTATTGAATAATTTGGATCGTTCTTTTCAGATGTAATAAATCGTTTGTACGCTCCTGAAATTCCGCCGCTAAATTTATAACGGAGTATGTAATTGAATTCAGAATTTACGATGTAGCTTCCGTTTGTGTACCAATCGCCGTGCAAAGCCAAATCGGTGTAGTCGCTCATCGCCCAGTAGTAACCGATTTTTCTGAGAAATCGTCCGTAGGTTGCGTTATCGCCATAAGCCGGAGCGAAGAAACCTGAACGTCTTCCCGATTTACTCGGAAAAACTCCAAAGGGAAGTGCAAACACCGGAACATCCGCAATGTGAAAGTAAATCGGTTCTGCAATTACTTTGTCGCGCACAATCATTTTCATTTTTGGGGATAGAAAATAAAAGTGCGGTTGGTCTTTATCGCAAGTGGTGTATTTACCATCGGCGATGAATAGCACATCTTTGCTCATCTTTTTAACCCGGCTGCCGTAGTAAATACCTTCGTCCGATTTTGTGTCGGCGAGTTTAATGTTGCCTTTCTGAGTTTTGAAGTTGTATAAAAGCTCGTGTCCTCTGAATTCCTCGCCGCCGTCAATCATTATCGGCGTGCCGGCATATTTTTTACCGGTCGTATCTGCGGTGTCGATGATGCCATGTGCATTCATCATCGCTGTGTGCCAGTTGATATTGATACGTTCCGATTTCAACTCCATCAATTTATATTTGATGTTCGATTTACCATATAGCATCATCTTGCGGTTGGAGATTGAATAGACGATAGAATCTGTAGAAGAATATGTGATGGTCGTGTCGATACCGGATTGGCGCGGGGCTATTTCGGTTTTGAGAGTGTCTTGAACTAATGTTGTATCTGCAATCACACTTGATTGTGGGGTAAAAATAGAATCAACAGATCTATTTTCCATCCCCCAAAGATAAGTCGTGTTGAGATTGGTTATTGATAGAACTAAAATTAAGAGTAAAATATTTAAAAAATTATGAAACATTAATGATTTTCGTTATTCATTTATTCATCACAAGACTTGCGGCGCCAAAAACTCCTGCAGTATTGCCAAGTTTTGCAGGTATCACTTTCACATCGGGCTTGATAGAAGTTAAAACTCTGCTGCGTACAGATTTTGTAATCGCATTAAAAACATATTCGCCCGCCGCCGAAATCCCGCCGCCAACGACTACAATTCTTAAATCAAGCACGTTCAATATCGAAGCTATTGCAACTCCTAACAAATTACCGGCTTCTGATAATATTTCTTTTGCAAACGGATCGTCTTGTTCCGCTGCGACTGAAATAATATACGGCTCAATCAAACCAAGGTTACCTTTTACAAGCTGAATAATTTTTGATTGCGGTGCTTCTTTAGGCAGCTGCTCAAGTTTTTGCCGCGTTCGCTCGGAAAGATATCGCTGTCCGATGTAACTTTCGATGCAGCCGCGATTTCCACAATTACACAAAGGTCCGTTGTAATCGATAGTTGTATGTCCGATTTCGCCGGCACCGCCAAAAGGACCGCGGTAAATTTTGTTATCGAGTATAATACCGCCGCCAACACCAGTTCCCCAAATAACGAATAAAAAATTTTGATAGTCGATTCCAGCTCCAAATTTAGCCTCACCGAGTGCGGCTGCATTTGCATCGTTCTCTACAACTACTGGAAGATTAAATTCCTTTTTGATTACTTCACCTAAATTCACTTCAGTCCAATCTGTAAAATTGGGTGGATTCTTTACTGTGCTGTTATCGTTCTCAACAATTCCGGGCGCCCCGATTCCGATACCGGTAAATTCATCGTACCGATATTCTAACATCAATTCCTTGATGATTACGTTCAATTGTTGTAAAACAGCACTCGGTCCTCGTAATGCAAACGTATCAACTTTTTGCTGTGAAAGAATTTTACTTTCGACGATATCCACAACTCCGCCTTTAATAGTCGTAGCGCCGATGTCAATGCCGATTGCGAGATTGCGTTTCATCTTTTCTTTTTCTTCCAAAGTTGGTTTAATCTTTCTCTCAAAGTTTTCTCTCTTCCATAATCGGTCGGCTTGTAATAAATTTTGTCTTTTAAATTATCGGGAAGGAACTGCATTTCCACAAAACCGTCTTCGTAATTGTGGGCATACTTATAATCTTTTGAATATCCAAGTTCTTCCATCAATTTTGTCGGGGCGTTGCGGATGTGAAGCGGCACTGCCTCGTTCGGCAAGTTTCGCACGTCAGCCATTGCTTTTTCGATGGCAGTGTACGAAGCGTTGCTTTTCGGAACAGATGCCAGATAAGTGGCAGTTTGTGAAAGCACGATACGGGCTTCCGGCATACCGATGTAATCGACGGCAGTGAAACAACTTGTAGCCAACGTAAGTGAATACGGGTCGGCATTGCCGATGTCTTCCGATGCAAGCACAATCATTCTGCGGGCAATGAATTTCGGGTCTTCGCCGGCTTCTAACATTCGGGCGAGCCAATAAACCGCAGCGTCGGGATCGCTGCCGCGAATACTTTTTATGAATGCTGAAATTATGTTATAATGTTCCTCGCCTGCTTTATCGTACTTGATTGCCTTCCGTTGAAATGCTGCCTCGATAATTTTTTTTGTAAGAACTTTTTCGCCTGTTTTGTTTTGCTTGGTTAGCTGTACACTTGTTTCAATTCCATTTAATAAAATTCGTGCATCACCGCCTGAAAGTAAAATAAGATGGTCGATCACATCATCCGGAAATTGCAGCTTTTGTTTTTTTAGAAATTCATCACCATCGACAGCTTGATTTAATATTTGGATGAGTTCAACTTTCGCGAGAGGCTCAAGCACATAAACTTTGCATCGCGATAGAAGTGGTGAGATGACCTCGAAAGAAGGATTTTCAGTTGTAGCGCCGATTAGTGTTATCACGCCATCTTCAACGCTGTGAAGAAGTGCATCTTGCTGTGCTTTGTTGAAGCGATGGATTTCGTCGATGAAAAGTATTGTCTTTTTATTGAAATGTTTGCGGTTTGCTTCTGCCCGCTCAATAACAGTGCGAACATCTTTTACTCCTGACGAAACTGCACTGAGTTGAAAAAAATCGGCTTTTGTGTGGTTTGCAACGATACGCGCGAGTGTGGTTTTGCCGCACCCCGGCGGTCCCCAAAATATTATAGAGGGAAGCTCATCGTGCTCGATTAAAACCCGCAACGGCATCGCTTCGCCAAGCAAATGTGCCTGCCCAACAAACTCATCCAAAGTTTTCGGACGTGCTCGTTCGGCTAATGGACTTAATCCCGCCTTGTTACTTTTTTGATATGTGTTGTTAAATAATTCCAAGTATGTAAATCCAAATTTCAAATACTACCAAATAAATCCCAAAGGCAAAAACAAAATACAAAATGGCGAATTTATCTTTGTGGCGATTTGGTTTTATTTATTATCGAACTTAAGATTTTTATTATTTCTTGTGATTCTATAATATCGTTTTCAAGAAGTTCCGCTTTTATGTATTTCCCGCTGATAAGCCTTAACCAATATCTTGATTCTTTGGCTTCTTTTCTCGCAATTGTAAATTTGTTTGCAAAGTCCTTTTTAGTTACGCATCCATCTCCTTCTTCAACATTGGCACCTGTTGATGTACCAGCTTTTACTAATTGAGTTCGTATTACGACACATTCAACGGTTTTAGGTAACATTTCTGTGATTTCCAAAATCCTTTGGGCAAATCTAAATGTTCTTTCACGGATATCATAAATCTTTTCATTTTTTGAATTTGTTTTTTTTTCATACTCCTGTAAATTTTCTGAAATAAAACTGTAAAATTCAGAAAAGTTATTTTGAGTTTTGTAATATTTGGTTTTTGTCATTTAGCGTCGCTTTCTTTCAGCTTGTAAATCGTGTCTCCTTCTTTCACCATTCCGTGTTTTTCGCGAGCTGCTTTTTCAATAGCGAATTTATCTTTATCGAGCGACTTCGATTCCTGCTGAAGCCGTTTCTGTTCTTCGTTTGCTTCTTTAATTCTTTCAATCCACATTTTTTTCTCTTGTTCAAGCTGAGATCGTTTCAAGGGTCCTTTGTCGCTGATGAAGAAAAAGGTAATAAGAATCAAAAACGGAATAATTCCCCATTTAAAAAGCTTATTTTTAAAAAGCTTTTTGATCCATCGTTCGGGTTGCCGCCAAGTCGGATTTTCTTTTCTGTAAAACTGGTCGTCCATTGTAAACGAAATGTAACTCAAAATTTAAGATTTTGCAAGCATTGATTTTTCAAACAGCACCTCAAGCTCAGTCCCTCTTTGAACTGATTTGGTTGTGACGAAGCTGTTCAATTCCATTAGCATAAAAATATTTTCTTGTGTCTCCCCCAAAAGTGGAAGTATGTTTGGATGAATTTCGATCTGTACTACTCGTAATACCGGCGAAGATAAAATGTTTTCCATTCCACGCAATACATTTAACTCGGCGCCTTCAACGTCAATCTTGATAACCTGCGGCGAAAGGATCGAACCACGCCTTATTAACTCATCGCTTTTTTGAATCTGAATTTTTTGTCCTTTCCCTGAAACCGGGTAGTCGGTGCGCACAGCCAGACTGTGTGTTCCGATGTTGGCTGATTCGGAAGTATGTAATTCGGCTATACCTTCAGATTCGCCAAGCGCCATCTGCAAAGGAGTTACATTCTTTAAATTATTTAGTTGAATATTTTTGGCGAGAAGTTTATAAGTGGATTTTTCCGGTTCGAAAGCAAAAACATTTCCCTTATTAACTTTTAGAGAAGAAAAGATGGTATAAATTCCATAACTCGCTCCGATATCCCACACAGTATCATTCGGTTGTAGTTTTTCTAAAAAAGTTTTTAAAACTTCCGATTCCCCCAAAAGCGATTCGACATCTTCTTTTATTTTAAAAGATGGTGTTGAAAATCTTGCAGTCAAACCCGAAAATGTTAACTCGGATTCAGCATTGAAGAGAAATACAAAATTATATAACGAGCGGAGTGGTTTAAATAGACCAATCATCTTTAAAAATATTTTGAGCTTCAATTTTATGTTTTTTAAATCCATATTTCTTATCAAATATAAGAAATATTTTTTTAGTTTTGTAATATATGATTTTTGAATTTATATTAAACCAATGTTTATACCGACTACAAAAGAAGAAATAAAGAAATTAGGTTGGAAAGAGTTGGATGTAATTCTTGTTAGTGGCGATACTTACATCGACAGCTCTTATAACGGCGCCGCCATCATCGGAAAATTGTTGATGAAATATGGATATAAGGTCGGAATAATTGCTCAACCGGATATAAAGTCGGATATTGATATTAACCGACTCGGCGAGCCGAAATTATTTTGGGGAGTTACTTCGGGATGCGTTGATTCGATGGTAGCAAACTTTACTGCATCTAAAAAAAGAAGGCGAAACGACGATTTTACGCCCGGTGGCTTGAACACGAAACGACCCGATAGAGCAGTAATTGTGTACTCGAATCTAATCAGGCAGCATTTTAAGAAAACTAAACCAATAGTTTTAGGCGGAGTTGAAGCAAGCCTGCGAAGAATTGCTCACTACGATTATTGGGACGATAAAATCCGGAAACCAATTTTGCTGGATGCCAAAGCCGATTATTTAGTTTATGGTATGGGAGAAAAACCGGTTTTAGATTTGGCTGAAAAGCTTTCCAAGAATGAAAATCCGTTGGAGATTCGCGGCTTGTGTTACATATCGAAAGAACCGATAAAAAAATTTTTGTCGTTGCATTCTTTCGCCGATGTAGTGGCTGACAAAAAAAAGTTTATCGAAATGTTTCATATTTTCTATAACAACAATGATTCGTTAACGGCGAGAGGATTAAATCAAAAGTGTGCCGACAGGTATGTAATTCAAAACCCTCCCGCTCACCAATATTCACAGGATGAGCTTGATACAATTTATGACCTCGATTACGAGCGGGACGTTCATCCGTTTTACAGGAAAGAGGGAAAAGTAAAGGCGCTGGAAACAATTCGATTTTCGATAACAACACACAGAGGATGTTTTGGCGAATGTAATTTTTGTTCGATAGGTGTTCATCAGGGAGAAAATATTGTATCAAGAAGCGAAGCATCCATTTTGCGGGAAGCAAAAATTTTATCCGAACTGTCCGGCTTCAAAGGATACATTCACGATGTCGGTGGACCGACGGCGAATATGTTTGGGATGATCTGTAAAGTTAAGAAGCATACAGGTTTGTGCATAAACAAAAATTGTGCGTTCCCGCAAACCTGCAACGAATTAAACGTTAGCCACGAACCGCAAATTAAATTACTCAAAAAAATCAGAAAGCTTGATGGTGTTAAGAAAGTTTTTGTAGCTTCAGGTTTGCGTTACGATTTGATAATCGACGATAAAAAATTTGGAAATGAATACATTCAGGAGTTAGCGGCTCATCACGTGTCGGGACAGATTAAAGTAGCCCCCGAACACACCGACAAAAATGTTTTGAAGTTAATGCGAAAACCCGATACGAAATATTTGGAAGAATTTAAAAAACGGTTTGATAAAACAAACAAACAGATTGGGAAGAAACAGTTTTTAACTTATTACCTGATAGCCGCACATCCGGGTTGCAGCGAGAACGATATGAAGAAATTAAAAAAATATGCAACCGAGGAACTTCATACAAACCCTGAACAAGTTCAGATATTTACGCCGCTGCCTTCAACTTATTCGGCGTTAATGTATTATACCGAGATTGATCCGTTTACAGGTAATAGATTATTCGTTGAGAAAGATATTGGGAAGAAGGAGAGACAGAAGAGAGCGGTAGTGAATGAAAAGGGAGAAGGCAGAAAGTAGTTGGCAATTGGCAGTAGGCGGTTTGCAGTTGGTAGCTAAACGTGTGTTAAAAGTTTTTCCTCTACATCATTATAAATTTTGTCAACTTGATTTTGGATTTCGATAGTGTAACTTAATGCCGTGATAATTTTGCAGTATGTTTGAACTTCATCTAACGATAACTTCCGGCTTTTTCTGTCTTTTAGCCACTTCTTGCAAACTTTATAACCGCCAATTTGATATTCCCACACTTCAGATTTTACACCACTAAAGTATTGAGAAGAATTGATGTTTACACGTTTGGTTTTTGGATCGTAGGTTACTTTTTCGATTCCTGAATCGCCCGAACCTTCAAATTTTGAGACGGGTTTATTTAATAGCTTTGAGTATAGAAGATGAAGCCCGGCTAATTTTTCACCTAAACTTGAAAGCTTTTGGAATAGTTTAAAGTCGGATGTAAAAGGAATCTTTGGGAAATCGATTTTTAAAAACTCCGCGTATTTTTTTCTGTAAACAGTTGAATACATTACACCATAAACATAATAAAACATCTGTTCCGGAGTCGGAGATTTTTTGTAAGCGATTTTTAATTGATCTAAAAGTGTTTTTGAGATATTAGGTGTTCGGGTTTCGTATTCTGTTTCGGGTTCAAAAAGAAGTAAAACATTTTTCAAAGTTTTTCGTTTTGGATTTTTTTTATGACCGTATGAATATAACGGGAAAATATAACCGGTTTCTTTTGTTCTTATAGAAACACAGCAAATGTCGGCGATTGTATTTGTAACAAAAGCGTGCGAAAATTCTTCTACTGCTAATTGTCGCGTTACACACAGTCCGATGTTTGGTTTTAGGAAATGTTTCATTATTTCATATCTATCTCTATCGATAAGTTCTGACTTATAACAAATATTTCGGTTATCGAATGGACGATATGTGTATGGGCGGACGAATTCTTGTAATTTTATGTCTTTTAATATTTTGCGCACATTACCCAATTTAAAATCTGTAGTATCGGTTAAACCAAGGGCTTTTTTTACAATCGCATCTTCCAAACTACTCGTGAAAGTTCTTAATCTTTGTTTTAGCTCGTCGCTCGAAAATCCAATTACAAAATGATCCCGATGAGTTTTTACACCGCTCGAGTTTTCTATAAATATATCCTTCACCGATATAAACTTGTTATAGCGCCTTGATTGTGCAAAATCTTTCTGAACAAAAAAGTAATATGGTTCTGCAGGAGTTAGCTTCTTCCATTTTGTTGTATCGGTGTTGTTCTTCTCTAAATAATTGTATTTCTTTTCTCTCAATCCGTAAACATCTTGATAAAAAACTTTTCCAAGTCCGTCCGATTTTTGATGTTTTACAAAAATTGAAATTGTTACACCTTGCATTATATCAAATATGTTTTCGTCTTTACTTCCATCCGGACTTGTTTCGCCGATGCGGCTGCTTCCGTGTAAATTCAGTATGTAAATTTCGTTAAAACTTTCCAACAATCTTTTGCGCATCCCACGATGAATTAAGCCGGATAAATACGAGTTGTTCGTAATCATCCCAATTACGCCGAAGCCGGTTTTCTCAATTTTCCATTGTGCAAATCGTATAAACTTAATATAGTCGTCCGAAAGCGGCTGAATGTTCCGCTCGCTTCTGACATCCTTCTTATAGAGTTCCATTTCTTTTTCGATAAAAGCGGATTTGTTCAGCGAACTTACTGAATAAGGAGGGTTCCCGACTATAACCAATATCGGCTGTTCCTTTTTAACTTTTGCTGCAAGATGCGATTCTTCCGAAATTGCCGACATCCCCGGTAAATTTATCTGTGCTAACTCTTCCATCTCTAAAGTGTTTGTGAGATATAATTTAAATCTGTCGTTTTCCTGCAAATGATAACCGAGTTCGTCTAATAGAAATCCCATTTTGAGATGACCAACAGCATACGGTGCCATCATTAATTCGAGGGCATAAAAATTTTGGAGAATATGTTCCTGAATAAATTTATTTTTACCGCCAGCGCCGTATTTATTTTGAAATTCTGTTACAGCTTGTTTTGTTGCCTCAGCTAAAAAAGTGAGAGTTCCGGCTGCGGGGTCCAGCACAGTAATATTTTTAGATGCAAGCCCGTCCGGCTTATTAAATTTTTTCTGAAGAAGATTATGGACAGAATGGACAATGTATTTTACAACCGGTTCGGGAGTGTAATAAACTCCGCGCGTTTCCCGCACCGACGGATTGTATTCACTCAAAAATGTTTCGTAAAAATGAATAATCGGGTCGGAGCCTTTGCCGTTTGAAAAATATTCGTGCAGGATTTTTCCGACATCGGCTACATTAAGTATGTTTGCAATTTCGTCTATCGTCCATTCCATTTGTTTCGGAACATTGCCTAAAGAAATAAATTGAAAAACCTCCCGCAAAATACCAATCGTGCGGGGAATATAATTGAATGCAAGCTCCCTGTTGAAATCGCCCTCGCATCTCGTTCGTGCGGCAAACAAACCGTAAGTAATGGTTTGTGAATACAAATCGGCAAATTCAGCTTTTGATAATCCGGCATTCAGTGTTTGCTTGAATGCTTCGTAGAATCCGTTCAGGTAACCTGTTTTTGGTTCTTCATCTAATTGATGTATGATTACTTCTTCGTGGAGGAAACGTGTCCGCTTGGCAAGGTCAACAGCTAATGATTTTGCAGTAAAACGCTGCGGCTGGCTAAATGAGAAAAACTTTTCTAATAACTCGTAAAACTCTTTTTCGTTTTCTACAACAGGAACAGTTTTTAGTTTTGTTAAAAGATATGGTCGGCTGATTTGAACTTTGTCGATGAGCTGCCCTTCACGATACAATCGAAATTCAAAAAAGTTTGTGAGTATTATGTTCGGGAAAGTGTATAAGTATCGTTTTAATTGTTCTGTAGTTTCGACCTGATCTAAATTTTCGATGAGCGGTTGTTTTGCTTCGATGTAGCCGGTTATGTGAAATTTTCCGTCCCAAATTCTGAAGTCGGGGTTTCCGGCTTCGGTTTGTTTTGGGAGGACGGTGATTTGAGTAGATTTCTTCTTTATAGATATAGAAAAATCCAGAAGAAGTTTTTCTAAAGCACCATAGAAGCTCTCTTCACGCGCATCTCCCCGGTTTGAGATTTCATATATATTTTGGAGGTATTGTCTGAGCATGATTAAGTGTGAGTAAATTTACTCATTGAGCAGGAATAATACAAATAACTCCCATTTTTGAGTAATAATCAAAGTATTTAATAATTTTCCGAACGTTTTCCTTGACTTTATAAAAAATTTAACTTAATTTAAAGCGAGATTTAACTAAATAAAATGTTAAACTTTTAAAGCGGGGTGCTCTATGTTAATGAAGATGAATTATTCAATACTAAAATTCTTGCTTCTTTTGTTAGTATTATTATCGCACTCACAACTGATGTGGGGAGAGGACAATTTTACTTCCACCGAAATGCAACAACATTTCTTTGTTGAATCGATTTATCAGGATACAACTTTTACTGAAGTGCCAATATCAATGATAAATTTAGGCCACGGCACAGCCGCATGGGGCGATTATGATAATGATGGTGATTTGGATGTATTGATAACTGGTATCGGAGGCAGAGACGGTACCAACAGAGACGACCCATCTCCACATATTTCAAAAATTTATCGCAATGATAATGGAACATTTATAGATATCAATGCGCAATTAGTTGGAGTAAATAATAATGATGGTACAATTTGGTGTGATTATGATAATGACGGAGATTTGGATTTGTTCATCGGTGGAGCGACTGAAGAACCGAACGCCAATTCCGTCAGTAAAATTTATCGGAATGATAATGGGACATTTACGGACATCAACGCAGCACTACCCGGTGTAGTTGGCACAGCGTCGTGGGGAGACTACGATGATGACGCTGATTTGGATCTTCTAATCGGTGGATCTCCTGATAATGGCTATACGTTTTTGACAAAATTGTACAGAAACGATAATGGTACATTCGTTGAAGTTAATACATACTTTCCTGGTGTTTGGGGTGCCTCATTCGCTTGGGGAGATTATGACAATGATGGTGATCTCGACCTGCTCGTAACTGGTTTCTCTAAGACTGATAATTGGTATCCCTATAAACCAACAACGAAACTGTATAGGAATAATAGTACCACTAATAACACAACCCCGACAATTCCTGATGGTCTCATTTTTACAGGCATAGGTAATTCAGTAACACTGAAATGGAATAAATCAAGCGATAATCAAACCCCCCAACAGATACTCACCTATAATATTCGGCTTGGAACAATTCCGGGGGGCAATCAACTTGTTTCAGGGATGTCGGATGTTAGGACAGGGTATCGTATGGTACCTAGAACAGGAAACACCAGTCGTGAGACTAATTTGAAAATTAAAAACCTCCCAAGAGGAACATACCACTGGAGTGTCCAAGCTATCGATAACAGCTATGCCGGTTCGCCTTTTGCTAGTGAACATATTTTTACAGTTACATCAACAGGTGAAATCATAGATGGTAGTTTACCGAATAAATACTATTTGTTCCAAAACTATCCAAACCCATTCAACCCATCAACTACTATCAGCTTCACATTAGCAGAGCAGTCGGTTGTATCTTTGAAAGTTTACAATCTGCTTGGGCAGGAAGTAACAACCTTAATTAACAACGAAGAATTAGATGAGGGTGAGCAAACGATCAATTTTGTTGCTGATGGATTATCAAGCGGGATATATTTTTACAGACTTGTAGTGAATAATGGTGAATATCAAAATTTTAAGAAGATGGTTTTAATAAAATAACTACAAATAACAATTAACAAACAACCAAAACAATAAAAGGAGATATATAATGAAAAAATTATTAGGAGTTTTTATTTTAATTGCAACTCTATGCAACCCTATGGATGCGCAGTTTGTGAAAAATGAGAATTACATCGGTCCAAGTCTTGGTCTCTATTTTTACGGTTCAACTCCAATTTTTGGGTTGAATTTTGAACACGCTATGGACACTGATCTTGGCGATGGCATACTTGGCATTGGTGGCATATTTCGCTATTGGAGTTGGAGTACAGACGAAGGGTATTGGGGTGATGAATCGTGGGGTTGGACTTATACCGATATTATGATTGGTGTACAAGGGAATTACCATTTCAAAGTAGGTGATGGGAAATTAGACCCTTGGGCAGGACTCACATTAGCTTACGATGCTGCATCTGTAAAATATAAAGGTCCATCAGGTTTTAACTATTCAAGCCCAACGTCGGGTGGATTATTTTTGGGCGCTAATGCCGGTGCTCGCTATTGGTTCTCGAAATCTATGAGCGTTGTAGCAAGAATCGGATTAGGGACACTTAGCTATTCTGCATTAGATATTGGAATAGACTTTAGACTTTAGAGAATTTATTTTTTGAGACTCGGCATAAGCAGCTAATTATGCCGGGTCTCAGAAATAATTTCAAATATGTTCTTAATCTTCGGTGGCTTTTAGCTCATTCATTTCATCAAGAAAAGCCACAGCACGCCGCAAGTGTGGTATTACAATCGAGCCGCCGACGGTCAGCGCTACACTGAATATCTCGAACATCTCTTCATCAGTTACACCTTCCTTTTTGCACTGCATTATGTGGTATGATACGCAATCGTCGCAGCGCAATACCATAGACGAAACAAGCCCTAGCATCTCTTTTGTTTTTGTATCTAATTTTCCAGGCTCATAAGTAAGTGTATCTACACCAAAAAATCTTTTAATCGCCCGGTTATCAGCACCCAAAATTCGTTCGTTCATCTTCTTGCGGAACGATTGAAATTCTTCTACTCGTTTTGGCATTATTGTTTTTCCTTAATAAAAGCTGCAATAACTAATCCGGCTAAAATCCAACCGATAATCAAATCAGCCGACATCGCCGTGGCATATTTGATTGGAAAATACATCCAGTTCCAATTTGAAAGGTGAATGGTGATAGATGCAAAAATTGCCAACACACCTACAAATGAAACCCGTGCGAAATAAGATTGTTTACTAGCCGTACTCCTCGATAAAATCCAGGCTGCCAACATTGCAACTATTATGTTAATCAATGTACCATAAAGAATATTTGTCATCATCGTTGGGTCGCCGCCTGTGGGACGGTAAAATATTGTAACGAGCGGTCCACTTTTAATTTTATCCCGCCAAACTTTTTGTGCTTCTTCCGTTTGCGAGTCGGGCATAGCCGGTATTACATACACGCCCTCCTCTTTCATTGAATTTACAAAAATGTGAGAGAAGATTTCATCTTCCGGGCAACTCTTCATCGTGTCTTTGTGAAAATTTAGCCCCATCCAGGCTATAAAGCCCCAGAGGGTAATAACGATACCGCCGATTATTCCGGCAATAATAATTTTTTTCATAATAGTCTCCTTTGTTTATTTTTTTGGAATTCCTTTTTCTGCAGATTCAACAGCTTCTTTCCAGCTATCCGCTTGTTCGGGTGCCCTCTGAATTGTTCTGTTTGTTGCATCGCCGTCGGGACCATGCAGAAAATAGCGACCCCGATCTTCTGAATTCGGTCGTCCTGAAGATTCAGCGGGTTTTATTTCTGTGTTATCTGAAATTTTGTTCAATTCCTCTATCGCCGGTTCTACAAATTTTTTCCAGTTGAACGGGTCGTGTGCCGGCGGAGCGGTCGAAAAAAAACGGGTCAGGTCGGCGTTCGTTGTGGTGATGTACATTTTAACGTTCTCAACTGCATGTAAATATTGCTCTGCTAATGTTTTAGTTTTTTCTTCAGGCATTTGTTCTATAAAACGGGCTTCTTGTATTTTTGAATCGAGTTGCTGCAAAAGAGAATCTAATTCGTGCCGCTTGGTGTTGTAAGCGGTTTTCCACTCCTTAGTTGACTTCTGCCGGGCGTAACGTTTTTCGCTTTCTTCGATTTGCAGTATTATAGCGTTCGTTTGAACTGCTAATTCGATAATCCGTTTTTCCGATTCCGAAATCTTTTGTTCTTTGCCGCTGCATCCGGAAACTGTCAGTAAAAATACAAACAAGTACAATATTTTTTTGTAAAACATTCTTTTCCTTAATTAATTTTTACAGATGTTAACACTATATTTTGCGTGAAGTCGATGTAGCCAATTTCTTCAGGATCGTCCGAAGGTGTAGCCATTATATCTTTAATCGTGAAGACCCTTTTAACAAGTCCGACTGCGTGAAGATATTCAGTAACGATAATGTCCGGGTCGTATATTCCATCCCTATCCATATCATAATACCATCTGATAGCATACGCATTGAAATTACCGGCAGGCGTTATTATAAATTCTTTATCTATAACTTCCTTTTCGATTAAAAAAGGTTTGTCATAGTCACGAAATGTCCATTTTATTCCCATTTGTAACGGATATTGATAGACTTTCGGAGGGGGATTTTCTACATAAATGGAGTCGGAATAATGATTCACTTTTTGTTCGATAAAATCTATTAGACTTTGAAAATTGTAAAAAGTTATTCCGTGAAAAATTAATTTAGTTGGAGAATTAGTTTTGGGAGCGAGCAACGACCCCCCCGAATATCCATAAAGATAAAGAGCTTCAGGAGTTTTAATATAATATGAAAAAGATGGATGCAGGCGGTTTTCTATCTCTTCAGATGATAGGAGCGAATATGTTTCTACGCCGTTGTTAAAAATATGTTTGCCTCTCGATTCAACTCTTCCGGTATAAACATAAACGGTTTCTTTGTATGTTTGCCCCGGTGTTAAAGGGCGGAAGTTTGAGAATTCGATTTTAGTTTCATACTCCCACACACTTCCTTCTCCGAGTGGATAATTATACATGGTATCCAACCCATAAGGCGAATCCGAACAACTCCAGAGAATACTAATAATAAATACAGATAGTGCAAGTATTATTGTTTTCATTTTCTTCTCCAAATTATTTTATGTATTTCATTACAGCTTTTTGTAAATCGTCTTTGTTAGTAGGTTTGATAAATATCTCTTTAACGCCGAACTGCATTAAAGCTTCGGCATCGGCTTTTGACTCGAAGGAAGTAATGATAATTACCGGTGTATTTTTGGTTTGTGGTTGCGAGCGGAGTTCTTTCAGCAAACGCAATCCATCCATACCGGGCATCGCGAAATCGGCCAATATCAGAACAGGAAGTCTTGATAATGCAATCGACATAGCTTCATACCCGTCGAGCGCCTCAAGAAGCAAGACGTCGGGAAGAATCTGCTCCATATAATGAACTGCAAGTGAGCGGTCGCCTTTGTTGTCGTCAACTATAAGCACGGATTTTTGGACAGCCGGGATAGTGAAGATGAAGGACGTTCCTTGATCCACCTCGCTATCGATAGTAATAGTACCACCATGCCTCTGCACTACTTCGGCAACAAGAGCTAAACCTAAACCGGAACCTTCTTCGCCTTCAGTTCCGCGTGAAAAATATTTTGTATCTATACGAAATAATTTATCGAAATCTTCTTTTGGAATGCCAACGCCTGTATCGCGCACGGCTATTTTGACAAAACTTCCCTCGTCTTCAATAAAATCTACCCAAACTTTTCCGTTTTGAGGTGTAAATTTAACAGCGTTTGAAATTAAATTACCGAACAACTGAAGCATCAGGTTTTCATCTACATTGACGATGGTCCGTTCAGGAATGTTTGCAAAAAGTTTAATATTTTTTCTAAACGCATTACCGGCTAACGAAACAATACTACGCCCGACAAGCTCGTGCAAGTCAATTGGTCGTGGTTCAAATCTGATTCTTCCGGTTTCGAGTCGCGACCAATCGAGGAGGTTGTTCAGCAAGTGAAGTTGTTGTTCTGCAGCCTGCCTGATGAATTGTAGAAATTCCTTCTTTTCCTCTTCTGTAAATTCAGCTTTATCATCAAGCAGCATTTCGGTGAAGCCGAGTATGCTGTTAAAAGGGGCGCGTAAATCGTGAGAGACGATTGAAAGAAATTTGTCTTTTTGCAAGTTCAGCGAGCGAATTGCATTCTCGGCTGTTTTCCGGGCAGTAATATCCTGTATCATTCCCTCATAGTAAATAACGTTCCCTTCGCGGTCTGTTACTGCGCGTGAATTTTCAAGAACGGTAATTTCGGTACCATCTTTTCTTTTGAGACGTATTTCGTAGTCAATAACTTTACCGTCTCTATCCATCAAAGATTGGAAAGCTTTTCGGTCGTCGGGGTTTACATAAAATTGCGATGCAGGAATATTCGAAAATTCCTCCATATTCGAATATCCCAACATATTCAATAAAGCTTTATTAGCAGTAATAATTCTACCTTCGCCCAACGACTGGTATATTCCTTCGATAGAATTTTCGAAAATAGATTTAAATTTTGCCTCTGCTTGTTCGGCATTCTTTTTGGCTTTTAATTCTTCAGTAATGTTGCGCTTGATTTCTACAACATTAATTAACTTTCCGGATTCATCGAACACAGGATTTATCGTCAACTCTTCGTCGTATAAAGTTCCATCTTTTTTCTTGTTTTTAAAATATCCGTGCCACACTTTACCGCTTAGAACCTGCTGCCAAATATTATGAATATAGTTTTTGGTTTGATTGTCGGAATCCAGAATCGAGAGTTGCTTACCGATAGCTTCCGATTTTGAATATTGTGTAGTTTTCTCGAAAGCCGAATTGACGTATTGTATTATACCTTTTTTATCGGTAACAACAATCATCTCGGTCGTTTGATCAATTATTTTGGAAAGAGTGAGGGTTTCCTGATCGACTAATTTTCGGATAGTAATATCGAAAGCGATTGCCTGAAAACCCGTTGCCTTACCGTTGTCCAGCAGCAGTGTTGTGCTCTGCCCAAACCATTTTACTTTACCGGTTTTTGTAAGAATGGGAAATTCTAAATAAGTTCGGGAAATTTTTTCTTTGAGCTGGTTAGAGTAATGCGACTTTACGGTTTCAAAATATTCTTTCTGAACGATGTCGAAAAATTTTTTCTTTAGAAGTTCCTTCTCTTCGAACCCGGATAATTTTACAAAAAAGGGATTTACAAAAACCAACCTCCCGGTTTTGTTAGTCAAGAAAAAAACAGCATCAGTTCTTTCTATAATCTGCTTGAAATCAAAACTCTCTTTACTTTTCTTCCGTGTATTCATATCAGATTAATCCATAATTTTCAGCGTGCGGAGATATGCCCCTGTTTCGAGCGACTTGCCGGTAGTGTTTCGGATGCGCTCGTACCATTCCTGAACTTCGCCGTTTGCGTAAAGGTGTTCGATAATCCAACCGCTTAATTCGGGGTTCGAAATCCTCGAGCTGCCATATTTGTTTACGATTACTTCATATACCTGTGCCGAAATCATTTTAGATAAAATGTAATTTTGATAGTAGCACGGATACATTGTGTACCAAATCGAAGACGCGTAGCGGTGAGGCATTGTGCTGTCGATTTCAACTAAAAGATATTTTTTATACATCTCGCGTTCGAGTGCCGCCAAATCTTGATCGGGGTTTTTGTACATTTCGTACTCGAAGAAGAAATCTTTTAAAGTTCTGCGTAAGTAATAGAGGTCGCCGAATGTCCGCGTGGCAACATATTTTTCAGCGTCATCTTGTGAAGCTGATGTATATGTCCTCAGCCATTCGGGGTCGTTTACAAATTCCGCCTGAAGCTCTGCTACTCCTTCAGCGTAAGCTCCACACGAGGCGCCCGGAATCCACTCGTACCCTTTCAATATCGGATATCGAATGTTGGTGTGTACTGTGTGAAGGGCATGGCCATATTCGTGAAAGGCAACGTTGTAAAATCGTTTGCCCGTTATCGGATTCAATAAATAGCGCGAGTCGTGAGGAATATTAATTCCGATATTCAAACCTCCAAAAGGAATGTCTCTAATTGTTTCTTTAATCGGTAATGAATCGACTTTGAAGCCTATGTTTTTATGAAACCTATGAAGAATAGGGAATATAGAATCTTTCGGGAAATGTGAATCGGAAATTGAAGCCCACCGGTAAACAGCAGCATCGAAATCCCAAGGATGAAATTTCTTAGTCTTTAATTTTTTCTTGGACGATTCAATAAATTCTTGAAAATTGGCACGTGTTTTTTCTTCAAGATTATTCAGCGTCTTTAACAGCCAGTCTTCTTTTATTTGCTGAAGAAACAACGATAGCGAGTAATAATTATAAAATCCGAGTTGTTTTGCTTTTTCGTTTCTCAATTTCACTAATTCAATCAGCTCGTCTTGAGCGTTGTCCGATAATTGCGATGTGATAAGCCAGTAATTTTTTCTTTGTTTCGGGTTTTGCTCTACTCGTAGGCGCGTCCCTATTTCTGCTGATGAAATTCGATTTCCTAAATAGGAGAATTTAAAATTAGTGATTTTCTTCTGTAGATAATTTTCGCTGGCTGCGATAGTAGAATCGGAATATATGTTGCCGCCCAAGAAACAGCGCCACCAGATTTCAAGCCGCCTTGCTAATGTATCGTCGGCTAATGAACTTGCCTTTGCACGCCACACTTCAATTAGTTTTTTGTCGGATGAATCGAGGAATATTTTTGCAAATTTTGCTTTAGCCGCATCGAGATTATGGACTGCTTCTCCCGAATATAAATTCCAGTTTGCCATACCGGTTTGAATGCAAGCTTCCTCATACTCCCGCTCTAATGTGTCGAGGTATATCAGTAAATCGTTTTTGGTGCTGACGGTATCTCTCTGATGTTCACAAGAAGCGAATAAAAAAAGAGAAACAATCAAATAATAAGTATAAAGAGATGTGTATCGAAACATTAGTTTATCTCCTGCATAATGTAACCGGTTTAAAAGGTTTGTAGCTTTTTTTGTGTTAAGATAAAGAAAAAAAAGGGTGAAATCAAAAATTATTGTGAGCCTGTTGTCAAATGGATAAAAATGTCATTGCGAGGATCCCGCTCGAAGAGCGGGAGACGAAGCCTGCCCGCCGCAGGCAGGCAATCTCATATTTTGAGTTGATTTCGGGAGTGAGATTGCCCGCCTGCCAAAGTCAGCCGTGGCAGACGGCAGGCAGGCTTCTCCCGACTGAAGTCGGGATCGCAAAGAAATTCGGCAACACGCTCATTGTATAATTACTTGTAAACTATCTATTTTTAAACTTACAAAGTTATTTATAGAATTTCCGTCGCTTTTCTTAATTTCCAATTTGCTCTTGTTTATTTTAAACCACGCACTGCCGGGCGATATGGCTTTGGCTTTCAACTTTATAACTACGCCGCTTCCCCCCGAAACAAGTCCGCTGTTTTTAATATACGAAATGCCAAGACTTGCCCTGCCAAAACCTTGCTCAACCTTTTTTAACATCATTATTTTTGATGTGTCGCCCGTTTGAAAATAAGGTCCCACCAACATTTTTGTTTGGTCCGGAATTTCTACAAGGTTTTTATCATACAATATTTCGACCGCTGAGCCGAACACACTCTGCATATTATAAAATACTAATTTAACATCGAAGTTACCGCCTGAACTAACAGCGGTTGAACTTGTTATTAGCCGCACGGAAAAACTTGTATCGGCAGGGAATGTAAAATCTTCCGCCGGTGGTGGCGGAGGCGGAGTTACAGGATCTTTTTTACAACTTGAAAATTGTATGAAACTAAAAATTATAATCAGAGTTAATATGTATTTTTTCATTTCGCCAGCACCATTTTCTTTGTGATTTGAATATTGTTTGCCTTTGTTGGTTCGATAGAACTCACCACAAGCTTATATACGTAAACGCCGCTTGAAACTTTCGCGTTTCGGTGGTCTGTTGCATCCCACTCAAACGAATTGTATCCGGGCAGAACATCATACTTAATAAAATCTTTCACAACTTTTCCGGTAATATCAAAAATTTTAAGAGTTACTGTGCCCGCTTCTTCCGGCAGGTTGAATCTGATTGTAGTGTTCGGATTAAACGGGTTGGGATAGTTTTGCTCGAGTATGTAATTGTTTGGGATACCAAGTAGTTGTGAACGATACCGAAGAATTTCGGTGCGGATTTCACGTAATGCCGGATATTTTGGATTTGGCTCAATCTCCCTTAACAACTCTTCACAAATTGCAATGCTGTTAGTTTGTTGAGTCGAAAGCGGGTTCCGCGTAAAATACCAATTTTGTATCACACCCTGTATATCATTCGCCTTAACAATTCCATCGCCGTTACAATCAGCATAAGCGGCTTCGATTGGATTGAATGGTCCGCTTAAATTTTGAGGCGTCCAATTTAACGAAGGACTGTATCGTGGTGAACCTGTAACTCCAAGGTGCCTGGCAATCGGCAATACATCACGCATATCCACGATGGCATCGTTGTTCACATCGCCCGGATAAATTGTATCTTTTGGAGCAATCATACTGAGAGGGAAACTTAGCTTAAACATTCCTCTGCCGTGTGTTGCTGCAAACACGTAGTTGTCGCGGCGTAAATCTAAATCTGCAATTTGAACATTAGCCAAACCTAAATTTTGCTGCACCCAATTTGATCCGCCGTTCATTGTTTCAAAAACACCTAAATCGGTTCCTACTAACCAATGATTGCTATTGTTGGGATTGAGTATGATTGCATTAACAGGAACATCGGGCAAATCGCCGCTAACATCAGCCCAGGTGGTACCCCGATTTATTGTTAAAAAAATATGTCCGGGTGTTGCCTGCGTATTTGTATTGTAGCCCGAATATCCAACTAAAATAAAGTCGGTGTCGGCTGTATCAACCGCGATGCTCGTAACCCAGCGATTGGGTAGTGGAAGTTTAGTTACATTTGTCCAGCTCGTTCCGGTGTTTGTTGTAATTTGAACTCGCGAAGTCGATGTTCCAGATCCGGTAGTACCAACATAAATAAATGCCGATGATTTTTTGGTAATTGCAATTGCAGAAATTTTTGAACCAGTCGCTCCGGTAAGGTCTCCCGTTAAATCATTACTTATGCTTGTCCAAGTGCCCGCCGAGTTTGTGGTGCGGAAAATTCTGTAAGTTCCTGCAACTAAGATTTGCGGATTAGTCGGATCCATTACAAACGGAGCTATAAATAAAACCCGGTCAGTAGTTCCGTCATAAGGACCGGTGGTTGTGGGAATACCCGACATTGCTTTAGCCCAATTGATACCGGCATTAGTAGTTTTTTGAATGTTTAAATTTACATACTCTGTAAAAACTGTGCTTGCGTTGTTATAATCTACAGCGGTGGCGCCGCCGTCGCCGCCGAAAACCATTGACCAGTTTGGTAGTGAGCCTGATTTTAATGTACCGTTATCCTGAGTTCCGCCATAATAAATTTCAGATGTCGGGTGAACGGCGACGCTGTAAAATTGAGTCGTCGCGAGACCGTTGTTAAGTTCGGTGAAGGTAGAACCTGTATTTGTTGATTTGAAAACTCCTCCATCAGTTCCAAAATATATTATAGCAGGATTAGTTGGATGAAATTCAATTTCGTGATGATCGACGTGAACATAAGGATATGCTGAAGGGGGATACCCGAAAGCTATCATTGTAAAACTTGTTCCGCCGTTTGTAGATTTAAAAAGATTTATACCTGCCGCAAATACGATATTCGGGTCGGTTGGATGAATTGCGATAACGTTGTTGTACCAACCCTGCCCGCCTAAATGAGAGCCACCTAAAATGGGATCCATCGGTTTAGCAACAGTAGTCCAGTTTGTTCCGCCGTCTATGGATTTTTGGATGCTGTGTGTATAATGTAATGACGCAGAATCTAAAGAGGCAAATAAAATATTAGTATTGCTTTTAGAAACTGCTAATGCAATTCGATTATATCCTGCTGTCGGAAAACCATTAGATAATTTTGTAAACGACCCGCCGCTATTAGTAGTTTTATAGATTCCATCTTGCGAATGATTTCCATAGCATACATAAAAAGTAGCAGGAGTTAAAGGGTCGCCAGCTATCTGAGTTGCTCGGAAGGTAGAAGAACCCTGATGGATGAATATCCAGTTGTTTCCGGAATTAGTCGTTCTGAAAAGTCCGTTGTTTGTAGCAGCGTATAAAATGTTAGTGCTATCGGGACGCAAATATAAATCGTTGACGAAGTACGGAAAATTTGCAGTGCCACTGAAGTTTTTTAAAATACTCCAAGTTACACCAGCATCAGTCGATTTTAGAACTCCTTCACCCCGAACTGCATCATAATTAAAAAATCCCTCACCCGTTCCCGCATAAATAATGTTATTATTATTTGGATCGATAGCGATTGATGATATTGCTAAATTTGCAGCGAAATCGCTGACTGGAAACCATGCCGATCCGCCGTTTGTCGATTTGAAAATCCCACCGCTGACAGAACTTGCATAAACAATTTCAGGGTTAGCATTCGAGATAGCTATGGCACGGACTCTACCTCCGACATTATGCGGACCAACACTTGACCAGCTAATTGCCGCTTTACCGGTTTTTTGCAAATTAGTTTTTTCAATGTGTGTTAATGCTTTAGTTCTCCAATCGGTAGGAATACTTCCGGCGGGATACGCACGTTGTTCGAACATCCATTTTACTGCTTCACCCGGTTGATCGGATTTAGGAAGCCCTAACTTTACACGATTAATCGCCCGGTTGCCTTTAGGATCGCTTATATGTAATCCGACGATATTTCTATCTGCGTATTGAAATAATAGCGATGAACCAAAACCGAACGCACATAATAAAATTAGTATTGCTGATTTATTAATCTTCATTATTTACCCCTTCAGGTGGGTTTTGAAATACTTCGACTTCGGTTATGTAACATTTATTGTCGGGTGCAACAGTTAATTTGCCGATAAAATATCCTTTCTTTTTGAGCGCTCTTAATTCGAGTAATTTTTTATTTATCGGATTATTCAAATCGATATTATTATTTTCATCTAATATAAACGCCGGAAAAACTTCAACTGATTGCCCGGGTTCCAATAGTGTTGGCATCGAATGATCAGCGATGGCTGTCTGAAGATTTACTTTAAATTTGTAATTTATACTGTCTATCAAATCGACCGTAACCACTACAGCCCCGACAAAAGTACTGTTTTCTTTTATCGCTGCCCGCGGATTCACGACCGGTTGTTGGACAACAGGTGGTGGCGGTGGCAATTCTTCTTTTATAACTTCTTTTTTAGAAGAACAACCGATTAAAATCGATGCCGATAGTGCAAACAGAATTAAAAATATTTTTTTCTTAACGAGTTGAGTTGTTAACATACAAATCCTTTATTAATTTTCTATAAAAATATCCGAAGTATTTACATCAAAATCAAGCCGAGCGATAAACCCTCATTTTGAAATCTCACAAAATTATCATATTTTTCAGCCGAAATGAACGAATTTCCAATATTTAAAGAATCCAAAATTGCCAAACTTGCCCTATTAGCAATCGTGTTGGGAACTATGTTTTGGCTTGGTGCTGTTCACATTCGTGATGTAATCAGCAATGCGATACTGATTATGGGCACACTCGAGTTCAAACCAAACATCAATCCGATGGTCGAACGTGCGGTTATGGGACTTATCGCAAAAAGCTCGATAGTAGTTTTAGGTGGCTATCTGACCGTGTGGATTGCGGGCATCGTTTATTTATCGAATACCCGATTGGTTATGAAAAAGAACGGATGGCTGCTTATGAGTGCGATATTATTTTACTTTTTTACACCCGTCGAGATTTATACCGGCATCCTCGATGGACGGATGATTTTCGAGGATTTATTTGCAAAGGGCGATTTAGTTGAATTCCGAAAATTGTTGATTCACCGGATGGCAGCATTAGCCGGAGCCCCGCGTATTGCCCAGTTCAGTTACTATACAATTATTGCAATAATAGTTTTTCAACCTTTCAAAAAACTTTAGTATGGAATATTTAACATTAATAAAAGAACTCGAAGATTTAGCGACACAATTAGGGATAAAGATCCGCTACGAAAAAGGTAACTTCGAAGGCGGCTATTGTATTTTAAAAGAACAAAAAATTTTAGTAGTGAATAAAAAATTATTCGACAACCGCAAAACGTCTGTATTGGCACAGGGTATTGCTGAAATTGGCATTGATGATGTTTTTGTAAAGCCGATTGTGCGTCGATATATTGAAGACGAGAATGTTCGAATCGCAAAGGAAAAAAATAAATGATACGGGCAGTTGTTTTCGATTTAGATAATACACTCGTCGATTTTATGGCGATGAAGCGTCAGGCAATTAATGCAGCAGTAGATGCAATGATTGATGCAGGCATCGGTTTGCAAAAATCTGAAATCCATCAACGTATAGATGCAATTTATCAGGAACGTGGAATCGAGTTTCAAAAAGTTTTCGACGAACTTTTGTATGATATATTTCAAAAAGTCGATTATAAAATTTTGTCGGCTGGAATAATAGCATACAGGCGTGCGCGTGAAGCTGCACTCGTTCCGTATCCACACGTTTATATGACCCTGATAGAATTAGCAAAGATGGGGATGAAGTTAGCCGTTGTTTCCGACGCACCTTCGCGGGAAGCCTGGCTGCGATTGTGCTATCTGAACCTTCACCACATATTCGATTGTGTTGTAACGTTCGACGATACCGGCGAACGAAAGCCAAGCCCTGTTCCGTTTCAAAAAGTTTTAGAGATGCTGAATGTTAAAGGTGGCGATGCGATTATGATTGGCGACTGGGCTGAACGCGATATGGTGGGTGCTGCAAAAGTCGGAATGAAAACTGTTTTTGCACGCTATGGAAACACTTTCGGAACCATCGAGTCGGGTGCCGATTACGATGTAAACGATATTCAGGAATTGATTGAAATTGTAAAGAAAGAAAACGGATGATAAGCGGCATCGGAATAGATGTAGTTGAAATACATCGCATGAAAAAGATTATTAATGAATGGGGAAATACTTTTTTAGAAAAAATATTTACTGAAACCGAATTGAGCTATGCTCAATCGAAAAAAGAATATGTTCAACATTTAGCTGCTCGTTTTGCTGCCAAAGAAGCTGTTGCAAAAGCAATATCGACCGGCTGGTCGGGCGGCTTCAGATGGAAGGATGTTGAAGTAAACAACGATGCTTCGGGGAAACCTGCAATAATTTTATCTGGGAAAATATCAGAAACTTTTAATAAACACAATATATTTATCTCGCTATCGCATTCCGAAAATGTAGTAGTAGCGTTTGCGGTGGTTGAGGCGAAATAAGTGGTTTGTTTTTCAGAACGATTTTTCTTATTATTCATACGAAATTAATATCAAAATGAGCAGCCTATGAAACAGTTGGGGATTAAAAAGCTTTATTACTCAATTAGCGAAGTGAGTAAAATAACCGACTTAGAACAATACGTTTTAAGGTATTGGGAATCAGAGTTTGAAAATTTGCAACCGGCAAAAAACCGTGCCGGTAACAGAATTTATACAAATAAGGACATTAAACTTATTTTGTATATCAAAAAACTTCTTCGTGATGAGCGTTATACAATAGAAGGAGCTAAACAAGTGATGGCGTCTTATGTTCCTGAAGATGACGCGGGCGAACAATTAGAATTGATTCCAGCAGTTTCAACAACCGGAGATCCGGCTGTAGCTCAACCAAAACAGCCCGACAACCGGTTGAGAAATGATTTAATAGAGATTAAGAGATTTTTTGAAGAGTTTCTCGTAAGGCTGACTTAATATTTTTAGTTATATCTCGGAACGTAGCGCAGCTCCCTAAGGGATCACTTCGTGACCGGCTAGCGCACTTGTTCCAAAGGAATCCCTTTGGGACTTGGGGTGAAGGTGTTGAAAATGGAAAATGTTGTTTATATATTACAAAGCGAAACAACAG
>CAMTWO010000025.1:0-53642 GCA_947085405.1 uncultured Ignavibacteriota bacterium
TGAACCACTATGATTTTTCTTCTTCCGGACGAACATGTCCCTAATATACTACTGGGACACCCAACTTCAAAAAATAATTGTGTATTTTAAACTGTTTTAAAAGTTTTTCAGGCTGTTAGTCAAACCCTGTCGAAGTCAGGAAACCACCACCATCTTTTAAAGAAATCGGAGTTAATTCAATTTTATAGGGCAACTTCATTAATTGTTCAAGTGTCCGTTTTCTGGCTAGTTTTATTCCGTTCTTATAATTTTTTATTATAGTTACATTTCTCATTCTTGTTCCTTTATAAATTTTCTCACGTAAAGTGCTTTAATTTTTTTATTATGGACAGGAATTACAAACTTTTTTCCTGTCCAGTTTCTGTAAACAAAATGATTGCCTGTAATATGATCAAATTGGAAACCAAAATGTTCTGCGATACGGTTAAAATACAAAATCCTACGTTGTAATTCAAACATGAGGGTAAGCAAACCATTCACAATGGAATCGAAGAAAAACGTATCCAGTCCCGTTCTCCCCAATAGATATTGTTCTACAGACATTTGACCACTACGTGGTCATTAAAACAGTAAGATATTCAGGCATTTTTACCGATTTTGTAACATCTGCAACCCATTTCGGTAATTATTACCTGACTCCTATAACAAGATGGTTTAAGTATATCCCTATTTCCTTTGTTTTATCCCATTGCTAACATTTTTATCCGGTGGCACGTGTGTTGTAAAATTAGGATTATCAACTAATAAATAGTTACAGTTTGTAAAAAAATTAAAACCTAAATAACAACAACAAACAACATAAGGAGATTTAAAAATGGGTCAGCAACAACTTTTATTAATCATCTTGGGCGTTATCATAGTAGGTATCGCTATCGCTGTCGGTATAACAATGTTTTCTGCAGGCAGTGTTCAATCAAACAAGGATGCGATTATCAACGATATGAACAACCTTGCTGCAAATGCGTATCAATTTCGTATTCGTCCAGCTTCAATGGGTGGTGGCGCTGGTACGTACACTGGCTATACTATTCCAACAAAATTAGATAGCACAGAAAACGCTACATATGTCGTAGATGTTACTGCAGATGCAGTTGATATAACCGCAACTTCTGCACAGCTTTATGGTACAGTTACGGCAACTGTTAATACTGAGGGTAAATTAACAGGTTGGGCTTATACGGATCAATTCGAATAATCCTGTACGCGAAAATCATTAAGTTCAATGCGCTGCCATATAAAATTTTTACTAACAATTCTTATATTTGGCAGCGTTTTATTTTATGACGCTAATAACAGAAAGGTTTCTTTATGGGTCAACAACAACTAATGCTGCTCATACTCGGTGTGATCATTGTTGGAATCGCAATTGTAGTGGGAATTTATTTGTTTACGGCTACCTCTGTTAGCTCAAATAAGGATGCAATCATAAACGATATGATGAATCTTGGGCAGTATGCGTATAGATATCGTTTAAAACCCGAACCTCTAGGCGGCGGCAGCAGGTCGTATCTCAATTTAAATATACCAGCTAATCTTGTAGATAACGATAACGCAACATACACTTTCGTTGCATCTCCAAATTCGGTTGAATTTACTGCCACTTCCAAATTTGGATATGGTACAGTAATAGTCGAATTGGATGCCGATGGTAGATTAGGTACTTATACGTTTAACGATGATTTCCGATAAAAATTATATATAGAGGATAAAAAAATGCCAGAATTTCGATTGGAAGGAATATCAACAAACGGAAAAACAGTACAAGGTATTCTTGAAGCTGACAGCCCCAGGCTCGCAAAGGAAAAAGCTAACCAGATGGCTGTGCAGAGGAAGTTTAAAGTTCTAAAACTGACTATACGGGGTACTTTTCTTTACAAAGTACAAAAGGGTAACGAAAAACCTGTTACCGGTGAACAAAAAGCCTTTACAAAAGAAGAGGTTCAAGAAGCCCTATCGAAAATGGGCTTTCGTGTTTTATATGTCCGGAAAAAGCTTTTCGATATAAGACCTAAACCACCTATGGCTGATATTGTAACATTCGTCCGTGTTAGTGCCGATTTGATACGACAAAAGCTGCCTTACAACGAAATTCTGCAATTAATGACAAACGATATCGAGAATAAAACACTCAGGGACACGATACGCGAAATAAACACAGAGCTGAAGCAGGGAAGAGACAGCGAAAAAGTTTTTGTTAAACAAGAAGCAGTATTCGGAAAATTTACTGCACACATGTTAGGGCTTGCATCAAAGAGCGGTAATATGGCTGAGATTTACGAAAGCACTGCGAAATTTCTTGAACGTCAGGCACAATTTAAAAAAGATTTAAAAAGCGCACTCATTATGCCATTAGTTACATTGGCTGCATTGTTTGCCGCTGTAATTTATTACATTGGATGGATATTTAAACCGATGGCTGAGATATTTGCAAAAATGAAAATAGATCTGCCCCCGATGACCAATGCAACACTCCAGTTGAGCTATTTTATACTCGATAACATAATCGTCATTTTGATTGGAACATTGGTCCCTATTGTTCTTGCGATACGATTTTTTACAACTCCGAGAGGAAAGTACATATTGGACAAGTTTATCTGGAAAATTCCGGCAATCGGGTCGCTGCTTCATAAAACAAGTATCGAAATATTCTGTCGTGTTTTTCATGCTCTCTATAGTGGCTCCGGCGAAAATATCGATGTCATTAGAATGGCAGCCGAAGCTTGCGGAAACAGATATATGGAAGCCCAAATAAAAACCATCGCAATTCCGATGATGGTCGAGAAGGGTGCCGGTATTACCGATGCTTTCGAGGCAACGGGTGTATTCACAAGAACAGCAATATCTCGTTTCCATAGCGGCGCCGAAACAGGCACAGTAAAACATACAGCTCACCAATTGGCTGAATACTATGAAAAAGAAACCAGTTATAAAATGCGAAATGCTATCGATTTTATACAGCTCTGGATAACAATGATCATTATGGTAGTTTTAACTGCGTTAACTCTCGTATCATCCGAGACAGCATTTATAAAACCGAAACGCCCCGGTATGGGCTTCATCGAAATTCAAAATATGATTAGTTGGTTTACTTAAATATGCCCGAAATCGACATTACTGATAAAATAGGATATACTCTTTTAAAGAAGGGTATTATCGATTATGAAGTATTAGAACACTCGCTTCGTATAAAGGAT
This sequence comes from uncultured Ignavibacteriota bacterium, assembly GCA_947085405.1. Taxonomy (GTDB): domain Bacteria; phylum Bacteroidota; class Ignavibacteria; order UBA10030; family BY39; genus JASEGV01. The sequence goes on from CAMTWO010000025.1 coordinate 3,195, forward strand.
ACAGAGGACAAGAAAAAACGCCGTAATTTGGGGCAAATTCTTGTATCAGATTTTCAAATCGATCACGATGCTGTATTTCGTGAGGTTGCCAATTTATACGCCTTTCGTGAAATCTATCTCGCCGATGAACCTCTCGATATAGCCCGCATCGCCTTCATAAAAAAAACAGTCGAAGGTCTGCCGGATATTTATCGTTCGATGTTGATAGAGACCAAAATTATACCCTTGAAGTTCGACGATAAAGTTTCAGAGAAACTGATAATCATAGCAGCCGACCCTACCGATAAACGCATCCCGGTTATAGCACGGAATTTCGGTGTTAAAAAATATGAAGTTTGCTACTGTCGCTTTAAAGAAATTACAAACTTATTAGAGAAAATATTCCCGCCTGAAAATGAATTTTTAAAACTCCTTGAAACATCGGATATCGGTATTAATGTAAAAGAAGAAGAAGGCGTTGACGAAGAAGCCCTAGAAGCTGAAATCAGTAAAAGCGCCCTGATAAATTTAGTCGAAGGAGCTTTAGTCGAAGCAGTACGGCAGAGTGCAAGCGATATACATATTATAGCGAGAGAAGGAAACCGCACCGATTTCCTCTTTAGATTAGATGGTAACTTAAAACTTTGGCATACACAGGAGAACACAATGCCCGAAGCGATTGCCGCAGTAGTAAAAGACCGGTCGAAAAATATCGACCGCTTCGAGCGTGAAATGACGCAGGATGGTTTTATTCAGCGTATTATCGATGGTCATCAAATGCGTTTCCGCGTTTCAATTATGCCTATAGTAGCCACCGAGTTCAGCCACAAATTAGAAAGCATTGTAATTCGTGTTCTCGATGATCGAAAAGTAATTACAGATTTGAACAAACTCGGTTTACAAGGACCTGCACGCGATTTTTTCTACAAAGCAATTTCAAAACCACAAGGAATCGTGATATTAACCGGTCCTACAGGAAGCGGAAAAAGTACAACACTGATAGCAGCTTTACATCAGGTCATCGACCCCACTGTAAACGTACTAACCGTAGAAGATCCCGTTGAGTACATTATTAGAGGAGCCAGACAATTAAAGATTGGTCCCAAGATGGATTTTGATAGTGCCATGCGAGGTATTTTACGGCACGACCCTGATATAGTTCTGGTGGGAGAAATGCGTGATAAAACTACAGCAGAAATTGCAATTAAACTTGCAAACACAGGTCACTTAACTTTCTCTACACTTCATACTAACGATGCACCAAGTGCGATTTCACGTTTATTTAAGATGGGTGTTGAACCGTTCCTTATCGCTTATGCCATAAATATAGTAGTTGCTCAACGACTTATACGAACCTTGTGCAAAAACTGCAAAAAGCCTATGCCTTTAAATGAAAAAGAAAGAGAAATCTATATTAAGTTTGGATTTACAGACGAGATGTTGGACAACAGCACTTTTTACGAGCCAATCGGCTGCGAAAAATGTAATCAGGGCTGGAAAGGACGATGTGCAATTCACGAAGCTCTATATTTTACACGCGAAATTAAACAACTGATAGTAAGTGCAGGAAACGATATAGATGAAAATGCAATTCGCGCACAAGCCGCCAAAGATGGTGTGTGGTCGTTACGCAGAGCTGGTATGGAAAGGATGATGGAAGGTGTAACAACATTCGAGGAGATACTTGCCACAACTACTGAAGATTAGTGTCATTATTGTAGATATTACAAGGGTTGAAGGTAATTTTTACCTTTCTTTCTTCACATTTTACATTCACTATCCTTCCAAAGTTTATATCTATATACCTCCACAATTTATAATACCTGGCTGGCATATCCATTGTTCCTTTAATGGTGATGCTTCTCACTTTCATACCGGATTTTTGTGATTGAGAAGAGAGTAAGTGATTTAACTCAAAAAGTAATTTAGATGTAATTAATACATTATAAAAAAAGGTTTTTATGGGCACTGGACAAATGATGTTGATTATCTTGGCATTAGCATTACTGGCAACGCTAACGCTTTCTATTAATACGACCATCATCTCCAAATACGAAATGATTTACGAAGCTGAAGCAACAATAGATGCAATATCCATCGGACAAGCTATGTTAGATGAAGCGTTAGCAAAAGAGTTTGATGAGAAAACCATCGCAGTTAAAGTTACTAACACTTCGGGACTTACATTTTATCCGTTAGGTAAAGATGCTGGCGATGCAGTGATTCCAACTATTGATTCGCTCAATGTGCCTGGAACGTTTAGCTATAAATCAGCTTTACCAACTAAAACACAATTTTCTTCTGTCGGTTTAGATGATTTTGATGATTACAACCGATACCAGAGAGTTGTTTACACGCCTCGTATGGGAAGATTTTTTGTACAGGACACGGTGTTCTATGTGCAAGATATTAATCCCGATGCTCCATCATCAACACGAACATTTCAAAAAAAAATGATTGTAAAAGTTTGGCATCAGAATATGCAGAATCCGTTGGTTGTTTCAGATTTAACGATATACAGACGCTATTTTTAATCCGCCAAAGGCGGACGAGGGTTAACCCGCCTGCCGGACGGGCAGGTTCCCCGCCTCTTGAGGCGAATAAAATAAAATTTGTTAACAGATACCTCGCTGCCCCGCCTGCCAAAGTCCGTCCGTTATCTAACGGACGGACGGCGGGCAGGTTGCGGCGAGGAGATTCATTAAGGAGATTGTTTTATGGTAAGTATGTTAGATATAATAGGTGCTACGATAATTGCAGGTATGGTAATGCTAATTATTTTCGGCGTAACAGCGAACTTGAATCAAACTTTATATACCAGCACTTTTTCTCTAAATGTGCAAACGTCGGCAGTTTCATTAGCCAGAACAATTGAATACGATTTTTATAAAATCGGATATAATGTTAATAAAACATCTGATACGTGTATTACTTACGCAGATACAAATCAGATTCGTTTTAAAACCGATTTATTAAATACAGGCTCGGCACTGAATCGAATAGTTTACAGGTCGGCTAATTTAATTACTGGAACACGCAATCCACGCGATCGCGTGTTTGTCCGGCAGCAGGATAATTCTCAAATCAACGCAGAAATAGGAGTAACCAGGTTTAATTTAACGTATTATAATGTAAACGGCTCGAAGATGTCAACACCAATTACACATAAAGACTCGCTGGCAAAAATAAAATCAATTCAAGTGAAATTATTTATCGAAAGCTCTGAACCTGTTTTAAAAACAGATAACCCCTCAGATACATTAACCTCATATATTGGTGTATCTTGGGAAAAATTAATCTATCCAAGAAACTTATAAGGAGATATAATTATGGGTAAAGTAACTATTATTATGGTACTCGGTTTATCGATCGCATTCGGTATTATTTCGTGGTCGTTAAACAGATCAAATACGGAAGCGATCGAGGCAACCACGGGTTATGTTAAATATTCGACGGCGCGTAATATTGCTCGCAGTGCAATCAATCTTAAACTGAGAAGCATAGACGATAATAAACCTTTAGGTCAAACATTAAGTGGTAGCATGATGGGTGGAACTTATCGAGTGGACAGCATTTTTGCCAGCAACGATTCAATCGGTTTTCGGTCAGTTGCAACAGTTTCAGACACAATATATAGAATACGCACAATGATGCAGCGGACACCTAAACCATTCCCAAATATCACGGCAGCTTGCGGAATTAATGTTGACTCGGTGAAATTTGATACGGATGGTAAGCCAGTAATAAATGGTAATAATCATGATATAAACGGAAATTTAATTTCACCGCCCGTGGTAACAAATAACTTACCTGGTGTTGAAACTAAAAGCAAGTTTGATAGCGCCACCGTCAAGAACGTATCACCTAAACCGGCAATAATTTACGGATCGCCCACAGCTATAGGTGTTAATCCCGGTATGGCAAACCCTGCCGATTTTATTGAAGAGTATAAAGCTAGTGCAGATACTATAATGACCACCGATATAGCAAAAGAAAAAAATGTAACATGGGGAACTCCAACTAATCCTGTCATCGTATATATCAGAGCGGATCCGGGAAAAACAGTTACTATAGCTGGAAATCTACTGGTGTACGGAGTCTTAGTAATAGAGGGTAGTGTTAAAGTAAGTGGAAATGTAACACTGCGCGGATTACTTATTCCTTATTCAAATTCTAAAATTGAAGTGGATTTAGTTGGAACTGCACAAATTATTGGTGCTATGTTGATGGGTGGCGCAAAGGGTAGCGACTTGGAATTAAAAGGAACATCGGATATTAAATACAGTAAGGCAGCGTTACAACAGGCACAAATGATAGGCAAGTTGTTATTTTATCGTGTTTTAACTTGGTACGAGGATTATAAATAATCTGTTAATATTGACAAGTGTAAATAATTTTCATATATTAAACTATATTTATCAATGTTTTATCAGGACATAATTAAAGTTAGATATTAATGGAAGAAGCAAAATTAATATTAAAACATATTGCTGCAAGTATTCCCGATACCGCTTATGGTGTCGAGAGAATGATGATTATCGGCGACCTTGTAAATCGCCAAGGTCCCGAAGAACGTACAATCATCAAAAAATTATTCGATAGTTTTTTAATTCGTATGGAAGAAAACCATGCCTCCGATATCGATATCGGTGGCTTCGGATCGCAAGGGAGAATTTGGTATCGTATTTATGGCGATAAAAAACCGGATACAGCTTCCGGTTCATTTTCTTTCGATGAAGTCAACATTATCATTCTTACTATTTTGCTCGAACGCCAGAGACAATTTCTTTACGAAAATCGTAATTTAGATTTTTCATATACTATTTTTAAAAACGATCTGATGTACCGTTTTCGTGCCGATACTTACTTCGACCTCGACCAGTTAGCGTTGAATATGCGTGTTATAAATGCCATCGTGCGTCCGTATAAATTATTAGACTTTCACTCGAATGTTTCTAAAATACTCAATCTCGCTCATACGATGGAAGGTTTGATACTCGTAACGGGTATTACTGGTTCAGGAAAAAGTTCTACATTAGATACAATTATCGACGCGAACAATCATTCTGTAGATGGTCATGTAGTAATAATTGCTTCCCCGATCGAATATGTGCATAAGTCGGATAGATGTATAATCCGGCATCGGGAAATTGGGCGAGATGTACTTTCTTTTAAAGAAGGAGCTATCCAATCGCTCCGGCAGGACCCTGATATTATCGTGATAGGTGAGATGCGCGACCCGGATACAATTATGACAGCCCTCGAAATAACCGACAGCGGTCATAAAGTATTTTCAACCCTTCACACATCATCTGCGGTTGAAAGTATCGATAGAATAATCGGAGAAGTTCCACCATACGAGCAGGAACGTGTACGTAACCGTTTAGCAGATGTGGTTAAATTAGTGATATCGCAAAAACTTATTCCAAGTTTAGATGGAAAAGTAGTGTTAGCCAAGGAAATTATGGTTGCTAATCCTTCTGTAAAAGCAGCAATCAAAAATAATAATACCAGCGAGATTTACCAGATGATGTCTGAATCTGGCGACGAAGGAATGACTACCTTAGAACAGGATTTAAAGCGGCTATATTTAACAAAGAGGGTTTCACTCGAAAATGCTATGAGTTACGCAAATAACAAGCGTCGGCTGCAGCAAATTTTAAATTTAGTAACACAGTAATTTCGTGTTTTTTTTTGATAAAACAATTTATTAAATTGTTTACAAGTTTATGGAAGTAATATGGCAAATATACATGAAAGGTTCTATATATAATGGCGACCATGAGAGGTAATAAAAAAAGTGCCGTCGGTCTTTTTGTTGATGGCCTTGAAATTAAATTTGCTAAATTATCGAAGAAGGGTAAAAGTGTTGTTATTGATGAACTAAAAGTTGCCTCGCTCGTAAACAAACTAGAAGAACGGCAGCTCAAAGATTTGTCAGATGGTTTCGCTGAAACCACAACCGATACATTCTCGATACCAACCGGGGCAGATCGCCCTGAAAGCAGTGAAGACAACAACAGTGTATTACTCGGTCTCTTGTCTGAATATAATCCTACTTCATATTTACTTGGTTATGCTATCTCTGAACCAAGTGTTTACTATCATACTATCGAGAGCGATTTCGGGTTGAAAGGGACAAAGCTTAAAGAGAGAATCATAGAAGAGTTAAAAAAAGTTCGTTCTGTTCAACCCGCACAAGATGCGGTTGATGTTTTCTATTCATCCGATAGAAACTTGGTTTGTGCCGTTCGCGAAGACGGAATTAGTTTGTACCGAACAATTGAAGACATTAAACCTTTCCTCAACAACCGCACTCCCAGAATTCCCCTAATAGAAACATCAGATATAGCACTAATGAACTTAGCACGTGCCAACTACGGTTTCGCTCCCGATGAAATCAGCGCTATCGTTTACGTAGGAACCGAGTTTACCCGTTTGATTTTTATGAAAGGGTCTGAGTTCTTCCATTTCGCCCCGGTATTAGGCGAAGGCTACGATTCAATAAATATTCAAAATACTGTTTATAGCCGCCTCTTATTGGAACAGGATAATTTAGGAATTCCAAGAATCGACCGGATATTATTAGCGGGCGAAAGCCGCCGCATTGCCTTCGACGAGTTTCTCAAAGATCAATTACCCGAAGTCGATATCCAGTATTTGCAAACACCTTATCTTGATACAAGTTTTCTTTCTCCTGAAACGCAAGAACTTATACCCGAATATGCAGTGGCAATAGCAACCGCATGGAAAATTTTAGACGAAAACAATCCTGCGTTCTATCCAATCAATCTACTTCCCGAGTTTATCCGCGAAGAACAACGTGCTTTTAAATTAGGCTGGCACGGGTATCTACTTCTCAGTCTTATATTTTTCAGTACTTTTTATTTCACTTATCAAATATCGATGCTCAATTCCGAACTAGCTTCCCAAAAGGAAATTCTTGTACAAAAGCAAGCACAATTAGAAGAAAATCAAAGACTACAAGTTAAAATTAGCAGTCTCAATGACCAACTCGAACGCTATCGCCTGGCACTTTCAGTTTATGATTCAATTGTTCCGGGATATGATAAATGGTCGCAGTTAATCGAGAAAGTCTCGCATTCCGTCGAAAATATCAACTCTCTCTGGATTACCGACCTTAAAGGTGCCCAAGGAGGAAATTTAGTATTTAACGGTTTTGCAATATATCGCTCAAGAATTCCCAAAATTGCACAACTTAATTCAAACGCAATTTTGAATAAAGTACTTCAAGAAGAGATCCGCGAAAAAACGGTTTACAACTATGAACTTAGCATTCCCAAAGGTATCGAAATTCGGCAAAACGAACCGCCGTCTAGTCAACAGACTGGATCACCCCAACAATCAGAAGAAAAACCACATTAAGAGATTAGGAGGATGAAGTGTCATATATATTAAGAAATACAATTGTTTTAGGAGTTCTTCTAGGGATTATTTTAGCAATCGGTTTTTATTTCAGGAGCGCGCATCTACCTAAAAAAATTGGAACTATACAAAAGCAAATACAGACGATAGATGCAGAACTGCAAAACACTCCCGACTTAGTCAATCAATTTAATTCTTTAAGCGAGCAATTAATCAGCACTAAAGAAAGATGGGAATCGAGAAACAAAGATATTCCACCGGTTAATGTTACCGGCGAAACATATAATTATATTAATCAGTTGATTGGTAGAAGCGGCGAAATAAAATTAGATATGATCTTCGTAGGCTCCAATGCCGCACAAAATTATGGATTTAATACTTACAATTTAAAAGGCGAAGCACCCTTTGAAAATCTTTTCCGCTTCATCTGGTATCTCGAAAACAACCGGCTCTTATATAAAATCAGTTCATTGGCATTGCGTGGCTTAGAAACTACAAATAAGGAAACTAAAGAAACCGAATTGTTGGTTACTTACCAAATAATTTTAGATGCTTACTTTTCGCCGATTTCCGAACTTTACTCGTCGGCAGGCGAACATAAGCTGATTCCAGCCACACTAACCACCGACCCGTTTGCACCATTAATACTTAGAGATTTGCCCCCCAACCTTGATGACCTGGTTGAAATTGAGCGCTCCGATTTGAAAGCTGTAGTGCCCGGTAAAGCTTTTGTAATAGACCAAAGCAATAAAATGCGGGCTCTGACAGAAGGTGATGAGGTTTATTTAGGTTATGTAACTAAGGTTGACCCGGTTCTCGGACGTATTGAATGTACCTTGAACAAGGGTGGTATAATAGAAAAATTTGAATTGAATATTCGTTATGGACAAAAACAGAAGTGAGGACAAAATGAAAACATTGAAAAAAAACTTATTAACTTTATTTGCGCTACTATTAATTTTTAGTCTCGTTTCTGAACAAGTTGCTTTTTCCCAAACTGAAAAACGAGTCCTAAGAGAATTTGTATCCAAGGACGAGATAGTCTCTATCGCACAAACCACCCCGTTCGATAAAGCGATCGCAGTTCTAAGTGATGTCAGTAAAAAATACCTTGGGAAACTAATTATCGATCCCGCTAAACGAGCCATACCAATCGGTATCGATATAAAAGCAATGCACTGGCAGGACGCACTGGAATTAATTCTTAAAATCAACAATTTATGGTATTTAGAATATCAGGATTATTTTGAGATTACAGGAGCAAAGGGTGAAGCAGTAACCGACAAAGCGACAGGCGGGCTGGCATTCGAAAAAGAACCGGTAAATATGAACAGCCGCGAAGTTAAGATTTCTGCCGTCTTCTTCAACGTCGATTTAAACAAAATGCATGAATCGGGTATTAACTGGAAATTTTTTAGAAGCAAACCCGACGATCAATTTAAATCACTCACCATCGATCAACAAACTGCTCAAAAAGTTTCAGATACTGTTCTCTTTAATCTTGCATTAAAAGGTGTCGATTTATCCTTTGGAAATTTAGATGCCATAGTTCGTCTCTTTTCAGAAAATAATTTGGGCGAGGTAATATCCAATCCGCAAATAGTTGTGCGATCCAGCGAAAAAGGAAAGATACAGGTCGGTGAAGATATTTCCGTGAAGAAAAAAGACTTCGCGGGAAATACTGTTATTGAACAGATTCCTACAGGGACGATTATCGAAGTTACTCCCTACGTAATTAAAGAAGGTGAAAATGAATTTGTTTATTTAGACCTCGATGTTGAACGAAGCGTAATCACCGCCCTCGGCGAAGCCCCAACAATTAGTCGCACAAAAGCAAAAACCGTTTTATTAATGTTGGATGGTGAGGAAACTGTAATAGGTGGACTGTATTCCAATTTTGACTCAAAAATGCGTTCTGGCATTCCAATTTTAAAAGATTTGCCGTGGTGGGTTTTTGGCTTGAGATATATTTTCGGTTACGACAAAGTTTTAACATCAAAAAAAGAATTAACTATACTTTTAAAGATCGAACTCGTTCCAACTTTACACGAAAGAATGGCACGAAAATTAAAGGAAAACCTGATTGAGACACAGCGGCAAAAATTCGATAAGGAACTCGATAGGTATAAAAGCAAATAAAGAATTTTTTTAAAAGAATATATTAGGAAAAAAGCTATGAAAATGAAAATATTGATGTGTCTGCTTGCGGCTCTGTTTCTGTTCACATTCTATAGCTGTACGGACAAGGTAGCCCCGGTAGAAGAGGAAACTCTTGTGATGATATCCGGTAAAGTCGTTGAGCTAAAGCAAAATTTGATATTACCGGTTAAGGATGTACAAGTAAATTTAACCGCAAGCGGTTTAACTCCGATGATCGACTCAACAGATCAAGATGGGAATTATTACTTTCAATTTACACTTGAGCCTGCGGTTAAGTTAAATGTAACAATGAATATTAAAAAAGAAGGATACAAAGAAGAATCCCCCTTCACATTTGAAGTAGAAGTTGGATCGAAATATCCGATTCCTCCGATTTCAATTGCACTTGATACAACAACAACTATTGGTGGTGGTGGAACTCCGCCCGGCTCAGGTATGCCTCAAACAATTGCCTTTATGGGTCCGCAAACAATTGATATAAAAGTTTATGGAGTTGGTGGTAACGAAACTGCTATCATACTATATGAAGTTAGAGATTCACTTGGATTTCCTATCAGCATTTCGCAGCGCGACACGGTAACCTTTGCTATTTCAGGACCTCCGGTTGCAGGAGGCGCCTATGTTTCACCTTCGTGGTCGCTAACAAATTCAGCGGGGAGGGTCGCAACGACTGTGAACAGCGGAACTATATCAGGTGTTCTTCAGATAGTTGCTTCGTTGAGAAGAGAGAGTGATGGAGTTTGGGTTCGTTCAACACCAACCCGTGTCGTCGTAAATGCCGGTTTACCCGACCAGAATTATTTTTCAATTGGTCCTAAACAAAATAACTTTGCCGCATACAATTGGATTGGAAGGACGAACGAAATCCTTGTTCAGGTTGGAGATAAATATAGCAATCCTGTTCATCAAGGGACGGCGGTTTATTTTAATACAACAGGTGGTATCGTAACTGCTGCCCGCTATACCGATATAAAAGGACAAACAACAGCAACTCTTTATAGTGGTAACCCATTACCAAATTACGCTGTCCCCGGATTTGGACCAGGCTATGCATGGATTTATGCTCAAACTATAGGACAAAATGGCGTTATAGTTAAAGATAGCGTTATAATACTATTCTCCGGAGTTCCAGGCATTAGCGTAAGTCCGTCCTATACAATCAACATTCCTCGAGGTGGGTCGCAAACGTTTAGCGTAAATATATCCGACCAACACGGAAATCCACTTGCACCGGGAACTCAAATCTCTTCAAGCATACAATTTTCGCCACCGGAAGGTACTAACTGGGCTGCAACAGTTGGCGGCTTACCCGATGAACCATTAAACGATTATCTCTTCCGCGGTCCCGGAAGAACTGATTTCACACTTACGGTAAGCGATGCTACGCCAAACGGAACACCGCAAATTATGCCGGTTGTGGTAAAAATTTCTGTAAGCGGTTCGAATGGAAATGCTACTGCTTTCCTTTATGGAAGTGTTGGAAATTAGTCAGTTTAAATTTTATTAAAATGTAAAAGCCATCTCGATTTTCGGGATGGCTTTTTTGTTTAAAAAAAATAATGCAGTAGAGACGTTTCATGAAACGTCTCTACGACGTTAAAATTCCAATGGCTTCCGCAAATGCTCGATTCGTCTTCTCAATATCTTCCCGCGTATGTGCAGCCGAAATAAATGCAGCTTCAAACTGCGACGGAGCTAAATATATCCCACGCTTCAACATCTCATTAAAATATAAAGCGAACTTTTTAGTATCCGATGTTTTGGCACTATCATAATCGACAACATCTTTATCAGTGAAAAATAAAGTAAACATAGAACCAACTCGGTTTATCCTGTAATTCAGATTGTGCTTTTTCAAAACATCCCGCATCCCATTTTCTAATTGTGCGGAGCGTTCCTCAATAATTTTATAAACAGATTTATCTTGTGAAATAATCGAAAGCATTTCATACCCCGCCGCCATAGCCAGCGGATTACCCGATAGCGTTCCTGCCTGATACATCGGCCCGCTCGGTGCAACCATTTTCATAATTTCTTTCTTTCCGCCGTAAGCGCCAACGGGCAAACCTCCTCCGATAATTTTGCCAAGTGTGGTAATGTCTGGTTTAATTTTGTAAAGTTCCTGAGCACCACCGAGAGAAACGCGGAAACCTGTCATTACTTCATCGAAAATCAGAACTATATTTTCCCGTGTGCATAATTCTCGCAGTTGTTTCAGGAAATTTTCGCGCGGAGGAATGCATCCCATATTTCCAACAACCGGCTCAACGATTAATGCCGCAATCTCTGATTTGTTTTTCGAAATCAACTCCTCAACCGAACTAATGTCGTTGAAGCGTGCAGTCAAAGTATCGTCGGCAATACCTTTTGGAATACCGGGACTGTCAGGAACTCCGAAAGTCATCGCGCCCGAACCGGCTTTAATCAAAAACGAATCGCCGTGCCCGTGGTAGCAACCTTCGAATTTTATAATCTTATCTTTACCCGTGTATGCGCGTGCAAGACGAATTGCGCTCATCGTAGCTTCGGTTCCGGAGTTTACCATCCGAACCATTTCGATTGAAGGCATTATTTTCGTAATCAACTCAGCCATCATTACTTCACGTTCGGTTGGGGCGCCGAAACTTGTTCCGTTTTCGGCAGCTTTCTTCACCGCTTCTATTATCTGCGGATGTGAATGACCAAGCAGCATCGGTCCCCACGAGCCAACGTAATCGATGAACTCGTTTCCATCGGCATCCCATAGTTTAGAACCCTTTGCTTTTTGTATGAAAAGGGGATTTGTTCCTACTGATTTGAAAGCCCTCACGGGCGAGTTCACTCCGCCTGGAATAAATTGCTTTGCCTTTTCGAATAATGTGTTTGATTTTGATCTGTTCATATAATTGTGTTGAAAATATTTTGTGAAATTTAAGAAATATCCGTATGCAAAACAAAAATCATCTAATTGATAATTAATGTTATTATTATTAGCTTATTACAAAACCATCAGATACAGGACAAACATATGCAAGTAATCAAAAAAGAAATAATCGAATCGATTTCAAATTTACCAGAAGAAGTTGACATTGAAGACATTATGTATCATTTATATGTCATAGACAAAATTAAAAGAGGGCAGTCAGCCGTAAAAAATAAAGAAGTAGTTGTAACTGACGAGTTAAAAAAAGAAATTGAAACATGGTAAAGTGGTGTAATCTATAAATGAATAATGAATCCCCCTTCGGCGGACAAACATCAGAATTTTGAATTTAGAAGTGCGAGAAATACATAACTCCACCACTCCATTACTCCATCACTCCAACAATCCTTCATCTTTATACCACTCATACGTTTTTTTTACCGCTTCTTTAAACGGTGTTATTTTGTATCCTAATTCTCGCTTCCCTTTTTCAGAACTAAACCAAAAATTTATCCCGATGCTCGCGATTAAATCGGAACTGATGAGCGGCTTCTTTCCTGAAATGCTGCTTATCAAATCAAAAATTTTTGCAGCCGACTTCACTAAAATTGTGGGAGCTTTCAATTTTGGTGGAGTAACTCCAACGACTTCAGCTACTTGTTCAAACGCTTCTTTAATTGTAAGATTCATTCCTCCTAAAACATACCTCTCGCCAATTCTCCCAACTTTCGCCGCTTGAATATGTCCAAAGACGACATCTGCGATATATACGATATTAATTCCCCCATCAATATAAAAAGGAACCATGCCGCTGCTTACTCTTTTAATAAGCGAGCCGCCGTGAAAGCGGTAATCCTTATGCCCGATTACGACAGAAGGATTAACAATTACAGCGGGCAATCCTTTCCCGATGGCTTTAAATATTTCAAGTTCGGCTAAGTGTTTGGAATATTTGTACGTGAGGTTAGCGTTCCAGTTGAAAGCAGTTGTTTCGTCTGATAATATTCCGTCGGTGCGGTAACCCAAAGCGGCGATTGAACTTGTGTGGACGAATTTTTTAACGCCTGTTTCAAGAGCGACTTCGGCTACGTTATTAGTGCCGAGGACGTTCACGTCCTTTTGTTCCGTTCCCTTTTTCCGCCACATAGCCACGATTGCTGCTGTGTGAAAAACCGTATCGCATCCATCCATTGCTTGTCGCAAAGAATTCTTGTGTAGTATGTCTCCGATAAAATTTTCTACGTCTAATCCTTTAATAGCTCGCAAGTCTGAATTGTCCCGCCGGAGTATGCGGACGTGGCAGCCCTCGTTTATCAAAGCTTCGGCAAGATTAGAACCGATGAATCCTGTGCCCCCCGTTATGAGAACTTTTTTAATTTGGTGTTGAGTTTGATTTGGCATTTGAAAAGAAAAGATGGAGTGGTGTGAAAAGACTTAGTGAAACTTAGTGTCCTAAGTGTCTGAGTGGTCGTTATTTTACCACGGAGAACACTTAGAGCCACTAAGAAATATTTCTTTTTGTAACCACTAAAGATTGTAAGATATTAAAGGAGCTTCGCCGCGTCTTTTGCAAAGTATGTTAAAATCAAATCAGCGCCGGCGCGTTTGATGCTGGTTAGAACTTCAAGCATAACCCGCTGCTCATCAATCCAACCGAGTTTACCTGCGGCTTTGATCATCGAGTACTCACCGCTTACATTATACGCTGCTGTCGGCATTCTGAACTCATCTTTGACTCGTCTGATAATATCTAAATAGGGAAGCGCAGGTTTAACCATAACTATATCAGCGCCTTCTTCTATGTCTGCCTGAACTTCACGTAACGCTTCGTCAGAGTTTGCAGGATCCATCTGGTGCGAGCGCCTGTCGCCGAACTGCGGCGTGCTTTCGGCTGCTTCGCGGAATGGTCCGTAAAATCCGGACGCATACTTTGCTGCATACGACATTATCGGTAGATTGTGGAAATTATTTTTATCCAGCATTTCCCTGATTGCTCTCACCCGTCCATCAAACATATCCGATGGTGCAACCATATCGGCACCGGCTTGTGCGTGAGTCAGTGCTTCCTTTGCCAATAATTCTATAGAAGGGTCGTTTAGTATTTCATCTCCTTTTACAATACCGCAATGTCCGTGCGATGTGTATTCACACAAGCAAACATCTGTGATAACATAAAGCTCGGGCACTTCCTTTTTGATCGCACGCACTGCTTGCTGGATTATTCCGTTCGGGTCGTAGGCGCCGCTTCCGACTTCATCCTTGTGTTCGGGTATTCCGAACAAAATCACCGCTGGAATTCCAAGCGATTTCACTTCCGCACACTCGCGCACGATTTCATCAACCGACATTTGATACACACCGGGCATAGAAGAGACTTCCTTCTTGAATTTATTTCCCGGCACTGCAAACAGCGGATATATAAAATCGTTTTTTGAAAGTTCAGTTTCGCACACCATCGACCTGATGATAGGGTTCATCCGCGTCCGACGAAGCCGCTGAAAGTTATTTTTATCAATCATAAATTTTCCTTTTATATTAATTTTAACAGTCGATTTGTTTTATCAAGTGCATAATCAAGTTGTAAACTGGATATTGGTTTTGCGTGGGCAATATTATTCCGAATTGGTATAATTTCTGTTTTAAAGGCATTTAAACTATTTTGATTTTGAAATGTTTTCTTAAAAATTTGCCAATATTTATCGTTCATCATTAAGTCTATTAATTCAGGAAAAGTAAACCAATCCAGATCATCTTTTACTGGTACAGGAGAAATACTTAAGACAGATGATTTGCTTCTGGCTTCAAGTTCTTTTTTTCCAATTGTTGCGTTGATAACATCAGATAATTTGATAGCATTATTTTTAAGATTATATCTAATAAATTTTTTTAATTTCGACTCAGTTATTACAACTATCCTCGCAAATGCCAATATCTGCCTTTGTTCATCAACAGTTAAATTTTTAAGCTCATCGATTAAAAGCCTATTAATTGCATCACCACGTTGGTTTTTACATTTTAGAATTAAAGCCTGTTTTTCATTATCATTAATATTCGCAATTTTATAATGTTCAATCGCCCTATCCCATTCTTTTCTTGCTTCAAAAATTTTACCGACTATAATTGGAATTTTCCAATTTAAGATTTCTTTTTTTAGGTTCTGATCGCACAGATAATCTTCTGTAATTTTTATAATTCGATTTTCAACCTCAGTTATAAACGGAGAATCAGGGGAATTTATAATAAAACTCTCATAAAAATTAATTTTAGTTAAATATTTTAAAACGATAGCCCATATTTCAGAATAATAACAATCCAACGTCGCTCCATGAAGTTCGTCATCTCCAAGCCATTTTGATTCATCTGTATTGTATGGAAATCCATTTTTTGAGACCTCGAAATATTCTTCACACCCATACTGTATCCCTTTTGTTGGTATTATATAATTGATTCCAACAGTTTCAAAATAGTTAAATGCTTTCTCGAGTTTATTTTGTGATAGAAGGATGTTGAATACAAGTTTATTAGTAAGTTTTTTTAATAAGCGGTACCACATTTCATCACCGCTCATTATTTTATCTTCTTCTTTAAATGTAATGAGTTTTAATGGCATTATTATATTGTTAAATTGTTTTATTCTGAACTATTTTTTCTTCTATAAGATATTTTTGGAATTGTTGCTTTGGATAAGTTTTCAAGAAAAATGATATCATCATTTGGCCATTTATCCCATTGAATATTATTTTTAATTAGAATCTCTAAAAGTATTTCAATAATATTGATTGAAATATTAGAGAATATTATATCCTTAAAAAATTCATCTTTAATTCTGGGAATTTCATCGGATTCAATAATGTTTTCTGTTAATGTTTGTCTATATGGGGAATCAATATTGACGCTTGGTATATAACTCGGAAAATATTTCTCTTTGAAATTATTATATAGGGATGCATCTACTTTATGATTAGTTTTACTCAGCAATAATAGCATATCATAAATAAATTCTAGATCTTTTTCTGTCGAAGAGAAATCTTTGGTAAGTTCGTTCCTTAATTTATTATAGTCAGCCTCTTGACCACTTAAAAACAAAAAAGTTAATTTATATAATTTTAAACGCTTTTCATTGTCTAATATATTCTCAACATCAAAAAAAGGTGAACACAATTTATCAATTGTATTGATTGCTTCTTTATATTTATTATGATGAAGATAGACTTGTATTCTAGCAAAATGGATTATTATATCATTTTCAATTTTATCAGGAAATGATTCATCAATATAATATTCTATTTGTTTCGAGATACCATATAAATATATATATTTAGTAAAATTAAAATCATCATGAATGTAGCCACAATTAGAACATTTTAGGATGCAATAATCGTCAGAGAAAATTTGTCCGGTTTGTGGATCAACTTTAGGATGTGGATAGGATTCCAAAACAACCATAGTATCTTGTTCGCATTTACGACATTTAGTGTTTATGTTCTCATTCATATTTATACTTTCATAAACAATTTATGGTAAATAACTGATAAACTCAAGCAAATTCCCCTCAGGATCTCTAAAATAAATACTCTTGCCTTTTCCGTGAGTTCCAACTCGTTCAACAGGACCTAATTCAACCGAAACACCGTGTTGAGCAAGATGCTCGACCGCTGCTGAAATATTTCCGTCCCAGTGGAAACAAAAATCAGCGCTGCCGGTTTTAGGGTTGGCTGCGTTAATCTCAGCTTTTGTGGCTGGAGTGTGCAGAATAATTTTTTGGAGCGTAAAAAGAAGTGCAGGATATTTTGCCTTTCCCGATTTCCATGCTTCATAATCTACTACATCAGCGCCGACTACGCGTTTGTAGAATTTAATAGTTTCTTCGATGTCGTTTACAGTTAAAACAAAATGGTCAATTTGCATTTTTCTTTTCCTTTAAAATGTTTCTTATGTAAGGAGTACTTTGTACTATCGGAGATTAGCTGCCTATGTGCGATTTTAATACTAAAAGTTTATTCCGAGTCGTTCAGCAAAATCGTTGACGCTCGTTACTTCAATTTTAGGAAAATCTATATTTTTTAATACTTGAAAATGTTTATCGTTTGTAACTATTTGATTTTGATGATATTGACCCGAGTAAAACATTTGTGTCGAGAACAATTTTAAGTCTATCTTTCATTTAACCAAATATCCATAGTATCGTCAGAATATTTTTTAATATCCCAAATTTTGTCCGATTCTTTGGTCGCTTTGTGCGTAAAATACTTTCCCAATATTGTTTTTAGTTCCTTCAATTCCTCTAAAGAGAGATTTTGGGAATAAAGTTTCAGTAATTCCTCTTGGACATTACTTAATGGTTGTGATAACATAATTCCTATTTCTCCGTTTTATTTTTTGCTCATTAAATGTAAAAATACTGTCTTTTCGTCGGTTATCTTCTCTCGGTATCATCAATCTTTTATAACACAAAACTTACGCTAATATCCATAACTGCATATAAAAATCAAATCTTCTCTAAAAAATCAAAAAGGTGTTTGTTGAATGCAGCAGTGTTCTCTAAATTGCTCATGTGTGCGGCATTAGGAATTATGTGCATCTCCGAATTCAGTATCTGATTTTTCATCTCTGACGCATCGGCAGGTGTGGTGAGTGTATCTTTCTCACCAACCATTATTAAAGTCGGAACTTTTATTCGCGATAGAGTTTGCGTAGTATCGGTTCTTGCTGCCAGTGCAATTAATGTCGAAGCAACAGAGAGCGGCGAAGTTTTCAAAATAATGTTTCTAATCATATCAACGATGCTCGGAAGGCGCACAAAAGTCTTTTCCAAAAATATTGCTTTTAAAAAATCTTCAGCAAACCTGCCAATACCCACACTCTTTACAATTTGTATTTGTCGTGCTCTTCTGATTTTTACTTCGTTTGAATCGGCAGATGATTTTGTGTCGCATAAAACCAATGCCGCAACCCTCTCAGGATTTCGTTCAATTGCTCGAAGCGCGATATAGCCGCCCATCGAAAGTCCTACTAAAACAGTTTTCTCAATTTTTAAATAGTCGAGCAGTCCGATTAAATCATCAACAAAAAATTCAATCAAGAATTGCCCGTCGTCGTAATCGCTTTCGCCATGCCCTCTCACATCGAAAGTAATCGCACGGTATTTTCCGGAAATCGATTTTATTTGAGGAGTCCACATCGAACTGTTAAAAGGAAAACCATGGATGAAAACGACAGGAAGTCCTACAGGATGACCGCTTTCTGTATAGTTGATGCGTATTCCGTTGATGTTGGCTTTCATTGCGAAATAAGAAACTAAAAATTTTATAAATGTGCAAATGTAATAAAAAAGCCGACCCTGATTATTTGAGTCGGCTTTTGATTGAAGGTAACAATCAATTTGTTACGCTTTTGTAACTTGTGCTTTTACCCATTTTGTTGTAACCGACTTCGGTCTGACAATCGGGTAGCCCATCGCACGTGCAATAATAGCTTGCGCCGATACACCGAGTGTACGCGATACACTAAACAGAACTGTATAGTAATCGAATTCAGTCATACCATAATGATACAACAATGCACCTGAACCTGCATCAACGTTGGGCCACGGGTCTTTAATTTTTTGAACTTGTTTCAAGACATCGGGCACAACATCGAAAACGTGGGCAACTGTATCGAATACAGGATCGCCGCTGCAATATTTTTTACCGAATGCCAAGAAAGCATCAAAGCGTGGATCGGTGATTCTTAATACTGCGTGTCCGTAACCCGGTACCACTCTTCCTGCGTTCAAAGTTTCCTGAGCGTAAGTTCTGAGTTGATCGGGAGTCGGAGCGCCGCCGAATTTTTTATTCGTCTCAAGAATCCATGCAAGGCATTCCTGATTTGCGAGTCCGTGTAACGGTCCGGCAAGTCCGTTTAATCCGGCTGATACCGCATAGTAAAGATCGGATAGTGCCGATGAAACTGTTGCAGTAGTTGCAGCGCTTACGTTACCGCTTTCGTGGTCGGTGTGCAGAGTTAAATAGAGCTGCATCAGTTTTGTGAACTCACCGTTTGGATCGGGCAGACCTAACATGTGTACATAATTCGCAGCCCAATCGAGTCCTTTTTTCGGAGAGATTCTATCTCCTCTATTGAAACGCATACGATAAATTCCGGCTGCGACGTTCGGAAGTCGTGCCATCAAATTAAGTGCATCTTCCAACATCGGTTCCCAGTAAACATCTTTCTTCATACCCTCGTTATATCTTTGACGGTAAACCGATTCTTTTTCCATAACGAGTATTGCTGTATTCAGCATTACCATCGGATGCGAATCTTTGGGCATTGCTTTTAAAACATCCCATACATAACTCGGAACATCCTGCCGTGCTTCTAAATCGGCTTGTAGCGATTTGAGTGCATCAGCATCGGGCAATTCGCCGGTACAGAGTAAATAAAAAATTTCTTCGGGAAGTTTGTCTTTGATTTCGCCGATTGGTCGCTCCCGAATTATCAATCCCTTGTCAGGCGGGACTTCGGAGGTGTCGCAAACGAGGCACTTAACGCCGCGTTGTCCACCGTATAATTGTTCGACTGTTACTTCTGAAACTACTTTTGCTCCGTGCTCTTTCACGAGATTTTTGATCTCATCGCGAAGACCAGGAATAATTTCAGCAAGTTTTGCTTTGAGTGTAGCCATATTGATTCTCCTTTGATTTTTTTTTGAGATTATCAAATATTATTATTTAAGAACTAATTAAAAAATTCGATAAGAACTAATTCCCTTAAGAACTGATATGTCCAAAACGGATTGGAAGAACAAATGAACAGAATGAATCTCCTCGCCTCAAACAGCGAGGTATCTGTTAACAAATTTTATTTTATTCGCCTCAAGAGGCGGGGAATTAACCCTCGTCCGCCTTTGGCGGATTAAACTGGAAGTAATATAACAGTAAAGTATCTAATTTTCAAGTTGACGATGTATAAAATTTATATTTTATACAAATTTTTTGAGTTCTTCTGCCGAAGCTTTTTCGATATCTGCGTGTAAGCTGTTGCCGTGGGCATCCATTGTAACGATAGCCGGGAAATCAACAACGCGTAAATGCCACATTGCCTCAGGAATGCCGAATTCTTCAAGAAAATTAACACTTTCCACTTTTGTAATACACTTTGCGTAATACTGTGCCGCACCCCCTATTGCATTGAGATAGACTGCTCCGAATTCTTTTAAGGCATCCGAAGTCCTATTACCCATACCACCTTTACCGATAACAGCACGAACACCAAATTTTTTAATAACATCGGCTTGATAAGGTTCTTCTCTTCCGCTTGTCGTCGGACCGGCTGCATTGGCAAACCACTCGCCATCTTTCTTTAACATAACAGGTCCACAGTGGTAAATTACTCCGCCTTTTAAATCAATAGGCGAGTCGTGTTTAACAAGATACGCATGAAGTGCATCGCGTCCCGTGTAAATTATTCCATTCAGTAAAACAACATCGCCGACTTTTAGTGAGCGGATTTTCTCCTCACTTATCGGTGTATCTATTCTTATTTCTTTTCCTGTCAGCTTGATATTCTCATAGTCTGCCATCTTTTTAATTTCTTCTGTACCCTTGTAGAGCCAACTTTTTATTTCTCCGGTTTTTGGATCTAAAATTACTCCTAACCTTCTGAACGCCCAGCAGTCATAAGCGACAGACACGAAGAAGCTTGCTGGCAATCGGTTAGCAGCAGTAATTTTACATCCAATCAAAGTAGTTTTGCCGCCAAACCCCATCGTTCCGATGTTGAGTTTGTTGGCATCTTCCATAATTCTGTTTTCAAGTTCAGCAAGCTGCGAATCGGGATTTACATCGTCGAGAGTTCTCAGGAATTGTTGCTTGGCTAAGTCGTAACCTGTCGCTCGGTCGGAGCCGATACAAACTCCAAGCGACCCCACACTGCAACCGTGTCCTTGTGCTTGCCACACTGCGTGCATTATGCACTTTCGTACACCTTCTAAATCTCTATCAGCTCTTCCTAAATTTTCTAAAGTTACAGGAACCGAGTATTGGATATTTTTATTTTCGCAGCCTCCGCCTTTAAGTAAAAGTTTTATTTCGATTTCATCTTTTTCCCATTGCTCGAAATGATAGACAGGCGTTCCGGGTCCGAGATTATTTCCAGAATTTTTACCGGTGATTGAATCAACTGAGTTCGGACGTAGTCTTCCTGCTTTCGTCGCTTCTACAATTGCTTCTTCGATTGCTTTCTTCATCGCAACTTGGTTTGTGCTGACAGGTGTGTGTATAAAAAATGTCGGCATACCGGTATCCTGACAGATAGGCGCGATGTTGGTCTGTGCCATATCGATGTTGATGGCAATTGTGCTGAGTGCGAGTGCGGCTTGTGTGTTTGGCGTTTCGTCGCCCATTGCTTTTGATATTGCTTTGCGGACATCGGGGGGTAGGTTTGCCGATGTTTCACTGATTAGCTCGAACATGCTTTGTTTGAATTTTTCCATAAAGTCTCCTGATGAATATTTTATGTTAATAAATTACTTTTTCTTTCTTAGTTGTCGTACCTTTTTCTCTGAAAGGGATTTATAATTCTGACTTGTAACTACTTGTCTGCCCGATTTCTTTTCCAATTCTTTTCTGGCATTTCCGGCTACTGTGCCGCCTTCGACTGCGGCTTGCTCATTTTCAGGAAAACCCAGCGCATTCGCACAACTCATCTTCTGTTTGCCTCCCGGCGTATCAACGGCAAGGGTGGGGACAATTTGTCCCCATCCTTTGGAAAGTTCCGGGTCGCGCTTTTTCAGTTTCTTTATATAATCCTTTGGGTTAACACTATCAGTAAGTATCCGAACGACATCTTCTACGACAAAAAACATCTTCTTGTCCGCTTCGTTCCAAACCGAGCGTATGCGTTTCTCTTCAAACAATTTGATGTTGCTCATAAAATTATGCCTCCATATTTATTGATTGAAGGTTTGCCTCTTGCATTTTCAAAGCGTGACAGTTTGTCGCTGTTTCATTTCCCTCCTTTTTAAGGCGTTCTTTTAGCTTTCGCCAATACGCCTGAGCGTCAACACTCTCAGTCATCACTGCAACAACATCAACAATTGCAAAATACCATTGAGAACGAATTTTTTTTGTTTCAAATAATTTTATATTTGCCATAATCTACTGATGAATATTCGAAAAGTTTGTTAAAAATAAGATTTATAACAACAAAAGATAATAAGGATTGGGGAGTTATACAAATTTATCCCTGCCCGCTATATTGAATCCTTTAAGGCAGGCGGGCATTTATTCAATTATTCAATGATACAATGATTAAATGATTCAATGATTCAATATTCAATCACTCCTCCGAAGGAGTCCCCTCGGGACATTTCTCCTCTTCTCCCATTCTCCGCGTCCCCCATTCTCCGATTCTCCCCATCGTCATTGTTTCAAATCTTTATTTAAATAATCCATTATATTTTTCACCGCTCTATCCGCGCTCATCACACAATCGCCCACCGAGATGCCGCCGCGGTAGTTGCTGCAAATAAAGGCGCCGCCGAAGTTCTGTTCAAACCTTTCTATAGTTGCGATAGTTTTATGGTATCCTAACTTATACTGAGGAATTGCTTTCTCCCAACGTATAATTTTTTTGAAAGCAGGACTTCCACCGATACCGACTAATGATTTCACTTCTGAATTTGTAATATCCAATAAATTTTCATCGCTATTTTCTAACAGATCAGGGCTGCGGGAACCGCCTACGAATGTTGTAAACGATTCGAATCCTTCGGGCGCTCGATTCGGAAAAATTGTAGAAGACCAAATTGTACCCAAAATTTTTCTATTTTCTTTTGCGGGGATTAGATATCCGAAACCGTCCAAAACCCGATTTATATTTTCCTTTCTGTAACCCAAAACTATCTCTGCTACAGGAGGATAATAGATTGAGTTCAGAATTTTTGAGGTTTCGGGGTCGATTGGTTCTATAATGTTGGATGCAACGTATGAGGGAACTGCTAAAACAATTGCGTCGCTTTCAACGCTTTTCTTTTCTCCATTTTGCTGATATGTTGTTACAAAAATTCTGCTTTCGCCAATCTTTGTCGGAATTATATTTATAACACTCGCATTTAAATGGATTGTATCTCCAAGCACTTTGCTCAATGCTCTCGGCAATGTTTGCATCCCGTTTTTGAACGAGAACATCTTTGCAGTATCTTTTGCTTTTTCTGCACGCTGCTTTCGTTCCTTGCGTCCTTTAATCATCCCCTTTATCAATCCGCCATATTTTTCTTCGAGTGCATAAAGTTTAGGAAACGCAGAGCGAACCGAAAGGTCTTCCGGATTTCCTGCATAAACACCGGCTACAAACGGATTGATTGCGTAATCTAAAAATTCTCGCCCAAGTCTTCTCTCGACAAATTCTGCAATAGATTCTTCCTTCTCCGCGCGACCTATGAACGGCTCTTTTAATAAACGTAGTTTGCCTTTCACGCTCCAAAGTTTTGATTTGAGAAACGAGGGCAGACTCATCGGCAGAGGGTGTAAAATACCGTCGCGCAATATGTATCTTTTATTCGATACCTCGTTGGCGTAAATTCGTTCGTTGAGAATTCCTAAATCAGAAAATAGTTGATTGAATAAAGGAGTCGTTTCGAGAGCGCTGTTCGGACCCGATTCCACCAGCCAGCCGTTTTCGTTTACAGTTTTCATCGTACCGCCGACTTCGGAATCTTTTTCAAGAACAGTTACGTCGATACCTTTTTGTTGAAGCCAGTATGCAGTGGTTAATCCTGATATTCCGGCTCCGATAACGACAACATGTTTTTTATTTTGGGTTGAGTTCATCTGTTTATCTATTCTCGGTTAAAAATTCTAAATCCGATCCCGCCCCAGCGGGACGAAATCTTAAACAAAATAGAAGGTTCAAAATTCCAAAGGTGAAAAAAATTTTAAAGTATTTGAATTTAGAATTTGTTTCGAATTTCGTAATTAGTTTTTCGGATTTAAGTCTTTATTGCTTTCATCACTAAATCTTTTAACGCTTCAATAAACTTCGGATGTGCGTTCAAAGCCGGCATCATCTCGAATTGCTTCACACCAAGCCCTTCGGCTAATGCGTGGGTTTGTATATCAATTTCGTGCAGCGTTTCGATGTGCTCGCATATAAAAGATATCGGAACTACTAACAAATATCGTGTGCCGGTTCCCGCTAATCTTTTTATCGTATCCTGCAAAGTTGGCTGCAACCATTTCAAAGGTCCGACTTTGCTTTGATAGCACAATGTGTGCGGCGATTCCCATTTTCCCCGCTGAAAAACCAATTCAACAGTGCGTTCAGTTTGACTTTTGTATGGGTCGCCCGATGCGATTAAACTTTCGGGAACACCGTGTGCACTGAAAACGATGTGAATTTCTTTTGCGGGTATGTTCTCAAATTTTTTATATGAATAATTAATTTGATCAACCAACGAATCAATATATAAATCATTATCGTGGAAATTATTTATAGAGATTTCTTGATTCGGCTGGAACTTTACTTTTTCACACTGTCGGTTCCATTCATTAAAACTAGAGCCGGAAGTTGGTTTTGAGAATTGGGGATAAAGAGGAAGCAAAATAAACCGGCCGAAATCCGATTTTGATAAACTTGTAACCACCGATTCGATTGTAGGTGAAAAATAGCGCATGGCAACGAAAACTTTTGCATCTATATGTTTGCTGAGTTCGGTTTCGAGTGCGTCGGCTTGTAAGCGTGTGAGTTCCAGTATCGGCGATTTACCACCGATCGTTATGTAGTGATGTTTAACCACACGTGCGCGCGATTGTGAAAGAATTGCTGCTAATGGTTTACGCAAAAGAAACGCTAATGGAAAATCGAAAATGTCCGGGTCGCAGAATAGGTTGTAGAGAAACTGTTCGACCGCATCAAGCGAATCCGGTCCACCGAGTTGAAAAAGTATTACTGCTGTTTTTTTATTTTCCATTCTAACGGTGATATTTAACACTCTCTTCTTTAACCGCATCTACCAATGCTTTTGCATGTGCAACAGGAACATCGGGTAGAATTCCGTGACCTAAATTAAAAACGTGTCCGCTGCCTTTACCGAATTTCTCAAGTATCGACTTTACTTCTTCGCGTATTTTTTCCTCATCCTCATAAAGCTTGTGAGGATTCATATTTCCCTGAAGTGCCACTTTATTGCCAATTAATTTTCGAGCCTCACCGATATCAACAGTCCAATCTAAACCTACAACATCGCATCCTGTGTTTGCAATTGCTTCAAGCGAGTGTCCGCAATCTTTGCAAAACACAATCACTGGCTCATCCTTGCGTTTTATGCTTGCAATAATTTGCTCTATGTAACGCAGAGAAAATTCTTCGAACTGTTCTTGCGGAAGAATCCCGCCCCACGTATCAAATATCTGAACTGCATTTGCCCCCGACTCAATCTGTGCACTCAAATAATCAGCGGCTGAGCGGGCGAGTTTATCCAAAAGTTTGTGAGCATCTTTTGGTCGTTCATTTATCAGTTCGGTAATAATTTTAAATTCCTGTTTTCCTCTTCCTTCAACCATGTAGGTTGCCAGCGTCCAGGGTGAACCTGAAAAACCGATGAGCGGAACACGTCCTTCCAAATTTTGTTTTGTTAAACTCAGTGCATCCATTACATATTTTAATTTATCGTATGGGTCGGGAATCGCGAGTTTATTAATTTCGGATGTGCTGCGAACAGGTGAAGGGAATTGCGGTCCCCCTTTGCCTTCTTCTACAATTAATTCCATCCCCATAGCTTCGGGAATAACGAGTATGTCGGAAAAAATTATCGCAGCATCCACACCGATGATATCCACAGGTTGTATTGTAACTTCGGCTGCGAGTTCAGGAGTTTTGCAAAGCGTGAGGAAATCAGCTTTTGCACGGACTGCTCTGTATTCAGGTAGATAACGCCCCGCCTGTCGCATTATCCAGATCGGCGTTCGTTCGGTTGGCTGGCGTTTACACGCTTTTAAGAATAAATCGTTTTGTAAATTCATAGTTAGTTTTAATTCATTAATAATTATTTTTGTTTAATATAGAAAAATGGAGAGAGTTAAACAAAAAAGCCCCAATCCCGAACACTTCGGAATCAGGGCATCTACATACTATTTACTACCTACTTTTAAATCTCTCTCTCCACCATTTTCTTTTTCAACTGCGAGATGTGCCAGGTGAGGTTAATTTCTTTTGGGCAGGCTTCCACGCAATTAAAAATTGTATGACAACGCCAAACACCGTCGCTTGTGTCGATTGCTTCTAAATGTTCGGCGGGGGCTTCGTCGCGGCTGTCGAATGCGAAGCGGTAAGCTTTGAGCATTGCGGCAGGACCTAAATAATTTGGATTGCCCCACATCGAAGGGCAGGAGCTTGTGCAGGCGCCGCACAAAATACAGTTAACCGCTTCATCTATTAACGCTCTGTCTGCGACTGATTGGAAGCGTTCTTTTGGCGGAGGATTTTTTGCAATCAGATACGGCTTTACTACTTCGTACTTTGCGAAGAAATCGGTAGTATCCACAACCAAATCTTTTATGATAGGCATTCCGGGAATAGGATCGATTTTGATGCGCTTCTTCTTAATGTCCTGTATCAGAACCTGACAGGCGAGCATATTTTTGCCGTTGATGTTGATTGCGTCCGAGCCGCAAATTCCGTGAGAGCAGGAACGACGGTAAGTTAAACTTCCTTCGAAATCCCACTTGATGCGGTCGAGGCAATCCAGGATTCTATCGGTCGGCTCGACTTCTAATTTGAATTCCTGCCGATATGGCTTTTTGTCTTTAGATGAATCGTATCTTTGTATTGAGAATGTTACTTGCATAATTGTACCTATCTATAATTTAGTTTAAATACGAATTTCGAAACCCGAAATTCTAAATGCCGAAGTCATCTTCCAAAGGAATCCCGTTGGGACCTTCGGGACAATATCAAAATTCAAATTTTCCAAACGTTTTGCATTTCGAAATTATTTAGGATTTCGATATTCGGATTTCGGATTTTATCAATATTTACGTTCCATCGGTTGATATTTTGTAACTGTAACCGGTTTATATTTTAACTCTATGCCTTTCTCGGTTCTGAATGCGAATGTGTGTTTCATCCAGTTCGTGTCGTCGCGCTTTTCGAAATCGGTGCGCCAGTGAGCGCCGCGGCATTCCTGACGGGCAATTGCACCTTCAACAACTACTTCTGAAAATTCGAGTAAATGACCTAACTCCAAAACCTCCATTAACTCGGTGTTGAAATTTTTACTCTTATCCCGCAAACCGACATTTTTATATTTTTCACGGAGTTCATGAATTATTTGCTTCATTTCTTTCAAATCTTTTTCGTTCCGGTACACGCCTGCTTTTGCCATCATATTATCGCGCAGCGTATCTTTAATGTGATGATACGATTCTTTGAAATTTGTAGAAGCGAACAATTCATCAATCCTTGCACAGTCGGCTGTATCGGCATTTTCGGGTAAATCACTGAACTCGGCAGTTTGTAAAAACTTTGCAATTTGTTTTCCTGTTCTGCGACCGTGGACTACGCCATCTAATAGCGAGTTAGTTCCTAAACGATTGGCGCCGTGAACGCTGATGCAGGCACATTCGCCGGCAGCATAAAAGCCGGTAAGAATTGTTCCTTTCTCATCCAAATAAACTTCGCCGAAGAGGGAAGTTGGAATTCCGCCCATCGAGTAGTGTGCCGTCGGTTGAATCGGTATCGGCGCTTTTACAGGATCGACGCCGACATAAGTTTTAGCAAAGCCGATAATTTCTGGCAATTTTTCTTTTAGTGCCGCTTCACCAATATGCGTAAGGTCAAGATGAACATAATCTTTTCCGTCAATCCCGCGTCCTTCTAAAATTTCAGTTGTGATTGAGCGGGTTACCATATCGCGCGGTGCAAGTTCCATAACGGTCGGTGCATAGTTTTTCATAAAGCGTTCACCGTTTTTATTTTTAAGATAGCCGCCTTCGCCTCGTGCACCTTCGGTTACTAAAATTCCTAACTTCCAAAGTCCTGTCGGATGGAACTGAACAAACTCCATATCTTCTAACGGAATCCCCGCACGATATGCAATCGCAACTCCGTCGCCGGTATTTGCATACGCATTCGATGTAATTTTCCAGGCTCTTCCGTAACCGCCTGTTCCGAACATCACTGCCTTTGCGTGGAAAGTATGCAGCTCGCCGGTTTGAATATCGAAAGCAACTAATCCGCGGCAGACCCCATCTTTTACAATAAGCGAAACAACATAATACTCGGAATAAAAATGCACATTATGCTTTACGCATTGTTCATACAGAGTGTGCAGAATGACGTGACCGGTTCTGTCGGCAGCATAACAGGCGCGTTGAATTGCTACTCGGGTTTCTTTTCCGTCGGCACCGGTTTTCGGACGTGTGTGTCCGCCGAATTGCCGTTGTGCAATTTTTCCTTCTTTTGTTCTGCTGAACGGCACGCCCATGTGTTCGAGTTCGATAATTACTTCGGGCGCTTCCGATACCATCATCTCGATTGCATCTTGATCGCCTAAATAATCGCTCCCTTTTACAGTATCGAAAATGTGCCACTCGACGTGGTCTTCTTCTTCGTTACCGAGAGCAGCGGCGATTCCGCCCTGAGCGGCACCAGAGTGCGAGCGGGTTGGAAAAACTTTTGAAAGCACTGCAACATTGGCTTTGCCGCTCCCGAAGGGATCCCTTTGGGATAATTCAACTGCGGCACGCAAGCCGGCAAGTCCGGCGCCTACTATTAGTACATCGTGTTTGTGAACCATATTTTTTTTCTATTTGAATAATGAATATTGAATTTTGAATCCGCCTATGGCGGACGAATAAAGAATGTTTTTTAGAATACCAGAACATTCATAAATCCGAAAACGGCGAAGGCGATGCCCAAAATAATCATCGCACCGAGAATCGTCATACTCAGCCATCTTTTCAATTTAAAATCGCGCACAACTCCCCAGACTCCGTTCAAGCCGTGGTAAATTCCCACGACAACAAACGACAGATAAAAAACTTTCCACAATGGATTTTGCATCCGTTCGAGAGTAGATGCAAATGAATGTCCTGAAGTTGGAGTGTAGTGCATTAGAATATAATGACCGACCATTGCTACTATCAGAACAATTCCAGTTATTCGTTGAAACAACCAGCCGGGGGCGCCTGAATTTCGTGAACCTAAATGTTTATACGACATAAAATGCTCCTAATAAATCGTTGTTAAAAATTACACATCTCAAAATAACATCGCAACAGTTTTATTAACATGCTGACTAAAAATTACATAACCCATCGCCAGGAATGCGATGACACCGATTGTTACAACAGCGTAGTGAAGTTGCTTGTGGTAGCGGGCGCCGTTGGCGAAATCAACGAGCACAATTCGGATTCCGTTCAAAGTATGATACAACACGAATGCAAAGAGCAGCCATTCGATAACTAAGAAAAAGGGAGATGAGAAAAGAGCCATCTCTTCGTCGAAAGCTTTTCCGCCATCTACTTTGTGTTTTTGCAGACCCGATAATGCGATGATGTGCATGAAGATATAAGCGGTGAGAGCCAAGCCGCTGATGCGGTGAAATATCCACGCCCAACTGCCAGCAAAGCGATGGTAGGTTGTTAAAACTTTAGTCCAACCTGATTGATAAAAATTCATAAGTCAAACTCCTTTGATGGGAAAATTTTAAAATGACGTGTGAAATTTAGGAAAGTTATGTTAAAAATGCAAGCAAGTTTACGTTTATGCAGTTTGTTGCTTACTTCACAAACTCTTCCACAAAATATTTTGGTGTAAGACTTTCGCCGGTTGCATATTTAAGTAAATCGTTCCATTGATACTTAGCGCCCGGAGTAAATATTTTTTCTTTCAGAAAATTTCCTACTTCGGGTTTGGCTGCAAAAGAGATTTCGGAGAATGTTTCTTGTTTCATCACGCCGCGGACTATACTGTTCAGAATTTGTGATGCCGCCAGCTCGCCTAATTGATAGTTATGATAATAACAAGGATATTGTGCTACGTGAATTTTTGCTGCCCAGTCGGGCTCGTTCCGTTTTTCCGGAGGTGTTACAAACTGATACTCTGCAACCAGATCCCACCACAGTTTATTCAGGTCTTGGTCAGGATTTTGATACAAAGCCCGCTCGAACCGAACCATAACCTGCGACCAACGGCTGAAAGCAAGCATAGATATTCTTTGATTATCCCGTAAAGCTTTTTGAAGCGATGTTTTCTGTTTTTCGTTGATTCCGACCATAGTTTGTAGCCAATTTACGTTGTATGCCTGCCTGCCCATTATCTGAGCAATTGCCTCTGTTATGAATGTGTGTGCGTCGGTTCTTATTAAAAACGGCAAATCCTTGTTCACGTATTTTGAATACACAGCGTGCCCCAATTCGTGTAATTGTGTCTCCATCCAGTAGAGATTGTCCGAGAGGTTGCACATTATTCGGACATCGCCTAATCGGTCAATATCGTTACAGAAGGCGTGCTGGTATTTTCCCTTGCGTGGGTACAAATCGCTATTCTGTAAAATATCATCGACAGGTAATTCGATACCTTTAAAAAAGGTGCGACTTATTTCTTCAACATTTTTACCTTTAAAATATTTATCGAGGTCAACCTCGCCGTATTCAGAAACTTCCTGAAAGAACGGGTTTGCATAATGCCAAGGCTTCAAATCTGTAACCTTTATTTTAAAACGTTTTGCAAGCGAGCTATCGAGTTCTTTTTTCATTGATAGGAAAGGTTCGTCTGTTAATTCTTTAAGATTATCGAAAATAGCAATAACTTCATCAGCTTTCTGTTCGTCGGTCTCAAGCGACATAATGTAAAAATTTTCGTATCCAAGTTTTATGGCTGCTTGATTTCTGAGCTTTACCAATTCAATTACCATAGGGGCAACCTCTTTACCAACCTGTTTGCTCGCCTCCCAAGCTAACTTGCGTTTGTTAGAATTGCGTTCATTCTTGAGTATATCTGCTATTTCGTTGTCGCTTACTTCCTTACCCTCAATTTTTCCCCGGAAATTATTAAACTTGTTTGCAATTTCGGATTGCTTTTCCACTATTTGCTTCATCAACAAAGTATCTATTTGATTCTTAGCAAACTGGTTAAATAAAATAGTCAATTGACGTTGCAGTAGCGAATCTTTAATCGTTCCTATTTCTTTCAGAGTTTTCAAGAAAGCGAAGTCGGTTTTATTCGACCTGATTGTATTGACTTCGAGTTCAAGAGCCGCCCGTTCATCGTAAAACTTTTTATCGCCCGTTGCGCTTGCATTCCAGTCGGCAATATTTAATGCTTTCAATTTCGGCTCGATGACTTTAAGATGATTGGTAATGAATTCTCGAAGTTTGTTTTCGTCGGATTTCGGAGCGGTACATTGTATCATAGTAAAAGAAAATAGAATCGGTA
Source organism: uncultured Ignavibacteriota bacterium (assembly GCA_947085405.1). Taxonomy (GTDB): domain Bacteria; phylum Bacteroidota; class Ignavibacteria; order UBA10030; family BY39; genus JASEGV01. The sequence continues at coordinate 35,041 of CAMTWO010000025.1, forward strand.
AAGAGAGAATCAAAATAAGATAAGATTTCATGGCATTGCCTATTTTATGATTGGGGATAGTTTGTTAAAACTTTAGTCCATACTGATTGATAAAGATTCATAAGTTCAGCTTCTTTGATGGGGAAATTTATAATTAACGTATGAAATTTAGGAAAGTTAGTTTTAAAAAGCAAGGTAGATGTAATTCGCCAAAGGTCTGGCATATAAAAAAGAACCGGCTCCAAGAACTGTGAGTGTATGATGTTCTGATGAAGCCGGTTACTTGTAGTATTGTAATTTACTTTGCGAGCAGCATTTTACGCGCGAGTAAATAACGCCTGTTCACTCTTCATCATCAATCCCTCAAACGAAGATTACGGTTTTTATTTTTTTCAAGGATCCGAAAATAGTATAAGTTTACCTGCTTGATTTACTTTTACCCAATGACCCGCACCGGGATGAATTGTATCTGCTATAGAATAACCATTATTATATTTATAAAATTTGCTTGTTATCATTCCGGGAGGATCGGTCTGGATTGTGGAGATAGATACCGGATTTGTGAGTGAACCAATTAAGTTCCAACCACTAACGAGCATAATAGTATCTCTAAAAATCGGATTTCCATTTATTTTAGTTGAACCGGGGGAAGAAAATTTCAACCAATATCCTGACCCTGTTTTGAGAGTATCATTCGTTATGTAATTCCCAATATATGTAAATGCGCCAGATATTGAATTTGGAAAGAGCAAATTTTTCGTACGATCGATAGTTGTAAGCGGAACTGATAATATATTCCAACCTTGTGTGTTAATGACTATCTTTTGCATAGAGACTGTAAAAGATCCGTTGGTTGAAACAGCTGCCGGTATCCCCGCATTAAAGATAAAAGAGCGAAGCTCCAATGGAGATAATTGACCAAGATTTCCAATAACCCGGAACTTGACCTTTACCAATTTGCCGCTTCCGCTTAGCGAATTCGCACCAAATGCACCAACAGATATTGAGTCAGTTTTGGTATTTCCAAGGACCGTCCACCCACCCGCTGAACTTAATGTCTCATCCGACGATATTCCAAGACTTTGAAGAATAGTATGATTAAATTTAAATACAAATTGATACGATAAGATATTTAGCCCCGTGATATTATTTGTGTTGATACTAACATCTACAGTATCTCCGAATTTACCACTATGATTACCAACGCTAACCGGAATCTGAGCGTTGATAAAATTTATACATACGAAAAATAATAAAACATTTATTGTAATCTTCACAAAATAATCTTTCATTTATGCACCTGATACTATTTCATCAATATCATTTTTTTGATGTCTGTAAATGTACCGGCACTTAATTTATAATAATACACGCCACTCGGCAAATCTTTTGCGTTAAACTCTACTTCTTTATTTCCTGCCGTTTGATACCCTTGAACCAGTTTGATGACCTCCCGACCTAACACATCAAATACATTTAGTGTTACCCATGAATCACTCGATAATGCATATCTGATAATGGTATGCGGATTAAATGGATTAGGATAATTTTGGAATAAGGTGAACTCCTTAGGCATTGTGTTAATTATCGATTTAACATCCGGCATCGATTGATTATTTACCAGGAGATTTGTTATTTGCATTTCATTTAATCCACGTTCATTTGATTCTATATATATCTGGACAGCAACTTCTTCGCTTAATATACCTAACGGATTTATTATTCCTATTCGATAATGTTTGTTATCTATTTTATTTATTTCATAAATGTATCCGTTACTGCTGCTCTTTATTTCAACTTTTGTTTTCTCATTAATTTTATTATGCAGTTTCATATCAAACGATAAAGCCAATACCTCCGGCTCACGGGTTATTCCTTCAAAATTCATATTCAAAGTTTTTATCCCATCAGCATGAGAAACGTCTGTAATATTGATCTTTACATCTTTGATGTCTGTAATCATTGAGTTCGATTTACTTACGGTGCCAAAACAGGTTGATATTGGTTGTGATAAACCTATTGCATGGCGCAGTATCAAAGCTGCATCATATGCCTGTAAAAGTGTGTTCTCGTCAACATCTCCGTTTTCTTTTCCCTGCTGAGTTAATGGGGGATTATTCATAGAAAGAACTTCACGCAATACTAATGATGCATCGTAAGCTTGTACTATTCCATTCTCATCTGCATCGCCGCACACTTTTGTCTTAACAATTATCTTACCATTTGTCGTTAATACTGTCGGTGTTCCGGCATTGAATGTAAAATTAGAGAAATTCAGATTCGAATATTGTCCCTTAATTGCCGTAGGTGATAATCTGAATTTGAGTTTAAGAAGCATTCCTTGACCTGTCAACGGATTTGCACCAAAGGCACCCACTGTTATTCGATTAGGTACCGTAGTATTGGCTAATACTGTCCAGCCACTTTGGCTGCTTAAAGTTCCGGAAGTGATTACAGTATCAGAGACCGTCAAAAAGTTATTTGGAGTGTTGAAATCAATTTGAAATTGATAGGAAAGTATATTTTTGTTTGTAATATCAGTAATATAAATTGGTATTTCTACAGTTGAACCTTTTAGTGATGTTGTAACGGGTAGGTTGATCCTATTTTCTACTTGAGGTAAAAGATTTGTTTGACTAAAAATATTTAACCTTACTATATCAGCATCCGTAATAACCATACTTGTATTGGTTAACATATTTACAGTTTGCAAATTGGAAGTTCCAAATTCTTTCAATGTTAAACTTGAAATGGATGGATTAGTTATTGGTTCCCAAGTGACGGAAATCGGATAAACTGCTGACTGTGCGTCATTGAATATCAAGCGGAATGTATCTCTAATCGAATGACTTGATGTCCACTTTCTTAAATCAAAAGGCTTTGCATTACCATCAACCATACCACTACCCCCCGGGTAACATGCATCACTTAAACCTGAGGTACGAAATTTTCCAAAATTTATACTAAATCCGGGAGGAATCGGTGGTCCATCAGTTTCTCCTAAAGATACGTCCATACATTCAGTGGCATTAACGTGCCATCCAAATGTTGCGCTGAATGGAAGCAATGACGGATTTAAATCTTCCACTTTTAGTTTTATTAACTGAGATTCTTGGTTGATAGGATTCCAGCCACCTTCATGGTAAAGTGAATCAATTTCCGCTTGGCTGAGTGCGCGGTTGTAGATGCGGATGTCATCAATTTTACCAACAAATTGTTCAGCAGGTTTATCTAGCCTTGCACCTGAACCTATAAGTAAAGGAGCAGTATTACTAATACGGAGCCCATTGTTAATTGTCGTATCCACAATCATAATACCATTGAGGAACATTTTTATGTTGTTACCTAATATAGTGTATAAGATATGATTCCATGTGTTATTAGTAATATCATTTGTTGATTGAAGATATTGTAATGCACCATTAGACGCAGACCAAAAAATCGGTTTTTTATTATCTGTTGGAATTGAGATTTGATAATTGATTGCAAGCAAATATGGACAATCGGCATAAACGTCGGATGACCTTTTTGTGACAATTGTATGAGAAGTGTGAAACAGAGGTGGTCCCTCGCTAATGAACCACGCAGAAACTGTCATATCGCCAACAATATTAAGAGCATCAGAATGTGGAACCACGATTTCATGGTATCCATCAAAGTTGTAAGCTTTATTTTCATTCCCAAATCTATCGGTTGTTATCGTAGCTCCGTTTACTGTTCCATTATTTCCATTTCCACTCTCATCATTCGCATTACCGTTAAAGGGCCAATACCCTATAAGCCCATCAGTCGGTATTTGTGCGAATGTAATAGTTGTTGTCGCGACCAATAAACAAACAAATCCCAATACTTTTTTCATACTAATCTCCTCGAATTATTTTATATATTTAAATAAACCACTAAATTTTCAAGAGTAGGCACACAAGAGAATTTCATCGCCAATCTCCCTGTACGCGTAAAAGGTAAGCAAAATTTTTAATTTAGTCAAGCATCTCAAATTAGAAAATATTTGTATGTAATCGCCCAGTGAAAATGTCAGTCCACCTTCGGCGGATAACGCTCAGTAGACCTGGTAGAAATATGATGCGAGTGGGAGGTAGTGTCCATAGGTGGGCGGTGTATTCCATCATCCCAAACAAAAACCTCCGGGCTCCTTAAATAAAACCCGGAGGGAACAAAGCTAAGTTTGCAGTATTAAACAACTCCTTGATTTAACATTGCATTAGCGACTTTCAAAAAGCCACCGATGTTGGCGCCGTTCACATAATTACCCGGCGTTCCGTATTCTTTTGCAGTTTCTACACAAGTGTGATGAATGTTTTTCATTATAGAATGTAATTTTTGATCAACCTCTTCGCGCGACCATGGTAAACGCATGCTGTTTTGAGTCATCTCAAGTCCCGATGTAGCAACACCGCCGGCATTGGATGCTTTGCCGGGTGCGTATAAAATTCCTGCGTCCTGAAATACTTTTACACCGGCAATAGTTGTAGGCATATTTGCCCCTTCAGCTACATATTTACAACCGTTCTTTACTAATTCTTTTGCATCGTTTTCGTCAAGCTCGTTTTGAGTTGCGCAAGGAAGCGCAATATCGACCTTCACACCCCACGGTCGTTTGCCGGGATGGAATTGTACTTTGAATTTATCGGCATACATTTTAACTTCATCCTTACCGCTTGTACGCATATCTAACATAAAATTAATTTTTTCGCCCTTGATACCATCTTGATCGTGAACGAATCCATCCGGTCCTGAAATTGTTAAAACTTTAGCACCCAATTCGGTAGCTTTCAGAGCCGCGCCCCATGCAACGTTACCGAAACCGGAAATTGAAACTGTTTTTCCATCGAAAGAATCTTTCTTGGTTTTTAACATTTCTTCAGCAAAGTAAACTACACCAAAGCCCGTAGCTTCGGGTCTGATTAATGAGCCGCCCCAGTTCAACCCTTTACCGGTTAGTACACCGGTAAATTCGTTAGCCAAACGCTTGTATTGACCGAACATGAAACCGATTTCACGTGCACCAACTCCGATATCGCCTGCGGGAACATCAACATCAGCACCGATATGTCGGAATAGTTCAGTCATATAACTTTGGCAGAACCGCATAACTTCATTATCGCTTTTGCCTCTTGTATCGAAATCGGCTCCACCTTTACCGCCGCCCATCGGCAGTGTAGTTAAACTGTTTTTGTAAACTTGTTCGAATGCTAAAAATTTCAAAACACCTAAATTTACGGAAGGATGAAATCGCAAACCGCCTTTGTAAGGTCCGATAGCGCTATTCATTTGAATGCGAAAACCGCGGTTAATCTGAACTTCACCTTTGTCGTCCATCCACGGCACCCGGAAAATTATTATCCGCTCCGGTTCTACCATTCGTTCTAAAATTTTTGCTTTCCGATATGCGGGGTTACGTTCTAAAACTAAATCTAACGATTCAAATACCTCTTGTACAGCTTGATGAAATTCCTTTTCACCCGGATTTTTAATTTTTACCTGTTCGATTAAATTGCTAATGTACTCTGTCATTTTTTCCTCGATTAATTATTTTAAAGAATGTTGTTTTGATAGGTCTCTTACAGATTTAAACAACTGATATGTCGTAAAAACCTTCTAATTTCAATCCCAAAATAACAATTTTTATTATATTTAACAAATCAAATAATTTCTAAAAAAGTTCGTATATTCAACATTATGAATCAGGAATTTAAAGGTAAAACTTTTATTATCACAGGAGCTTCGAGCGGAATCGGTAAAGCCGTTGCCAAACTTGCGGTTGAGCGTGGTGCCAACGCTACCATCACTGCGAGGCGATTGAACGAGTTACAAACGACGGCAAAAGAAATCAACAATCCGAACATCGAGATTGTTTCTGCCGATATTACAAACGAAGCAGATAGAGAATTAGTTATCGAAAAAACTGTAAGCCGTTTCGGCGGTATCGATGTGTTGGTGAACGCGGCGGGAATTATCGGCAACGGAAACATTGAGAACACAACTCTCGAACAGTGGGACTATATGATGGATATAAATTTGCGTTCGGTGTTTCGACTGATACAACTGACGCTACCGCATCTGATTGAACGAAAAGGGAACATCGTAAATGTTTCGAGTATCACCGGTGTGCGTGCCTTCCCGAACGTACTCGCTTATTGTGTCAGCAAAGCAGGGGTCGATCAACTTACACATTGTATTGGACTTGAACTTGCACCCAAAGGAGTCCGCATAAATTCTATTAATCCGGGGGTCGTGGTAACAAACTTACATCGTGCCGGAGGAATGGAAGAAGAAAAGTATAACGCATTTTTAGAACACAGCAAAACAACTCATCCACTCGGCAGAGTCGGGCAACCGGAAGAAGCAGCTGAACTGATTTTATTTCTCGCATCCGAACGGGCTGGCTGGATAACGGGCAGCAGTTACAGCATCGACGGTGGACGATCGCAAACATGTGCCAGATGAAAGGAACATTTATGAAGAACAAAAAAACTCAAAAATTATCAATATCTACACGTGCAGTTCACGGTAAACGTTTATATGCTTATACAGGACCTGTTGCATTACCAATTTACCAGACCAGCACATACCGTTTTGAAAACTCGAAACTTGCAATCCGTTATGCCGAGGGGGACGAATCGGTATATGTTTACACGCGATATCACAACCCAACTGTGAACGAGGTTGAGAACAAAATTGCATTTATCCAGGATGGCGAAGCAGCAGCTTTGTTTTCTTCGGGAATGGCTGCTATAAGCACGGCGATACTTTCGCTCTGCAAATCGGGCGACGAGATTGTAAGCATTCCTTCGTTATACGGCGGAACTTACCGCTTTTTCAGAGACACATTGCCCAATTACGATATAAATGTAAAATATGTGGATGTGAATTCATTGGACGATTTGAAATATCTCATCACTCCCAAAACCAAAATTGTATATCTCGAAACTCCAACAAATCCGTCGCTCGATATTGTCGATATAACTAAGTTGGTAAAACTCACACGCTACGCAGAGAAGGAATTTAAATCAAAAATAACAATCATTATTGATAACACTTTTGCTACAATAGTTAACCAAAAACCTTTTAAGTATGGCATCGATTTAATCGTCGAAAGCATTACAAAATATTTAGGTGGCCATTCCGATTTAGTTGGCGGTGTGGCAATCGGTAACAAGCTGCTTATAAAAAAAGTAAAAACTTTAGCAAAACATTTAGGCGGTTGCGCCGATCCGTTTGCAGCTTTTCTGCTTGATAGAAGTTTAAAAACTTTCGAGCTTCGTGTAAAAAGGCAAACCGAAAACGCCTTCGTATTAGCAAAAGCATTATCGAAACACAAAAATGTGAACCGTGTTATATATCCAGGCCTCGTTACGCATCCCAAACATCAGCTTGCAAAAAAGCAGATGACCGGCTTCGGAGCTATGGTTACAGTCGAAGTAAAAGGAGGGGCAAAGGGGGCTATTAAAGTTTGTGATAATTTAAAAGTGGCTATCAATGCAATGTCGCTCGGAGGGACAGAAACCCTCGTCAGTATTCCGGTTTATTCTTCGCACGTGAATATGTCGGGTGAAGAACTTGCACGGCATGGAGTTACGCCGGGTATGATCCGCATTTCGGTTGGAGTCGAAGGAATCGAAGACCTCGTGAACGATTTTAATCAAGCATTAAATAAAATTAAATAATTTGTAAATTATGTTGACTGTAGTTCTTTTAGCTATTTCGAATATCTTTATGACTGTTGCCTGGTATGGGCATCTGAAATATAAAGACCACTCATTAGTTGTGGTAATTTTGATATCCTGGTTCATTGCTTTTTTTGAATATATGTTTCAAGTTCCTGCAAACAGAATCGGGTACGGGCAGTTTAGCGCCACTCAACTGAAGATAATTCAAGAAGTATTATCAATCAGTATTTTTATAATTTTCGCACTGTTTTATTTTAAAGAAATACCTAAATGGAACCATGTAGTTTCGTTCGCATTCATATTAGGAGCAGTGTATTTTGCAGTTGGGATTAAAAATTAATTTCGTTTAATGGCTCGGGAAATAAAATCAAATAAAACTATAAGCGATGCAGAAAAGATTGTATCGCAAAAAGAGGATTTGCGGCTGATTAATAAAGCTTTACGTGGCGACCAAGCAGCTTACCAACGGTTGGTTAATAAATATAAACCAACTATTACTTTTGTGCTTTATAGAATTGTCCAGGACAAAGATGATGTTGAAGATATTGTGCAGGAAGTTTTTATAAATACTTTCAGGGCTTTGAATAGCTTTAAAAAGGAGTACTCTTTTTTCTCGTGGATATATAAGATTGCTTTAAACAAAGGCATCGACTATTTACGCAAGAAGAAGCTTAAAACTTTTTCGATTGATAAACCAATATCATCGAAGGATGGCGAGTTCCAATACGAAGTTCCTGATTCGACATACGAGCCGGATAAACATATAATAGCAAGCGAGAAATCTGCCTTAATCCAGGCGGCAATCGATAAACTGCCACCTAAATATAAGCGTGTTATAATTATGCGGCATATGGAGGAGAAAGATTATTCCGAAATTGCCGAAGAGCTAAAACTTCCGATTGGCACTGTAAAAGTGCATATCTTCCGCGCAAGGGAGTTATTGAACAAGTATCTGCGTCATAAAATCCGCCACTATTGAAACTTAATTTTTTACAAAGCGTAAAGAGTTTAGAGTTTTATGAAATATTTTAAAAAATATAGTATTTTCGCTTTTCTGCTCTTCTTCACAACAGCCGCTGCAGCCTATAACCTTTTTTTGGATGATAAAAGATACCAAAAGGAAACCCCGTACAGCAATGAAAGGGAGCTAAAAGTAAATATCGAATCTGCTTTTGGTAAACTTGTTATCGGCAAATGCGATGATGAGAATGTTTTCAGTTACGACATTTTACGCAATCCCAAATTGGGCGATCCAACCAACCAGATCAAATACACGATCATTGACAGGATAGGATATTTAGAAATCCCAAGTCACGGCAGCGAGGAGTCGAAGAAAAAATCGTTTCATATAAGCAGTATAGAATCTGAAAAGTGGATATTAGACCTTACCGGCAGAATTCCAATTTCGATGGATATACAATTAGGTGCGGGTAAAGGAAATTTTGATTTCACAGGTTTAAAGTTAAAGGATTTGGATATTTCGACCGGGGCAAGTTCTGTTACAATCATGTTTAATAAACTGAATCAGCAGACGATAGAAAACCTTAACATCGAAACCGGAGTCAGCAGGTTCAGAGCTTATAATTTATCCAACGCAAACTTCAACAAACTGAAATTCAGCGGCGGGATTGGCTCGTATGAACTTGATTTCAGCGGCGAATTGAATAAAGAAGTAGATGTCGATATCGAGATTGGTTTGGGGTCGATTACTATTTTAATTCCAAGATATGTGGGCGCCAAAGTTTACTACGAAAAGAATTGGATATCGAACATCGACCTCGACAAAGATTTTGATGAAGAACAAAATAATGAATACGTAACCTCGAACTATTCCAGCGCAAGTGGTAAGATGAATATTCAAATAGAAGCAGGATTCGGAAGTGTGAAGGTAAAACGACTAAAATAACTCCTACATCCTTAAAATACGAAACCCGCCTCAGTTTTTTTTGAGGCGGGTTTTTGTGTATTGTGAAATCTATTTAAATTGCAATACCAATTCCCAAAGTAGCAACGGGTTGTTTCGCATAACTATAATCAGCACTGATGTGGAAAATCAAAAGTTTCAATGCAAATCCCGCAGTAAGCCTCATTGTATTATCACCCGATAGGTCAAACCTAACTTCCTTTGTAGTTTGAGGAAGAGGAGGGGGCGGAGTCCAATCAAACTTGAAATTCATGGTCGCACTTTCATAAGCAACTCCACCATAAATGGTTGCAAACATAAAAGTTTTACTGATCTCTGTACCTAAACTGAATGCGGTTGCTTCTACAACCGGTTTAACTTTCATAGTTTGATACATTACATGTGCAGACCAGTCGAAAGGCAGGGGTGTTGGCAGCCATTGTCCAACATCGTGCTGGAAGCCGATTCCGATAAAAGAAAATTCTCCGTATTTGTCTATCTTCATTGCCGGGAAGTAGCGAAGCATCATGCGAGTTCCCAAAATGTTGCCTAACATAATATGTGGAACAGCCAGAGGAACTGCTTTAAGATTTGTACCGTTTGGTAATTGAAGAGTATCTCCCGGAATTGTGCTTCCTGGTACTTTTGTTCCTTTATTGCCAAAAAAAGTAGCTGTTTTTACCGAAGTCGGATATGTACCAGTTCCTGTAGGACGAAGAGCATTTAACTCGCTCATGTCAGCATCAAATTCTTGTGCCGACGTAGGGATTAGTGCAACAGTGAATTTTGCTCCAACATATACATCGATCCCGGTTCCAAGGTCAGCAGAATGGTATAGCCCAGAATTTAAATTGGCACCAAAAGTTGATACAAATGGACTTACATAACCTTTGCCAAACTTTTGCCCGAATTTATTTATACGTTCTTCAAGCGATTGACCAGTAACTGCTGAAACAAACAAAAACGAAAATACTGTTAAGCCGATAAATATTTGTAATAATTTTTTCTCAACGAGTTGTCTACGACATCGTAGATGAGTTGTCAACATTTAATTCTCCTATTATTGTTATTTATAAATTCGATAAATAATACTTCATACTCTTAGGGACATTTGTAATTATCCCATCCACTTTTAAATTTACCATACTGTCGAAATGATTGCGGTTTTCGATCGTGTAAACGAAAATCATTTTCTTTTCATTGTGTGCATCGGTTACCATTCGTTCGCGCAGGTAATTTCGACTAACTACAATCACATCTGCGAGATATTGTTTAGAAAGAGAAATCGGACTACTCCCTATATGAATAACCGGACTGTAAATAATTCCCGTCATCAGTGTGCTATCTAATTGTTTTACTTTCTTCACCAAAGAATGTTCGAACGATGTGATGAGAAGAGATTTTTGCAATTTATATTTGTGTGCTAACTCGACGCAACTGGTTATTATTTTATTTTTATTTTTAATCTTCTGTTTAATTTCGATGTTTATTCCAACCTTTTTGTTTACAAGTTTAAAAACCTCATCCAATGTTGGAATTACTTCAACGGAATATTTGGGATTGAACCACGACCCTGCATCGAATTTTTTTAATCCTTCTAAATCAAAATCCTCAACCTTCCCTCTGCCGCTCGTAGTACGTTCGAGGCGTGAGTCGTGAATCACAACAACCTCGTTGTCGTGCGAAAGCCGAACATCAAGTTCGATAGCATGCGTCCCTTCGTCGATAGCTTTCTTAAATGCAGCAATCGTGTTTTCAGGAGCCGTTACCGATGCGCCGCGATGGGCGATAACAATCGGTTTATCTGTTATTGTTTTCCAAGAAAACAATTTAGTTCTTCAATATTAAATTAATTTTATTATAAACGTTTTCTATTTTTCCAAAACCATCGACGACATGAAGAAAACCTTCGTCTTCATAATATTTCTTTACAGGAGCTGTGGCTTCTTTATAAACTTTCAGCCGCTTTAAAACCGTTTCCGGCTTGTCGTCGTCGCGCTGAATCAGATTCCCGCCACACTCGGTACAAATATAATCATAAATTTTATCATTATGAATATTAAATATTCTATTGCATTTCGAGCAGCTATATCTGTATTTTAGCCGGTTAATTATTGCGTCATCATCGACATCAATATATACAACGGCATCTATAGCAATATTCAATTCCGAAAACAGTTTTTTTAAAGCGTCGGCTTGCACAACCGTTCGCGGGAATCCATCCAAAACGAAACCGTTCTTGCAACCGTTAGAGGTTATCACGTTTCTGATTATTCCAATCATAATGTCATCTGAAACAAGTTTACCTGCTCTAATAATATGTTTGGCTTTGTTGCCCAAATCGGTTCCTTGGCTTATTTCATTTCTGAGTATGTCGCCGGTAGATATGTGCATTATTTTAAAATTTTCTGCAAGCAACTTTGCTTGAGTTCCTTTACCAACACCGGGTGGACCGAATAAGATTATCTTCATAAAACAACGAATTTTTTTGATGATTAGATTTTTTTATAAATATAATGTTTTGTTGCATTTGTAGCAATTTATTTCGATTTATTTTTAACAGCCAACTGTCCGCATGCTGCTGCAATATCCTCGCCAGCACTGGAACGGATAAAGACCGTAACGTGATTTTTTCTTAGGGATTGGGCAAATTTTTCGGCATCTTTGCGGGATACCGGACGCAGTTCTTCAGCAAAACCACGAGGGCTGACAAAACTGATACTGTGGAACGGTATAATGTTTATTTTACAAGGCATTGTCTTCGACAGTTTCACCAAACTTTTCGCGTCTTCCATTCTATCGTTGATTCCGGCAAATAGAATGTATTCAAAAGTTACACGGATTTTTGTTTTCCGGTAGTAATATTCAACGGCTTTCATGAGTTGTTGGAGGTTGAACTTTTTATTCAGAGGCATTAACTTACTTCTAACCTCGTCGTTCAAGCTGTGAAGCGAAATTGCAAGTTTGATTTTTTTACCCTCGTCCGCCATGCGTTTGATGCCTTCCACCCAGCCGGCAGTGGAGAGTGTAATTCTGCGGGCGGGAATATTCAATCCGTTGACGAGTATATCTATGGCATTCATTACGTTATCGTAATTCATTAACGGCTCGCCCATTCCCATAAAGACGATGTTTGTAATTTTTTTACCGGTAAACTTTTTGGTTTGTAAAACCTGATCAACGATTTCGCCGGCGGTTAGATTCCTTCCAAAACCCATTGTCCCCGTTGCACAGAAAACACAATCGAGAGGACAGCCAACCTGAGTCGAGACGCATAGAGTTAAACGTTTTTGTTCATCTTCATCCGATGCGGCGCCGTTTTGGTAAGATGTAGCGGGAGGTATTAACACACTCTCTATTCTTTTTCCATCTTTTAGCTGAAAGAGGAACTTAGTCGTATTATCGTGAATCGACTTGTGAAATGTTAGAAGTTCAAATGTATCGATAGTGGCAAGTTCGTCCAGCTTGTTCCGTAACGATTTGGAAAATGTTGACATCTCGTTGAACGATTCTGCTTCTTTATTGTAAAGCCAATCGAACAATTGCCCTCCTCTGAATTTCTTCTCGCCGATAGAGAGAACAAATTCTTCTAAATCCTTTTGTGTTAATCCTTTTAGGTTGGTTTTCTTCATATAGGTCGGTGATAAGTTAAGAAAATATACGGGGTGGTGCAAGTTGGGTGGGAATCTGTTTCATCGATGTTCATCCGTGCCTGCACGCTGTAGTGTTATTTTTCATTTCGGCACGCAGGCGTGTTCTATTTTCTATTTTTCAGAGGTCTCTCATTGTTATTGTTACGGGTCGAATTTGAAAATGATTTTTAATATTCACATATTGTTGAGAGCTGATTCACCGCAAAACGAACCTTTCAAAAATAAATAAAGGACTCTACGATGAAAACTATTCTGACTATATTCTTCATCATTTTAGCTATTCTGTTAATTGTTTCCCCCTTTATCATGATTTATCTTATTATTTTTTCGATTAAAATTACAGTTAAGCAAGCAAAAGAGAATGTCGCCTCGGGCAAGACTACCTGGACTGCATTAGCAAAAGACGCAGTCCACAGTATTGGAGAAGCAAGTAAGGGAAGTGCAACGATATGGGCTAAGTTAGTCGCAATACTCTTAAGGAAATGGTGGTAAATAAGCATCATTAGAATCATTAATATTCATTCATTTTTTTCGTCTTTCAACTAAACTCAACAGAGCTTTAATAATTGAAGCCCCGATTTTCCGCTCCATCCCGAATTTTGTCATAGGGATACCTGTTTTTCTGGATATTCTTTGTTTCAGACCGGATAATCCGACTGCTCTCTTCCATGAAAATGAAAACCCGTATTTTCTTTTAGCCATTTATAAATATTTCTAGTTATACCGGAGAATAAAAAAATGACATAAAATGGTCAATGTCTTCTAACAAAGAAGCATCTTTGAACTTTTTATCATCTTCTGTGAACATTGAAGATGGAATCGGTTTTTCTATTTGATTCTTTGATTTTTCTTCTTTCTTCTCCACTAATTTTACATAAATGGATTTCTTCGACTTAGATACCGAAGAACAGACACCCTGCCGTCCGACAGAAAACTGGTACATCTCGATTGATTTGTTTTCAGAAGGATTTAGATAAACTTTTCCGATAATTTTATCATTAATCTTTGCGACAATATTTTTATTTTTCATTTGAACAAAAATTATTTTCTGATGATCGAAAGATATTTTAGTATGGTTATTTTTGTCTAATATAACTTGAATAATTTTCTCTGGATGCGTATCATTAATATTTTGTTTCACATAATCGTCATGCTTATTTAGTTTAGCTTGATGTTTCGCAATATCATTTTTCTTTGTATTATTTTTTTCGATAGAAGTTTTTATCCTTAGCCCCGTTAAAATACTATAAACAGCTCTTTTAAAATCATCCGCACCCTTCAACCAGAATTCGACATATCTTTCTAGTTGATGCTTTTTAACACTTTTTAGGAAACTCAGAATGTCATCTTCGTTAATTTTTTCTGGATCTTTATTTAATAGACGGGTTATAAATTCTAAATCGGTATTCACATTAGTTATATCCGCTTCATTTAAAAATTGTGCCCCCCCCTTTGTTTTATCACTAAAAAGGAACACGTTTTGTTTTGCACGAGTTAATGCAACATAAAATAATCGTCTTTCCTCCTCTAACCTATTTTTATTATCTGCATTAATTCCGAAGACGGGGTTATTTTTTATTAGTGGCATTGTACCATCATTACAGCCTGGAATGATCACGTGATCCCACTCCTGACCTTTTGCTTTAAATATAGTCATTATCTTAAGCCAAGATGGATCCGGTTTTTGTTCAAGCATATTAAAAGTGATTTTAATTATATAATCCAAAAATTCTTTAACACTTCCCTTACCGAAAGAAAAATCTATTAATGCATCTAGGATTTGCGCTTTCAGTTCTCCTTCTACAGGATAATGGCTTTTGTCAATTATATATTTTTTGTAATCAGTTTGATCAAAGATTGTCTTTAGAATTTTTGTAGCTGAATCGTTCTTAATAATTACAAGCTGATCAAACAATTCGAAAAACTTTTTAACATTTTCTATAGTTCTCGGTTTCATCTCACTACTTTTCAATGTAAGTCCGTCTAGTACCGACACTTTCTTATTTATCGAGTGCTCACATATATTATCGACTATGCTTCTGGCAATATATCTTCTCGGTTTATCAATGATCTCTTTAAAATATGTTATGTATTCGTTTTCCTTGCTCCTAGATTGAGGATAGTTCCCATTTTTAATCTCTATTTCAATGAGAAACCATCTTAGGTAATTAAATATATTTATCGCTTCTTGTCGTTTATAAAATGGATCTGAAACCACTACATAGTGAGGATAGTTGTTTCGTATGAAAATGTTTTCTAAAGATGGTGTTTGCGCATAAGTCCTAATTAATATCACAATATCTTTGGTTTGGGAACCTCCATCTATAAGTTTCATAATTTCCTGATATATTTCTTCAGCCTCATGCTTCAAACCATCAGGATAAAATAAATATGTTTTACCATTAAATCCTTGAGTGAGCTGTAATCTCTTATGATACCTATTTTTATTATGATGTATCAAATTGTTTGCTGCACATATTGTTGAAGCTTTACATCTGAAATTGTCCGTCATCAAATATGGTTTTGCATTATATGTTTTTTCAAAATATAAAATGAATTTAGTTGATGCCCCTCTCCACTCGTATATACACTGGTCATCATCTCCAATCACCATATAATTATTTTTTCGTTTTGTTATCAAATCAAGAATTTTATATTGGACCAAATTGACATCTTGAAATTCATCAACTAAAATATAATCAAATTTATTTTGCTGATCAGTTAATAATCGTTCACTTTTCATTAGAAGCTCCCATCCCATTACCAACATATCGTCAAATGTGTACCAATTTCCTTTTCTTCTCATTTGCTCATAATACTTATAAGCTTTTATCAATTGCGGATTTGGGTCCTCGGCTAATTGGATTTCTGCTAATATATTGGGTGGGAAGTTTAAGTCATCTAAATCAGAATAAAATAGATTAGCTTTCCAATAACTTATCTTTTCATCTACCTCCTCTCGATCAATATCTAAATCACTTCTATATATATTTTCCTCTTTCGCAATTTTTTCTAAGGCATCATTAATCAAACTAAACTGAATACCTTTATCCTCATCAACTGCTTCTTTCCAAGTATCACTTATAAGTTTCATTGTTTTTGCGCTCGATATAATACTTCTAGCATGAGCATGGAGCGTCTTAATCTGAAGTTCCTTAGGGATTCCTAACTTTTGGCACTCATCTATAAGATCTTTAACCCCCTCCTTTGAATATGTGGTTGCAAGAATTCTTTCAGGTTTTATGCTGTGGACACTAATTAGACGCTTAATTCGATGCACCATAGCTGTGGTTTTACCCGCCCCAGCAACTGCAAATACTAACGCAGGCCCATTAACATGTTCTACTATCGCTTTTTGTTCATCAGTAAGATTCAAATTATATTTTCCTTATTTTTTTTTTGTGACAATTTTAATAATTCTTTAGGAGGTCGAGAATTTGTGGGATACCATCAAAAAAGAAAATAAAAATTAAGCTACCAATAACGATACAATAGATAATAAAACTCATTACCTCCTCGAAAAATTTTTTTTGTTGTTGTTTTCTTTCCCACCTCAAAAAATACGGGTGATTTTCCCCATAAAGTTCTACCATCTTTTTTCTCTCTCTATTTTTTTTTAATCTCTCGAAAATGTCTCGAAAAAATGGTCCAAAATGTAAATGCATATTCATATCTCCTAAATAATTTATTCAAGTAATTAAAGATACATATTGCGTAGTTAAAACAAACATCTAAAATATTATTATGGGATTTTTTTATTTTTCACTCCAAATATTCCACTCGCAATTCCATTTGCTGCAAACAAACCCTGATGTGCTTCCATAGGCATACTAATTGGCAAATCCTTATATGGAGTAACCCCGTGCCCCAACATACCAGAATCTTTCAGGAGGTGTGTCCCAACTCCTAACCACATAGCAGCAATTGCTTTTTCTTGATGTTTATCAATGTAATTGTAAACCGTGTTCCATATCTGATGTCGGTCAGCCGGCATTCTGTTTTTTATTCTTTGGAGGGTTAATAATGAAAACCTTCCAACAAATTCTACCCCGAGGCCAATAAAGATAGAATGTGTTAAAAAACTTCTATGATGTTCAATTCCCATTAAGGCAATATCTGTGTCCGGAATCCCTCCCTCCATATCTAATCCACCGCCGGCAGCAAAGAATATTGCGACCGTTATTATTGTAACGGCTACAATTTCAATTTGTTCTTCTCTTTTTAATTTTAGAAAATTATCATAAACGCTTTTTGCCTTCCCTGGCAACGAAGTTAAGAAATTTTCAAATCTTTCTGCATCAGATTGAACGGATTCGATGATACCATTTTTCTTATATCGAACATAAGTGTTTTTTATGAATGACCCTGCATTTTTTAGAGTTTGTCTCTTTGTTTTGATGGTTGTTTTGAAGGATTGTAAGCTCGCATCTTTGAATATTTGCAATAGCTCTTCAGTGGTTAAATCTTTCAAAGCATACTTTAGATCAGAAATTATTTTCTGAAACAATTCTCTTTTTTCGGCTCTAATTACCAATGCGGTATTCATTTCAATTTTCCCTTGTTGAATTGTAATATTGATATTGGATTATATGAATTATTTTTGTTATCACTTATCCAGTCTTGAGGTATTGTATCCATTTATTTTCCTTATTTATGTAAAAAGATTTTTTATATATCCAATCACCGAACCTGAATCAGTTTTTTCATTTTTATCCGATTCATCTTTAATTTCATTTTCTTTTTGTCGTTTGAATTTATTCTTAACACCTTTATACACAGTTTTAGCAAATTTCCCGCCCGACTCCACTATTATCGAACCCAATATACTCGCAGCTTCCACGCTGGCTAATCGTCGGATTGATTTTCTGTCTTTAAACACTAAAGAGCCACAATATTTTTTTGTTATTGCGCCTACCCTAAGCGTCAAGAACGCATTAGTAGAACCATTTATTACTGAATTTGTAACAATTGTTGAAGCAACCGAAACGCCGGGAATAGCCCCAAGAACTGAACCTCCGATTAAGTTTGTTAGAACAGGTTCAATTTGTTCGTTAATGTCTATATCTTCAATCCCGTATGCTATAAAAGTTGTAGCAGCCACATTTGCGTATAAATAGACAAGCTCTCTCATCGAAGGTCTTTGATAATAGAGATGAGATATTTTCCACACCATTCTGGATTGAGCTATCAACACTGTCAGTCCGTCTAATCTCCCCGACTGAGATATGGCTGTTGTCCTGACTTCGACAGGGTTTGACTAACAGCCTGAAAAACTTTTAAAACAGTTTAAAATACACAATTATTTTTTGAAGTTGGGTGTCCCAGTAGTATATTAGGGACATGTTCGTCCGGAAGAAGAAAAATCATAGTGGTTCA
>CAMTWO010000026.1:0-81451 GCA_947085405.1 uncultured Ignavibacteriota bacterium
CGAGGTTGTTAAACGCGCTCAGGATGCCGGTGTTGAGTTTATCATAAATCCCGGAACTGACCTCGAATCGAGTAAAGCAGCAATCGAGTTAGCCGAAAAATATGAACTCATTTATGCAGCAGTCGGTTTTCATCCTCACGATGCAGCAAAAGCGAGCGATAAATTACTCGAAGAAATTGAAAAATTAAGCCATCACCCGAAAGTTGTTGCTATCGGTGAAATCGGCTTGGATTATCACTACAATTACGCGCCACAGGAAATTCAACGTAAAGTATTTACCAAGCAAATCGAGATAGCCCAGCGGCGCAACCTGCCAATCATTGTGCACATGCGGGAATCAGAATCGGATACGATTTCGATTGTAAAAGAAGAAGTTCGGAAAGCCCCGAACTGGCGACACAGCATTCCTAAGAATCGTTATCCGACACCAAAAGGTGTGTTCCATTCATTTTCGGGCGATGCAAGTTTGGCTTGGAAAGTTATCAATTTAGGATTTTATATTTCTGTACCGGGTGTTGTTACGTTCAAGCCAAAGGTTCCTCAAAAATCCAAACTTATAGACGTTGTCGAAAATGTTTCCATCGAACATATTTTATTAGAGACCGACAGTCCGTACTTAACACCGGTTCCTCATCGTGGAAAGCGGAATGAACCCGCCTACGTCCAATATGTTGCTGAAAAAGTTGCTGGAATTCAAAAACTTTCCGTCGAGGATATTTGCCGTACATCCAATCTCGGTGTTTATAAATTGTTCGGTGTTGGAAAATATCCGGAACCAACCATTGCATACAAAATTAAGAACTCACTTTATTTAAACATCACACTTCGGTGCGATGCTGATTGCTGGTTCTGCGACCGTAAAGGGGAAGCTCTCGTAAAAGGTCATAATCTTAAAATCAAAAAAGAACCAACTTCAGCAGAAGTTATTGAAGCTATCGGCGACCCGAAGAAATATGAAGAGATTGTCTTCTGTGGTTTCGGCGAGCCGACAATTCGTCTTGACGTTGTAAAAGAAGTTGGAAAGTGGATAAAACAAAATGGCGGGAAAGTCCGCTTGAATACAGATGGTCACGGCAACATCATCAACCACCGGAATATTGTTCCCGACCTTGTTGGCGTTGTAGATTCGGTGTCTATTAGTTTAAACTCCACTGATCCCACACAATATGGTGAGATGATGAGGATTGACGGTGAGAAATATTTTCCAGCAATGATAGATTTTGCAAAAGAAGCCGTTAACCTAATCGGTGATGTAACAATGACGATTGTTGACCTTACAGGTGGAGATGAAAAAAAAGCACGCTTATTTGTAGAGAATGAAATTGGAGCAAAATTTAAAAACCGTCCATATTTTTAGAGAGGGAAAAATGAAAACCTTATTTCTTTTATTCATTCTGATTTCCGCAGTTAGTTTAACTCAAACTGAAGAGGAGAAGGAGCAAATCAGACGCAGTAAGATTGAACTTATTCTCAAGATGCAGGATTTACGCACAGTCCACGACGGCAAGTTGGTCAGCTTTCTCTCTGATACCGACGAGCTAGTGCGTGAAAAGGCAACGTATGCTTTCGGAAGCATTCAAGATACAACAGTTCTACACCTTTTAGTAAGAAATTTAAGCGACAAAAATGCAGCAGTCCAAGCCGCTGCTGCTTTTTCAATCGGACAAACCGGAACTATGCTCAGCCCGAAAGGGAAGATAGATTTAGAAACTCAATTGATCTGGAAGGAGTTAGGAAAAACATCAGTCGATGAACGGATAATTGAAGAACTTGGAAAATTCGGAACCGATGAGGCGCTCAATCAACTGATGATTCGTTATGGAACTCTATATCCGCGCGTTCATGTGAACGGATTAACGATGTCGATTGCGCGGTTTGCGATTCGAAATATTTATAACTCCGATGCAATCAAGTATTTAATTACATTCATCAATCCTGAAACCCCGGTGAACTGGCGAACAATGTATGCACTGATGCGATTCAGTTCAATACCTGAAAGTCATAAAGAGATTCTGAATGAGATTCATAACATCGCCCCTATGTATAAAAGTGGCGACCCGTTGGTAAGAATGAATTTAGCGACTCTATTAGGACGGTTGAAGGATGAAAAATATTGTCTCGATCCGCTTCAACGAATGGCGAATTATGATCGTGATTGGCGGGTGCGTGTGAATGCAATTCGGGCGCTCACAAATTTTGATTTGAAAAACAACGGGGAAGCAGTAGAAACTTTTAAGCGGGCGTTCTATGACGAAAATATGCACATCGCTTTAACAGCATTATCAGCTTTTGCAAACACGAATTTGAAAGAGGAGAATGGTAATAAGACTATTAAAGAAACTTTCCAATGGCTGCGAAGAATTGTCGAAAATCCAGATGACGCATACCGTTGGCAATATCAGGGGCAGGCTTCGGTTACTTATGCAAAATTGGTAAAAAGAAATGCTGTCGATATTCTTCGCAAAAATCTGAATGCCTCACGGCAACTTCTTCCCAAAATTGTAGAAGCATTGGCTCAAACCGGTTCATTTGAAGTGGCTGATGATTTATTGAAATTTAGCGATCACAAAGACCCATTAACCGCTGCGGCAGCATTAGAGGGGTTGCAACAGTTGTGTAAAAGACAAATTAATAAAAAAGAGTTGATTGAAAATTCGTACAACAAAATAATTAGCGGACTTGAGAGTCGTGAAATTGCTGTTGTTTCTACAGCAGCAACTATTTTACGCGATTCTATATTTTTAAGAAAAGAATCGGTTGACCCGTTATTGAATGCTTTGAACCGCTTGAGGATTCCACAAGACACAGATGCTATACAGGAGATAATTACAACATTGGGATTGCTGAAAGACGAAAAAGCTTTAAAAAGTTTACGCCGACTGTTGCAAGTCCCGGAACGAACGATTGCAAACGAAGCTGCCTTGGCGTTGAAGTCGATTACCGGCAAAGATTATTCGAGGGATGTTCAATTACACATGCAGCCGATCTATGTAGATTATGATTATAAATATTTAGATTCAATCCGAAAATATCCGATTGTTAAAATTGAAACTATACGTGGTGATATACGGATAGAACTTAATGTCGATGCGGCACCTTTTACGGTATTGAGTTTTGTTCGATTAGTTGAAAAAGGTTTTTTCCGCGGAACAGTTTTCCATCGCATCGTCCCGAACTTTGTAATTCAAGGAGGTGATCCTGAAGGAACGGGATGGGGAGTACCGGGGTATACAATTCGCTCTGAATTTTCACCAATAACTTACGAAACCGGTTCTGTAGGTATGGCAAGTTCAGGAAAAGATACTGAAGGGTCACAATTTTTTATTACGCAATCGCCGCAGCCACATCTTGATGGCAGATATACGATATTCGGAAAAGTTATTTCAGGAATGGAGATTGCGAATACATTGCAAAGTGATGATAGAGTTTTGGATGTGAAGAAAATATGGTGATAGTTACGTGAAATTTTAAATTTTAAAATCTCAAATCCCATCCCGACAAAGTCGGGACAAATCCAAAATCTTTCGCCTAAAGCGAATCCCCGCCAGCCTACAAAACAGGATTACTTAGGCGGGCTGGCGCCTCTGGCGGAAAAATCTCTTTTTGTATCCTTCATAACTTTTCTTTATTTTTAAGCCGTCCATTAACTAATAGGAATATGTTATGTCAGATGATATTGGAAACCGATTCAATCAGTGGAAAAACGAAACATTAAAGACTGTTCTTAATAAATCTAAAGAAAGAAAAGAAAAATTTTCTACCGACTCGAATGTAGAAATTGAACGTTTATACTTCCGAAAAACCGAATATCTCAACGAACTCGGTTTTCCGGGCGAATACCCGTTCACACGCGGAGTTTATCCGAGTATGTATCGCGGTAGGTTCTGGACTATGCGGCAGTATGCCGGCTTCGCAACGGCTGAAGAATCAAACAAACGCTATCGCTATTTGCTTGACCACGGTACTACGGGATTATCTGTTGCATTTGACTTGCCTACACAAATCGGATACGATTCCGACCACCCGATCGCTGAAGGCGAGGTTGGCAAAGTGGGCGTTGCAATAGATTCGCTTGAAGATATGGAGCGACTGTTTGACGGGATTGAACTTCAGCGCGTTTCAACTTCAATGACAATTAATGCCACTGCTGCGATTCTGTTATGTATGTATGTTGCTATAGCCAAAAAACAGGGTGCCGATTTATCAAAAATTTCCGGGACAATCCAAAACGATATTCTGAAAGAATACATCGCACGTGGAACTTACATTTATCCACCACAACCTTCAATGCGATTGGTTACTGATACTTTCAGTTGGTGCAACAAAAATTTACCCAAGTGGAACACCATTTCAATCAGTGGTTATCATATCCGTGAAGCCGGATCGAATGCAGTGCAAGAGGTTGCTTTCACTTTAGCAAACGGCATCGCTTATGTTCGGGCGGCTGTGGATGCCGGGCTTGATGTCGATTTGTTTGGTTCGCAGTTATCGTTTTTTTTTAATTCGCATAATAACTTGTTTGAAGAAGTAGCAAAGTTTCGTGCAGCAAGGCGTTTATGGGCTAAGATTATGCGTGAAAGGTTTGGAGCAAAAAATCCTGAGTCGATGAAACTACGCTTTCACGCTCAAACAGCCGGTTCAACTCTCACTGCGCAGCAAATCGAAAACAATGTTGTCAGGGTAACGCTTCAGGCATTAGCTGCCGTGTTAGGCGGTTGCCAGTCGCTGCATACGAACAGTCGCGACGAAGCACTTGCGTTGCCGACTGAAGAATCTGTGCGACTCGCTCTCCGCACTCAACAAATTATTGCCTACGAAAGCGGATGCGCCGATACAATCGATCCTGTCGGTGGTTCGTTCTATATCGAGAATATCACGAATGAAATTGAGAAACTTGCAACGGACTATATCAAAAAAATTGATGCAATGGGGGGTGCTGTAAAGGCAATTGAAAATAATTTTTATCAAAACGAAATCGCAAACAGCGCCTATGAATATCAAAAAGAAATTGAAAGTAAAAACAAAATTATAGTCGGAATGAATGAGTTCGTTACAAAAGAAACAATCAAACCTGATACTTTAAAAATTGATCACGGTGTGCGTGAGAAGCAAGTTTTGAAACTGAAAAAGTTACGGCAAAAAAGAAATGGTAAATCAGTCGACTTAGCGATAAAGAAACTTAAAGAAGTTGCTCTATCGAGTGAAAATTTGTTACCACATCTCTTTAACGCAGTTGAGTGTTATGCAACCATCGGTGAAATATCGCAGACGCTTCGAGAAGCGTGGGGTGAGTATAAAGAAATTTAATATGAGGTATGATGCAACGGAATGAAATTGTTTTAGTGCTCGATTTTGGGTCGCAATATACTCAATTAATTGCACGCAGGATACGTGAAATCGGCGTTTATTCCGAAATTCATCCGTATAATATTCCACTCTCGAAAATCAAGGAAATCGATCCGAAAAGCATAATATTTTCGGGAGGTCCTTCCAATGTTTATCAAAAAAACGCTCCTAAACTTTCTCCTGAAATTTACAAATTAAACATACCAATACTTGGTATTTGCTATGGCTTACAGCTAATTGCGCATCAACTTGGTGGTGAGGTTGACCGATCTGCAAAACGGGAATATGGAAAAGTTCAATTGTTTATTGACGACATCAGCGACTTGTTTTTCAATTTTGAAAAACAAACTAATGTATGGATGAGCCATGGTGATGCTTTAATAAAACTTCCGTCAGGTTTCGAAAAAATCGCTCATACAAACAACTCGCCTTTTTGTGTAATACGGGACGAAAGCCGGAAGATATATGGTGTTCAATTCCATCCTGAAGTAATACATACCGAAAAAGGGATTGAGATAATAAGAAATTTCGTTCTTCGAATATGTGGGTGCAAATCAGATTGGAGTACTGAGTCTTTTATAAAACAAAAAACTGTAGAGATTCGCAATGTAGTAGGAAGTGGCAAAGTCATTTGTGCATTAAGCGGTGGTGTCGATTCGTCGGTGCTTGCTGTTATGATGCACAAAGCAATCGGGGATACTTTATTTTGTTTTCATATTGATAACGGACTAATGCGGAAAGATGAAAGCGAAGAAGTTGTTCGGAGATTCAAAGATGAATACAAAATAAATTTAGATTATATCGATGCTTCAAAAATATTTCTTGAGAGATTAAAAGGGGTTGAGAATCCTGAGTTGAAGAGAAAAATTATTGGACACACATTCATCGACATTTTTGAAGAGGAGGCAAGGAAGCTTGGCGATGTTGATTTTTTGGCTCAGGGCACTTTGTATCCTGATGTTATAGAATCCCAATCGTTCAAAGGTCCTTCTGCAACTATCAAATCACACCACAATGTAGGTGGACTTCCTGAAAAAATGAAGCTCAAGTTGATTGAACCGCTACGCGAATTATTCAAAGATGAAGTCCGTGCAGTCGGAAGCGAACTCGGTTTGCCTCACGATTTACTTTATCGGCATCCTTTCCCGGGTCCTGGCTTGGCAGTCCGGATCATCGGCGAAATTACGATTGACAAGTTAGAAGTATTACGCAATGCAGATTATATTTTTATAGAGGAATTAAAAATATCTCAACTTTACGACTTGATATGGCAAGCGTTTGCTGTTCTGTTACCTGTTCAATCGGTGGGAGTAATGGGGGACGAACGCACTTACGAAAATGTAATAGCGTTACGTGCTGTTACAAGCGTCGATGGTATGACTGCCGATTGGTTCAGAATGCCGCAGGAAATTTTAGAAAAGATATCGAGCCGAATAATTAATGAAGTAACGGGTGTGAATCGAGTTGTGTATGATATTAGTTCCAAGCCGCCTGCGACGATCGAGTGGGAATGAAAATTAAATGTTTGAGGACGCAAATTGCGACCTCAAAGAAAAGATATAACTAAAATGAAAAATAATCTTTTAATTTAAAATAGAAAGGGAAAACGAAATGAAAAAAAGGGAAACACTCAGTCTGGCAACGATTGAGAGAAAAATATTTTTCGTTAGAAGAGAAAAAGTAATGCTCGATTTTCATTTAGCATCGCTTTACAATGTTTCTACAAAACGTCTTAAAGAACAAGTCCGGAGAAATATCCGCAGGTTTCCATCAGACTTTATGTTTGAATTAACTCTCGAAGAGTATCTAGATTTGAGGTCGCAATTTGCGTCCTCAGTCGCTTCTAAAGGTGGCAGACGTTATATGCCTTATGCGTTCACTGAACAGGGTGTCGCGATGCTCTCTTCAGTACTTAAGAGTGATCGGGCGATTGTAGTGAATATAGAGATTATGAGGGCGTTTGTCAGTTTGCGTGAAATATTAATGACCAATAAAAATATAGCCAGCAGATTAGATGCGATGCAAAAAAAATATGACTTAAATTTTCAGTTGGTTTTTAATGCTATTAATGAGCTTTCAAATCCTCCTCAAGTTCAAAGAAAAAGGATTGGATTCCAAGTTCAAGAACCCAAAGCAATTTATAAGGTTAAGAAATCAAAGTAATTATCATTAAGGAAATGATAGCTTGAAAAAATACTTTCGTTTTATAAAAATTGAGCACACCCTCTTTTCATTACCTCTAATTTATGCAGGGTTTTTTTTAGCAGCTAAAGATACTCCATCTATTCAACTGCTTGTACTTGTGCTATTTGCCGCCGTAGGTGCACGAATAGTTGCAATGTCGTTAAACCGAATCATCGATTCGGAAATCGATAAACGTAATCTCAGAACTAATGGGCGCGAACTGCCATCGGGAAAAATGAAAATAATTGAAGCAGTCGGAATCGCTTTGCTCGGTCTGCTCCTTTATTTATCATCAGCTTATTATATTTCATTTTTTTGCTTTATACTTTCTCCAATCCCATTAATAATATTTTCGGTTTACCCGTACCTAAAACGTTTCACAAAATTTGCCCATTTTGGCGTTGGATTAGGGTTGGCAATGGCGCCGTTAGGTGGTTGGTTCGCTGTAAAAGGCAGCTTCGATGATTTATTTACAGGATTATTGCTGCCGCTTTTCACACTTTTCTGGGCTACAGGTTTTGATATAATTTATTCAACTATGGATGAAGCTTTCGATCGTAGTGTTGGTTTGTATTCTCTTCCATCTCGCTTGGGGACAAAAAAAGCTTTGCAGATTTCATCTATTCTTCATATCTTGGCTTTCACAATTTTAGTTTTGCTGTTCGTTATGTCTATTAAAAGTTTAGCTGCGTTTCCGGTTCTTCTGCTGGCTGGCTTTTTACTTTATCTCGAACAAAAAAAATCTTCCGATGTCGAATTAGCATTCTTTAAAATAAATGCCGTTATCGGTTTTGTAATTTTACTTATGGTTTTGATGAAAGGTATCAAAATATGAAAATAGCTGTCGGTATTACCGGTTCGTCGGGTTCAATATATGCTGTCGAATTTCTCAAGAATTGCCCTGCTGAAAAATTTCTTGTAATTACTCAATGGGGTAAAGCTGTATTAAAAGACGAACTAAATCTGAGCGATTCCGATCTTCAGCCATATATAAAAAAACAATTTTCAAATGACGACCTCACAGCTCCGCTCGCTTCAGGAACGAACAAACTTGATGCTGTCGTAATTCTTCCTTGTTCTATTTCTACAATCGGGAAGATAGCTTCCGGAATCGGCGACACGTTATTAACACGGATGGCAGCAGTTGCTTTGAAAGAAAGATTTAAAATGATATTGTGTGTTCGTGAAACTCCGCTTTCGACACTAACACTTGAACAGTGTGCAAAACTATCTCGTGATGGAGTTATCATAATGCCAATATCGTCTCCGATGTACTTCCGTCCGCAAAACATTGATGAGTTTATAAAAGCTTTTGTTGATAAATTAAATTCAGTATTAGGTGTGGAGAGTTCAAAAGGTTGGCGGTCAGGAGATTTGGAATGAATAATAATTTTATTGCATTAAGTGAATTTCTTCTTTATTTAGAAAAAAACGGAGAACTCCATCGCGTAAAGAATGAAATCGACCCCGAGTTGGAATCGACAGAGATAGCGATACGCACACTTAAACAGAATAAGCCCGCTCTGTTATTCGAAAATCCGAAAGGTTCAAAATATCCACTCGCGATGAATATACTTGCAAGTGAAAGAAGAATTGAGCTCGCACTCGGCATCCACCCGGAAGAATTAGGTGAAAAATTGATTGAGTTTATGGAGCGAGCAATGCCGCCAAAGTTGAACACGATTTTAGAACATAAACAAATTGTTAAGCGGCTTTTTGCTTCTCGCCCGAAAAAAATTAGCACCGGGCTTGCACAGGAAATTGTTGATACTCCAAACCTCTCTCAATTCCCGATTCAAAAATGTTGGCCCGACGATGGTGGGCATTTTATCACTCTGGGTCAGGTATTCACCTATGACCCACTCACGAAAAAGCGAAATGTCGGTATTTATCGTATGCAGATGTTCGACGATTCATCTACAGGAATGCACTGGCAGATTCAAAAGGGGGGAGGATTTCATTACTATCAAGCTCAAAAACTTAAGAAAGAATTTGAAGTTGCTGTTGCACTCGGAACTGACCCCGCAATGTTGTTGGCAAGTGTTGCAGCTTTACCAGAGGGAATCGATGAAGTAATGTTTGCAGGTTTCTTACGTGGCGCAAGAATGAAAATGAGTCGCGGTAAAAGTATTTCAATAGATGTTCCGGCGAATGCTGAGTTTATTTTAGAAGGAAAAGTTTCTCTGACTGAATCACGAATCGAAGGACCGTTTGGCGATCACTTCGGGCATTACTCAGCGGCTTCCGAGTTTCCTGTTTTTCGATTGAGTGCTATTACTCATCGTAAAAATCCGATTTATCCAGCGACCGTAGTTGGTAAACCGCCGATGGAAGATAAATTTCTTGGCGATGCCACTCAGCAAATTTTAGGTCCGTTAATCCGACTGATGCATCCTGAAATAAAAAGTCTCTGGGCTTATTATGAAGCGGGTTTCCATAATTTGCTCGTCGTAGAAATCGAGGAACGCTACGCAAAAGAAGCTGCTAAAACAGCAATGTCGTTGATGGGCGAAGGACAGCTCTCACTGACAAAGTGCATTGTAACAGTTTCAGCCGGTGTTAACCCCAAAGATTGGAATGCTGTGTTAAGAGAGATTCGAGAAAATTATGATCCACACTTCGATTTCATTATGATACCTAAAGTCCCGCTTGATACACTCGACTTCACAAGTTATAAAATGAATTTAGGTAGTAAAATGGTGATAGATGCTTGTAAGAAGTCCCGCTTTCAGCGGGATAAACTCCGAGCAGAGAGCTTAGAGCGAAGAGCAATCAGCGGTGAGCAGAGAGATATTACTCTCAATGCTCTACGTTCTATGCTCATCTCTCAAGACAGGAGAATCCTTGATATTAATCTTATTGAGGGAACATTTCTTATCGTTAAAATTGAATCTCCAATACTCCACCAATCCAATACTCCACCAATCCATTCTTCTATCGGCAAGGTTGTGCTTCAACAACTTCTATCTCAGCCACTACCTTCATCTGTAAAAATTATTGCTGTTGTTAGCGAGGATGTTGATATCCACGATAAAGAAAACTACATCTGGGGTGTTTTTACACGGTTTGATTGTGAGCGCGATGTTCTTTTTACCGAACAAAAGCTTATAGGAATTTCTCCTGTCTATTCCGGTGTTATGGGTATTGATGCGACATGGAAACAAGGATACCAAAAACCACTTGTTATGGATGAAAAAATTGTGAAGCTGGTAGATGAGAAGTGGGGAAGGATTTGGCGAAAGGAGTAATGGGGTTATGGATAAATGGATTATTGGATTGTTGTTACACTTGATTTGGAAGTTTTCCTTTTTTTAAACAAATTGATAGAGTAATGAAAAGAAATAATCACATAACGATGAGAGAAGATACATTAATAAAAAAACTCGCTGAGTCAATTGATAATAGAGAGATGGCTAACTACCGAAAACCCGATTTGTACGGATGGGACGATGGAAAGATATATTTTTCGAATGGAGAAAAAGAAAACTGTGTTAACGAATTTCCTGAACTATTAGGTACAATAATCAAAATATGTCAGGAATATTTCGCTTTAAAAAAGAAGAAGTCTTTAGAAGCAAAACATTCGATTGAAGAACAACGAGCTAAGAAGCGGAAATGAGAAATGGCACGTTACAGTAAAGACCGAAGAGTGTGTCTAAAATCGAATCTTTCAGTTCGTGGAGTCGTGGATTTTGTTCACCCCCTATCGGGCGGGAAACAATTTTATGATGTCAAGAGAGTGGACGGTGGAATCGAAACATTCTATGAAGAACAGCTAATGGATGAAGTAGTTTCCGTTGACTGCTGGGAGTTACTCAGCCAAAATTCCCTTTCATCATATCAAGATTTTGGCATCGGTACGACTCTATTCAAGATACGTAACGCTTCTACTAATACGATAGCGACACTCAAAGCTTCTCGCACAAAGTTTAAACCATACCAGTTTAAACCCCTTGTTAAATTTCTTAACTCTGAGAGCAAAAGACTCCTTATTGCTGACGAGGTTGGTCTTGGAAAGACAATCGAAGCTGGACATATCATACTCGAAATGGTAGGTCGTGGTCTTTTGCATAACTGTTTGGTTATTTGCAAAAAAACGCTTCAAAAAAAATGGCAGACAGAACTACGAGAAAAATTCGGTTTTGAATTCAAGATATGTGAAGTATCCGAACTCATTAATGACATCAACCGTGACTTGAACTCCGGACAGAAAACAGTTTTTGCAATTATAAATTACGAAAAATGTAGAAATAAAAATTTCCTACGCGTAATCCAAAATTCGTCTTACAATATTGATCTTGTAATATGCGATGAGGCACAAATTCTTAGAAATTCCTCAACTAAGATTCACAGAGCAGTTCGAGATGTACTTAAGCTTACCGGATCGACTCTTTTTCTTACAGCTACTCCTATAATGACTGACATTGATAATTTATACAGTTTGGTAAATCTTCTCGAACCGGAGCGATATTTTAATTTTGAGTTGTTCAAGAATGCCATTAATTTAAACAAACCATTCATAAAAGCGTGCAGCCAGCTTAATAACCGGATTTCGCTAGTTGAGATCGCTAACCAGCTAGACAAAAGTGAGGTTTCCTTAAGTGTAACGATCGGTGATACATATGTTTTTTCCGAGTCGAAGTCTGTTGCGAATCTTTTCGGTTCAGATCCATTGTACCAACGTGCTAGAGAGTTGATGTTATTTAGTCCTGATAATTTGGAAACCAGGGCAAAAGTGCTGGCTGACCTCACTGAATTGAATTCACTTAATCATCTATACTCCAGAAATAGAAAAAGAGAAGTATTAACTGAGAACGAAGTTGTTGTACGGGACCCTCACACTCTTATAGTTAGTTTGACACTGAAAGAAAAAGAGATTTATGATTCAGTACAGAATCAGTACGGGTTCAACACCGCTTCATTGGGATTGATAACAAAGAAGCGTCAAGTTGCAAGTAGTATTGTTGCATACGGAACTTCACAAAAAGACCTCTTAGAAGGTAGATATGATGCCACCATTGAAGATTCAAAATTTAAGTTATTTTGGGCTTTGGTGGAGGAGATTGTCAGAAGGAAACAAGAGAAGATAATTGTCTTTGCTTTTTTCAAGGCAACTTTGCGATATCTACAACTCAAACTCAGAGAACTAGGACTTCAGTGTGGGATTATACATGGTGATGTTGATGTTAGTGATCGTGATGAAGTTATCCGGCGCTTCAGGGAGGATACGAGTTTAAATATTCTCTTATCCTCTGAAATCGGAAGTGAGGGACTAGATCTTCAATTTGCCCACATCGTTATAAACTATGATCTTCCTTGGAATCCTATGGTCGTCGAGCAACGGATTGGACGCGTTGATAGAATTGGACAGGATTCGAAGATTGTAAACGTTTACTCTTTCGTTTTAAAAGACACAATTGAAGAACGAATTTTTCATCGACTTATAGATCGGATCAACGTATTTCGAGAATCTCTCGGAGATTTAGAGGAGATTCTAGGAGAAGGTGAACCGGTTGCCGAGATAATCAAGGATCTAATTCACAAACTATATACTACTCGGCTCACAGAACAACAACAAAATCGGGTAATAGATGACATCGCATTAGCTGTCGAAAATGAACGCGAAACTCTGAAAAAGGTTACTGAGAATCTTACTAATGCAATTGTCTATGATATATACTTTGTTGATGAAATCACTCGTATTATAAATGACAATAAGTACCTCACCGAAATGGAGCTTAAAAATTTCCTTAGCTCCATCTTTCGTCTCAAGCTAACAACTTGTCGCTTTTTCAGGATGAACGACTATGAATACAAAATTGAACTTCCCAATAATAATCCACGCGTGTTATTCAACTTCGCATCTGAAAACTTGGGAAATGCAAGAGGAAACACAGAGATGGAAAACCGTATTTCTCAGTTCCAAAAACTTTACGGGGTATCGACATTAGATGTTACATTTAATCAAGATTATGCATATAGGAACCCAAAAATAGAATACATAAATTCAAATCATCCACTCATCCAAGCATCAGCGAACTGGTTTCTCGATAACGGATACCATAGGAATAGAGCATACAGGATTTGTATGTCGAATGACCAGTTTACGTCTAAAGTTGAGCTTGTTCAAGGGCACTACGTGCTGGCAATTTATAATATCGCATTAACTAAAGGTTCAGGGAGTAAACGACAAACTTTCAACTTTGTTCATGCTACTATCATAAACGTAAGCTCAGAGCAACCATTCCTACTTTCTAGAGTGGTGAGCGACTTTGTGTTGGGGCATACGCAGCTCTTTGCCTCTGAACCTATAACAGACGTTCAGTTCGATGAGCAGATCGTCAATCTTATCAGACCTATTATCTCTAAAGAGATCAAAGATCGAGAGTGTGAAATTGAGGAGAATGAAAAGATCCGATTAGCCTCCATTACCGAACGATCAATTGCTCAGCTAAAACTTTTTTATGATAATCAGATAAAAAGGAAACGCATGCTATTGGATGAAGGGCAAGGGATCAAGGAAATCTTAATACACGACATCGCAAAATTAGAGCAAGAGTATCAGCAGAAGGTTCAGGATCTTCAGTCCTCAACAGTTGAATGTAGGAATGAATTAATCTCCATTAACTATCTCCAAATCATTTGATTAATAAAATGTCAGCGTCCTCATTTACAATAGGTTTAGATTTTGGGACACACCAATCGAAAGTATGTCTTCTACACAGTAGTGCACAGCCACAGAAGCATGAGTTTATTCTGTTTAAAGGATATGACCAGAGTGAGACATTCTTTCTTCCATCGCAAGTAATAGAAACAGTGGAAGACAGATTTGAGTATTCCTTTCAATCGAACATAGAAGCGAAAAAAATATACCGTTACTTTAAGATTGCTTCATCTGAGGATCCACACTTTCGGTTAGTTACAGGACGGCCCGAATCATCTGTGGTGTACAACAGAGAAGAATTCGGCAAATTCTCCCCCGAATTATTATCTGCCCTTTTTCTCACCTTCCTTTTGTTCACTGTTAAAGATTCAGTGAAACACCAGTTAGCTAATCGTTCAGAACGTGGATTGCTTGGACGATTTTTCCCGAGCCAACCAGTGGAACCCATCTTCACGGTTCAAATGGGTATCCCCACAGAATATTCGAGGGAGGTAAATATCATGCGACGAAGAAAGTTCGAAAACATCTTGCTGATCTCTGAAATGTTACAGAAAGAAATAGGTAGCATCAGCAATTTTTCAAAACTCAGGACCAATGAAGTCATAGGCCTCATGAGTGATCTCCGATCCACCATAGAACAAAGGGCATCGAGCTTGAAACACTTTTCAGATTTGCTTAATGAGTATAGAATTTCAGTTTATCCTGAAGCCGCTGCAGGTCTCACATTTCTTGTAAAGACGAAGCGCCTTGAACCCGGGCATTATGTTGCATTGGATATCGGTGGTGGGAGTAGCGATCTTTCGTACTTTACCGTTGATCAGAATAATAAAATACGTTATCTTGCTTCTGAGGCGTTTATTATTGCAGCAAATGATGTGTATCGAGAGTTTTCTTCTCATGGATGCAAGACTTTTAATGAATTACAAGATTCTGAAAAGGGAATCTTAGACATCATAAAGTTAAATAAGTGGGAAGAAAATAAGTTGTATATAGACGCAATAGAAAAGATATCCACGCAGCTATATGAACGCATGTACTTACTTTTCAATGCACGAGTTTATTGGTACTTTGAACGTACGAGAGCAACGCGGGCTTTTTGTAATCAACCGTGCTTTGTATATGGTGGTGGTGCTCGTTTACCCATCCTTGAAAAATTATATGAAATCTGCATCCATGATAATGGTCAGAGGATCAATCCAGATTTGCGCACTATAGTATATAGAACCAATATTGACGATTACCTTCCGAGTGTGAATATCTTGCCTATAGATGAAAGCTGGAAGAAAGATTTTTCTATGTTGGTTGTGGCCTTTGGATTATCCTTTCCTCACGCGGATGATGAAGCATACTGGGATCCGAGCGATTACAGGGGGTTCCCGCTCGGACCACGACCGCCTGATCTTGTTCCACACCCCTTCAACGAGGATATGTACATCTATGATGTTCTCGAAGCAAGATGGAGTATATAATAGTATCGATGGAGAAAAATGAAATATTTTTTTTCCTTCGAAGTATTCAACAAACTCGCAATCTACATGCTTCGAGCAATAGGTTGAGAGTTTTTTAGGAATTTAGAAATTAAAGTTTAAAAATTTTTCTTA
Source organism: uncultured Ignavibacteriota bacterium (assembly GCA_947085405.1). Classification (GTDB taxonomy): domain Bacteria; phylum Bacteroidota; class Ignavibacteria; order UBA10030; family BY39; genus JASEGV01. The sequence continues at coordinate 15,796 of CAMTWO010000026.1, forward strand.
GCCAAGAAAATATGACAATAAATTTTATAGATCATCAATTAATCCCCCTCTTCCAAAAACTCCAACTTGGCGAACGCCTATCCCTCGAAGATGGTTTAATCTTGTATCAAACAAACGACCTCATCTCGCTTGGTAAGATGGCGCAGTATGTCCAGCGGCAAAAAAATGGTGATGCTGTTTATTTTGTTCTGAATCAAAAAATCGAACATACAAATGTCTGTGTGCTCTCTTGTAAGTTCTGCGACTTTGCTAAAAAGAAAGGTGAGCCAGGCGCTTATGAGATGACAACAAACGATATTCTCTCAAAAATTACTCCCGAAATAAAAGAAGTCCACATTACAGGCGGTATGCCACACGACTGGGAATGGGATAGATATCTCGACATCGTTTCTTCAATTCATCAGAAATTTCCAGAGACGGATGTTAAAGCTTATACTGCAATCGAAATAGATTTCTTCCACAAAAAATTTAAAATGCCGATTGAGGACGTCCTGCGTCAATTAAAAGATGCAGGTTTGAAAACGATGCCCGGCGGCGGCGCTGAAGTTTTTTCCGAACGTGTACGTCGGCTTCTCTTTAATCAAAAGGTTGGTGAGAAGGTTTGGCTGAATGTTCATCAAACCGCACACAGAATGGGAATCCCGACCAACGCGACAATGCTTTACGGTCATATCGAAACAATTGAAGAACGTCTCATTCATCTTATCAAACTTCGCGAAGCTCAGGATGAGACTGGTGGATTCCTTACATTCATTCCGCTAACATTTCAACCGGGAGAAACCGGAATTAAACCACGTGATACATACGGCTCTGCTATCGACGATTTGAAAACTATTGCAATTTCAAGATTGATGTTAGATAATTTTCCACACATCAAGGCATACTGGGTTATGCTAACCGAAGAAGTTGCAGCCGTGGCACTTAACTTTGGCGCTGATGATATGGATGGAACTGTCGGTGAAGAACATATTGCCCATGACGCAGGTGCGTTAAGTCCAATGAAACTCGCAAAAGAGAATTTAATAAAAATCATTAAAGATGCCGGGAAAATTCCTGTTGAGAGAGATGTTTTTTATAATCCATTAAAAATTCATGGTGAAAATTTAATCGGGAAAATTCCGTACTTAAATTCTGTTCCAATTTATCACTATCTCAATAGCGAGGATTTTAAAATATTACCAGTAACTCCTCGACGGTTGGGAGTGTTGTTCAAACAAGGAACTGTAGTTGCGGGTTTGATTTCTCTTATAGATTATTTTGAACAGGAAGAAAACTTGGAATTGATGAATTGGTGTATCGCAGCCCGCAATCAAGTTCAGAGTGTTTTACTTTTTTCTAAATATGAATGGAAAAATTTAGCCGGTAAAACCATCGGCGTTATTGATGATACTTCAACTTCGGTAAAACTCTTGGAAGTTATATTGAAAAAAAAGTATGGAGTTACTGCTTCTCTTGAGAGAATGAAGCCAAACAATTATCAAAATTATTCAGCCGTAATATTAATCGGGGACGAAGCTTTAAAATGTTTGAAGTTAGGGATTCCCGGATTTGATTTTAGATACGATTTAGCTACGGAATGGTTCGATTGGCAAAAGCTTCCATTCGTCTTTGCCGTTTTTGCGGTGAGTAAAGGTCTTTCTCAGGATTTAAAGAATCTAATTCAACACTCTATAACGGAGTCGTTAACGAAAGGAATGAACAATTTAGAAGTAATTGGTTCGAATCACGGCAGAACACTTGGTTATACATCTAAGGAAACAAAGGAATATCTCGAAGGATTTAATTACGTTCTTGGCGAACGTGAGCGTGAAGCGATTGAAGTTTTTAGAAATATGGTAGCTAAGTTCGAGCAAATGTCAGTAGGTAGTAAATAGTAGGTAGTATGGAGTATGAAGTATAAACAGAATGGCGAATCGGAGAATTGGTGAAAAGGTGAAATTAAGAAATTGAGAAATATATATAATAAAATACAAAACGATCAACGGATAAATTTCGATGAGGGATTGAAACTTCTTCAAAAAGCTCCGCTACTGGAACTTGGTGAGTTAGCTTCGATTGTGCGATATCGGAAAAATCCAAAACCTCAGGTTACATTCGTGGTCGATACAAACCCAAACTACACGAATGTTTGCACAATCGATTGTATCTTCTGCGCCTTTTACCGTCATCCCGGCGAAGATGGCGAGTACACTTATACAGTGGACCATCTTATTCAACAGTTTAAAGAGTCTGCGGTAAAGGGTGTTACAACTGTTTTGTTGCAGGGTGGAGTAAATCCGAACTTGCCTTTTGATTTTTATTTAGAGCTTATTCGCCGAACGAGACAAGAAGTCCCTGAAATTTATCCTCACTTTTTTTCTGTTTCTGAAATCGTAGGAATGTCGGAAGTTTCGGGATTATCAATTGGCGAAGTATTGCAGCAGTTGTGGGATGCGGGTATGCGCTCACTTCCCGGTGGTGGGGCAGAAATTTTATCCGATAGAGTTAAGAAAAAAATTTCGAATAAAAAAGAGACCGCCGACCTCTGGATTGACGTTATGCGGCAGGCACACAAAATCGGTTATAAATCGACTGCAACTATGATGTATGGACACATCGAAACGGAAGAAGAAATAATTGAACATTTAGAGAAAATCCGAATGTTGCAAGATGAGACTTCGGGGTTCACAGCGTTTATACCTTGGTCGTTTAAGCCGGGGAATACACCCCTCGAAAAAGTTATTCCACATTATGCATCTCCAACTCGCTATCTGCAAATACTTGCATTGTCGAGAATATATTTAGATAACTTTCCGCATATACAAGCATCCTGGTTTTCTGAAGGTAAAAAAATCGGACAGATTGCACTCCACTTCGGCGCCGATGATTTCGGAGGAACGCTGTTAGAAGAAAACGTTCACGCTGCAGCAAATTTTGTAAATAAATCCAACACTCAAGAAGTTGTTGATATAATCAGGCAAGCTGGATTTATTCCGGCACAGCGGACCACGCTGTATGATGTTATAAAAATATTTGAAATTAACAACCCACAACTATAGTTGTGAAATCGAATAGTTATGCAGGCACAGCTAAAATTCATTGCATTAGATTTCAATTATACTCCTTTTGAATTGTTCAAGAAGTTGCAACACAAACGCGGAACGATTCTTTTGGAAAGCACTATGCAGCATCCTGACTTGAGCAGAAAGTCAATCATTGTTACCGATCCGGTTGCAATAATCAGTTTGGAAAATGGAGAATTGTTCAGTTATACCGACAGGGGTAAAAATAAAATTACAGAATCTCCGCTTGATTATTTTAAATCTATTCTGAACCAATACAAAACTAATGAAGATGGAGAAGAATTTTCCGGGGGACTTGTTGGATACTTTAGTTATGATTTCGGATGTTCATTCGAGAAAGTGAAGCTGACAAAACCCCGTTCGACATTTCTTCCTGATATTTTCTTTGGTGTTTACGAGTGGGGATTACATTACGATCATTATAAAGAAGAGTGGAAAATTTCGGGCATCGGGGATATACACAAAGCAGCAGAAAATATTTTAGTTCAATTAAAAAATAAATCTGAAAATTATTCTCAACCGTTTGTTGAAATTCCTACTAAGAAAAATATAATACAATCAAATATATCACACAATGATTATCTCTCTGCAGTTACAAGATCAAAAGAGTATATCGCCGCCGGGGATATATATCAGGTAAATTTGTCGCAACAATTTTCTGGAGATATAAACATTCCTCCGCTCGTTTTATATAAGCGATTGCGGGAAATGAATCCCGCACCGTTTTCCGCACTGATGTGCGTTGGTGAAAACGATTGGGTGCTGAGTTCTTCACCTGAATTATTTTTGGATGTACAAAGAAAAAATGTTGAAACCCGACCGATTAAAGGGACTATTCAGCGAGGAAAAACTCACGAAGAAGATGAAAAATTAAAACGAGAGTTGTTCAATAGTCCGAAAGACAATGCCGAACTTTTAATGATTGTTGATTTGGAAAGGAACGATTTAAACAGAGTTTGCAAAACCGGCAGCGTTACCGTCCCCGATTTAAAGATGGTCGAAACTTATGCAAGCGTGCATCATCTTGTTGCGAGGATTTGCGGTGAGTTGCGGAATGATTGTGATATTGTTGACTTAATCGTGTCGGCTTTTCCCGGAGGTTCGATAACAGGAGCGCCAAAAATCCGAGCTATGCAAATTATCGATGAGCTTGAACCGAACAAGCGCGGTGTTTATACAGGTGCGATTGGATATATAGGTTTTAATAAATCTGCAAAATTTAATATTGCTATCCGCACAATGACTTATGAAAGCGGAAAAGTTACGATCGGCGTTGGTGGCGGAATTGTTGCCGACAGCGATCCAGAAAAAGAATTTCAGGAAACTTTGGATAAAGCAGCCGCGATGTTCAAAGCACTTAGTGTGGAGGTAAAATGATAGTTTACATTAACGGTGAGTTTATAGAAAAAGAATCTGCGATAATATCTCCGTTTAATTCGGCATTTCTGTATGGTGAAGGAATTTTTGCAACGGTTCGGAGTTACAACGGTGTTCCTTTCCGACTTTCTGACCATCTTGAGAGAATGAATAACTCACTCTCGGCACTCGGTTTAATAACAATTGCGAAGAAAAATATTTCGGATGCTGTGAATGAATTAATTAAAATTAATGGCTTGATTTCTGCACGAATCAGAATTACAGTAAGTAAAAACATTGATACTGATGAACAAATTGTTTTGATTGAAACATCCGAATATCAACCGAGCTTTCCTGAAATTGCAAACGTAATGATTTTTTCTGAAAAACTTGCACACGGCGATAAACTGCGGATGCACAAAACAACAAACTATTTCCAAAACAATCTTGCATATCGTGAAGCAAAATCGCGTGGATACGATGAAGCAATTTTTATTGATAGAGAGGATCATATACTCGAAGGGACGCGGACGAATGTTTTCTTGGTTAAAGATGGAGTTGTTTTCACACCGTCGCTTGAATGTGGAATATTACCTGGAATAACTCGAAAAGTAGTTTTTGAAATTTGTAAGGAATTGAAGATTCATATTGAAGAAAAAATTTTAAATGTTTCGGAGATAGCTGATTGCGACGAGGTGTTTTTAACGAACTCGCTGGCAGAAGTAGTGAAGGTGAAAAAGGTAAACGAAATTATATACAACAAATATTCAATTACAGAAACTATCTTAAAGAAGTATAGAACACGGAAGGACACGGATTTGACTGATAGACACGGATAGTATATCGTGTAAGTTGTGAATTGTTTGAATTGTTATTCTCATATAACTTTATTAATTTCAAAGCAAACAAAACGGAGTAACTATGGCACTTATTTTTGAAGAAGACATTAGAACGGAAACAATTTACAGCGTTGCAAAACAAATGTCAGCAGCCGCAAGAACAGCGCCTAAAGCAAGAGGTATCGATAATTTAGTAATAGGAATTGCAGATAAAAAGGAAATCGATAAAATATCCAAAACGATGGAAGAGATTGCGAATCGTCAAGAAGCTTCATCGTTTTTCCAACGCGATGCAAACAATATTCTCAAAGCAGATTATTTGTTTTTAATTGGTACACGGATTAAAAGTATTAATGTGCAGCCCTGCAACTTGTGCGGTTTTTCGAATTGTGAAGAAAAAAACAAGCAGCCAGATATTCCTTGCATATTCAACACGAACGATTTGGGAATTGCAATCGGGTCGGCTGTGAGTGTTGCCGCTAATCATAGGATCGACAACCGAGTTATGTACTCGGTGGGAAAAGCTGTCGTAGATATGAAATTGTTAGGCGATGATGTGAAGATTGCATTCGGAATTCCTTTAAGCGTAAGTCCGAAGAGTCCGTTTTTTGATAGAAAGTAAAATTAAAAATATAAACAAAATTAAAAGGAAAGAAATATGAAACACACAACCAAATCAAATCTCGAAGCGGCATTTGCCGGCGAAAGTCAGGCACATATGAAGTATCTCATCTATTCTGAAAAGGCAGCGCGAGAAGGATTTCCGCAAATCGCAAAATTGTTCCGGGCGATAGCCTCTGCCGAAAAAGTTCACGCTACTAACCATTTGCGTTTGTTAGAAAAAATTAACAACACTGCCGCAAACTTAACCGATGCCGCAGGCGGAGAGAATTACGAAGTCTCCGAAATGTATCCTGCATTCGAAGCTGTAGCAAAAATGCAAGACGAAAAAGGAGCACTGAAATCGTTTCATTATGCTATTGAAGCTGAGAAGATTCACGAGGAAATGTATATGAAAGCTAAGGAACTTGTTTTACAAGGAAAAGATATTTCTGAAGCAAATATTTTTGTGTGCCCTGTTTGCGGTCACACGGTTATCGGTGAAGCACCTGATAAGTGTCCTGTGTGTGGGGTCGCTAAAGATAAATATGAGAAGTTTTAATTAGTATCAATCGGGTAATTCTCTCCAATTCTTGGTTTTATAATTTTGATGGATGGAAAACGATCTGACAACTCTTTTTCCATCCAATCAATTCCATTTTGTTCACCGTGAATCAGTATTACAGTTTTTGGTTTCAGTGTTTTTACAAGCGTTATCAAGTCATCTCGGTTAGAGTGGGAGGTAAGCCGAAAATTTTCAACATCAGATGCTACTTTAATTTTTCCCGAAGTTTCAACGGGTTCAATAATATCTCCCGTTTTTGAATTTAGAATTGTATATCCTGGTGAATCAGGAGTTACGTATCCCACAAAAAATATCCCGAAGTTTTTCTCTTTCAGCCATCTCTGTGCGAGTGCATAAGATGTAGTTCCTTCAAACATCATCCCGCTCGATGCCAAAACTATACTCGGAACTTTGAAGTATTTTGCCGTCAATAATTCTTCATAATCAATTGGAAGCTGCGGAATATCTTTCAACCGGGCATCTTTGTTAATTCGTGTTGTGTTGTATCTGTGAATATCGTAGATGTCCGAAATTTCACGTCCCATACCTCCTGTATAAATATCAAGTTCAGGTATCGAACGTTTACGCATTAAGTTGTGAAGAAGTGTGAGAGTTTCTTGAAGCTTGCCTAATGCAAATACCGGAATTAAAATCGAACCACCATTCTCTACAATTTTATTGATCGATTTTGCAAGTCGTTTCGCTTCATCTTGTCTTTTTATGTTCGTGTCAGAAGATGCGGATGTTGTTTCAAGAATCAGAACATCAACAGGTTCTTTCGGATAATCGGCTCCGGCAAGGATTGATTGTTTACTCGCGTTAGTGTCGCCGGTGTAGAATATTCTCGCGTCATTTGTTTGTAAAAGAATTCCCGCAGCCCCGAGTATATGTCCTGCATCTAAAAAAGTGATTAGTATCTCTTCGTTGTTGAAATGCCGGTAACCTTGAATCGGGAGCGGTTCATTATATTTAATAACATTAAATGATTCAGTTAGCAAATCAACTTGTTCGTGAGTGTATTTTGGTAAGGGATCGGAGTCTGCGATTTCTTTTTGTGTAAGTGCCAAGCTGTTATGCAGCATAACTTCTGCGAGGTCGCGGGTTTGGGGAGTGGTAAAAATTTTAAGATAAGGAAACTGCTGTATCAGATATGGCAGTGCGCCAATATGGTCTGTGTGAGCGTGTGAGATTAAAACGAAATCGGAATCTAAATTTTTGAGATTGTCGAAATTAGGGAGCGCTTCGTTACCCTTCTTCTGTGGATGCAGTCCCGCATCGAGAATGATTCCCGTACCATTTATATTCAAATGATAACAGTTGGCGCCGATTTCATTTTCACCGCCGATAATTGTAAAAGAGATTTCGTTTCGAGATTGATTCATACAAGTTTAAAATAACTCGATGCTTCCAACTTTCGGTAACATTCCTTTTTCATAAGCAATCTTAAAAAGGAGTTCGAGTGCTTTCATTCCATTTTCACCCATATCAATTGTCAGTTCGCTGACGTACATTTTTACAAACTTTTCTCCAAGCTGGTAATTCAAACCTCGTCCATATTCAAGTGCATAGGGAATTGCCTCGTTCTGATGGGTGTATCCGTAATGGATGCTCTCTTTCAATCCTTGCGAAAGTTTTCGGGCAAGTTCTTCGCCCAAATCTTTTCGCACAACATCGAGTCCGAGTGGCAGCGGTAAACCGTCTGTATATTTATCCCAAAATTCTCCAAAATCTAAAATCTTGTTGAAGCCCTGCTCTTGATAAGTAATTTGTCCTTCATGAATTATTAAACCGCCATCGAATTCACCGCTTGAAACTCTATCCATTATTTGATCGAAGGGTATGTCGATGTTTTGAATGTCATTTGTAAAAAGTTTAAAGAGAAGAGTTGCCGTGGTGAGTTTCCCGGGAGTTGCAACTTTCTTTCCTTTAAGTTCATCAAGTGTTTTATATTTTTTTGAAATAATCACAGGTCCATATCCCTCGCCCATGCTTGCACCGGTTCGCATAATCCAATATTTGTCGGCGACGTACGGGAATGCGTGAGCTGATATTGCAGTAACTTCGAGTTCACCTCGCATCGCTCGCTCGTTCAGAGTTTGTATGTCTTCAAGCGAATGCTCTATAGTGATTCCTTCTAATTTTACTTTGCCCGATGCAAGACCGTAAAACATAAAAGCATCGTCGGGGTCGGGACTGTGTCCTACTTTGATTATTCGGTTTGTCATTTTCGTTCCTTCGTTATTCAATATTCGTTGTTCGTTATTTACAACAAGTAAATAGTATGTAGTAAGGAGTATGTAGTATCAATATTTTTCGCCTATATACGCCGTCGCAATTCCAAATGTCATTCGGTGTTGTCGAGTGTTCTTAAAACCCACATGCTTCAGTATATCTAAAAAATAGTTACCTTCCGGAAAATTCATAACCGTGTTGGGAAGATAGTTGTAAGCTTCAGCGTGTTTTGAAATTATTTTCCCAATCATCGGTAATACAAATTTGAAGTAGAAGAAATAAATTTGTTTGAAAGGAAAAAAGCTCGGTTTAGAAAATTCTAATACCAAAACAGATCCGTTAGGTTTCAGAACACGCAGCATTTCGCTTAAACCTTTTTCAAGATTTTCAAAATTACGGACACCGAAAGCAACAATAGCGGCATCAAAATATTCGGAATCAAATCGAATTGATTCAGCATTTCCCATTTCCAATTTTATCCGTTGCGAAAAGCCTTTGTTTCGAACCTTTGTTTGACCGATAGAAAGCATTTTATCAGCTATATCGATGCCGTAAATTGTTTCTACGCCATACTTTGCAGCCGCAATCGAAAAATCGGCTGTTCCGCAGGCAACATCCAACAAACATTTTGGTTTCTGGTTTTTGAGTAACCGCAAAGCGCGCCATCTCCAATAAAAATCAATTCCCCCGCTCAAGAAATGATTTAAAAAATCATAACTATGAGCGATCGAATCAAACAAATTAGCAACTTGCTCCGATTTATATTTTTCCTTTCCTGTGTGTAAAAACATAAAAGAAGATAATTAAACTTAAAAAGAATTACAATTATTAGAATTTGTTTTTATCTTATTCTATTCTTATACTTATCAAGAAATAATAGAAGAGAATTTATTTTTATATGATAGTACTGATGAAGCATGAAGCGGTTGAACAAGATGTTCAACGCGTAGTGGAACGAATAGAAAAATTAGGTTTTAAAGCTAATGTATCGAAAGGTGTAGAGCGAACGGTTATCGGGATAATCGGTGATGAACGTTTTTTAAACAAAGACCAAATCAGTTTACTGCCGAACGTAGAAAACATTATTCCGATTTTAAAACCATACAAATTAGCGAGCCGCGAATTTCAGCCAACTGATTCAGTGATTTCGGTTGATGGGGTTCTTGTCGGCGGGAGTGAAATTGTGATAATGGCGGGACCCTGTTCTGTCGAGAGTGAAGAGCAAATGCTTGAGTCTGCTGAAATAGTAAAGAAAGCGGGAATAAAAATATTGCGAGGCGGAGCTTTTAAACCACGAACAAGTCCGTATTCTTTCCAAGGTATGGGTAAAGAGGGTTTGAAAATTTTAGAAAAAACTAAAAGATTAACCGGCTTGAAAATTATTACCGAGGTAATGGATACAACTGAAATTGAACTCGTGGCAGAGTATGCCGATATATTACAAGTAGGCACACGCAATATGCAGAACACAAAATTGTTACAGAATTTAGGGAAAATAAAAAAACCTGTTTTATTAAAAAGAAACTATTCGGCTACTCTTGCCGAATTTTTATTGAGTGCTGAATATATTCTTTCAAATGGAAATGACCAAGTAATTTTATGCGAAAGAGGAATCCGGACTTTTGTTGAATACACACGCAACACACTCGATTTGAATATCGTACCGGCGATTAAGCTTTTATCGCATCTTCCGATTATTGTTGATCCGAGTCATGGAACAGGAAGACACGATTTTATAATTCCAATGAGCCGGGCAGCATTAGCCGCCGGTGCCGATGGTTTGATTGTTGAGATGCATCCAAAGCCTGAGGAGGCGACATCGGATGGCGAGCAATCACTCAAGCCCGAAAAATTATTCCAACTAATGAAGGAAGCTGAATTAATAGCCAATGCAATCGGAAGAACTTTACTCTAAGATTTTTCTCTATGATTAAACTCAAAAACTTGACTAAAAAGTTTGGTTCGTTTACAGCAGTCAATAACATTAATTTGGAAATACCATCAGGACAATTTTTCGGTTTTCTGGGGCCCAACGGAGCTGGTAAAACTACAACAATAAAAATGATGACAGGACTGTATGAACCAACATCCGGTGAAATATTTCTGAACGGGTCAAGCATAAAAACAGATCCGATCGAAGCGAAAAAAAAAATCGGCTATATACCCGACCACCCTTTTTTATACGATAAACTGACAGGCAGGGAATACCTTTTTTTTTCCGGAGGATTATTTAAAATTCCAAAAGATGAGTTAGAGATTAAAGTAGAAGACGCTATCAAGTTTTTTGAGTTGGGTAGCTGGATTGATAAACGATCGGAGAATTACTCGCAAGGAATGTCGCAGCGTTTGATCATCGCATCTTCGATGCTGCACGACCCCAAAGTGATAATCATCGACGAACCTATGGTAGGTTTAGACCCGAGAAGCGCAAGTATAGTGAAAAATGTTTTAAAGGAGAAATGTAAAACGGGAGTAGCGATATTTATGTCCACACATATTTTGCATGTGGCAGAAGAATTATGCGATAGGATCGCAATTATTAAAGACGGTGAAATAATTTCAGATTTAACTATCGAAGAATTACTAGATTCAAAAAATAAATACGACGGAAAATTAGAAAACCTATTTCTTGATTTGACGAACTGACTATGAGAGAGTTTATTCATATTTTGTGGTATAAATTTAAATCGAATTTAAAGCTATCAGTCGATTTAAGTCTGCAGGGGATTGTCAAAAATTTAGGTTCTGTCGTGCTGTACGGGGCTTTTGCAGTCGGAGCATATTTTTTAACTTATAATATCATTGAATATCTTCTTAAAGAAGCAAAAGTCGGAATGTTCTTGCTGCATCGATTCCTTTCGATGTTGCTCTTCGTATTTTTTGTAACAGTGAATTTGGGTAACGTCATTGTATCGTACTCCACATTATATAAATCAAAAGAAATTCTTTATCTGTTCACCAAGCCGGTGTCGTTCGTGAACATATTTATGATCAAGTTCCTCGATAATTTCTTTTACAGTTCAACAACATTATTCTTGATTGGCTTGGCAGTTATTGCCGGTTACGGAAGTTATTTTTCGATGCCATTAGGTTTTTATTTTACTGTTCTGATCTTTATTTTCATACCATTTATGCTGATTTCCGCCATTTTAGCAGTCTTACTCCTTTTTCTGTTAATAAAAATTGCAAGTCATATCGGCGCCGCTCCTGTTATCTTCGGATTGATTACAGGTTATGTGGGCTCAATATTTTTTTATTTCAAGTTCATAAACCCATATAAATTAGTGAATGAAATAATGCAGTACTACCCACACACCGATCAGTACTTCGAAATTTTTATTCCGGTTTTTTTAAAATACTTGCCCAACCATTGGGTATCGGAATTTTTGTATTGGACAGTCAAAGGGAATTATGTCGGTGCATCTTTTTATGGCTTGATGTTAATCGCAACAGCGACATTTTTATTTTTGATTATGTTTCTGGTCGGGCGGATGTATTATAGGAAGAGCTGGTTGGTATCGTTGGAGTTTCGTTTTTTCAAGAGAAAACAAATTCAAAATGGGAAGGTTATTTTTCAAAAAAATACAATTCTCCAATGTCAAACTGATGCATTACTTAAAAAGGAATTCCTGCAATTTTTTCGCGATCCCAGCCAATGGCTGCATCTCGTTGTTTTAGTTCTTTTGATGTTGGTATTCGGTGTAAGTGTTAGTCGTTTCGAATACAATTATGAACAACCTTTTTTGCAAAGTGTAACTTACATAGTGATATATTTATTTACGGCTTTTTTAATCGCATCTATGGCTATCAGGTTTGTTTATCCATTGATAAGTATCGAGGCTTCGAGCTTTTGGAAAATTAAAAGCTCTCCGTTATCCATACAAAAATTCTATAATACAAAAATAGTATTCGTGTTTATACCGATAATTTTGTTGGGTATAATCCTCTCAATATTTTCGAATTGGTCGTTCCGGGAAGAACAATATCTTCTCTTCTTTTCAACTTACACGATGATATTTGTAGCAGCAGCTTTAGTGATAATCAATATATCGGGGGGAAGTTTTTTTGCATCTTTCAATGAAAAAAATCCTATAAGGATTGCTTCTACGCAGGGAGCTTCTCTGATATTTTTACTGAGCCTGGTATTTTTAGTGTTCACAGCGATAATAATTTCTTCCATCGTGTTAAGATATTTCGAGTACTCACACGCGAATCAAATTATTCCTCACTCAATTATCATAAATGCAAGTCTTGCATTTGGAGGCATCTCACTTCTAATTTCGATCATCTGTTATATCGTCGGACTAAAATCTTTAAACCGTGATTTCAAATAAGCGAGTTATGACTAAACGAACAATCAGAATATTTTATTTAATTTTGGTTTTCGCCCTCACCATCAGCGGGCAGCAGTTATATAAATTCAATCAAGAAGCTGAAAACAAATTCGATGCTGCCGTAAAAGATTATGAAAATAAAAATTTCTTAGTATCAGTTTCTACTTTTCAAAATTTGGTGAAACTTCCTTTTCATCAACGGACGACTGCTGCTTACTTGATGCTGGCGAAGAACTATCTGAAACTCGACGAGGCGAAAAAGGCACAGAATGTTTTACAGGAATTGCTTCAAAAATACCCCGAAAGTAATTACATCGACAATTCTTACTACACATTAGGAATATCTTTCATTCAGCAGGGGAACTATCAATCGGCAGTCGGATCATTTTGCGATGCAATCGTTACGACCAATGATACTAAAATTCAAAACCGGTCGTATTTAAAACTAATTTGGATAACGACGAATAAACTTGATGTAAAAGAAATCGACAACCTGATAGAAAAATCTAACTCAAAAAACAATCGGAATATCTTGAATATATTTCGTGCAAATAAATTATTTGTTGCCGGCGATGTGAAGAGAGCTAAATTATTAATTGAATCGGTTTATGCCGAGGTGAAATCTACAAAACTCAAAAGCATGGTTCAATCAATTCGAAACAAAATTTATGATGGGTTCACGATTAAGATAGGTGTGTTGGTTCCGCTTATGAAAAATCATCCCCTGTCGCCGTTTCGCGAGATTGGGGAAGATGTTTTAAATGGAATAATTCTAGCCGCCGAAGAATTCAATAAGCAAGCTGAAGATGAGTTCAAAATAGTGCTTGATGTTAGAGATACAGAACGCAATGTTACAAAATCGACAATTGAAACTGACGACTTAGTAAAACAGAAAGAAATTCTTGCAATTGTGGGACCTGTTTTCAGCAACATCGCACAAGCAGTGGCGTCTGTAGCACAAAAAAACAAAGTTCCAATAATTACACCGACAGCAACAGGTAACGGAATAGCTGCTATCGGTAAATATGTTTTTCAACCGAATCCTGATTTCGAAAGCCGCGGCAAAGCTATCGCTAATTTTGCAGTTAAAAATTTAAAGCTGATAAATTTGGCAGTCGTTGCCCCTAATGAACCAACCGTTCGCAGCATCGTTGAGAAATTTATTGCAGAAACAGAAAGAGTCGGTGGTAACGTCGTATCAGTTGAATGGTACGACAAAGGAAGTTTAGATTTGAGAGAACAGTTTAAAAACTTACGCAAGCTGGGTTGCACATCTGCTGTTGAGCCGATGGTTTCGTTTTCTTCAAAAGTAAATGCAAATAGCCGCATGCGGATTCTTGCTGCGGGGGTAAAACCTCGTTTGCTTGATTCGCTCATCGAAGCCGGCGGCAGTATTCCGGTGAATAAATTGTTTGGAAAAAATGGAAAGCGGCTTGCCGATTCATTAGGATTACAGCTCGCTTATCCAAACGTGCAACCCGACAGTCTGAATCAGAGCGTAAATTCTATTCACGGTATTTTATTTCCTCTCACCTCCGCTGATGAAATAGGTATGCTAACATCGCAGTTGAATTTCTACAACATTAATGCACAAATTTTAGGAACAAGCGAATGGTTCGATAAAAATGAACTCGATGAACATTCAAGATATACTAATAACGCTATTTTTATATCTGAGTTTTTTATAAACGATAACGATGAACAAATTATCAGTTTCGTAACGCGTTACAAAAAGATGTTCAGAAAAGAGCCATCACGTAATTCGTATTTTGGATACGACACAATGTTGCTGTTAATCGATCAGATTGCCCGCGGCGGATTAAATCGTGAAACATTAAAAACAATGTTAGCCGATGTTTACAAATTTAAGGGATTGCATTCGAAGATTGATTTAAGTAGGAACAGGGTAAATCAAGAATTTCATATTTTAAAATATACAGATGGGAAAATTATCAAGATTGGAGAAATTAATGGTGCTGATAAATAATTTGGAGGAATTATGCAAAACCAGAAAGTGGTTAAAATCGTCGGAGAAGAATCGAAGTATCACACAAAGATAAAAGATTGGCCCGAATCGGAAAGGCCCAGAGAAAAAATCCTGAATAACGGAGCCGCTTCATTGTCCGATGCTGAATTGCTTGCCGTGCTTATCAGGTCGGGTTCAGGTAAAATTACAGCAGTCGATGTTGCGAAAAAAATGCTTTCCGATTTTAAAACTTTAAATTCGCTTGTTGCGCGATCGATTCCTGAATTGAAAAAATATAAAGGAATCGGAAATATTAAGGCAGTTACTTTGGCAGCAGCTTTTGAATTTGGTAGACGCGTTGCAGCATCGTGGGACGGAAAAAAGTTTCGTGTTCTTACGCCTCAAGATGTTGCTGACAAATATCTTCCATCGCTGCGTGATACCAAACAGGAAGTGTTCAAAGTATTATTGTTGGATAGTGCAAACCACTTGTTGAAGGATGTTGAAGTTACGCGAGGTACACTGAATTCGTCGTTAGTCCATCCGAGAGAAGTTTTTAGAGCAGCGATTACTGAACCAGCGGCGGCAATTATTTTGCTTCATAATCACCCAAGCGGAAATCCGGAGCCAAGTGCTGATGATATTCAGATTACCAAGCAATTAGTCGAAGCAAGTAAAATAATAGGAATTCCGGTGCACGACCATATCATATTGGGGGGTAATTCCTTTGTTAGCTTCGCAGAAAGGGGGATTTTGTAATATTAAAAAAAATAATTACATTTATCTGTGAAAATACTTGACTAAAAGGTTTTATTTTCTTATAATTAACCAAATTAACAGAACATTAATATGAACAAACAACTAAATAGGAGGAACAACATGATACTGAAAAACAGAATCGGTACTGCAATTGCAGTTCTCACTCTTTCTGCTTCGCTGTTTATAGCAGGATGCACGAGCAAACCATCGGCTGAGGAACTACGTCAGTTGAACGATCTAAAAGCAGAAGTTACCTCTCTTGAAAAACAAATAGCCGAACAAGAACGTGTGAAGGCAAATTTGGAAAAAGAAGTAGCTGAAAAAAATGGTCAACTCAAACAGTGTCAGACAGATAAGGACGCTGTGAAGAAGGCAACTGGACAGTAATTCAAAAAAGGAGAAACTGCAATGAAAACAAAAATATTTTTGACAATAGTAGTAGCATTAATGTTTTTAATTGATGCACCAAGTGCTCTTGCACAAGAAATGACAAAAGAACAATGGCAACAGGAAATGAGTCAAGTTACTGCCAAGCGAAATGATCTCAAATCGAAATTAGATAAATTAAACGGCGACATTAAAAATTTACAAGATCAATCAAAGAAGTTGGACGGCGATCTCGTAGCGTGTAATGATGAACTTTTAAAATTATTAGGAATTACACAAGCTGAATACGATGCTTACCTGAATGAACTCACTGGTTATGAATCGCGTGTGAACGAACTAATGCGACTATCGGATGAAGAACTTCTGAAATACCGTGACGAAGTTATGAAAATGAACGGACGTGTTAATGAAATGGCAAAGCATAAGATGGCATTTATTCCACGAGTAAATGATAGAATAAAAAAATTGCAAGATAATATTGCCAGCTTGATGAAAACTTTGGATAAATCGAAAACTTATACAGTCGGAACTTGGGCAAAAGACCGCGATTGCTTATGGAACATCGCTAAGAAAAAAGATACTTACAACAATGCCTGGATGTGGCCCAAAATCTGGCAAGGTAATAAGGATAAAATTAAAAACCCGGATATCATAAAACCAAAATGGGTTCTTAAAATTCCAGCCGGAACTGAGCTAACAAAAGAAGAAAAATCTGCCGCCAATTCTTATTACAAGAAAAAGGCAGAAGCAGCAGCTCCAGTACAATAAATAGAGATATTCTTTTTAGATTTGTTAAGAAGCTTTATTATATCAACAAGCCCTTTTCTGCTAAGGTGGAAAGGGCTTGTTTTTTTTCAAATAACAATTTAAAGGTAAGCGATTTCGTTGGTTGATAAAAAAATAAAAGCTGAGGGGGTAGAAATGTTTGGACTTCTCGGTTTGAACGATGCTAACCTTCAGCTTATTGAAAACAGATTCGATGCAAATATAGTCGTTCGGGGAGATATTATAATTCTTAAGGGGGAAGAGTATCAAGTAGAACAACTTGAAAAAATTTTTAAAGAACTAATTTATATACTAAGTAAAAACGGAACTCTTTCTACAAACGACGTGGAGACAGTTATCGATTTGGTTTTAGTGAATGGTGAGGCAGCACTTCCTAAATCAATCACACAACAATTTTCCGACGCCGACATCGATTCTGCCGTATTATATACCCGTAACGGGATAATCAAAGCACGTACACAAGGGCAGAGAGAGTATATCCGGCAAATTCAAAAAAATGATATTATTTTTGCCATCGGTCCGGCGGGAACGGGCAAAACTTATCTTGCGGTCGCTGCGGCTGTTGCTGCTTTGAAGAATCGCGAAATTATGAAAATCATACTTGCCCGTCCTGCAGTAGAAGCGGGTGAGAGTTTAGGCTTTTTACCGGGAGACCTCAAGGAGAAAGTCGATCCGTACTTACGTCCGCTTTACGATGCACTCGACGATATGATTCCACCGGAAAAATTGAAGAGTTACGTCGAGAAGCGTGTAATAGAAGTTGTACCGTTGGCTTATATGCGCGGACGAACGCTGAACAATGCTTTTGTAATCCTCGATGAAGCTCAAAATGCTACAGGTATGCAGATGAAAATGTTTCTTACCCGTCTCGGTGTTAATTCAAAAGCAATTATCACCGGGGATATTACACAAATTGACCTGCCTTCGAAGACAGTTTCCGGTTTAGTGCAAATCCGGGAAGTTCTTCGGGAAATACCGGGCGTTAATTTCTGTTATTTCGATCGTAACGATGTTGTTCGGCATAAGTTAGTTAAAGATATTATCGATGCATACGATAAATACAGAAATAACGGCAAGTCGGAAACACAATAATCAACCTTCTGATATTTGTAATTTTTTTGCTTCATCCCATAATTTATCCATCTCTTCCAATGAAGAGGAATGAATATCTTTCCCCATCTCCTTTAGCCGCTTCTCAATATAATTGAAACGTGTAATAAATTTTTCTACTGTATGTCGTAAAGCGATTTCGGGATTTACATTTATGAAGCGCGAATAATTTACCATCGCAAATAACAAATCACCGAATTCAGCTTCAACTTCAGCTTGCACACCCGACTCAATTGCTCTATGCAACTCGTGCATTTCCTCATCAACTTTTTTCCAGGCATCTTCCTTCTTTTCCCAATCGAAACCGACTTTTGATGCTTTATCCTGCAAACGATGTGCACGCAGAAGAGCGGGGAGTTCTTTGGGTACCCCTTCGATAACCGAATTCCTTCCTTCACTCAATTTCGATTTTTCCCAGTTTGAAATTACCTGCTTCGAGCCGCTTACTTTTGTGTCGCCAAAAACATGCGGATGACGACGAATAAGTTTTTCAGTGATATCATCTATTACTTGTTTAAGTGTGAACTCATTTGATTGCTCGGCTATAGATGCATGGAAAACTACGTGTAAAAGTAAATCGCCTAATTCGTGTCGAAGATGTTCTAAATTATTATCATCGATGGCTTCGAGCACCTCGTAGGTCTCCTCAATCAGACTATGGCGAATCGAGGTATGGGTTTGTTCGCGATCCCAGGGGCATTCACGTCGGAGGCGGTGTACAATTTCTATAAATTTATCAAATTCTTTCAATTGTGGGTTCCATTTTTTTTAGATAATACAGAAAACCCTTCATAAATACAATAACTTGATTTTATAAATATGTTTATCTATATTCTTACAGAATGACAAACGGAAAAAAACGAAATATTTTACTCGTTGACGATGAAGTTGGTTTTGCTGAAATACTACGAGACTTACTTATGATGGATGGATACGAAGTTGTCCTCGTTTATGACGGTCAAGAAGCTTTAGATAAATTGAACGACTATTTTCCTGATCTCATAATATCCGACATTATGATGCCACGCGTCGGAGGGCTTGAACTGTATCACAAAGTACGACAAAATCCAAAATACTCAAAAATGCCTTTCTTATTCATCAGCGGGTTTGAGGACGGACGCATACTTAAGGGTATACAAGATGACGAGTTGTTTGGAATTCTGAGTAAACCCATCGATATGGAACAAATTCAAAAAACATTATCAAAAATTCTTCGGGACTAAATTTTAATTATATCTGAAGATGGAAATTCCTTTCTTCAACAGCCTTCGCTTCAAAATTTCATTCAGCTACATTATTCTTGTATCAATTAGTATTTTTATTACAATTTGGGCGATTAATAATTTTTACCGACTCGGAGATTCGGTCGATAAAATAATCCGGGAAAATTATCTGAATGTAGTTGCTGCCGAAAATATGGTTAGTTCATTAGAATTAAAAGATAACGCTCTGGTCGCTCTGATTTCAAACCAAAACAAAAAATATGAAGATAATTTTATCCAAGCTAAATTTGATTTTTTTCAATGGGTGCAAAAAAATAAGGAACGAGTTACTAAACCGCAACAACAGGATATTTTAGATAGTATTCAAATCTTACACATGAAGTATGAAGGATTAGCTGATACATTGTTAATGTTTATTTTCGATCCGCTACTCAGGGAGATAGCGAAGACATACCACTTCAATCAAATTCGACCCATCAATGCACAACTTAAGAAATATGGTTTCAGGTTGATTGAACTCAACCAGCAGGAGATGATAGAGTTGGGAGTTCAAACCCGTAAAATATCGAATGAAGCAACTTATGCGGTTTTGATTGCTTCGTTGATAGCTGTGGCGTTAAGTATTTTTGCGGGCTTCCGGTTTACAAAATCAATTGTAGAACCGGCAGAACGGCTTACCGAAACTGTTCGTAATATCGGGAGAGGAAAGTTAGATTTAAAAACTGACATTATAACGAACGATGAATTTGGAGAATTAAGCCGCGAGTTTAATAAGATGACTGAACGGCTTCGCAAATATGATGCACTGAATATTGAAAAAATATTGGAAGAAAAACAAAAAGCCGAAACGATCGTCGAGAATATTTCGGATGGCATTATTGTCTGCAATAGAGAAAATAAAATAATATTGATGAATGATGCTGCCCGGCAACTTCTGAATATCGAATATTCAACTGCCGAAAGAAATTACACCGATATTATAAAAGACGAAAGGGTGCGGAATATTTTGAGCAACCCAAAATCTGATAATTATATTAGTCAACCATACTTGTTATTCAAGAAGAACGATACCGAGTTATACATCCGTCCCCGGATTTCAGAGATTCCCCTTGTGAGCGGCGGAATATTAGGTACGG
Source organism: uncultured Ignavibacteriota bacterium (assembly GCA_947085405.1). GTDB lineage: Bacteria > Bacteroidota > Ignavibacteria > UBA10030 > BY39 > JASEGV01. The sequence goes on from CAMTWO010000026.1 coordinate 36,151, forward strand.
TTTTAATTCTTCAGGATGTTACTCAATTTAAACAGCTCGATAAAATGAAATCGGAATTTATGGCTACAGTATCGCATGAATTCAGAACTCCGCTCACTTCCATAAATATGTCGATAGACATTCTGAATGAAGGGATAGTAGGAAAATTGAATTCCGAACAAACCGAACTTATCCACGCTGCAAAACATGACGCCGAACGGCTTACCAAGCTTGTCCGTGAATTGTTGGAACTCTCACGCCTCGAATCAGGCAAGCTGCAGTTGAGGCAGGAGTTAATATCGATTAACGAAGTTGTAATCGATTCAATAAAACCGGTTCAGCTTCCATTCAAGGAAAAATCTGTCGAATTAAAACTGAATCTGCAAAACGATCTTCCGAAAATTACCGGCGATGCTCAACAATTTAGTTGGGTAGTTAGTAATCTGATTAACAATGCACTTCGTTATACTCCACCGGGTGGTTATGTAGAAGTAAAAAGTTCAAGGAAAGAAAATAATATTGTTGTACAAATTCTTGATACTGGTCGGGGCATCTCAACCGAGAACATAGGCAAAATATTCGACAAATTTGTGCAGGTAAAAGAGAGTATGGAGAGTACTCCCGGCAGTGTCGGATTAGGTTTGGCAATCGCTAAAGAAATAGTCGAGATTTATGGCGGCAAGATATGGGTAGAAAGCGAAATTGAAAAAGGCAGTATTTTTACATTCACTATTCCATTGGAGCAATTAGAAAAAATATGACACCCCGAGGATTGATTTTAGTTGTTGACGATGAACCAAATATTTTAAAGACACTAAAAATATATTTGGAATCGGTTAATTTTACAGTAGACGCATTCTCGAACCCTATTGATGCAAGTATAATATTGAACGATAAAGAATATGATATAGCATACTTCGATTTAAAAATGACACCGATTGATGGAATGCAACTTTTGAAAGAATGTAAACAAAAATCTCCGAATACCACTGTGGTTATAATAACCGCGCATGGTTCAATAGAAAGTGCCGTGGAAGCAATTAAAAACGGGGCTGAGGATTTTCTTCAGAAGCCGTTCAATATGCAGGAATTTAAATTGTTTACTGAAAGAGTTTACGAACACCATCAACTAAAAAAAGAAGTTCGGTTACTGAGAAGTCAGTTAGCTGAAACCAAAATTGAATCGGAGTTTGTTACCCGAAATCCGGCTGTGCTGAAACAACTTGATATTGCAAGACAAATCGCCGACTCAAGTTTAAGTGTTTTAATAGAAGGTGAGAGTGGAACTGGAAAAGAAATGTTAGCTCAATTTATTCATAATATCAGTAACCGCCGCTCAAAGCCATTTATTAAAGTAAGTTGTGCAGCTATTCCTGAAACATTACTCGAAAGTGAACTTTTCGGACATGTCAAAGGCGCCTTTACCGGTGCAATAAAAGATCGGGAAGGAAGATTCCAGGCTGCTGACGGAGGAGCAATACTCCTCGATGAAGTGGGCGAACTACCACAGTCGGTGCAAGTAAAACTTTTACGCTTCTTGCAAAATAAAGAATTTGAACGCGTCGGCGAAAATGTTACCAGAAAAGTGGATGTACGTGTAATCGCCGCAACAAACCGAAAGTTAAGTGTCGCAATTCAGGAAGGTACTATCCGTGAAGACCTCTACTACCGCTTAAATGCCGTGCGTATCGAACTTCTACCGCTCCGCGAAAAACCCGAAGATGTATTGATTCTTATACAACATTTTATTAAAAAGCACAATCAAGGAAAAAATATTGAAGTGTCAAGCGAAGCTTTAAAATTGTTAACTACGTATCGCTGGCCCGGAAATATCAGAGAACTCGAGAATGTAATAGAGCGGGGTGTAGTTTTTGCGCGAGATGGTGTAATTAAAACAGAATACCTTCCTGATGAAATTCAAAAAGTTGCAGAAGGTAAAACAGGAATATTATCAATCGAAGAGATGGAAAAGCTACACATCAAGCGTGTATTGGGTGTAGCTAACGATTTAGAAGAGGCTGCATTGTTACTGAATATTGACCCGGCAACTTTGTGGCGTAAGCGGAAAAAATACAACTTATAATTTCTTGCAGAGTGCAATTCACCGTAACTACTTTATTGGCAACGAAATACAGGATATTACTGGTCTGAAGCTCGGATGGCATTGCAAATTGCAAGAATGGATTTCTTGCCTTCCCAATTTTACTCTCTAAAAACATCAGAAAATACTATATTACCGAATGGCATTCCCTTTGCCCTTGTAATTGAGTAGAATAATATATGGATCAAAAGTGTCTATAAAAATACGTACAATAAAAGATGGATCAATCGGTATCATCGAAATCCGTTCTTCACTAACAGGCGAAGAAGAGATTGACGATTTACGCGAAACTGTTTCCGATTTCATCGAACAAGGTATTAAAAATCTTGTTATAGATCTTTCGAGAGTCAACTTAATAACAAGTGTTGGTTTAGGCGCTTTAATTTCAGCTCATACAAGTTTTTCTAAGAACGGTGGCGAGATGATTTTAACGAACGTTGGAAAATCTATAAAAAATATTTTTATTATAACAAAATTAACTGAAGTTTTCGAAATTTGTAATAAGACAGAAGATGCAATCGAAAAATTTTCTTTATCAACTATTAATTAATTAACAAAACTAATAACTTTTTAGGAATCAAAAAAAATGAAACAAAATTTATTTTCAACAATAGTATTCGTACTAGCGGCTGTTATATCGGTATCAATTTGGTGGTTTATTCTGGGTGATCCGGCAAACTTTAAAGATGGTGAAACAAGGCACCAACCAACTACTTTATTAGGTACTGTTTACGTGGGTGGTATTTTTGTACCAATGCTGATTATGTTATCAATTCTCGTTGTAACTTATATTTTCGAACGAATGTTTTCGTTAGGAAAAGCAAAAGGCACGGGAAATATGGCAACATTTATCCGCCAAGTACAACGCGACTTGCAAGCCGGCAACATTGATACAGCTATTGCAGCGTGCGATAAACAAAGAGGATCTCTGGCTAATATTGTAAAAACCGGTCTCGAACGATACAAAGTAATTTCCAAAGAAGGTAAGGGATGGGAAGCCGAAAAAGAAATGGCAGAGGTTCAACGCTCTATCGAAGAAGCTACTTCTTTAGAAATGCCTGTATTAGAAAGAAACCTCATTGCATTATCAACAATAGCTTCGACTGCGACTATGGTCGGATTATTAGGAACAACCGTAGGAATGATTCGTGCATTCCGTGCATTAGCCCAAGCAGGTGCGCCCGATGCTATTGCGCTATCAATTGGTATCTCTGAAGCTCTTATCAATACAGCCGGTGGATTGTTCGCAGCTATCGCAGGTATTATTGCATACAATTTCTTCGTAACTAAAGTCGATACTTTCACTTACATGATTGACGAAGCAGGTTACAATATTGTTCAAACCTTAATGTCGCGGTCCAAATAATTTATAAGGAAAATTAACAATGCCAAAAATTAAGAAAGGACGAGTCAGTATAAGGATCGATATGACTCCTTTCGTGGATATTGGGTTTCTATTGTTAACATTCTTTATGTTAACTACGCAGTTCAAACCACCGGAAGAAGTTGTAATCGAATTGCCGTTCTCTCATTCACAATACAAGCTGCCCGAATCGGATGTGTTGATGCTTACACTAACTAAAGACGATCGTATATTTCTTGGGTTAGATGCTCAGAATGCAAAACTTCGTGTATTAAGTGATGTTGTGAAGAGAAATTGGGAATACTATCCTGCTGATATTAGAAAACAGTATCAAACACCTGAGAATATGGCAAAATTGGCACCAAGCATTGAGGTTACAGTAAAAGACCTTGCTGATTTGCTTATAAAAGCTCGTATTACCAATCCTAAATTGAGGACGGTTGTAAAAGGTGATAAGGACGCTAATTATGGTTTGACTGAAGATGTTATGGATATTTTACAGAAAACTATGATTACGCGTTTTAATTTAATAACTAATTTTGAACATAATTAAGGAAATATACTATGGGTGCTGTTAACACTGCTGCCCCGCGTGGGCACGATAAAAAGAAAGGAAAGAAGCGAAAACCCCGGCGTCTTGGTATTAATATAGATATGACCCCGATGGTCGATATCGCATTCTTGTTGTTGACCTTTTTTATGTTGACAACTACAATGACTAAACCACAGACGATGGAAATTAATTTACCACCATCTTCCGATGTAAAAGTTGAAATCGCTGAAAGCAATCTGATGACACTTCGAGTGAAAGAAGATGGTGCTATATATTGGAATATGGGTATCGAAAGTCCGAAGAAAGTTGAATTCAACAATTTGAGGATTTTAATGAAAGAACGATACGAACAAAACCCGAAACTTACTGTACTTTTAAAAATCGACCGAAAAGGCAAATACTACATGATGGTGGACATCATAGACGAGTTCAATGTCAGTGGTATTAACCGGTTCAGCATCGCTCCAATGGGTGAAATCGATATGAAAGTACTCGCTAAAGTTACATCATAGAAAGGAGATGAAGTATTATGACTAAAACTGCAGCGGCATTACACTATGGAATGCAAGAACTTCGTGCTTTATCAGGACGATATTCGGGGCTGGCTTTACTTATCGCTGTTACAATTCACCTCAGTATCATAGGTGGTTACTATCTTGGTGAATATCTCGGACAAGACGACGAACCGATTTACACAATGCGTGTTGTTAAATTGTCTGAACTCGGTCCTCCCCCTTCAATAACTAACACTGAAGCTGCACCTCCGTTGGCTATAACTGCTCCGACTGTTAAGCCAACAATAGGTGTCCCTGTTCCTGTTCCCGATGCTGAAGTGAGTCCTGAACAAACTTTTGCAACACAAACCGAAATGAGCCAACAGGCAGCTCCGGTTTCCGACGCTGATTTAGGTGCCGGTGTGCAAATTGAACAGGATATCAGGATTGATGATGATAGACCCCCTGACGATTTTGTCCCGGTCGAAAAACAACCGATAGTTGTAAAAGAAGTAAAACCTGTTTATCCCGAACTTGCTCAACGTGCACAAATGGAAGGTACTGTTTGGGTAAAAATTTGGGTCGATAAAGAAGGTAAAGCAAGAAAAGTTGTTGTTCTAAAAAGCGATGCCGAAATATTTAACGAAGCTGCAACAAGTGCGGCTATGCAATGGGTATTTACTCCGGCAATCATGAATAATGGTCCGGTCGCCGTTTGGGTTTCTATCCCATTCAGATTCAAATTAAAAAACTAAATGAATCGTAAACCACCAAAATTTTTAATGATTTTCAGTTATACGGTTTCGGCAATAGTTGTTATTGCAGGTATCGGAATTATTGCCGGACTCTTTTTACCCCCTTATGTTCCTTCTAATTTTAGAATTATCACGGGGATTGTATTTATCCTCTATGGAATTTATCGGTCAGTTACACTTTGGTCTAAAAGTAAACAAACGTTTAATAATGAAGAATAATTTATTAAAATATTTTCTTCTAGCATTCATAATAATTGGATGCGATTCGGGTTCTGAAAAAGAATCGCCCACAAAAGGAACTCTGAAGTTGTTCGTTTCAGAAACCGTTGCTCCGCTTGCAAACGGATTGGCTGAAAGATTCGAACATCTTTACACCGATGCTAATATCGAAGTTCATAGCACATCGGCACGCGAAGCAGTCGCATTCTTGTTGACTGATAGCGTAGAGTTGATAATTATTTCTCGTCAGTTAACCCAAGACGAGCAGGAACTTATTGCTAAGCATGAGTTAAATATTCATCCTTATGAAATTGCAAAGAGCGGGTTCATATTAATTGTGAACGATAACAATCCAATTAAAGGACTCCGTATTTCACAGTTAGACAGTATTTACGATGGTAAGTTGAAGTATTGGAAGGATTTGGGCTGGAAAGGCTCGTCGTCAAAACTTCAGTTTTATTTACCCGGACGAAATTCAGATGTGTACGACTACAGCGTTGACAAATTTTCAAATACAAAAACGCTGCCCAATAATTTTTATACCGTCTCGACAGTCGATTCTGTAATCGATATAGTTGCATCGCATTCGAACACTATTGCGATGTTGGGTTTAAATTATTTCGCCAAATCATACACAAACATAAAATTTTTAGAACTAAGTGATAGATCGGAAGTAACCGACTCGCTCGGTGTTAGCGGAATTTATTTCCCACCCGAGCAAGCTTATGTTTACCGGAATCATTATCCGCTCCGGACTCCTGTATATATATTTTCAAGCATCAAAAGTGTTGGATTGGCAAGTGGTTTTGTTTCGTTCGTATCAAGTGTGCAAGGTCAAAAAATTGTTCAAAATAACAGGCTCGTTCCAGCAACGATGCCGGTTCGCATTATTCAGTTAAATAAAGAGGAGAAAAAGCAATGAAATCCTTAAAACAAATATTAATCAGCCTTCTATTATTATCTTTATTAACTCTCTCTACCAAATCGTATGCTCAAGATTCATTTGAGTTAGGGAAAGAGGAGTTTAAAAAAGAAAACTATCAGAAAGCCCTTAAGCATTTTCGCGATTCTATGAAAAAACATAAGAAGAATCCCGAATTATTTTTTATGATGGGAACTTCTTTAGTTAAAATAGATTCTCTCGATGATGCGCTCGTTGCGTTTACTCAATCTCGAGAGTTGGACGATAAAAACCCTTTTATTTATATTAACATCGGAGATATTTATTTTAAACAAGGAATATCGCCCGCAGCAATTGAACAGTATCAAAAAGCCATCGATTTGAATATGGGCTTAATCGAGGCACACATAAAGCTCGCACTGACTTACAAGAAAATGCGAAAATGGAACGACGCCGCCAAAAGCTATCTGACAGCCATTCAGCTCGATACGACTAATGCAAATCTTTACGATGATTTAGGAAATATCTATTTTCTAGCAAAGCAATTTGCAAATGCAGCCAAAATGTATAAAAAGCTAACCGAGTTGCGTCCTCATTCATTCGATGCGCAATATTTGTATATGAAATCACTCTCCGAAATTAAAAGCTATGAAGAAGTGATTAGAGTTGCTGAAAAAGTTTTGGCACTCGATTCAACCAAGTTCGATGCTCATAGGATAATTGCTTATGCTTACGTAGAATTGAAAGACTTCAAAAAATCGGAAGCAGCGTTTGCTAAATTAAAAGAAAAAACTGAATTAACAGCCGAAGATTATATAAAATTGGGAAAAGCTCAGCAAGGGCAGGACAAGCAGGAATTGGCAATTCAATCTTATGAAAAAGCACTAACCTTGGATTCTACCCTAGTTGATGTTTTTGCCGACCTCGGAGCTTTGTATATGCGGCAAAAGCGATACGCCGAATCGGCTGCAATGTATGAAAAGAAAATAGTAATTGATTCAACATCACTTAGCGCCTATTTGAATGCATCTTCCTCATATCTTCAATTAAAAAATTATCAGCGCAGCAAGGAACTTCTTCAAGCGGCAGTTGCGTTAAGACCAACCTATATAGGTTCGCGACTTAAACTTGCTCAGACTTTTGCATTTATGGATTCACTCGATTCTGCAAAACAAGAATACGACGAAGTATTAGCTTTAATCGGTGATCAAAAAGATAAGTACAAAAACGAACTTCTTGAAGCATACAATATGATAGCTTCGTTTTATTTTCAGAAGCAGAAATATGCAGCCGCTGCCGAGTGGGCTCGTAAGGCAATAACTTCGGGCGCCGACGATGCTTCGATTCGTGTTCTCCTCGGACAATCAATTATGCTTAACCGTACAGACGATCCCGATGAAAACCGGAAACGAGATGAAGAAGCAGTCCGCCACTTCAGAAAAGCAATAGAACTTGATCCAAAAAGTGTACAAGGTCATCTATGGTTGGCAAACGGTTTGATTTATTTGCGCATCGAAGGGGAAGATGAATTAAATAAAAAATTAGCAGCCGAAGCCGTTACAATGTTTAAAAAAGTTCTGCAATTAGATCCTAAAAACGAAGATGCTAAAAAAGGTCTCGATAGATTGGGTGCGAAATAATTTCTTATGGCTGAAAGTTTAAAGAATTTACCTGTCGGTAAACGCTCCCCCGACATCGTCAACGCGATAGTTGAAATACCAAAAGGAAGCCGGAATAAATATGAGTTCGATTTGGAACTCGGCGTATTTCGTTTAGACCGGGTTTTGTATTCCTCGATGCATTATCCTGCCGCTTATGGATTCGTCCCGAGCACTTTATATGAGGATGGCGACCCCGTCGATGTTTTGATAATAATTGACCAACCCCTTAGCACCGGAGTTTTGGTTGAAGTCCGTCCAATCGGTATATTGCGAATGTATGATGAGCACGGTTCAGACGATAAGATACTTTCCGTAGCTGTCCACGACCCGACATATAAAACTGTAACCGAAGTAAACCATTTACCGAGTCATTTGCTTGTTGAAATAGAACATTTTTTTACAAGCTATAAAAATTTAGAAGGGAAGATGGTTAAAAGTTTTGGTTGGGATTCGGCTCAAGCTGCCCGACAGGCAATTACGAGTGCGGCTAAGAAATTCAAAGCTAAGAACGTTTTACGTTCTAAATCAAAAATAAAAACAAAGAAGAAAATTAATTAGTCCGCCTCAGGCGGATTGTTGCTGGTGTAGCTCAGTGGTAGAGCAGCTGATTCGTAATCAGCAGGTCGTCGGTTCAACTCCGACCACCAGCTCTAAAATTTTAGTAATAAACCGTTCCGTTCCGTTATTTGAACGGGGCGATTCCGAAAGTTATTCGGAACGTGACAGGTCGTTGGTTCTTAGAGCTTGACTAAAAAGTTCTCTCGTTACTCGATTTCTCTCCTCGACAAGTTCGGGACAAGTCGAAATCGAAATCGAACTCGATAACCCGCTTATTTAGTCGGTTTTAGACTGTTCGCGAAGTGAACGTATTGAGAAAACCGACTTTTTGGTCAACCTCTGAAATCCCGACCACTAGCTCAAACATTTGTAAAAGCCCGCAGCAGTTGTTTCCCAACCGCCTAAGCCTCCGCCGTAAGCGGATTACAAGTTTGTTTTAAATAATTTATCATTCATTAAAATCTTATTACAAATGAAAAAAAATACTTTACTCATTCTTATATCACTAATACTGATATTTACCGGTTTTACAATTGCTCAAACTCCGGCATATAATTTTTATTTTGGAAACTTACATTCTCATTCGTGGTATTCAGACGGGAATGTAGATAAAACCATTGCATCATACCCGGCACCAGTCGCCAAAGCAATTGAATACGGAAGAACCGTTGCAAATAATTTAAATTTCCTCGCAGTTACTGACCACAACCACAACGAAGGTTTGAGGATGACATTAGCTTACTGGCGGGCGGGTGTGCTTGAAGCTGATACTGCAAACAAAGATGGAATTTTTGTAGGATTATACGGACAAGAGTGGGGCACTATCAGCGGCGGTGGGCACGTTTTGGTTTTAGGTACCGATAAATTAATTGGCTGGAATCCAGGTGTTTACGATGTTTTTGTTGCAAAAAGTGATTATACGAATTTATGGAAAAAGACTGATTCATTAAACGGATTTTGCTACCTTGCTCATCCTAATAGCTCCGACTTTGAAAATTTAATAAACACTACCTATAATGCTGATATAGATAAAATTGTACAAGGCGTTGCTGTTAAAAGCGGACCGGCATTTTCTACAAACACAACACAAACCGACCCTTCCAGTGGTAATTATGAATCTTATTATCATAGTCTTTTACGACGTGGTTATCACGTTGCTCCAAGTTCGGATCAAGATAACCACAATACGAATTTTGGTATGAGCAACCAGCAGCGGACAGTTGTAGTCGCCACTTCTTTAACGAAATCTGAAATAATAAATGCGTTAAGAAATCGCCGTGTATATGCCTCAGAAGATAACAACATGAAGGTTCAATTCGAAGTAGGCGCAAATTTAATGGGCGATATATTTTTCACACCTTCACCTATTAATATTAGAGTGAAAGTTTCCGATGCAACTCCGGGTGATGTAGTTTCTAGAATTGAGATTAGATATGGAATACCGGGTTCCGGTGCAGTGCCAACCGTTTTAGCAACTGTCAGCGGCAGGGATTCGTTAGTTACGACAGTTAATCAACCGCTCAATTCCACATATTATTACTATGTTTTTGTTCAACAAACCGATGGACATAGAGTATGGACCGCCCCGATGTGGATTACAGCTAAAGAAAATCAGTTGCCCGTTACCTTTGGTTCTTTCACGGCTACTTTAAATTCTACTGGCAATGGAGTAAAACTTGAATGGTCAACGCTCACGGAAAAAAATAATTACGGCTTCTATGTTCAACGGAAGAAAGAAAGTGATGCAAATTTTCAAACTATTAATTCTGATGTAATCCCAGGTGCGGGTGAACCTCACACTTATTCTTATATAGATAGTACAATTGTAGAAGCAGGCGAATATGAATATCGTATTCTACAAGTTGATACCGACAGTTTGGAACATTATTCCTCAACTGATAAAATAAGTTTTACACCTACTGCAGTTTTTGAAAATTCGGGACTCCCTTTGGGATATAAATTATCCCAAAATTACCCTAATCCGTTTAACCCTATAACGAACATCCAATATCAAGTTCCCGAATACAGCTTCGTATCATTACAAGTGTTTGATATTTTTGGTAGAGAAGTACAAACATTGGTCAATAGTTACATTCAGCCGGGTTATTATCAAGTAGAATTTGATGGTTCAAATCTGGCAAGCGGGATATATTATTATCAACTGAAAACGCCCAATTCAAACAGATTAATGGGTAAAATGATTTTACTCAGATAAAAGGCAACTCAACTCGTTTTGCAATTGTTAGAAAATTATAATATATTAACACCAGAATAATTTAAAATATTAGGAGATTTTAATGAAAGACGGTATTCATCCGACATATAAAAAAGCTATTGTTACATGTATCTGCGGAAATACATTTGAAACACGTTCGAGCATTGGCAATATAAAATTAGAAATTTGCTCAGCTTGCCACCCATTCTTTACCGGGAAACAGAAATTACTCGACTCAGCAGGTCGCATCGAAAGATTCAACCGCAAGTATTCCAAATCAAAAGAAGAAACTCCAACAGTTTAAACGGAGTCGGTACGAGTGTGTTTTAAAAGACGGAATGTATAACTTGCATTCCGTTTTTTATTTAAGTCTGATTGAAACCCTTTAACAATCACAAATAAAATATGAAGATATATATCTTTGAAGATGAAGGTTACAAAAATTTTTTACCGCTGACATATTTCAGACCTGTGTATGATTTACGTTGCGGGGCTCTGTCGCTGAAAGAGAAAATTGAAAAATATCTTAAAAACAAAGTAACCGGTTTACACACACGGAAAGAGTTGACCGGCGTTACCAAAGAATCATACCCTAAAAAAGATATTAACAATTTTCCAACAGATTATTCTTTATTTATTAACGGTCGGATAATTGCAGATAAAAATTTTTTTAAAGAGATAAAGTTTGAGAAGAGTATCGATCAATTATTTATCAGCGGCGATACCATTGTTGCTGCATACCTTACTCCCCAAACGTTAGAGTCGATGAAAAAATATTGGCTTGGGAATCCCTTTCCTTTATTTCAAGTTTCTAATTTTAAAAATATTCCGATACATAACATAAATGCACGTGTAGCAAATTATCCGTGGGATTTAATTACTTTTAACGGTGATGAAATCGGGAACGACTTTTATCTTCTCGCTAAAGAAATGAAGGGGAAAACAATTTTAGGGAAAATAGATAAAGGTGTACACTTACTAAATCGTCAAAACATAATAATGGATCGGGAATCTGAAATCCACCCCGGCGTTGTTTTGGATGCATCAAACGGTCCGATAATCATTGGCGCCAATGTTCTGATTATGGCAAACTCGGTAATTACAGGTCCGGTATATATCGGTGATGATTCAATAATTAAAGTCGGTGCAAAAATCTATAGTAATACTTCAATCGGTGATTCTTGCAAAGTGGGTGGCGAAGTTGACTCAACAATTATCCAATCGCATTCGAACAAACAGCACGATGGATATTTAGGGCATGCGTATGTCGGAAGTTGGGTTAATATCGGCGCCGATACGAATAACAGCGATCTGAAAAATAATTATTCTCCAATCAAAGTTACTATCAACGGGAAGTTAATAAATACAGGATTGATACATTTCGGAACTATTCTTGGAGATCATTCCAAGACGGGTATAAATATGATGTTTGATACAGGTTCTGTGGTTGGAGTTTTCTGTAACCTATACGGTGCTGGCTTACCTCCCCGGTATATTCCATCCTTTACAAGAGGGAGCGGTTCGGGACCGCTAAAAACAAATTCATTTGAAATGAGTATCGATACTGCAAAAATTGTTATGGCGCGTCGCAATGTCCAACTTACCAAAGAATATGAAGAATTAGTAAAAATAGTTTTCGATGACACACAAACCGAACGTAAACAAACAGGCATACTATAAAATACATTATGACATTAACCGATCGACAAAATATATACGAAGGTGTTCGCGGGACTTCCATCAAAATTTTAAATCGGATAGAAAGAACCGACGCATATCTCGATAAGTTGCTTGATACTGAATTGCGAAATAAGGATGTTTCGGATTTAGATAAAAGTTTATTGAATGAAATTGTTCATGGTGTAATCAGATGGAGAAGCCGGCTCGACTGGGTAATCAACGGGTTCTATCACGGAAATTACGTAAAGTCCGAGATTAATTTAAAAAATGCACTGCGAGTTGCAACTTATCAAATCTTATTTCTACAAAAAGTACCGCACCACGCAGCAGTCAACGAAGCAGTCGAGTTTATTAAGCGGCTCAATGGAGAGAAGGCTGCCAATCTTGTAAATGCAGTTCTTCGTACTATAATCCGTAACATAGATGAAATAAAGTTTCCCGACCCTGCGGTGGATGCAGTACATTATTTAGGTGTTTACTATGCACATCCAACGTGGATGGTAAAAAAGTGGTTGGCACGTTTTGGATTTGAAGATACTCAGAAACTTCTCCTGGCAAACAATCAAATTCCGGAAATCACAATTCGAATTAACCGGCTAAAAATTGAACCCGCAAAATTTTTGTTATCCCTTGAAGAAGCGAAGTTCTCATATCAAGGCTCTGAGTATATCGATTATTATCTCAGAGTGCGAAATATTTCCGAACTGTCGGAGTTGAATTATTTCCAAAGCGGATACTTTACAATTCAGGACGAAAGCGCCGCCCTGCCATCAATTTTATTGAACCCGCAACCGGGCGAACGGGTGATTGATATGTGTGCAGCTCCCGGCGGGAAAACCACACACCTTGCTGAGATTATGAAAAATCAAGGCAAAATTATCGCAGTCGATAAGTATGACCATAAATTGAATCTCATTCGTACAAGTTGTGACCGGCTTGGAATAGATATAGTCGAATATGTTGTCGGCGATGCAAGCGAACTTGAGTTAGAAAGTGCCGACAAAATTTTAGTGGATGTTCCTTGTTCCGGACTCGGTGTTCTGCGGAAAAAACCGGATATAAAGTGGAAACGAGAACCCGATGATTTGCTCAAATTGAACGTCTTCCAAACCGGATTACTTAGTAACGCAGCAAAATTATTGAAACCTGGAGGTGCTATCGTTTACAGCACTTGCACTACAGAACCGGAAGAAAATTTTATGATTATTGAAGAGTTCTTAAAAACTCATACAGATTTTGTAATCGATGATGCTGCAAAATACATAAACCATATTTTGGTAAACGAAAATAAATGTGTCGAAACGTATCCTCATAAGCACCATATCGACGGCTCCTTTGCTGCGAGGTTAATTAAAAAGTAAACAAACATAGGAGGGGTTATGAAGAAAATTATCTTTATTGCAGTAACGGTTCTTATATCAGCGATTTTATTTACTTATTCCGAAAATCAAAAATTATTATCTCCAAAAGAAATTTCAGTTTCAACTTTTTCAATCGTTGGTTACGATCCACAAACAGGCGATTTAGGTGTGGCAGTTCAATCAAAATTTCCGAACGTTCGTCCCATTGTTCCTTGGGCTGAGGCAGGTGTGGGGGCAATCGCGACTCAATCGTTAGCAAACACAAGCTACGGTCCCAAAGGATTGGCACTGATGAAAAACGGCGCCACTGCCGAAGAAGCTCTGAAAATTTTAATAGCCAACGATTCACTAAGAGATGAACGACAAGTTGGTATTGTAGATGCAAAGGGGAATTCAGCAACTTGGACCGGGAAAAATTGTTTCGATTGGGCTGGAGGGCAAGCAGGAAAAAATATTGCAGGTAGGGGAGAAATTATATCCGGAAAATATTTTGCTGCTCAAGGAAATATTATTGTTGATATTAAAACCATCGAAGAGTTATCAAAAACTTTCGAGAGCACTCGCGGGCCGTTATCTGACAGGTTGTTAGAAGCTTTGATTGCCGGTGGTAAAGCCGGCGGCGATAAAAGAGGCGAGCAATCGGCTGCTCTGTTAGTCGTCCGCAAAGGTGCTGGTTACGGCGGCGAATTAGATAATTTCATCGATATCAGTGTTTACGACCATCCAACCTCACTCGCCGAATTGAAGCGCCTATATGAAATTCACAAACTATATTTCTTTAAGTCCAACCCCAATAATTTAATCGTGATTGACGAAAAATTGTGCAAAGAATTACAAACAATTATGAAGGATCGAGGTTTTTACAAGGGAGAAATCAATGGTAAGTTCGACGATTTTACGAAAAAGACTTTAAAAGATTTTATGTACTGGGAAAATTATGATGAGCGTGTCCGGGATGATAATATGATCGATAAAGAAGTTTTAATTGATTTACAGAAAAATTATCAAGTGTGGAAGAAGAATAAAAAATAAACTTTAGAGGATCAACAATGCAACTAATGAAAGCAGTTATTAAAGAAAAGCCATATCCGGGGAAGGATTGGCACAAAGGTTTTATAATCACTGAAAAAGAAATCCCTGAAATTAAAAATTCGGATGATGTGAAGATCAAAGTGTTAGCGACTGCAATTTGCGGAACCGACGTGGGAATTTATAACGCAAAAGATTCGCTCAAGGATTCGATGATGATTTTAGATACACCGGACGTTATTGTCGGGCACGAGTTCAGCGGCAAAATTGTCGATGCGGGTGCAAAGGCAAAACTTCAACTTGCACAGATGTTGATTGATCAGGTAAAAGGCAGTTCTGTTGTTAAAAAATTTGTAGGCAGGCGCAGTCCTATTCAGCTTGCAAGCGATCCAAACTTTTTTAAATTTTTAGAAAAGTATATTTACTGTTCTGCCGAAATGCACGTTACCTGCGGCAAATGTGTTCAATGTAAAGCCGGCGATTTTCATGTCTGTAAAAATACAATAATCCGAGGTTTACATGGCAATGGTTCGTATGCTAAATACCTGACATTACCCGTCGAGAATATTCGATTATTCTATAAAACAGATATTCCACTCGAAGTAATCGCATTTATGGATGCAATCGGTAATGCAACGCATACTGTGCAATCGGTTGATGTTAAAGGAAAATCGGTTGCGATATTAGGTTGCGGTGTTCAGGGATTAATGGCGACAGCAGTGGCGAAATATTTGGGAGCGAAAAAAATTTTCGTTACCGATGCGTCGCACGGCGAGTTCACACACGACAAGTTAGAAAATTCCCGATTCCGACTTGCTCGGTTGTATGGAGCTAAACATTGCTTCGATGTATCGATTGACCGTGAGAAAGAAAAATTCTATAAAACAGTTTTAGACGAAACTAACAACGCAGGCGTTGATGCTGTAATCGAAATGTCGGGTAACTACAAAGCTTACGAAGACGCTTTTAAGGTTGTTAGGATGGGTGGAATGATTTCATTACTCGGAATTCCCGGCGGACAAATGGTAACCGACTTCGCAAAGCATATAATATTCCCCGGCGTAACAATCAAAGGTATCATCGGGCGGAGAGTGTGGGAAACGTGGGATGTTATGACTGAAATCCTCAAAAAAGGTCTCGCCAAAAAATTTATCAAGACAGGGTTCATCACGCACGATTTACCACTCGAAAAAGTAGACGAAGGCATCAATGCCATAATAAAAGGCGATGCGCTGAAGGTAATACTAAGACCGTGAGGGGCAAAACGGTGAATGGGGGGAATTGGGAAACGGTGAATGGGGGGAACATTTGATTATCGTGTAAATATTTTTATATTTTTAGTAAAATAAAAAGAAAAAAAGGAAATGAATAACCTAACCGACCTTACTTTTATAACAAACGAAGAAAACCAAAACCTTAAACAAAGGTTTGAAGTGCTAATTAAAGATACTCGATTATTTGATTGCCTCGTGGGATATTTTTATACAAGTGGGTTTCACTCAATTTATGAGTCGTTGGAAGCAACAGAAAAAATCAGAATTCTAATTGGAATAAATACAAACCGAGAAGTTTACGATTTGATTGAGAAATCCAAGAAAGAAGAACAACAATCATTTCAATTTTCTCATACAGAAACGAAACAAGAATTCGAAAATGCTGTGGAGAAAGAATTGGAGAATTCGGACGATAATCAAAAAGTTGAAAAAGGAATAATAAAATTTATCGATTGGCTTAAAAGTAAAAAGTTAGAAATTAGAGCATACCCCACCCAAAACATTCACGCAAAACTGTATGTAATGACGTTCGTTGAAGATGACAGAGACATTGGCCGCGTTATTACAGGTTCAAGTAATTTTACGCAAGCAGGATTGATCGACAACCTCGAGTTTAATGTTGAATTAAAAAACCGTGCTGATTATGATTTTGCTAAACAAAAATTTGAAGAATTCTGGAAAGATTCGGTTGATGTTAGTGAAAAATATATCCAGACAATCGATGAAAAGACTTGGTTAAATCAAAACATAACTCCTTACGAGCTTTATCTTAAATTCTTGTATGAATATTTTAAAGATGAATTAAGCAGGACGGATGAAGTATTTTTAAAATATCTTCCTCAGGAATTTATGAAGTTAGAGTATCAAGAGCAAGCTGTTCTGAATGCAAAAAAAATATTAGAAGAATATGGTGGAGTTTTTATTTCTGATGTAGTTGGGCTTGGTAAAACTTACGTAGCTGCAATGTTAGCTGGTCAACTTGATGGAAGAACACTTGTAATTGCACCGCCTGTTTTGCTTGATAAAACAAACCCTGGCTCTTGGCCCAATGTTTTCTTGGATTTTAGAGTCCACGCTGAATATGAATCTTTAGGAAAGCTTGATGATATTATTGAGCGAGGAACTGAAAAATTCACAAACATTATAATCGATGAAGCCCATCGTTTTCGTACTGAAACGACAATCAGCTATGAAAAACTTGCAGAAATCTGCCGAGGCAAAAGAGTTATTCTTGTAACGGCAACACCGTATAACAATTCCCCCAAGGATATTTTAAGTCAAATTAAACTTTTCCAGAAGGCAAGAAAAAGCACGATTCCAAATCTCCCCGATTTAGAAAGATTCTTCAACAATCTTGATAGAAAATTAAAGCAAGTTGACCGGCAAAAGGATTATGAAGAATATCTAAAAATAGTAAAGGAAAACGCAAAAGAAATACGTGAAAAAGTATTAAAGTATTTGATGGTCCGACGTACAAGGTCAGAAGTTACAAAATATTTTGCAGAAGATTTAGAAAAGCAGAAACTAAAATTTCCAGAAGTTGAAAAACCTGAGCCATTATTTTATGAGCTTAATGATACTGAAGATAAAATATTCGACAGCACTATTAACTTTGTTGCTAATAAAATGAAATATACTCGTTATAAACCCTTGCTCTATTACATAGGAGAACTTAAGGATCGTCAAGCGATAGAGCTGAGTCAGAGCAACATGAGCAAGTTCATGAAAACACTTCTGGTTAAAAGATTGGAAAGCAGTTTCTTTGCATTCAGAAACTCGGTAGATAGGTTTATATATTCATACGACATGTATATAAAAGAATATGAAAAAGGTAATGTTTATGTAAGCAAAAAATACACTAACAAAATTTTTGAATTGTTGGAAAACGATGACGATGAAGCAATACAAAGACTAATTGACGAGGGTAAAGCCGAAAAGTATTCAAGCAATGAATTTACTGAAGATTTTATAAGAGATTTACAAAACGACCTTGATATTCTAAAACAAATTAAGTTACTATGGCAGCAAGTTGACCGTGACCCAAAGATTATAAAATTTCTGTCTGAACTTATAAATAATCCTCTTTTGAAAAAGAACAAGCTCATCGTATTTACCGAATCAAAAGAAACTGCTGAATATTTATCAAAAAATATAAATGACTCAATACTTTGCTTTACAGGCAGCTCAGGTGAATCTGTTCGCGACAAAGTTATGGAAAATTTTGATGCCAAAGTACGACACCCAAAAGACGACTACCGCATATTAGTCTCTACGGAGGTTATGTCGGAAGGAGTTAACCTGCACCGCTCTAATGTTGTAATTAACTATGATATACCATGGAATCCAACAAGAATGATGCAGAGGGTCGGGCGTATAAATCGTGTAGATACCAAGTTCGATAAAATTTACACTTTTAACTTCTTCCCTACAAAACAATCAAACGATGAGATTCAATTAAGAGAAGTAGCCGAAGCTAAAATTAATGCTTTCTTAACACTTCTTGGCGGCGATGCGGCGCTTCTTACAGAAGGTGAGCCTGTTGGCTCGCACGAGTTATTCAATAGATTAATCTCAAAACAGACGGTAACAGGTGAAGATGAAACAGGCGAGAGCGAATTAAAATATCTGCATATAATCAAAAACATTCGTGATAAACAACCTGATGTTTTTGAAAAGATAAAACGATTGCCCCAAAAGGCACGGACGGCGAAAATGAATGGGAGTTACAAGGAATCGGTTCTGACTTATTTTAGAAGGGGTAAATTACAGAAATTTTTCATCGCTCAAAATATTGAGGAAGCAAGCGAGCTTGATTTTCTATCTGCTGCAAAATTGCTCGAGAGTAATCAAGACGAAAAGAAGCAGAAATTACCTGAAATATTCTACGACCTTTTAGATAAAAACAAGGCGGCATTTTTATTTGCCACAACAGAAGAAATTTTCGAGCCGCAGCATAAACGCGGACGCGACACTGCCGCACAAATTCTAAGAATCTTGAAAGCAACTCTTAAAAACACACAGCAGTTTACCGACGAGCAAGAATTGTATCTAAAAAAAGTTTTTACTCAACTTGAAGAAGGCGGTTTGCCGAAGCAAACATCTAAAGAAACACTCAAAGCACTGGACGAACTAAATCAAGATTTAAAAAATCCATTTAAAGTTTTGGCGACTCTGCAAACTCACATACCGCATCGGCTCTTAGAAAGCCATTACGCGGAAAATAAACCGTCCGCATTTGGTAAAAGAGAAGTAATTTTATCTTTATACCTGAAAGGAGAATAAAAATGGAAACCAATCCGCCGGGGCGGATCGCTTTATTCAAAGGAAGACAAATCAGAAGAATAATTCATAACAATGAATGGTGGTTTGTAATTGTCGATGTAGTTGCTGCTTTAACTGATTCGGTACAGCCAGATGGATATATAAAAGATATGCGGCGGCGTGATCCCGAACTTTCTAAGGGGTGGGGGCAAATTGCCACCCCCCTTTCAATACAGACCGAAGGTGGTGTTCAAAAAATGAATTGTGCAAACACAGAGGGCATCTTCCGTATAATCCAGTCAATTCCATCGCCTAAAGCAGAGCCGTTTAAACGCTGGTTAGCAAAAGTCGGTTATGAACGGGTTCAGGAAATTGAAAACCCGGAATTAGCAACTCAACGAACACGGATGCTCTACAAGCTCAAAGGTTATCCAGAAGACTGGATAGAAAAACGAATGCGTGGAATTGCCATAAGAGAAGAGCTTACCGATGAATGGCAAAAACGCGGAGCGGAAGAACAAAAAGATTATGAAATTTTAACTGCCGAAATTTCTAAAGCAACTTTCGGGGTTACACCATCGCAGTATAAAAAACTGAAGAAATTAAAACGGGAAAACCTCCGCGACCACATGGATGACCTTGAATTGATTTTCACGATGTTGGGAGAACGTGCAACGACTGAGATCCATCGCACTGAAGATTCACACGGCGTTCCTAAATTAAAGGTAGATGCAAAAGCCGGAGGAGATATTGCCGGTAATGCGAGAAAACAATTGGAACAGAAGTTAGGTAAATCAATCGTCTCAAAAGATAATTACTTGAAAAAATCAAAACGCATCAAACGCATAAAGAGCAAATAAGTATGGATAAAGCACAAGCCCGCCAGATAATTAAAGATGTATTCGAAAATCCTTTCGATAAGAATCGTTTCACAAATTTTATTAGAAATCTATTAAACTCGTTCGAAGATGCTCCTCTTAGCTATAAAGGGAATATCATTTACGATGCTTTCGATCAGCACATCAGCACGATGGAACGAATTGGAAAATATTCTGATAATGAGTTCAAGATTGATATTCTTATCGTAAAATTGAAGAAAGAAACTTCAGTAGAGCGTGCGCGGACTATGCAGCGTAATTTTATCGCTCGTTATCTGAACGGCAGCCGTGGCGGCGAGTTGAAAGATGCTGCCCTTGTTGCTTTTGTCTCACCCAGTGAGGAAGATTGGCGATTCTCTTTAGTGAAAATGGATTATAAATTTGAAGAAACAAAATCGGGGAAAATTAAAGTAAGAGAAACGTTTACTCCTGCACGCCGTTGGTCTTTTCTTGTGGGCTCTAACGAAAACAGCCACACGGCACAGCAGCAGCTTGTCCCGATTCTTCAGAATACAGAAAATAATCCCACGCTTGCACGCATAGAGCAGGCGTTCAATATCGAAAAAGTTACAGATGAATTTTTTGAAAATTACAGAGAGCTATTTATCTGTACTAAGGAAACATTAGATAAAGTTGTATCGAAAGATCCTAAATTAAAAGCTGACTTTGAAAGTAAAAATATAAATACAGTCGATTTCTCTAAGAAACTTTTAGGACAAATTGTATTCCTACAATTTCTTCAGAAAAGAGGGTGGTTCGGAGTTGCCCGCGATGCCGACTTTGGCACCGGTCCCAAACATTTCTTGCGCGAGTTGTTTGAGGGTAAACATGGTAAATACAAAAACTTCTTCAACGATATTTTAGAGCCGCTATTTTACGAAGCACTCCGGACAGATAGGCGTGAAGCTGATAATTTTTATAGTCGTTTCAATTGTCGAATACCGTTCCTTAATGGAGGCTTGTTCGATCCTGTTGGTAACTACGATTGGGTGCATACAGACATAACTTTGCCGAATGAGCTTTTCTCGAATATCAAAGTGACGAAACAGGATGTTGGTAACGGTATTTTGGATGTTTTTGATCGCTTCAATTTTACTGTAAATGAAGATGAACCGTTAGAAAAAGAAGTAGCTATCGACCCTGAGCTTTTAGGAAAAGCATACGAAAAGTTCAACGCTATCCGACCCGATAATTTTGAAGAGTATAAAAAAGTTCTCAAAAGCGGTAATAAGGGTGAAGAAAATAAATTCAACAAGCAGTACGGTGTGTATTATACTCCTCGCGATATTGTACACTTTATGTGCCGGCAGAGCTTGATAAGTTATTTATCTGTGGAATTATCCGGCAAGATTGATACAGATACCATTGAGTTCTTGATATTAGAAGGTGAAAAGTATATCGAGTATTTGAAAACTGCCGGAGAGAAAAAAGAACAGGATATAAATTCGAAAAAATATAAAGAGACTAAGAATTTCACAGAGTTGAAAAAATTCGCTCAAGAAATTGATCGGTTGCTCGCAGAGATAAAAGTATGCGACCCCGCCGCCGGTTCGGGCGCTTTTCCGGTAGGGATGATGACGGAAATTGTAAAGGCGAGAATGTTCTTCCGTGAAACGAATTGCTTTGAAGAAAAGAAAAAACAAACACGCTATAATCTTAAAAAAGATTGCATAGAATACTCCCTCTTTGGCGTTGATATTGACCCGGGCGCGGTAGAGATAGCGAAACTCCGACTATGGCTTTCGCTCGTTGTTGAAGAAGAAAATATAGAAGAGATTGAAGCTCTTCCTAATCTCGATTATAAAATTAAGCAGGGAGATTCGCTGTTATCATATTATCACGGTGTCTCGCTTGAGCCGCACAAACGACTTGCAAAAGGAGAATATGCAGTTGGGCGAAAACAGCGGATCAATGAAGCGATAACTGAAATAACGAATAAGAAACAAGAATTCTTTTCCACTAGCGATGCAGGTAAAAAGAAAGCGATACAAACGCAGATAGATAATGCTTTGAAATCGTTGGTCGTTAAAGAGATTGAAATTGAGATAGATACATTGCGGAAGGAGACGGCGCAGGATAATTTGTTCGGTATGACTAAAAAGCAACAGGAAGAACATGATGTAACTGAGCAAGAAATTGCACGGCTTAGCGATGTAAAAAGCGAGTTGATTGCTATTGACGGTTTACCTCCAAACTTCCCGATTATTTGGGATGTTGATTTTGGTGAAGTATTAGGCGAAGGGGGCTTCAATGTGGTAATTGCAAACCCGCCATATGTGCGGCAGGAAAAAATTAAAGAGATGAAAGATAAGCTCGAGCTAAATTATGAATGCTTTACAGGCACGAGCGATTTGTATACGTACTTTTACGAGCGTGGTATTAAACTTCTAAAACCCACAGGCACTTTGACATTTATTTCATCGAACAAATTCTTCCGTGCTGGATATGGATTGAAGCTGCGTCAGTATTTATCCGAAAACACGACCTTGCAAAAAATAATAGACTTTGGAGATTTACCTGTCTTTGAAGCTACGACTTATCCATGTATTGTAATAGCGAAAAAACATACATCTAACGGCAAAGGTGAAGCAACAGACGACGTGATAAAAGCACGAACAGTTAAATCTATAGAAGAGCTTGAACACTTCGAAGAAACATTCCATGCGCAGTCAATTGAGATGCGCCAGAGCGACCTGAGCACTGACGGCTGGAGAATTGAAGATAAACATGTGCTTGCATTGCTGGAGAAAATTAAAAAGGCAGGCGTACCACTGGTAGAATACGTAGCAGGAAAAATTTATCGTGGTATTACAACAGGATATAACGAAGCATTCGTTATTGATGAAGACACGAAAAATCGATTGATAAGAGAAGACAAGAAATCATTAGAGGTAATGAAACCGTTCTTGCGTGGAAGAGACATCAAGCGATATGTGATAGACGACCCGAGATTGTGGCTGATTTATGTTCCCTACAAATGGACCAACGAGAGCAGAGGTAAGCAAGAGCCAGAGAAGTTTTTCAAGAAAGAATTACCAACAATTTATAACCACCTGAAGCAGTTCGAAAATCAGTTGAAGAAGCGTGATGATCAGGGAGATTATTGGTGGGAGATGAGACCGTGCAAATATCTCGGGGAGTTTGAGAAAGCTAAGATAATCATTCCAAGAATTCAAATTTTACCTTCATTTTCATTTGATACCGGTGGTCACGTATTGCTTGATAGTTCTTACATTATTCCCATGGATGATCTGTATCTATTAGGAATATTGAATAGCATGCTATTTTGGTTTATCTGTCGTCAGTCATCCAATACTATTCAAAATAATTATCTTAATCTTCAAATTGCCGTTCTAATCCATCTGAGTATCACGAAAGGATCTGACAAGCAACGACATGCAGTAGCAGAGCGTGTAAAACAAATACTTAAATCCAAAAAAGAAAATCACAACGCAGATACCACCCATCTTGAACGGGAGATTGATGAAATTATCTATGAGATATACGGTCTAACGGAAGAAGATAGAAGGATAGTGGAAGGGAAATAATATGGATGTAAAACTATCGAGTGAAAATTGGAATCATCGTTGGCGTAAGAAACTATTTTCTTATATACTACGCCATAGAAAAAGCAATGCATTACGATTGCTCAATAAGCTAATCGAGAAACCACTGCCGTTGTTTGTAGGAGATGATCAAATTCTTGAGGAGCGTCGTATGGCTTGGCTTTTCAAAATTGACTTGCTGCGAGAATGGGGCAGACTGAGTGAAGCTTTAGCCTGGATATGTCTGGAGTGTGAACTACATCCTGAAAATATTACAGCTCAAGCTTTGAAAGAGCGACTGAAGAATGATCTCGATCTGATAAAAAAAGAAGATGCAAACATCAACCGAGCGACATCAACAACAGAATGTGAAAGTCGCTGGGAAGGTGTTGCAGGAATGAGAGAGCTGAAGGCAATATTAGAGCGTGATGTAATTCTACCATTACAATTTCCAGAGCTATACAGAAAGTATAAAGTTCCGATACCAAACGGTATTTTACTTTATGGTCCGCCTGGTTGTGGGAAAACCTTTTTTACTCGGAAATTATCAGAGCACCTTGGGTACTATTTTATTGAAACTAAACCCTCCGATCTTGCGAGTATATATGTACATGGAACTCAACAATTGATCGGAAAACTTTTCGAGGAAGCAATTGCAAATGCTCCGTGTTTGTTATTCATTGATGAAATTGATGCTTTTGTGCCAAATCGCGGAGGTCATAATCTGGGGCATCACTATAGTGCGGAAGTAAATGAGTTTCTTACACAACTTAATGAGTGTTCAAAAAGAAATATCCTCGTTGTCGCAGCTACTAATTTGATAGATAATATTGACTCAGCAATTCTAAGACCCGGTAGGATGGATAAAAAGATATTTGTTTCACCACCTGATCAAGAAGCTCGAGCAGAGGCATTCAAATTGTTTATGAAGGGTCGCCCACAGGAGACAATAGATTGGATTAGATTATCCGAGTATAGTGAATGTTACACTTTTGCAGAAATCGAACATGTTGTAAATGAGGCTGCAAGACATGCGTTGGAATCAAGAGTCAACATAACCACAGACATTATAATAGAAGCGTTAATATCAAACAATCCCGCCCATACAGCAGAACAGATAACTAAAATGAAGAAAATGGGTGAACGGAATTAAAAATAGTAAAATCCTCGAGACGAAGAAGTAAGATGCCAACACAGACACCCGCCAAA
Organism: uncultured Ignavibacteriota bacterium; assembly: GCA_947085405.1. GTDB lineage: Bacteria > Bacteroidota > Ignavibacteria > UBA10030 > BY39 > JASEGV01. Next base: position 61,187 of record CAMTWO010000026.1, read on the forward strand.
AAGACGGCGGGCAGGCAACCGCATTAGAGCGCGAAATAGATGTAATGGTGTATAAACTTTATGGCTTAACTGATGAAGAAATAAAAATAATCGAAGGTAAATAGTGATGCGGCTAAAACGACACAGATAACAAAGGACAGCAACGACTAAAACGACTTTTAACCGTCCTAACTGTCCTTATAGTTATTAAAAACCAGATAATCATCACAAGGGGAAAATGCAGGAAGTCGAGGAAGTGAAAATAATAGAAGGGGAAAAAATAACTGATGCCGTAGGCATCGAATGTTTGTAGAACATGAAACAGCAAAATAATCCTCAATATTATTTTAAAAATTTGAAGTACATGAGGTTCACAGCTTTGCTCCCCGCTTCCGTCAACTGACGGACTCACCGCTCCCCGCTCTCAACTTGTGATTTTAAATAAAATTTTTATATATTTCACTCACCAATCAAGTTTTATCCTCGTTCTTCTATCTTAATTTTATAACTATAATTTAAATCGTATAAAATGGTCAAAGGTATTGGAGTTGATATTGTCAACCTCGACAGGTTTAAAAATATCAATAACGATCAGGATTTCGTAAATCAGATTTTAAGTGAGAACGAAATATCTGTCGTACTAATTCGTAATCCCAAATATGTCCAAGTTGCAAAAGCATTCGCCCTCAAAGAAGCAACGATGAAAGCTTTAGGAACAGGTTTGCATTACGGGTCTTATTGGCATAATATCGAAATATCGGAATTCTGGGAAATTAAACTTTCCGGCTATCTGAAGGAAATATCTGATAAAATGAAAATAACAAAAATTAATAATTCATTTGCACAAACTAAAAATTATGTAACAGCGGTAGTCATATTAGAATGAAGGTGTTTTTAAAAATCCAAGAGAATGTCGAATATCGAACAAAGAATTATGAATTATGAAGTATTTGTCCACTTCGCCATTCGACATTCGGTGTTCATTATTCATTATTAGAACTATCCATGATTAATAAAAGGAGAATTAATGAGTAACATCGGTTCATATGAAGAGAGATACAAAACTTTTAAATGGGAACAAGCAGAAAAAGAATTGGAGTACGGTAAAAACGGAATGTACAATATCGGTTATTACTGTTCCGACCGAATCTGCGAAAGAGGCGATGCCAATAAGTTGGCATTAATATGGGAAGGATTCACCGGCGAGGTTAAAAAATTCACTTACGACGATATACGCGTGCACAGTAACACCATCGCAAAGTTCTTGCAGGATAACGGAGTGAACCTTGGCGACCGTGTTTGTCTTTTTATGGATAAAGTTCCTGAATTGTATTTGGGATTTATTGGAATCTTAAAGATGGGTGGAATAGCACAACCCCTCTTCTCCGCGTTCGGTGAAGAAGCATTATTCACTCGCTTGGATGATGCAAAAACAAAAGCGATAATTACTCAGAAAAAACATTTAGGAAAAGTTCGTAGGATAAAAGATAAACTTCCTGAGCTTACAAAAATTATAATCGTCGATGCTGACGATACAACACCTCAGGTTAATGAAATTCATTTTTGGCTGGCGAAAGCCCGGAAGGTAGATAAGTTCGACGTTGTAAAAGTCGGACCGGAAGTGCCATCTCTTTTACATTATACTTCCGGCACCACGGGTAAACCAAAAGGAGCTCAGCACGCTCATTCATCAATTATCGCTCAGTACATTACATCAAAGTGGGTTCTCGATTTGCAGCCCGATGATATTTACTGGTGTACTGCCGACCCCGGATGGGTAACCGGAACTTCATACGGCATTATCGGTCCGTGGGCAAACGGTGTTACACAAGTTGTATTGGATGCCGGCTTTGGCACCGAGAAGTGGTATGCGTTTATACAGAAATATAAAGTTACGATGTGGTATTCAGCGCCAACTGCAATCCGGTTACTTATGAAGGAGGGATTGGATGTTGTGAAGAAGTTCGACCTATCATCGCTCCGCCATCTTGCAAGTGTCGGTGAACCGTTAAACGCTGAAGCTGTTATTTGGTCTGAGAAAGCATTCGGCAAACCATTTTATGATACATACTGGCAGACTGAAACTGGTGCGATAGTGATTACAAATTTTCCTGAAATGAAAATAAAACCAGGTTCAATGGGGAAAGCATTCCCTGGGGTTATTGCAACTGTTGTGAACGCAAAGACTTATGAACCGATCGAAACTCCGGGCACAGTCGGTTTAATCGCCCTCAAACCCGGCTGGCCCTCGATGATGCGAACTTATTGGAACAATAAAGAAACTTATGATTGCAAATTTAAGAATGGCTGGTATATTTGCGGCGACCGTTCAAGCATTGATAACGAGGGTTATTTCTGGTTTGTTGGACGTGATGATGATGTTATTAATACCGCAGGACATCTCGTCGGTCCGTTTGAGATTGAATCTGCGCTGCTTGAACACAAAGCTGTTGCGGAATCGGCTGCGATTGGAAAACCCGACCCTGTGAATATGGAAGTAGTAAAAGCATTCATCGCGCTCAAACCCGGTTTTGAACCAAGCGGCGATTTAGAATTAGATATCATGAATTTTATACGGAAGAAACTTTCTCCACTTGCAATGCCTCAAGATATTGAGTTCGTTAAATCACTTCCCAAAACTCGCAGCGGAAAAATTATGCGGCGTCTCCTCCGCGCTCAAGAATGGGGCGAAGAAATAGGAGATATTTCAACTCTGGAAAATGACTAATTTATTGATAAATATTTTTTATAAATAAATTTATATTATTAGGCTATGAATATTATAATTGCTTTGATTGTTGGGTTCATGATCGTGTTATTATCATTCTTTACAATAACATTAAGTTGGATTATATATATATTGTCTATAATTATTCTTTATATTTTTTCTTCAGTGCTTAATCAATGGTATGAAACTGCAACTATCGAACTTCATTATAAAAATCTTAAACTATTTAGTCAAGACTTACTCATCTCGACAAAAATTATAATAATCTCTGGTATTATTGTCTCCGTTATTACTTTTTATAAAGGTTACTTTTTAGGAATTTTATTCGGTGCAGTAAGTTTAATGATATTAGTAAATATTAGAAAAAAAATAGACTCATTTATCCTAAAAAAAGAAGTTAGAAAACAGCTTATTAAGGAAGATATTATACCATTGTTAATCGATAATTTTAATACTGTTACCTTATTCATCGACAAATTAAGAAAGGAAGACAAAAGAAAAAATACAAAATTAAAATCGTTATATCTTGAATTAACGATAGCTTATATATTCTCAATTATAAAGGCAGCCGAAATTCTTGATAACAATATGCTAAGAAAAATAATGGAAATTTCCACAAAAGCAGCCTTCGAATATCTTTCAAAAAAATATAAGAGTATAAATTCTGAACATTTTTTTGAAATATGTTCAAAAAGGGTAGCCCAGTATAATGATATTTTAGAAAATGGAATTCCTGAAAATATTGTAATAATATTAGGAGAAGCTTTGTCGAAAAATATAAATGAAGATAAAAGCAATGGATTTGATTCGATTCCATTCGGGATATGGTTTAGTAGTAATTTAATAGCACTCAAGAAGTTCTATTTAGATATTACAAAAGAAAATAAAAATTGAATATCTACAATATTCACTAAATTAATAATTCATAATAAGGAGTAGTTATGTCGGAAGAAATTAAAAAAATAATTATCGATTACGTTAAAAAAGAATACCTGGAAGAAGATTCAACTACAGAAGTGAACGAAAACACAAAGCTAATCTCGAGCGGAATAGTTGATTCGTTTTCTATGGTATCATTAAAAATGTTTCTTGAGAAAAAATTCTTAATCAAAATTCCCGATGATAAGGCAACGCCCGAAGCGTTCGATTCAGTAAATAATATCATCGTGCTTTTAAAAGAATTTGGTAAAATATAAGGAGGATATATGGCATACAGCGAAAAAGCGAAATCATTTTACGAAAGTGAATTAAAAGGAATTCGGCAGGCAGGAATATTTAAAGAAGAACGCTACATTAAATCGCAGCAAGCCGCAAAGATAAAAGTAGAATATCCTACAGGTGCACCGACTAAGGACGTGTTGAATTTCTGTGCTAATAATTATCTCGGTCTCTCAAGCCATCCCGAAGTTATAGCCGCAGCACACAAAGGTCTTGATGAGAGAGGATATGGACTGTCGTCCGTGCGTTTCATCTGTGGTACGCAGGACATCCACCGTGAGCTTGAAAACAAGCTCTCAGAATTTCTTGGGATGGAAGACACGCTCCTCTTTCCATCCTGTATGGAAGCGAACGCCGGACTCTTCGATGTAATGCTCGATAAAGATGATGCGATGATATCTGATCGGCTTGTTCACGCTTCTATAGTTGATGGAATGCGGCTTTGTAAAGCTCAGCTCTACAATTACAAGCATTCCGATATGGCGCATCTTGAAGAAAAATTACAGGAAACTCAGCACTGCAGATTGCGATTGATTATCACTGATGGGGTTTTCTCGATGGATGGCGACATTGTTAAATTGGATAAAATTTGTGAACTTGCAGAGAAGTATGATGCGATGGTTATGGTTGACGATTCACACGCAACCGGTTTTATAGGAAAACAGGGAAGGGGAACACACGAGCATTGTGGAGTAATGGATAAAGTTGATATAATTACAACGACTCTTGGCAAAGCTCTTGGCGGTGCAGCAGGTGGATGTGTCAGCGGTAAAAAAGAGATTGTTGAAATGTGCCGTCAGCGTGCACGCCCTTACTTGTTTTCAAATACGGTACCACCTGTAGTAGTTGCTGCGGCAATTAAAGTTATTGATATAATCTCCAAGTCAACTGACCGCCGCGATAAACTTGAAGCAAACACCACATACTTCCGTGAGAAGATGATTCAAGCCGGACTCGATATTAAGAAGGGAGATAGTCCCATTGTTCCGGTGATGCTTTACAACGCTAAACTTGCACAGGATGTAGCACGCGATCTGTACGATGAAGGTATTTATGTGGTTGGATTCTTCTTCCCGGTTGTCCCTCAGGGGCAGGCACGAATCAGAACACAAATTTCTGCAGACCACGAGAGAGAACATCTCGATAAAGCAATTGCCGCTTTTACAAAAATAGGAGAGAAGTACAAAATTTTAGGTAAAAAGAAAGATGAGATAATAGCGATGTACGGGATGTAAGAATCAACGTTACTGAAACTGCTCAGATTAGTGAGTAGATATAAATTTGTTTGATTATCGAACAATCAGTTGACTCTTATTCTTACAATCATTGAAATATAAACACAAAACCCCGCCCCGAAATAATCGGAGCGGGGTTTGTAGTTAAACGTGTATCTATATTTATAAATGCAGAATTTTTTATTTTCACTCAGTCTTTTTGCCTTATTGCAATTCCCATTTCCAAGTCTCATTATCCCACTTAGCGTTTTTCTGCGTTGGTTCATTAGTGCATACCGGTTCAAGAAATAGCTCAAGCTTGTTCATCGCATCTAAAAAACTTTCGTTAAAGGTCAATCGATTTCTATTTAGGAATGCTTTCCACTGTTTCTGTTTTTCGGAATTCTGTTTGAAGTCACTCCCGAATATTACTCTACGATCTTCAAGAGATGTTCCTCTGTGTTTAAACGTGGTTATAATGGCTTCACGAAGATTATCGAAAATGAATGAGTCGTTCTCAGCTTGAAACAGGACATCGTAAATATCTTTCATCCGGCTCGATAAAAAACTTAGCTTCACAAGCGCTTCAAACTTCTCGGCTATCGATGACTCAACGGAGTAAACACTAATTTTCGGGACAGGCATTTCTTCAAGTAGAACCGGAAAATCTGCTATATACGGACCGCCCACAATTTTATCTCCGAAAGCAACATCCATCCAAAGCACTTCCTTTATACCTCCTAAAGTTGCCTCAACGCGAACTCGGACACCTTGATAATCTGCACTCTCAATAATTTCATCGGCAGTAACAGTTTTAGGATCGAATATCACACCATCTTCACAATCAATTGCAACAATCTCCTGCATTATTTTTTCGATATTGTCAGGAGCATTGGAAATACCTTGTCCCAAGAAATCAATATCCCTTGTCGGTCGGAGGCGGGACATCCTATGAGTTAAAAGTAATAGCGCACCTTTGAGAATGAACCCGTTTTGATATTGAGAGATAGATAACCGGTAAAGGAATCGTTCTTGAAAATATTGTAAAAGAACTGCGTTGAAATCACGATTGGTTTGCTTTGCGATATTAAGAAGCCGGGTTTTAACAGAAGCAGTGAGGTCTTTAATTTGTCTGTTCCGGCTTGTCTGTTTACTCTTCATTATCCAACGATTGCTCTCACATACGGCATCATTACAGTTTTCACCTGGCAGATCTCTGCATATTTACTGAGCTTGTTTATGTTTGCTTCTTTCAGTTTGAGATAGCTTTTAAGTCCCTCAAGGGCAATATCTATTCCAAGTTTATTCCGGTAGCGGAACATATCGCAGACGGTTTTTTCTTTATTGTATATTTTAATTTCACCCATCTTAGTTTCTATTTTGTCAATGCCATATTTAAAGAAACGTTCTCTAAAAAAGAAAAACTTTATTGGAGGATAATTTACTTTCAGAGGTTTTGTTGCATGTGGAATTGCTATAAATATTTCCGATGGATTAAATGTTGAAAGATTATAATATGAAAGAGCAGTAACTAGGCATATCACACCCTTGGGAACAGCTTGACATACATCCAGCATACTGAGATTTGCCACAGCCCTCCCCTTAAAATCTACTAGTCGATAGAGGCCCGGTTTCACTCTTTCAATAGTACCTTCTTTTAGCAGAGCTGAAATATCTCTTGTCTGAAACGATGCTTTCTTGAGATCTTTCATCCTCGCATAGCCCATATTGGACCTAAAATATTTAATAATCTTTTCCATAGCAAGTTATTATGATTCTATTTTACTGCCAATGAAGTGCATTGGCAGAGATTTAGAATCAATATAATGTTTTTTTATTATTATTCAAACAAGCGGATAACCTCCTAAAACACAAAACCCCGCCCCGAAAAAATCGGAGCGGGGTTTGTAGTTAAACGTGTATCTATCGCTACTTATTAGATGACTGATACGTTAGTAGCTTGAAGTCCTTTGGGACCGTTTTCAACTTCGAATTTCACTTGGTCGCCTTCGTTAAGGTTTTTATAACCTTCTCCGACGATTGATTTGTGATGGACGAATACATCTTCGCCACCTTGACGTGAAATGAAGCCGTAACCTTTTGCTCCGTTGAACCATTTGACTGTTCCTTTTTCCATGGAACTATCCTTTCTTTTATCCCGCCCTTGGCGGAACTGTTTTGTTATGAATCCGTCCCCGTAAGGGGCTCGGTAAAGTGTACGCCGGAAACCGTGGCTTTTATATCCTGGATCGCTTCATCGGAGTTTTTTCCGACTCTGCGTGTTTCGATTGCTGGCGACTCTGACCTTGAAAGGAGACAACGGGTACATCAGCTGGTGCTAAAAGCGTGCGAATACTGCAAAAAAACGTGCTTAGTAAAACAACCCTTTATGAATTGTGCTAACGGGGTACTGTTATTTGACTATTCAACATACACATAATTCCCTCCAATAGCAATATCTGTTTTGTTCTGCAACTTTGTTTCAACTTTTTCTCGAACAGGAGATAGTTGAAGCTCAGCCGTTTCGCAGTTTTTATATTGGGAAGCGGGTACGTTTTTATTGAGAAGCGAGAGAAGTATTTGTCAATCTCTGGGCGTAATTCTATTCCTACTCGTTCAAAAATATCCAGGAAGTTATTATGAGTGACCTTACCTACTAAGAGATCCCAGAACTCATCAGCATTCGGTTTTGCAGTTTTAATATCGAATAGAAATAACTCATCAGAGTTACTTTCTACCCAAACATCAACTCTGGTTAGTTTCACTTTTTTCATTTTCCATTTAAGACACACTTTTCTAATTTGCTAAATCTCTTTTGATTTGTTCGGAGTACTCTCTGCGGTAGCTAAACTATCCATTATCTCTTGGATAACCTGATGTGCTCCTTCGCTTATTTGTGTACCTGCCTTCATTTGTGATTGGGCTACTTTAAAATTCTTTTGAGCCAATGATAACGCAACAGGTTCAAAAATAGCCGTACCAAAATTGGTATTCAGCGAGTGAATAAAGGGATACAACGCCATGCGGTTTTTGTCAAGCAATCGTGTGTGGAATGGCATCGAAGTTGGTTCGGGTTTGTAATTCTGAAATTTGTTGTGAAGACAATTTTTTAGAACATATTTAATGGATTTTATTTCGGATTTATAGATGGACATTTATTGCATTCAAAAGATTCTAATTATTGACTTTTAAAGTACTTGATAAGTTGTGTTGTTTTTGGGCCAGAATAAAAGCCTCTTCTTTCAAATAAATAAGTTTGATTATTTAATTCATTATTTACATCTATGAACAAACTCTTAGCAAATTTATCATCTTTTAAACTCAATATTTTATCATCTGTTGATTTTTTTCCATCTTTAATCAACTTCAGGTCGCATGACATAAGCAAATGCATGTCCATTGTCTGTGTCTTGAGACTAAATACACTGTTGGAAAGAAAATAGTTTAAATAATATAGTAAAATGGCACAATAAAAATACTCGTCATAATTTTCGCCTTTAAAAATCTGACCCTTTAATTGATATTTTTCTATTTTCTTGATCGCATTACTTTTCATTTCATGAGGTAAGTTTAAAATTATAGATAAATACGCTTTAGCGATGTTTTCTATATCTATTTTTTTATAGGGCGGGGTAATTTTTGAGTATTGCCCTCTAAGCCTTTCATAATATAGTTCAAAGTGTTCGTTTCCTTGAAAATGCTCTTCTAGTTTAGCATGAAATTCATTTAATGCCTGTAAGTCCTTATCAATTGAATTTTGATTATTGGTAGCAAAAATTATTTCCTTTTTTAAATCTTTATTTTTTGTTGCTATTACTTTGACAAATACTTCTAAATCATCGATAGCATTTGGATTAGCTTCGTGATAATCAAATAACATGTGTGTTGTTTGACATCCGTTTATTATTCTAGGATATGTCAGATAAAATACATCTTCTTTTGCCTCATGTCTTCTTATTTCATCACACAATATTGTCAACCCGTTATTTAAGTAAATAAAATAATCTCTAATATTTGATTTAGAAAGCGTTTCCTTTATTTTGTCATTAACGGTAGAATTTTCAATTACAGATCTTGGGTTTTCAATAAATAACTTTTCCCTTAAGTTACCCTCTTTAGTCTCAATTAATTTTCTTAATTCTTCGAATTTTAGTGATGATATCAAACTAAACCTAACCTCATTTTTTTCATCCAATTGTTTGTTTTTATGAAACTTTATTTGAACTTGAAGAAATTTGTCAATATTGTCATAATTTTGATTCAATTCATTTTCTTGCCATATATTGATTCCATCAAGTTGAAATCTATTTTTTAATTCCCCTCGTTCACTAATTTTCTTCTTTTCAGTTTCTAAATCTGATTCACTTACTGTATGATTTGTACGACCTGATGAAAAATAAATATGAATTTTCGGAGTTTCCTTTAAACGGTCAAGATAATCGTTTTCTTCACTAAATAACTTTTTAAAAATGATATCCGAAAAGGGGTCTATCTTGTTTTCTTCAATTAAAAAATTTACAACTTCATCAATAAATGATTGCAACTTTTTATGGTCCCAACTATTCTGGGTAGTAGATTGGATAAAACAAAAATTCATGTGAAGTTTTTCGTTTTCTCCAATTCTATCTAAGTCTGATTCATCGGTTATTAGTTTATTATTAATAATAATACCAATACCATCAATACCTTTCGATTTTCCAGCAGAGATCTTATTTATTCGTTCAAAATCCTCTTCTAAGAGATTTGAAATGACAACATAATTTGAGAATATCTCAAAATAATCTTCATCAGAAATAGTATTTCTTATTATACCAAATTTTTGTGCAAATAGATTTTGCCTAGAATTTAATCCAATACCAAATTTTTGTTCCATGTTATGTTATTTCTCCTTCAAATGAAATATTATTTCCGAATATGCACCCTTATCTTTTTCGGTGCGGTTTAATACAGGTCGTTTGTATTGATTTACGATTATCATTCCTGCTTGTTCGGCAATGGATGGGTACAAATTCCATTTGTCGTTTGCTACTAAAAATACGTTGTAGTTTTTAGACATAAATCTTTTACAATTATTTAATACCTCGGCGATGCTTTTTACATAGCTTTCTTTTGCTTCCCGTCCCTGTCCTTTGGATAACGGACCGATCTCAAGTTCATCCTGTCTTTTAAAACCAAAAAGATCGTACGCGTAGGCATGTTGTTCGTGGTAATCGATCAATCCAACATAGGGCGGGCTGGAAAATATTCCTGTTATTTTTTTCTTTTTCACAAGTAACGCTAAATCAGGAATTTTCTTTTCAAGTTGAGTTGCAATATCAATAGTCCTGCTATCACCGGTTAAACAGAATTGAGATGTCTTTGTCCGTAATTTCCCAAAATCAACTAATCGTTTTACTGTGTCTTTAGTATATGTTTCCCACCACTTTAGTATAGAGAAGAGTGGTCTGCATATTTTCCCGTGCTTTGCACAATAATAGGTGGTAGTTACCGGTTCGAGTAGTGTTGCCAAATCTGCATGCATAGTTGCACGACAGGAGCGAATTGTCCGGCTTAAAATAATACTTACGATTTTTTTTGTTTCTATGTTCTTGATCTTTTTTATTTCAGAGAATACGAATTCAATTTCATTGCGAATATGCTGTGAGTACCATTTATCTAAAAACGTATCTTCACTGTCTTGTCGTAATTTAATATTGTAATCTTTTATGAGCTTTTGATAAATCGGTAAAAACACTTTCGCTTTCTCCGGTCCGTAAGACTCTTCGTCTATATCGTCTCTTTGAACTTTGTACTTGTATTCCGGAACAGGAAAATATTCGTTGTTAAACTTATATAACTCTTGCAATAATTTATTCTCAAATTCGACGGTGTGAGAGTTAGTGAGAAAACTTTTCAAGGAGTGTGTAATTCTACTGATTTCTTTCTGCACATCGGCTAAATCAAATCTTGTTACTTTACAATTACTTATAAGCGCATTGAAAGCGGATACATCGATGCCGACGGCGTGCATTCCCAATTCACTTGCCTGCACAAGCATTGTTCCGCTTCCGCAAAACGGATCAAGCACAATATCGTCCTTATGAAAATATACTTCCTTCTTAAATGAATCAGTATGGCTGTCGAGAAAATATTCTACAAGCTGCGGAATGAATTTTCCTTTGTATGGATGCAGACGATGAACGTGTTTGGTGGTCTCAGCTTCCTTGAATTGGTCGAATGAGAGTGCCCAATTTAAATCCTTTCCAAGCTGGTCCTTCCAAGAAACTTCCCGATGTCCGTTGTATGATTCGTAGTATTCAATTAATTCCTTTTTGGAAATCTGTACATTCCCGTTGTTGCCAATTTTACGTATCCGGCCATATTGAATTAAGTACGAAATGTTAGAAGGCGTTACATTTTTACCTAATAATTCTGAAGCCCACGAAGCCGCATCTTTTATGTTGAGCAATACATCACTTTTGTTATGAACAATCGAATCAAGAGATAGCTCTAGTTCTGAATTCGATTTGCCTACATCATAGGTGGGTTGTCCTTCAGCTACTTTTAATTTAGAAGGAAAAACTATTTTTTCTTTTCTTGTTGGCTTTTTCTTCTTTTTATTTATTTTTGGCATTAATATTAACTATCAATCTATTACATACAATTAGGAATGGCAACCCATTCCACCACGGGAGGTCATTTTTTATTATTCAAAACTTACAAAATATTTAGGAGAATGGCAATTGAATTCCATACTTTTCTTTTCTATATTAGGTTGTTAGAAACATTATTTTATAACAGACTTTGAAACTGTTGAAACAGTTTAACAATCTGTCTTTTTATTAGTAACCCACGACTTAAGTCGTGGGTTAACCAAAAGACTTTTCACCTTGTAACCGTTTCAACGGTTTATAAACGAGAATTAATATGGATATAACAACAATCATAAAAAAAGAATTAAAAAGATTACAAGAATCAAACACTTGCAAATATGAAACTCCGCTCCAAGGCCCGCAGGGAGGTGTGGTTAAAGTAAATGGTAAAGATGTGGTTATGCTTGCATCGAATAATTATCTCGGCTTGTCCGACCATCCGGTAATTAAAAAAGCTGCGATGAAAGGTATTAAAGAATATGGCTATGGTATTGCATCGGTCAGGTTTATATGCGGAACGCAGGATATTCACTTGCAGCTTGAAAAAAAAATCTCAAAGTTTGTAGGGACGGAAGACACCATTTTATTTTCCTCGTGTTTTTCTGCCAACGAGGGTTTCTTTGCTTCACTTACGAATGAAAAGTTAGGTTTCGATAATTACAAAGATGTGTTGTACAGCGACAAATTAAACCACGCAAGCATTATTGACGGACAGCGGTTGTGCAAAGCTGAGACTACCGATAAGAAAATATATAATCATGCCGATATGAATGAGCTTGAAAAGTTATTGGGAGCTGATAAAAATAAAAATTACCGATTCAAAATTATTGCAACCGATGGTGCTTTCAGTATGGAAGGATATTTAGCTCCGCTCGATAAGATTGTTGAGTTGGGTAAAAAATATAACGCTCTGGTTTTTGTTGACGATTCGCACGCAATTGGTGTTTCCGGTAAAACTGGGCGAGGTACGCCAGAAGCAAAAGGTGTGCTTGGTAAAATCGATGTTATAACAGGAACACTCGGTAAAGCAATGGGGGGTGCAGCCGGCGGTTATATCAGCGGTAAAAAAGAGTTGATAACATACCTGCGTCAGAAATCACGTCCATATACATTCTCGAATTCGCTGCCACCCGCAATTGTTTTCGGTGCGATGGCTGCATTTGATTTGTTGAGCAAGGATCATTCCATAGTTCAGCATTTATACGACAACACTGCATATTTTAGAAAAGAAATTAAAGCCCTCGGCTTTACAATACTCGAGGGAGAACACCCGATTGTACCGATTATGTTAGGCGACGCATCGGTTGCACAGGATATGAGCGCAGCATTACTCAAAGCCGGAGTTTACATCAAAGGGTTATGGTATCCGGTAGTACCCAAAGGCGAAGCCCGGCTGCGTGCCCAAATCTCAGCCGCTTTGACTAAAAAACAGATCGATCGGGCGTTGGATGCCTTTGAAACTGTAGGTAAAAAAATTAAAGTGATCTAATGCTAAACCTTCCGAAGTTAGATAAGGGTGGTTCTAATCCACCTCAGACGGATAAAAGAATCCGTCAGTTGACGGTCGAATGTCGAACCCACCTGACCATTCGGCAGGCAAGAGGCTGACGTTTTGAATTTGCTTGATAATAAAGGTTTTTATTTGCCACTAAGCCGAAGGCTTATGAGCCTATGGCTCAGAAGACACAAAGACTCAAAGAAACACTAAGAAAATTTATTTTTTTGTCACCCACAAAATTCTATTGGAACTCATAGAATTTCAAAAAATAATTGATCCCAGATTTATCATTAGAAAAAATCTCTAAATTGTACTTGTAAGATTTTCTTATGAATGTATTTTTTATACGCCAACCATTGTATATGTATCATCCCTAAAGGGATTTTATGTTTTTCATCTCGAATTATTCTATAAATATTTAATCCCTTTGGGATTATGTTTTTATGCTTTCTGTTCATCCCGATAGGGATGAAATATTTATAGTCGAAATTGAAAATCCCTTCAGGGATGATATATGTTTTTTTATCTAATGACAAATTTGGGTTTATGTAAAATTTGTGTTTTACGGGCGCGATTCTAATAGATGTCTGTAGAATATTTTCTTGAAACATTTTTTTAAAGAAACGAGCTATCAAAAAAAATATCCTGTAATAACGTTGAACACACCGGTTCAAATATTGGAAATTTCCCTCCCTTAAGCCATAGGACAAACACCTATAAAAAAAAAGATATTTGTCCGATTTATTTCGCTTTCTCCATAAGTTATATTTAGGGTGAAATTGAAAGGAATATTAGAATGAAATTATTTATAGTTGAAGATTCACCGATGATGAAAGTCAGATTGATTCAAATGCTTGAACAAATTGAGGTCGTTGAAATAATTGGTGAAGCTGATAATCAAAATGATGCTATCGCTAAAATATCGGAATTAAAACCCGATGTAGTTGTGCTCGATATCCGTTTAAAAGAAGGGAATGGTTTAGAAGTATTAAAATATATCAAAACAGAGATGCCTTCCACAGTAGTTATTATGCTAACTAATTATCCTTATGTTCAATATCGTGATAAAAGTTACAGCATGGGTGCCGATTACTTTTTTTATAAAGCTACGGAGTTTACAAAAGTATTCGACGTTGTAAGTTCGATCGTTCAAAAATCAAAAAACAATTAAGGCAGTATGTTCAGAGAAACAATGAAAATAGCTATAAAGGTTCTTCTTGTAGAAGAAAATTTGATATACACGAAGTTCGTTACATCAATGCTCAAGAAGAAAGGATTACCGGGGTACGATCAGGAATTTGAAATTAGAGCAGTTGATAATTTAGCTGTCGGTCTCGAAATGTTGGCACACAAACAATTCGATTTGATAATTACAAATTTAGGTTCACGTAAAGGTAATGAAAAATTCGAGATGATTAAAAAGATAAACCGCGAAGCTCCGAATCTTCCGGTTATTATTCTTTGCAAATCGCATTCAGAAATTATTTCAATGCAATCAGCGGTCGAAAGTTTAGAAAATCTTGATTATTTGGTTAAAGGGGAATTCAACGAGGCGACACTGAAACAAACGATTCACAACGTAATTAAAAATAAATTATCGTTATTGAAGTACCGTACACGGGAAGAGTCGCAATTCGAGTTATTCAAAATTAATGTAAACCCGATGTGGATTTATGATGTCGAGACACTTCGCTTCCTTGCAGTGAACAAAGCGGCTATAAAACATTATGGTTATTCTGAAGAAGAATTTTTGTCGATGACTATTAAGGATATTCGTCCGAAAAAAGATGTCCCGGTGTTAATCGACCATCTAAAAAAGCAGAATCCCGGATTGGACGCGGGGGGTATTTGGCAGCACTTGAAGAAAGACGGAACCATAATTTTTGCCGAAATTACTTCTCAAGCTTTCATTTATAAAAATCGAAATACAAAAATGATTTTTGTGCGCGACCGTACTGACTATGTAAACCAAACTGAACAGCTTAAATTGTTACGGGCTGCACTTGAAGCTTCTGCAAATACGATAGTTATAACCGACATCACCGGAAAAATTGAATGGGTGAATCGAGCTTTTACTAAACTCACCGGATATACATCAGAGGAAGTGTTGGGAAATAATCCGAATGTTTTAAAATCAGGTCTTCAGGATGATGAGTTCTATAAAAATTTGTGGCAAACCATTTTAGATGGACGTGTCTGGAAAGGTGAATTTGCTAATCGCAGAAAAGATGGTACGGTTTATTTTGAAGAATCGACCATCACTCCGGTAAAAAATAACAAAAATGAGATAACACATTTTGTTGCGGTGAAGCAGGATATTACAGAACGAAAGCAAGCCGAGGAAAAGTTGCAGGCAAGCGAAGACCGTTACCGTAGTTTTTTTGAAGCCGATTTAACAGGCGATTTTATTTCAACTCCAAGCGGGAAAATCCTCGCTTGCAACGAAGCCTTTGCGAAGATATTCGGCTTTGATTCTGTTGATGAGGTTTTAGATAGAAATGCAAGTGAATTATATGGAAATATTTCTGACGGGTCGGAATTTTTGCAGCTTCTCAGAGAAAAGAAAATATTGAAAGAGATGCGATTAAAGATGAGGCGGCGAGACGGAAAAATGATCCATATCCTCGAAAACATTGTTGGTGAATTTGATGAGAATGGTGAGTTAATTCAGTTTAAAGGATTTATCATCGATGAAACAGAACGGGTGCAAGCTGAAGAAATTATTTCTCAGTCTGAAGAACGATACCGGACTATCGTTAATACCTCGAGCGATGTAATTGCACAAATCTCGACTCAAGGAATCATAACATCTCTGAATCCATCCTTCCAACGGATTACAGGTTGGCCGAGTGATGAATGGATTGGGAAAAATTTTATAGAGTTGGTTTACCCTGATGATGTTCAATCGACTTCAGATTACTTAACGAATTCCTTTAATGGTGAATCGTTACAGTTATTTAATCTCCGCCTTCGAACAAAGTCTGGTATTTTTATAAATTTCGAAATAAACGTTACACCTCAGGTATTAAACGGGGAGGTAACGGGATTATTAGCATCCGCCCGTGATATTACAACAAGAGAAAAGTTAGAGGAACAAGTGCGTCAAGTTCAAAAAATGGAAAGTTTAGGTGCACTTGCCGGCGGTATTGCACACGATTTTAATAATTTGTTAAGTATAATTTTAGGGCATACCTCAATCATAGAAAAAAACGTCTCCGACCCTGCACGGTTAAATGCAAGTGTTGATGCAATTACAAACGCAGTAAAACGGGGGACAGGTTTGCTGCGTCAGTTGCTGATGTTTTCTCGCAAATCGGAAGTACATTTCGAAACAGTTCAACTAAACGATGTTCTGAATGAATTCCTAAAAATGTTATTAGGCACATTCCCCAAAATAATTTCTATGAATGTCGACCTCAATAAAAAATTACCATTAGTTAATGCCGATGTTAACCAATTGCATCAAATATTTTTAAATTTATGTGTGAACGCACGCGACGCAATGCCCAAAAGTGGTACGCTTTCAGTTCGTACTGAAGTCGTCGATAGTGCTACAATCCGAAAAAAAATCAGAGACGCAAAAGATACTCCATATATATGTGTATCAGTTGCCGATACCGGTTCGGGTATGAGTGAAGCCACTATGCAAAAAATATTTGAACCTTTTTTTACAACTAAAGAAAAAGATAAAGGAACGGGACTTGGGTTAGCGGTAGTTTATGGCAGCGTAAAAAGTCATAACGGTTACATAGATGTCGAATCGACTGTGGGCGTTGGAACGACATTCTATGTTTATATTCCCGCCTTGTCGAATGGTGAAAAAGTTACTCCGGTTATTCAAGATGAAAAAACCAACATCGCAGGAGGGAACGAAACTATACTCGTAGTTGAAGATGAAGAAATGATACTCGATATTGTAACAAATATTTTAGGAAGTAAAGGTTACAAAGTTCTGACTGCACGCGACGGATACGAAGCTCTGCAAATATATATTGAAAAAAAGAACGAAATTGCTCTCGTCATTTCTGATTTAGGACTGCCCAATTTAAATGGTGCGGATTTATTGAAAAAATTAAAAGAAATTAATCCGTTAATAAAAGTAATAATCGCGAGTGGACATATAGAAACCGATGCACAAAGTGAAATGCAAAAATATGGAAATGTAAATTTCATTCAGAAGCCATATACGGTATGGAAAGTTCTTAATCAGGTTCGTACGTTAATAGACCTCCGGTAATTTTAAAATAAGGAAGAATATTCGATGGACAGGATGATACCGAAAGGGTTTGGGTGAAGAAAACAACGTAATAGCCAACCCGTCCGCCGACTTGTCCGCTGAATCCCGCTTTGGCGGGAGCAAGCGGAAGTCCCGACCTGCCTGCGCAGGCAGGAAGCTTTCGGGACGTAGGAGGATTGCTAATTGTTAATTGACCATTGACCATTACTATCCTTTTAACAAATCGATCAATGGTTTGTTGATAAAAAGATGATACTTCCATACAAGTGTCCCCTCAAATAATTTTACTCTAATCAGCTTATTGAAAGACATCGATTTATCCTACATGTTTTTTGGTTTTCATACATACCAAATTCACGAAAAATGTTACATATCGCAAACTATATGGTATATCGTGTTACATATCCGATTTTTCAGATGTCTCTAATTCTTAATTAACCACCCGTCCGCTGAATCCCGCTTTGGCGGAAGTCCCGACCTGCCTGCGCAGGCAGGAAGCTTTCGGGACGTAGGAGGATTGACCATTTATCCAATGATTCAATGATATGAAACCTTCTGCTTGATTCTTAATCTTTCCTATCTTATCTTACAATTGTTTCATTAACGGACTGAGTGCTTGAGTGGTAAAACAATAAAGGAAATACTATGAACACACAACAACTACTACAAAAAATAGCGACGCGTTTCCGGTTTATGCTTATTGTTTTCGCTATACTTTTTTCCATGCTTGAGAATCCACTTGCCAATGCACAAACGCAAATAAAAATCGGGGTTCTTGCCTATAGGGGCAGTGAAGAAGCACTAAGCTGCTGGAACCCAACCGCCAAATACTTAACATCCGAAATTCCACAACACTCTTTTGTAATCGTTCCATTAGGTTACGATTCGCTGCATAAAGCTGTTGAGGCTGAAGTAATAGATTTTGTAATCACTAATCCTTCAAACTATGTTGAACTTGAATCAGCATACGGTACAACAAGAATTGCCACATTGAAAACGCTGTTTCATGGCAACCCATTAAAAATGTATGGGGGGGTGATTTTTACAAAGGCGGACAGAAATGATATAACGGATTTGAGCGACCTCGAAGGAAAGAAGTTCATGGCAGTGGAAAAAGGGTCTTTAGGCGGCTGGCAAATTGCGTGGCGCGAGTTCAATCAAATAGGTATTGACCCTTTCAGCGATTTTGCCGAACTAGAATTTACAGGTTTTCCGCACGACCTTGTAGTTCTTGGCGTAAGGGATGGCAAAGCTGATGCCGGCACTATGCGTACCGGTATTCTTGAAAGCATGGCAGCCGAAGGAAAGATAAACCTTTCGGATTTTCGCATCCTGAACCCGCAGGTGCGTGAAGATTTTCCACAGCTTCTAAGCACACGCTTATATCCTGAATGGGCGTTTGCAAAAACGAAGCATTCATCGGATGAATTAGCTGAGCAAGTCGTTATTGCACTCCTGAAATTGTCTTATGAAAGCGAGCCTGCCAGAGCCGCAGCAATCGAGGGCTGGACAGTTCCCCTTGATTATATGTTGGTTCATGAACTTATGATGGAATTGCGGATTGGACATTATAAGGATTTTGGTAAATTGACTCTCGAGGATGCACTAATAAAGTACTGGTATTTAATTGCTCTATTGATAATTGTATTAATTCTGAGTGCGTTTATTGTTATCTATATTAAGAAGTCTAACATCAAGCTCCATCATGCAAAAACTGAAATTGAGAAGGAACGGAGTAATCTTGAGCTTCGTGTAGCGGAGCGGACACAAGAATTACAAAACGGACTCGATGAACTCCGCCGCTGGCATAGTGTAACATTAGACAGAGAAGACCGTGTGATTGAACTTAAGCATGAAGTGAATGAATTATTGAAACAACTTGGTAAACCGGGTAAGTATAGTAATTAACACCTCCCCGCCTGCTCGCCGACGTTCAGAGAACTTAGGCGAACCTTCCTCTTAAGATCTAACATGGCGGGCAGGACTTCAGTGAGGTGCATATTAACACCTCGATTTATCGAGGTGGATAGAAACGAAAAGAAACGAGAGTAACTGTTTTACTCGTACGCCTTTGGCGTAACAGTTTACAAAGATTAAACCGTTGAAACGGTTAGTCATCTATCGACTTGTTGGATTAACACCTGACTAAAGTCAGGTGTTAATTCTGAACTGATAGGTTAACATATTAACACCTCACTTCAGTGAGGTGAAAAGAAAAAGAAATAACTACGCTAAACTGTTTCTCCGAAGGAGTCCTTCGGACAACAGTTTAAGAAAGGAGAAAAACTTATGTCCCTACATTCATACACAAAATGCTGGCTGCATCTTGTATGGAATACGCTCGACAAAGAGAAGCTTCTGAATACTCCTGAAGTTAGGAATGTGGTCTCTTCATACATATCAGATTATTCAAAAGAGAAAAATATTTACATGAAGATTAACCATGTTAATCCCGAACACGTTCATGCGCTTATAGACTTACCGACGAATATCACAATCGAAAATGTTTTTAAGCTATTCAAGGGCAGCTCATCCCACTGGATCAATGAAAACAACTTGATACGTACTAAATTCGCATGGGGACGCGGTTATGGTGCATTTTCCGTATCAGAATCAGATGTCGAAAGAGTTTTTCAATATATTAAGACTCAAGATGATCACCACCGGAAGATAGTTTTTGCTGAAGAATTTCATAAATTTATAGAAGCTTATGGATTGAAGTACATCAAAGAAGATTAGTGCCTAAACTCAGTTGACTC
>CAMTWO010000027.1:0-100445 GCA_947085405.1 uncultured Ignavibacteriota bacterium
GGGACGAGTCCGTGAACCAAGAACTTATCTTGCTCAATATCTATCGTGAATGTTCCGGGTGTGATGGTAATGGAATTACCTAAAATTACTTTTGCAACTGCCGATGGTAATTTAGTCCGAAATGAAATCAAAGTTGGCTTTATCGGCATCTTCGGGTGAACTACTAAATATGCAACCTGAATACTTGCGATAAAAATTTCTTTCATCAACCATAAAATATAAGCAGGTAGCTGGAATAATCTAAGCGGAACATTTGGCTCTCCCCTCTCCGGAAATAAATTCAACTTGGAGAGTTTGTAATTCATCAGCACTACAATCGTAACGGCAACAACTCCAAACCCGATGTGCATTGCATCGAACTTGCCGCTGAATATCAGCCACAATCCGAATAATATAACAATCTGAACTATTACCGATTTGATGCTCCCCCTTTTAATCTGGTCAAATTCTAAAGGCGGGCGAAGTTTTGGTTTTTCATCTGTCATTTGTTACTTGTTTACCACTTTTGTAGTTTTCCATCTTTTCAATCAACTGCTTTGTTGAAGCGGCTGATTTATTTAAGAATGTGGAAGGATAAACTCCAATCCAAACGATAAAAATAATTATAGGAACAAGCACAGCAATTTCTCTCTTCGATACATCTTTTAAATGTTCATTTTCAGGATTTGTAATCTTTCCGTACATCACACGTTTGAACATCCACAAAATATAGACTGCCGCTAGTATTACACCGGTTGCAGCTAAAATTGAAAACGCAGGTGTTCCTAAATAGTCGGATTTGAATGCACCGATTAAAATTAGAAACTCACCGATAAAACCGTTGAGTCCGGGCAAACCTATTGACGAGAGAGAGACAATCATAAACATCGTTGCAAAGACAGGCATAACTTTCGAGATGCCACCGTATTCAGAAATCAAACGTGTATGGCGGCGGTCGTATAACATTCCAACGATGATAAATAAAGCACCGGTTGATAAACCGTGGTTAACCATTTGGATTATTCCGCCCTGAACTCCTTCTTCAGTTAATGCAAAAAGTCCGAGCACAACGAAACCTAAATGACTTACGGAAGAATAAGCTACAAGTTTTTTAATATCGGGCTGAACCATCGCGACGAGCGCTCCGTAGATAATACCGATTACAGCTAAACCGGCAACATAAGGTAAATACTCAAATGTAGCTTGAGGAAAAAATGGAATTGCAAATCGAATCAATCCGTAAGTACCCATCTTTAGCAGAACGCCAGCAAGTATTACGCTGCCTGCTGTCGGTGCTTCGACGTGTGCATCGGGAAGCCAGGTATGAAACGGAAACATCGGAACCTTGATTGCGAAACTCAAACCAAAAGCGAGGAACATCCAGGTTTGAATCGCAAGCGGAATGGTTGGGGCAATATTAAATAATTCGATAACATCGGTTGTAAATTTCCCGCCGTTGAGTGTTGAAGCGTAGTAGCCAAGCCAAATAATAGCAACGAGCATCAGCAAACTACCGAACATTGTATATATGAAAAATTTTATCGCTGCATAAATTCTGTTTTCGCCGCCCCATATTCCAATTATGAAATACATTGGTATTAGCATCGCTTCCCAGAAAACGTAAAAGAGAAACAAATCGAGCGAAACAAATACGCCTAACATTCCAACTTCTAAAAGCAACATCATCATCACATAATTGCGAATGCTTTTGTTGATGGAATTCCAGGATGAGAGCAATGCTAAAGGAGTCAGAAAAGTAGTTAGCATAACGAGCAGCAGCGATATACCATCGACACCGACGTTATATGATACATTCAAACTTTCAATCCAAAGTATTTTGTAAACGAACTGCATATTTGGATTTGTGCCGTCGAATTTCAAAAATAGAACTAGCGAGATTACGAAAGCTAGAAGACTAAAAGCCATACCTAATGTTTTAATCAGGTTCGCATTTTCACGATTGATAAAGAATAATGCCAAAACCCCTAAAAGCGGTGTGAAGACAATTGCTGTTAGAATATGTTCCATAATATTTTTCTCTATTTCCTACCGGATAATTAAAATAGCAAGAATGATAATGATGCCCGCAACAAAATAAGCGGCGTAACTTTGCGTGAAACCGGCTTGCATTCGTCGTGTATAACCGCTCAAAATATTAATCAATTTTGCCGTTCCGTTTACCGCACCGTCGATTATTCCGACATCAAAAATTTTCCAAAGTAATTTATCGGAAGCTTTTACAGTCGGGGTTAAAATTGTTGCGTCGTAAATTTCGTCCACAAAATATTTATTCCATAAAAGATTGTGAATGCCGCTGTATTTTTTGGAGAGATTTTCAGCTATATCTTTTCGCTTCAGATAAATATGGCGGGCGAATAAAATTCCAACTACTGCAATCACAACTGATAATAGCATCAAAATATATTCTGTTGGAACAACCTCGTGATGACCGAGAGCGAGAATTGAATTCGAGCGTTCAAATATCGGATCGAGAAAATGTTCAATCGCATTGCTGCCGCCGAGTGCTGCAGGAATTCCGATGAATCCACCCACCACTGAAAGAACTGCAAGAATTATTAGCGGAATCGTCATAACTTTGGGAGATTCGTGAGGTTGACAACTCAACTCGTTGAGATGCTTTCCTTTATCCCAACGAGGTGTACCTTCGAACGTTAAGATAGTTAAGCGGAACATATAAAACGCTGTGAGCGCTGCACCAGCTGCTGCTAAAATCCAGAGGGGCCAATATCCTGCGTCGAAAACTTTCCACAAGATTTCATCCTTACTAAAAAATCCTGATAGCGGCGGAATACCCGAAATCGCTAATGCCGCAATTACGAATGTTTTGTAAGTTGTAGGCATCTTCGATTTAAGACCGCCCATTTTTTGTATATCTTCTTCATTATGCATTGCGTGAATAACCGAACCGGCACCCAAGAATAAAAGTGCTTTGAAAAATGCGTGCGTTACGACGTGAAATAATCCCGTTGCAAATGCACCAACACCTAATGCGAGAAACATATAACCCAATTGGCTGATAGTCGAGTAAGCCAAAACTTTTTTAATTCCGTTTTGCACTAATCCGATACTCGCTGCCAGAATTGCAGTTAACGCTCCGATGATTGCAACAATTAGCATAACGCTTGGTGAGAGTGCAAAAAATATTGAAGCGCGTGCAACCATATAAACGCCGGCTGTTACCATAGTAGCCGCATGGATTAAAGCACTAACGGGAGTCGGACCAGCCATCGCATCGGGCAGCCAGACGTAAAGCGGAATTTGCGCCGATTTACCTGTAGCGCCTACGAATAAAAGTAAAGCTATCCAAAATATTGTAACATCGCCAACCGAGAAAGCTGCTGCACGTCCGAACACGGTATCAAAGTTCAAACTTCCAAACGTAATAAATATCAAGAACATAGCAATCAAAAAGCCGAAATCGCCTACTCTGTTCACTACGAAAGCTTTCATAGCTGCGTCGTTGGTTGTTCCTTTTTCAAATTTTTTATCATACCAAAATCCAATCAACAAATATGAACAAAGTCCGACCCCTTCCCATCCTAAAAACATCAGGAGGAAGTTATCGGCTAAAACTAAATTCAACATCATGAATATGAAGAGATTCAGATAAGCAAAAAATCTCCAGTATCCTTTATCGCCGTGCATGTATCCGATTGCGTAAACGTGAATTAAAAAACCGACACCGGTTACTACCAACGTCATTATGATTGAGAGTTGATCGACTTGATAAGCGGCGTTAATTGAGAGTGAACCGACACTGAGCCAATTAAATATTTCGATAACGTGCGATCGATTTTCGACAGGCGAAGAAAGCATCTGAAAGAAAATGACGGCTGCAATTGCAAACCCGATACCGATTACTCCGCTTCCGATTGTGCCGATAATTTTTTCGGACTTAATTTTTGAACCCAAAAGTCCGTTGATTAAAAATCCTAAAAAAGGAAATAAAACTACTAATCCGATATATTCGTGCATCACCATTTCATTATGTTAATTTCATCTATGTTGACTGTCATTTTATTTCTGAAGAGTGCAATAATAATTGCCAAACCCACGGCGGCTTCGGCGGCTGCAACTGTTAAAACAAAAAATACGAACATCTGCCCTGTTGCGCTTCCTAAATAAGCCGAGAATGCAACGAGCGTAAGATTAACCGAGTTGAGCATAAGTTCGATACTCATAAAAACGATGATAGCGTTGCGGCGTGCTAAAACTCCGACCACACCGATTGAAAAAAGGATTGCACTTAATGTGAGGTAATAATTGAGTGGTATCATAGATTATCCAATTCTCTTTTTTGCTAAAACAACAGCGCCAATGATTGCGGCTAAAAGTAAGATTGATGTGATTTCAAAAGGGAGCAGGTATTGGGTGAACAGGACTTTGCCGATGTGTTCAACCGTTCCTATTTGAGTCGCTAATGGTGATAGCTGGTTCGGGTGCTCGCCGAAGCTTGTAGTTAAACCGATGATTATTTGAACTAACATCACTACAGCTAAACCGATTGCAATCCGTTTTTTATAAGTAAGTTTTTCGGTAAGCATTTCTTCTTTCCCTAAATTTAAAAGCATAACAACGAAAAGGAAAAGCACCATTATAGCGCCGGCATAAACGATTACCTGAATCACAGCTATAAACTGAGCGTGAAGTGTAAGATAAATGATTGCGAGTATTATGAAGTTAAAAACTAAATACACTACGCTTATTATCGGACTGCGGCGCGTAATTACTAAAATAGCTGATATTATTGATGTAGCTGCAAGAATGAAGAAAACTATAGTATCAATAGACATTATTTTGTTTTAGATTATTTAAAAATCGATTTGAATATACTAAAATTAGATTTTACAATCAATGTTTCAGTTTTTCTTCTTAGTCAACTTCTTTACGCTTTTGAGCATCTTCTTATCTTCTGAATCTACACGACGTTTCAATTTTTTAACATCTTCTTCCGGCGGTAGGGTTTCAGGTTTAATACCTCGATCAAGAAGAACCTTGCGAACACCTACATTGCTTTTTACATGCTCGTCTGTTATTTTCTGTTCACCCTTTAAGTCATCGCGCTTCACATTGAAATTTGTTATCTCAGTTGCAAAATCTTTCGCTTTGATTGTTATGGTCGGAAGAAAATCGGCTAACGCTCTGCTCTGAGGCACACCAAGCTTATCCTTCATCTCGTGAGTAGCATATCCGCCGAACAATGCTTTATCTCCTTTGCTCCTAATACGAGCAAATCCTTGATCGTCCACACCGCGCTCAAAAATAATACTTGAGAGTTCACGTTCAGATTGTGTCAGCTTTTCTCGTGCTTGCAATCGTTCCCAAATACCTATTCGTTTTTCAAGAATTTCCTGTTTTCTTGTTTGAACGGCAAAGTAACTCATCGCAAACGCAATCTGCTCTTTTCTTGGATCACCATTCTGAGCAATTAAGTAGCACGCATAGCGAGTAAGCATAATGTCGTCGATTTCGCGCTGCGCACCCTTACCAAGGTCGATCATTTTGTTGACGTCAACAAAATGATCGGTTATTTCTTGTCCCGAAGCGTTACATGCGATCTTTGCTTTCTCGATAACTAAGAGAAAATTTCTCCATTCCGAATAGCCAAGCAGCTCTTGTAATTCTCTTGCAAACCAGAATTCGACATCATCGGCAGTATGCGATACTAATTCGAAGCTGGAAGTTAATATTTTTATTAAATCTGATTTCATTTTTTTAATTTCCTATCGCAGTTCCATCTTCAATATCAAAAAGATATTGAGTGTGAATAAGAAAACGCACCATACCCTACTTGCCATTCAAATTTTTTTGGTTTGATTTTTTCTTCATTGATCCATTTAGATGAATTTGCTTTAATATCACGAACCAAATCTGAGAGAGCTGTGTCGGATTTCATGCCGATAAATGTATTTGCCATTTTTGTTTCGCTCCTAAAGGAGCTTTTTTAGATTATTCAATTCTTTTCTATATACGTTTTGCCCGTACGGGGCTTTTTAATAAACCATCATTCCATATTTTAGTCCCGAAAGCTTTCGGGACGTAATGTTTATAGCTAAAATGTGTGACAACCAATAACAAGCACCGTCGGCGCGACACAAAAACTTCCCCTTTTCATGACGTCAACAAATTAGTCGGCACATCCTTTAAAATCTAAGAACTGATGTACCGCAATATATTTTTATTTCAGTTATTTCTTAAACACACCGAAAAACTTACTCAATGTGCCTTGCTCCAAGTTAGAAATACTTTCTAATTCACCCGCGTCTAACCAAATCCCGTCACAACCTGAACACTTATCGACCTTAATTGTTTTATAATCAATCTCCACTAAATCCATTCCGCATTTTGGGCAGTGCTTAAAGTGAAGTTCTCTCAATTTCTGTTTTTCTTCTTCAATCAACCTAACTTGCTTTTCGGCTTCAAGCTTCTTGCGACGCTCGAACTCCATCCTTGCAATATATTCTTCTTCTTTTTCACTTGGTTTTACTGGCATATTTTAAACTCCTTTTTAAATTTTAATTAAAAGAAATAATAATGAATTCCAAATTGCGGCAGCGGAAATATCTGTCCGTTTGTAAAAAATGTAAAATACAAACTTGCCGAAAAATGTAATGCTTCGCGTGCTTTAGATTCAATTCCGATTCCTGCAGCGAGTCGTAATGGACCATCGAGTTCGTTTGATGTTTCGCCCACGTAATAATATCCGCTGCCGCCGCCGGCATAAAAGCGAGTCCGTTCGCCTCGCACTAAATCGAACTGAACTTCCAACCCCAAATCATAGATCAATTTTTTTGAATCTTTAATTATTCCCGCTGTAAATTGATACGATGCGATAGATGGAAGATGATGCCGGAAACTCAAACCCATCCCCGTTCCGAGTCCGAACGAAGCGCCCAAGCCGAATACATCACGCTCCAATTCTGTTGGCTGGTCTTTTGAAGGAACAATCACTTGGCTAAAAGCACTCGCCGATAGCAACAAGAAAACCAATATTGCAGAAAATAAAGTTTTCATAATATCATTCTCCTTTTATTTTGATTTTAAATAATGCCAAAGTTCTTTTAAACTTGGTCGTTTTCCGTAAGACAAAACAGTGGTTCTGAAAATTTTAGCTGCCGCCCACATTGCTGCAACAGTCGATAAAGATAAAACTATAATGTTTGCGAGTATTTCAAATAACGATGGCATTTGAATCGGAATTCGAATAGCCATCATCGTAGGAGTTAACAACGGAATAAAAGTTAAGATACTGATTAATGGCGAATTAGGATCCTGCATAATCCACATCGCAAGCAGCAGAGGAATAAATAAAATCATAACGAGGTAGCCAGTTACTTGTTGAGCTTCTTGTTCGGTAGATAGGGGTGCACCAACCCCGACAAAAATTGCGGCATAAAATAGATATCCGAGTATAAAAAATGGCAAAAGTACTAAAGCACTTGTGAGTGATATAATCGCAGTTCCGAATTTCAACGCGATAGCAATACCTATCAAAGCCCAAGTTCCAATCTGAACAAAACCTAAGGCGCTCAACCCCAATATTTTTCCGACCATCAAATCGTTTGCCGAGCTTGACGACATTAACACTTCGATTATACGATTCGATTTTTCTTCAACCATACTGCGAACTAAAAGTTGTCCTGTTGAAATAATCAAAATGAACATAGCCATTATAAAAATGTATGCACTGAAGAACATCGTTTTAAAATCGGATTCTTCTTCTTCGCCGGTTTTTGATATTTTAACCGACTTCAACTCTATCGGGAAAGTTAGTTTTTTAATTACTTCAGGGTCTAAATTTTCCGCCTTTAATTTTTTTTCTATAATTAAATCGCGTATCGTCCGGTTCAATCTTTCAGTTACTTTGATATTACCTACATTCTGTGCCCTGTATTCAAAAACCGAATCGTTGTAAATAGTCGAACGGATGATTAAATATCCTTCGATGTCCTCTTTTACAACTAAATTATCAGCTTCTTTTTTGGCTTCTTCCAAATCGAGAAGTGCACGGTTGCCGATATGACGAATTATGTAATTTGGTTTTCCATCGGGAAGTTTAAACTTATCTTCCAATTTATTTGAGAGTAATTTCCCCAGATCATTAGTTTCATCAATAACACCGATAATTCGCGGCTCTGTATCCGGTTTCGTAATCAAAAGTGTTGGTAATACAAAAGCCCCGATCATAAAAAGCGGAGTCAGTATAAGCGAAATAATAAATGCTTTTGTTTTTACCTTCTCGATAAATTCCCAGCGGGCGACGGCAAGCGCTTTTCTCATAAACTCACTCCTTCGCTCTTTTTAATTTTATTACCGCCAACCATACTAAGAAATATCGAATGAAGCGATGGTTCAATCATCTCGTATTTCCGGATTTTTAATTTTTGCGTTAAGAGAGCAAACAGGTTTGTTACACCCTGGTGGTCGTTAATTTCAAATTCGGCAGAATTTTCATAAAGCAATAACTTATCTATTCCGTTTGTTGATTTTAAAAATTCGCCATCACCATCGAATTCGATGTGAACAGTATTTTTTCCGAAACGGCTTTTAACTTCAGAAAGTTTTCCTTCGATTACTACTTTACCGTGATTAATCAAACAAATTTTATCGGAAAGCTTCTCAGCTTGTTCCATCATGTGTGTTGAAAATATTATTGCTTTTCCCTTGTCTTTCATCTCCATAAACAAATCTTTCAGCACAATTTGATTTACAGGGTCTAATCCGGAAAACGGTTCATCTAAAATTACAAGTTCGGGGTTATGTAAAATTGCAATGATGAACTGAACTTTTTGCTGATTCCCCTTCGAGAGTTCTTCAACTTTCCTTTCGGCATACGCAAGTAAATCGAGTCGTTTCAGCCAATCGTAAGCCCGTTTACGGGCTTCGGTTTGTGGAACTCCTTTCAAGGTCGCAAAATAAACAATCGTGTTCAATAATTTATTTTTCTTATATAAGCCGCGTTCTTCGGGTAAATAGCCAAGTTTGTTTCTGATTGCATCGTCGAATGGTTTCCCGTCGAAAAATATATCTCCTCTATTGGGTTGAATGATATTAAGTATCGTTCGGATGGTTGTAGTTTTACCAGCGCCATTCGGGCCTAGTAGTCCAAATACCTCGCCCCGTTTTACTTCGAACGAAACATCATCGACAGCAACTACTGTCGAGAATTCTTTTCTGATATTTTTAACGGATAACATATTCAATTTCGAATTTATGATTTATGTTTTGGATTTTGGATTTTGAGTTTTGAATTTCCTTTACGGTGTTAATCTGTAAATCATTCTTGGAAACGGTATCGTTTCACGAATGTGTTCAAGACCGCAAATCCACGATACAGTTCTTTCGATACCAAGCCCGAATCCTGCGTGCGGAACCGAACCATAACGTCGTAAATCCAAGAACCACTCGAAAGCTTCCATAGGTAAATTGTGTTCTTTAATTCTATGAACTAACGCATCGTAGTCGTCTTCACGCTGGCTGCCGCCGACAATTTCGCCGTAACCTTCGGGTGCAAGTATATCCATCGCCAATGCAACTTTCGGATTTTCAGGATCACGTTTCATATAAAATGCTTTTATTTCTGAGGGATACCGGTGGACAATCACAGGTCTATCGAACTGACTTGAAATAATCGTTTCATCCGTTCCGCCGAAATCGTTCCCCCATTGAAAATCGACACCGTTCTTTTTTAAAATTTCAACAGCATCAGAATATGAAACTCGCGGAAATGGCTTTTTTACCTTTTCCAACTTTTCTGTGTTGCGTTCCAAAACTTTTAGTTCGTTGCTGCGGTTTTTGAGAACCGAAGTTACAATATGTTCTAAAAAATCTTCTGCAAGTTCCATATTGTCGTCTAAATCGTTCCAGGCAACTTCAGGTTCGACCATCCAGAATTCAGTTAAATGGCGGCGAGTCTTTGATTTTTCCGCACGGAATGTTGGCCCGAAAACATATATTTTCCCAAATGCCATAGCACCTGCCTCGCCATACAACTGCCCGGATTGAGTAAGATACGCTTTCCCTAAATCGAAATATTCGGTTTCAAATAATGTGCTTGTTCCTTCGCACGCTGCGGGAGTGAAAATGGGGGCATCCATCAAAGTGAAACCACGGTTATCAAAAAATTCTCGGACCGCACGAATTATTTCATGACGAACCCGCATAATTGCATGCTGCCTCGCTGACCGAAGCCAAAGATGCCGGAGATCCGAGAGGAACTCGATGCCGTGTTCTTTCGGTGTTATTGGATATTCGCTCGCAATATGGACTATCCTGATGTCGGTGGTTTCTATTTCGAAACCACCCGGCGCCCGGTCTTCTTTGCGGACTTTCCCTTTTAAAATTAAAGACGATTCCTGCGTTAGCGTATCGAAAGAATTAAATACTTCTTCGGTTACATTGTTTTTTACAATAACGCATTGAACAAGCCCGGTTCCATCACGAAGGATAACAAACCTGATTTTACCGCTTGAACGTTTGTTGTAGAGCCAGCCTTTAATTTCGACTTCTTCGCCGACGTATTTTGATAAATCTTCGATGTAATATTTTGTCATTTGAGACTGTAGATTTTAGATTTTAGTAAAATAATTTGTTTTAATTTGTAGGAATATACAAAAGATACAGTAGATGGGCAAATAAAGTAGAGACGTCCCTTGGGACGTCTCTACTACAAAATACTGTTTAAGGAACTATATCAATAACTACAGTTCGATTATAAAACCGTTCTTCGGGCAAATTATTTTCAAATGGTGAACGACGAACATCTTCGCCAAACCCATAAGTATCAAATCTTACATTCTTTTTGCCGGCTTTGTTCAGCTCACGTTGAATCACATTCATCGCATCGCTTGCACGGTTACGCGACAGAGTAAGATTGTGGCTCTCTTCACCGATTAAATCAGTATGACCGTGAATCACTACATTGGAACCAGCAGGAATTTTAGGAACAACTGTTTCAGTTAAAAACTTATCGTAGGTTGCAACAGTTTTTGACTGGTCGAACTCAAATAAAATACTGAAACGGAGTCCGGTTTGATCCTGTGGACCTTCGGAACGGGCAAGTCGAATCCTCTGCTCTTTCGTAATCGTTGCACCGTTTTGTGCCTGACCAATCATAACGATTTTGTAATCACCTTCTTCAGCATCACCTAAAATTGCATTGCCGCTGATTCTTTCCTGGTTTGCTTTAAAAGGTCCAAAATTTTTCACTTTGCCTCGGTTATCGGTTACTTCTATGCCCCAAGAAGCTAATATGTTTTCGGAACCTGCAACTGTAAACAAAACATCAGCATCAATCGGGTCTTCCTGCAGCGCCATAATCTTTACGGGTAGAAGTAATTCTAAATATTTTGAAGTAATATCAACGCGATTATCTTCAGCGGTTACTAGATTTAATTCGCGTGTTCCACCAGGTTGATGCGAAGGTATTTCAGGTTTCGTTTGTCCAAAAGTTCCAATCCGTTTTGCATCGATTCCAAAAATATCTACCAAATAATTTTTTAAAGATTTTGCCATATCCAAACCTATTTCATTTCCTTTTTTGGATGCACCATAAAGGGCGATTTCTGTATTTGGATATTTTCGCATCCGGTCGCCTAAAACGTTCAACACATTATAATAAACTTCCATTTGACGTGACGAACGGCCCGCCGCTTGTTGCGGCTTCGGCTCGAATAAGTGTTCTTCTCTAAAATTAACTGCATCATTAGAATTTAATTGAATATAACGTCTCGGAATTCTTGTTGAGCCATCATCGAAGAAAACAAAATTTCGAATCGGGAATGTTTCGGCTACGCTGCGGGCTTTCGGAACTATTTGTGGTGAGCGAACCGAGAAAGTTACATCCTGCTCGGCACGTTGACGCGGAATTGTCATACTTCCGAATTTAATCGCAGCTCCAAAACGGATCGTCGTTAAATTCCATTTTTCAATTGTACGGACACCTTGTCCGAAATGAACTCCGATGCTTGGAGATAATTCAACCTGCCATTCTTTTTCTTTTGATGTTAATGGAATATCATAACCTACACCGACCTGTCCGCCGAACAATGTTCCTCGCACACTGCTGAAATCTCCACTTCTTGTTACCCCCAGTGAGTCATACTCAAATGATTTTGAAACGTTAAAACCAAGTTTAGGTCCTAAAAACAAATAAAAGCCCTCGCCAGTTGGATTAAAACGGAGATTCGGTTCAATCGAAATATAATTTAACGATGCCGAAAGTTTATGCACACCGCCGGAATTTACTTCGTTAAAATCGGCACCTCTGCCATCGTAACCTAAATTCAGGAAACCACCCCACATGACAGTCGGACGATACTCTATCAAGCCACCAATGTATAAACCGGCGCCTGAGCCTTTTGTAAATGCTGATGGTGATGTTTGCAATCCATTAAGTTTTGTAATATCGGAACTATAAATGTTATAGTTCAAGCCCAGACCTGCACCAAACCACCAGTGTGGACGGATACCCTCGTCTTGGGCAAAAATATTTAGCGATACTGTTATTGTAAAAATTAAAAGTAACGCAATAAATTTGGAGAATGATTTTGTTTTTTGGTTCATCTAATTATTCCTTTTGGGTTGTTTAATATTAATAAAATAATTTTCTTGACAGTTGGTCGGATTACAAATCCGACTTACTATTCCAGCTTGAACACGAATGTTATTTTACCAAGTTGCGGAACTTGATCGTATTGAGCCGGGAGCGGATCGAAACGCCAGGTTCGAAGCGCCGAGATAGCTTCACGTTCCAACGTTTCATCGCTTCTACGCAGCGGAACGATTCCGGTTACAGTTCCGTCGGGTAAAACTGTAAATTGCAAAGCAACCGGCATTTCTTTATCAGTCCCTTCGGGATAAACAGGCATTCGTCCGCTTAAAAGTTTTCGGAAACCAACACCCGACCACTCGATTGAGTAACCGGTTGTTTTTCCGGCGCCCGCTGCTGCCGAACGGTCAACCTTCGGAACTTTAGCTTTGGTTGGCTTTTCGGTTTCGGTGCGACGCTTCTCCGCTGTCTCGCGTTGCTTCTTTGCCTTCAATGCTATCGCTTCTTCCGATTCACTTTTCATCGCTGGTAAGTCAACTTTCGGTTTTTCAGCTTTTTGACCTGACTCAACCGGCTGTTCAGTTTTTTGCTGAGGCGTTTCAGTCTTTTCTTCAACTGTACTTTGATTTGGCGCGCCACTGCTGCTTCCCCACTGAAGTTCGACCAACTCAAGCGGTTTTTGTTCCTTAAATCCAAACAGAGCTAATATTAAAAAAAACAAAACGTGGAACAGCAACGTACCAAATAATGATACAACCTTCGTTTGCCTTTCGTCGAGTTCCAATATTTTTACACCGTTTGCCAATGTTATTTTGCAGATTCAGTTGCTATAAATAATCGCGTTGCACCGATTCCTTTTGCAATATCTAAAACTTCAACCACTGCTTCGAGCACTAAACTTTTATCGGCTTGAATTACAATCTGATGGTCTTGTGTAAAGACCGCTTTCAACGCATCAGCTAATTGGTCTTTGGTTACTTGTTTATTTTCGACAAACAATTTTTTGTCCTTCGTCATGGCTATGGATATAGTTTTCCGTTGCGGAGGCTGTGAGCTTGTTGCCGCCGGAAGTGTAACATCCATTCCCTGAAGCACCGTGTAAGTTGAAGTTAAAATAAAAAATATAAGCAGCAATAAAACGATATCGGTTAGGGATGAAAAATGAAACATACTCAAATATTTTTTATGTCCTTGAAATTGAAAGTTCATTTCACACCCTCCGTTTGTTTTGTTCTGATTTTGATATCACCGCTTTGTGGATTTACAGCTACGTGCAATTCTTCTTCGATCACATCAAGAATTTCGCGACCGATTCTTTCCATTTGCATCGCAATTTCCTGAGTTCGCGCAACGAGCCAATTGTATGCCCCGTAAGCAAATATTCCAACGAATAAACCAAATGCGGTTGTAATCAGAGCTTCCCAAATACCATCTGCTAATTCAACGGGCGATGCCTGACCGCCGGTTGCCGCGACAGCTTGAAAAGTTGTTATCATCCCGGTTACTGTTCCTAAAAAACCCAACATAGGTGCGATACCTGCTACAGAAGCGAGGATGCCTAAATGTTTTTCGAGTTGAGCGATTTCTTCGCGACCTTGGTCTTCGATTGCTTCGCGAACTCGTCCCGGATTGTGATGAACTTTTTCGAGTGCAGCAAGTACAATTCGCCCCGACGGCGAGCGGTCTTGTATTGCAAATTCCTTTGCGTGGTCTAAATCTTTTTTACCTAACATCATTCTCAAACTCATCTCAAATCTACCGGATGCCGGGCGTGAACGTCGCAAAGTGAAGTATCTTTCAATTACAATGTAACCGGCAGCAAATGATAAAATAAGAATACCATACATAAGAATACCGCCTTTATGGAACATCGTCAGCAAATCCATTTTACAAATCCTTTCATTTATAAAGAATATTGAAGTTTTAGTCGTAACCTGATACCGGGTGCTTCGTAGCCATACCACCAATCGTATGAAGTATTTAAAATATTTTCAACATCAAACGAGAGAACAGTAGATTTAAAGACATTCGATGAAGCACCGGTATTCAATAAAAAATATCCGGGTAATTCGTCTGAACCCACACTTTCGATTTTACGGGATGAAAAATAATCTGCCGATAGCCAAATTTTCATCGGAATATTTAAGTTCATCTCTCCACGACTGTTTAATTGTAAACCCGGAATCATTGGCAATCGCACATTTGTGGAACGCTCATTGATTGATTGAACTATCCCGTTCAGAAATATTTTTGCATTCTGTTGAATTATCATCGAACTATTAAACTCGAATTTTATCTGTCGCGTATCGGCATATCCCAAATATACTAATCCATTATTAACAAATGGAAACTGACTATCGTCGGCTTCGGCATAGGAGATTTTTGCATCGCTTGTAAATATTCCATAGGAATATTTTGTGTTTAGCCCGAAATGAATCGGTTTGAACTCGTTCCGCAAAACCATCTGCTGGATGAGGTAAGGATTTTCAATAGAACGTTTTATGTATGAAGCCGACGAAACATCGGGCTCTAACCAAGCTGAAAGAGAGAAATTTGTGAAAGCATCCCAACGTAAAATAGCAACAGGAAATAAATACTTTTGATCGCCACCATCCGAGTTAGCTCCGTAAACATACTTTAATCCTCCTATCGCTGAAAAGTTTTCTGAAAACTTATATTGTGCAGTTGTTGAAAAATTTAAGAGTGCAGGCGACTCAAATGGAATCTGATAATCTAATGAAGAAGTTTCGTATGAAAAATGAGTTAGGAGACCGACTGAAGCTAAATCGGCAGCGGCTGAAGCATTAACAGAGGGAGAAAAGACACTTGCCTCGTTTGCATTATCGCTAATAGTGAGGGATGCCAAACCAAGTCCAAGATTAAACGAAACGGGCTTAAATTCGGATGAAATTATTTGAGTATTAAAATTAAACAAACGACGGGTTCGTTCAATTGAATAATTTTTAAAACCGAATATACCAAACTTATCTCCCGAAAAATCGGTCTTTGCTGCAACACGGAAACTTTTTAAAAAATTGTTATCGGTGTAAACGTTGGAACTCCAATCGCTTCCCACGAGAAATTGTGAAGCATCGGCATTTTTTGTATGACCGTTCGTAGTTCCAAAGCCGCCGCGAATTGATGCTTCCCACGAAACATCAGAATAGCCAGCAGTTCCAAATAGATTCAAGGTTGAGTAATTGCCGGCTGAACCTTCGACGTATGCCCGCCACGGTTGCACACTTTCTTTGTATTGTGCAAATTTCCCGGCTGTAACCGGAACTCTGATTCTTTCACCTAAAATTGAAGTGTCGGCAGCTTTGGCTTCGAAGTAGTCGATAGCTAACATTTCTCCCTTGCGGGCAAAAGGTAACACGACCGCTTTCTTTCCAACGATTGTAATTTCAGGAATATCAAGCTTAGGCATTTCTTTTGGTTTATCTTCTTGCTGCGAAAATAAATTATTCAAACAAAAAAGTAAAACAATTATCGTTACGCTTAAATACTTCATCGTCGTAATCTCCTTAATCTATCTTCAGCATCTTTTTTTACGATTGAATCTACCGGATTGTTAACAATTAGCTGATAAGCTTCGCGAGCTTTTGTGCGGTCGTTTAATCGCTCGTAACATTCACCGGTGCCTAGCAATGCCCGTT
This sequence comes from uncultured Ignavibacteriota bacterium, assembly GCA_947085405.1. GTDB lineage: Bacteria > Bacteroidota > Ignavibacteria > UBA10030 > BY39 > JASEGV01. The sequence goes on from CAMTWO010000027.1 coordinate 16,207, forward strand.
CTAATAGTGCCGGATATTGTGCAAATCCTTCGACCACTTGGTTGAAAGCTTCGAGTGCATCCTTCGGTCGTTTAAGTAACAGATAATTTTCGCCCATCAACAATAAAGCTTCCACTGCAATGTCATCGCTCAACCGTGTAATAATTATTGTTAAGGTATCGTTCGATGCGTTGTATTGCTTCTGCGTTTGCAACATACGTGCAATCTGCAAACGACTTCGATGTGCAAAAAAATCGTTCGCTGGTGCTTGTGCTATTACTTTATCAAACACTTTACGTCCGTTTGCGGTTTCTTTCAAACTCAAAAGCGAGATGCCAGCATTATATTGTGCTTCCCAAATCAATGGCGAGTTAGGATAACGTTCTGCTAAATTGTTGAATTGAGTAAGCGACCCCCGCCACTGCTTCACCTTTTGCTGAAGATAACCGATTGCAAGTATCGAAGATGGGGCGTGTTCACTTTCGGGATATTCAGTAGAAACCAGTTCGAAGAATTCAATTGCTTTTTTATGATTGTTTTCGAATTCGAACGACCTGCCTAATTGAAATAATGCTTTCGCTCTTACAGTTTGATTGGTTTGTAAATTTAGAATCTTCAAATATTCCATCGCCGCCTGTCCGAAACTACCTTGACCGAATAATATATCTCCTTTTCTCAAAAGCAACTCATCGGTACCGCCAGCATCAGATTGGTCTGAGATGATTGCATCGATTGCGGCTAATGCTTCAGCCGATTTTCCCTGAGCTTGATAAGTGAATTGCAACCCGTTTATAGCATCAGGACGTAAAAGACTTTTTGGGTATTCCTTGATAACCCGCTCGTAATAAATTCGTGCACTGTCGTATGTTGCTAAATTGTAGAATGCATCTCCTTTGTTCAATAAAACGCGCGGCATAAGTTGGCTCTCGGGATAGTTCGTTTCAAAGATATTGAACTCATCGTTTGCCAAAGCGAATTGTTCGTTTGAAAAGAACGCCCAACCGATGTTGAATTGTGCAACTTCAACAAATAACGAATTCGGGAAACGTACAAGAAAACGTCTCAGATGCTCTATTCCGCGTTTAATATCGCCTCGCTGGATAAAAGATAAGCCCAACTGAAACGCCGCATATTCAGCCAACCGCGGGTCTTTTTGGTCGTCAACCAACGAACTGTATAATTGGCTTGCTTTATCGTATTCACGCAGGAAGAAATAACAATCGGCTTTGCGGAGGGATGCTTCGATTACCAAATTACTATTAGGACTATCTTTTATAAACCGGTCGAAAGCTGAAATTGCCTGCCTGAATTTCTTTTGTTCGAACAGCGACCAGCTTAACCCATACAGTGCATCGGTTCGTTTGGGATGTTTAGATGATAAAATATTTATCGCAGTTGAAAAAGCATTTTCGGCATCCTCAAATTTTGCAGCTTGATATAAAGCTTCGCCTCGCCATAGGTACGCTTCGGCGATAAGTTGATGTCGACTAAATTTTTTAATGAACTCAGAAAACTTTTCAACACTACTGCTGAATCTGCCCAGATGATATAATGCGATACCTTCCTGTAAAAGTGCTGCAGAAGTTAATGTATCTGAAGATGAATATTTTTGAACTTGTGCAAATGCAAATTGTGCATTTGATAAATCGCCTACTCTCAAGCTTGCCTCGCCTAACATACGATATGCCTCAGCACGAATTTCACTTTGTGGAAAAAGCCGAGAAGCAATCTGAAATTGCCGCCTCGCTTCGTGATACTGACCTGTGCGGTATCTAATCATTCCAATTTGGTAATATGCGTTGTCGGCATATTCGTCGTACGGAAACTTTTCAATTAATTTTTCAAACGCTTCAACTGCTGCGGCTGTGCTGTCGGTTAGTATCGAAATAGTTCCGATTTGATACAAAGCATTTTGTGCCAACGAATCGCTGCCGAAACTGATTGTTCGAAATTCTTTTACAGCATTTGAGTAATCGTTTGCCTTCAGATAACTCCATGCTAATCCATATTTTGCTTGTCGGGCATAAACTCCGAACGGATAATATCGTAGTAATTCAGTGTAGTACTTATGAGCATTTTTGTAAGAACCTATGTAATACTCAGCTTCCGCAAAGAAAAAAAGCCATGCGTTTTTTTGCTTGGTTGTTAGTGTTGTAACAGTATTCAATTGTTCAATTGCACTTCCATATCTTTGTGTGCGGATATAAAGTGCGGCTAAACGAATTCTTGTATCTGTTATTAACTCGCTCGAAGGATAGTCGGTTGCTAATTTTAATAACTGTTCGATAGCAGAATTTATTGCGTTCTGTTTTTCATAAACCCGTGCCCACAAGAAAAGAACATCATCTTTCCCGATACTTTTGCGCGTGAGAGAATTAGTATTCAAAAGTTCAAAAGCATTCTTTACATCTGCTTCAGCATTTAGAAGATTATCCAATTCGTATTCAGAAGCTGCTTTCCAATAATATGCAACACCGGTAAAAATATTTTTTGAATCAGATTTGATTAGTTCTTGATAAGATTTCACAGCAGGTATAAAACGTGCCGAGTGATATGCTGCTAAACCGTGATAAAAAAGTGTTGTGAGATATTGGTTGCCTGATACTTTTTGATGAAACAACTCTTCGCCAGTCTGATAAGCGTCTTCGTACTTTTCTTGTTCGATAAACGATTGAACGAGCAATCCGAGCGCCTCGATACGATTCTCCGATTGTGGCAACGCTCGCAGGTAGTCTTCTAAAAGCCACTGAGCTTTCTGAAAAAGTCCGGCATCGTTTAACTGTCGGGCTTCATCAATGACACTGAGTTGTGCCGACTTTTGTTCAAGCATAGGATGCTGAGCGAAGGCAAAATCCAGAGATATTGCGATGATGACTAATAAGGATAATATTTTCATTTTAACTATCGAATTTATTTATGAATAAAGGGTCGCGAGCTAATACGCCCGCCTCATTATTCTGTTTCAATAAATATAACTTGTAGTAATATAATACAATACAATTATCTTTTCAAGTAAATATTTAGAAAAGTTAAAATTCAAGATATTTTTTGATAAAGCTAAAGTGGAGGGAAAATTAAACTTAAGATAATTTTGAGGTTAAAGCCAGCCGTTCGGTAAAATTTGTTTTATCGGTTTCAGTCTAAAAACTGCAGGACATTTAAAAGTACTATACGGTCAAACTGCTATACTCTTTATTCAATATCAAATAATTCTGCTGGGTTAATTTTAAATTGTAACATTTTTGATGTATCTCTGCCACCATCCCCACCTTTTCTTTGCATGGTAATTTTACCTATTTTAAAATTTCCTCTTGTTGTTATTTTAATTTCACCATTACCAAAGAAATTTAAACAATAGTTTATTGATTTAAGAATCCAACGAGAATTTTTATTAACTTTTTGTGCAACCAGCATCCATTCAGCAGCAAATTTACCTTGTCCTTTTAAAATATCAGATACAATTAATGATTGATTTTTCTTAAGCCATTCAAGGATTCTTTTCTGCTCTAAATCAGTAAATTCAGAAGCATACATTCTTCGTTTGTCGATTGGCTTTTTGATTGTCGGTTTTTCTTCCCCCGTATATCTTTTAAGAATTGAAACAATATTAGTGGGAATATCCCACATTTCAGAATATTTATCTACCCAACGTTTATCAATTTGATTGAATCCTTTTAGACTACTCACTAATTTAACTTGAATATTTTCAACATCAATTGCTTTTTTTAATTTGATAGTTACTTGAACTTGAACATCTGCTTTAAACCCCGATATTTTTACTGCTTTAACATATTCAATTTCAGAAAGCTTATACTTCATCAAAATTAACCAGGCTCGAGAATCTTTATCTTTTTTCCAATCGTTAAATTTTTTTACGATATCGTCTTCATTTCTGAAACCGTCTTTCGCTGTTTGTGAGCCTCTTTCAACTAAATTCATGTTAAATTGATGTAAATAAATTATTTATTGTATGCTCTTTTAATCTTGCTTCTGCAATTTCAACATATTCTTTTGAAATTTCAGAGCCAAACCATTTTCTTTTTAATAAATGAGCCATTTTTGCAGTTGTTCCACTTCCCATAAAAGGGTCATAAACAAGGTCGTTTTCATTTGTCCAAGTGTTTATTTGGTCTGCGACAAGTTTCTCAGGAAAAATAGCGGGATGGTCGTAAGCAATTTTATCTTTTGTTGAAATTCCTCCGCCGACTGAATAGAAAAAAACATTACCAACTTTTTTTTCTGTTGTTCGTTCAACTTTTTCGTAATTTAAAGAACCACTTTGTCCTCTATTCTTCATGTTCGCCAAACCTCTGTATTTTGTGGATTCAGTAATAGGGTTAAAAGTTTTAGGAGTTCCTTTCGAAAATGCAAACATATATTCGAAATGTTGATGATATCTGTTGCCTGTTTGTGGCATTGGGTTGTTTTTATAGTAAATCATTGTATCGTGCAGGTTAAAACCAATTTCTTTAAAGTATAACGCTTGCCTGAACGATGTTCCTGTTTCAGTACCATTAATAGTAGAATCCCCTACAACCCAAATTATTACACCACCATTTTTTAAAACCCGAAATAATTCATTTGCAATTTTTTTAAATTCAAATTGAAAACCATTGTAATTCCTAATATCATCATAAGGTGGCGATGTAATTACAAAGTCAATGTAGTTATCGGGTATCTTACCCATTGTAACCAAACAATCTTCGTTATAAATTTTATTAAGTTTCATAAGTGATATTAAATGTAACCATTACAGACTCATCTCCATCATCCTTTGTATCGGAACAAGAGCTTGCAATCGTAAGTTCTCATTAATAATTATTTCCGGAGAACGGTTCTTCATACACAGGTAAAGTTTTTCCATCGTATTCAATTTCATATACGGACACTCGTTGCATGAGCAGCTTGCATCGTTCGGAGGCGCAGGTATGAATAATTTATCAGGGCAATATTTTTCCATCTGATGGATTATACCAACTTCGGTTGCTACAATGAATTCTTTATCAGAACTTTGGCAAACATACTTAAGCAAACCGCTTGTTGAACCGATGAAATCGGCTTCGCTTAAGAGCGATTCTTCGCATTCAGGATGGGCAATGAGTTTTGCATTCGGATGCTGGGCTTTTAATTCGATTATTTTCCGTTCGTTAAATGTTTCGTGAACGATGCAGCTCCCCTGCCAAAGTAACATATCCCTACCGGTTTTTTTAATCAAATACTTCCCTAAATTTCTATCGGGTGCAAATATTATCTTTTGGTTTTGCGGAAGTTTGTTTATAATTTTTTCGGCGCTGCTCGATGTGCAAATAATATCGCTTAATGCTTTAACTTCTGCAGTTGAGTTGATGTACGTAATAACGAGATGATCGGGATGTTGTTCTTTAAAAAGTTTAAAAGCATCTGCAGGACAACCTTCAGCAAGCGAACAGCCGGCTTCTAAATCGGGAAGTAAAACTTGTTTATCAGGACTTAAAATTTTTGCAGTCTCAGCCATAAAGTGAACACCCGCAAAAACAATCACATCTACATCGGTTGCAGCAGCTTTTTTAGAAAGTTCAAGACTGTCGCCAACGAAATCGGCTATATCCTGTATTTCAGAGTATTGATAATAGTGGGCAAGGATTACTGCGTTCAGTTCTTTTTTAAGTTTTAAAATTTCTTCTTCAAAATTTATTAAGTTCATGTTTCTTTGTTCTTATCTTTATCGGTGATGTCTTCATACTTCGCGTCTTCGACGTTCTCGAACGGATATGGTTTTACCTGCGATTGATTATTAGTAGTTCGACCTTTATCGAATATTCTACTGATAATTTTTATCACCCTCCAAAGGAAATATAGGATGAGCAATATTAAAATAAAACGCAACAAACGAATCTATCCCTTCTTTCTGATTGGGTTATAATATTCAACGGCAGCTTTATTTGAGCGTAGGATTTCAGTTACAAGTTCATCGAAATCCTGTTCGTTGTTCACAAAATCCATTCCTGTTGCGTTCACAATCAACAGCGGTGCTGCTTTATAACGGAAAAAGAAATAATTGTATGCTTCATTCAAGTCGCGTATATAATCTGCCGCCATATTTTTTTCGATATCACGGTTCCGCTTTTTAATGTTCGACATCAATCTCTCCACACTCGATTGAATATAGACTACCAAATCGGGTGTAGGGATATTGTGTTCCATACTACCGATTAAAGTTTCGTACAGTTTCAATTCATCATCAACAAGATTGAGGTAAGCGAATATTTTATCCTTTTCAAAAATGTAGTCGGTTACAAGAAACCTATGAAACAAATCAGCTTGAAACAATTCTTGTTGTTGCTTATATCTGCTCAACAAGAAAAATATTTGAGTTTGAAAAGCATAGTGCAGCGGGTCTTCATAAAATTTTGAAAGAAACGGATTTTCTTCAAACTTTTCCAATACCACCTTACCATTTAAAAGATTGCCTAACTTTACAGACAAACTTGTTTTTCCTGCTCCAATAACCCCTTCGATTGCGATGTGCCTGATATTTGATTGTTCGATAAGTGAATTGATGTCTAACAATTTTCTATCCTTCTCGTTTTAGTCCGCCTGCCAATGGCATGCCTTCGGCATTTGGCGGATTGATTGTTAATGAATGAGTTGTCCGCATAACCAAACTTTTATCTCTACAATGTCTCAATAGTGAAATCATTGTTTTACCGATAATAGGATGAACCGCAAGAGGAGCAATTTCGCTGATTGGTTCGAGTACAAATCTTCTGCGTTCTAATTCCGGATGTGGAATCGTCAAGGTGTTATTTTCGAACGACCAGCCGTGATAAAATAATATATCTATATCTATTGTCCTTGGATCCATATGAGAAAGTTTTTTTCTGCCTAATTTAGTTTCTATTTTTTGTATTTTATTCAAAAGATCAAGCGGATAGAATTCGGTTTCGATTTCTATAACAGTGTTATAAAATCTCTCCTGGTTGCTAACGCCCCAAGGTTCTGTTTCATAAATTGATGATACTAATTTTATCAGCGAAATTTTATTTAATTCCTTCAGAGCTTTCGAAAGAAAATTTAGCCTATCCCCGATATTCGATCCAAGACCTAAATAAACTCGAAACATACTTAACTTCGTTCTCGTGATACTATTATTTCAACATAATCGACAACACCCTTTACAGGTGGATGAGGTTTACGTAAGAAAACAGTTACATAATTAATGCCTTGATGTGTTCGTAAAATCAAATCGGCTATCGTTTCGGCTAATGTTTCTAAAAGGAAATATTTTTTGCCATTAATAATATCTTTAATTTGTGCATATACCGTTTCGTAATCAATTGTATCTTTTAAATTATCTGTTTCTATTGCTTTTGAAAAATTTGTATGCATCTCTATATCAACTTCAAATTTACCGCCGAGCCGCTGTTCCTCTTTATCGGCTCCGTGGTATGCATAAAATACTGCGTTTTTAATTCGGATAATATTTTGAGATGTCATACTTCCTTAAAATTTTGAAAAAATATATTACTTTTAAAAGTAATATGCAAGGTAATTAAATTGATTTTTCGATTTTAGCCCATGTATCTTTAAGAGTTACAGTGCGATTGAATATTAGCTTGCCGTCTGTCGAATCGTAATCAGAACAAAAATATCCAAGCCGTTCAAACTGGTATTTATCTTTCGGTTTAGATTGGTTCAAACTTTTTTCTAATTTACAATCTGATAATATTTCAAGAGAATTCTGATTGAGTGTTTCTTTCCAATTATCTCCGCCCGGATTTCCTACGTTGAACAAACGGTCGTATAACCTTACCTCGGCATCAATCGCATGTGGTGCCGATACCCAGTGAATGGTTCCTTTTACTTTACGTTGGCTATTTGGAGAACCGCTTTTAGTTTCCGGATCGTAGGTACAATGAATTTCTGATATTTCGCCTTTCTCATTTTTAATTACATCTACGCATTTAATGATGTAAGCATAACGAAGACGGACTTCATTACCGGGTGAAAGTCGGAAATATTTTTTTGGCGGGTCTTCACGGAAATCATCCTGCTCGATGTACACTACTTTTGAAAACGGAATTTTCCGGGTTCCCATACTTGCGTCTTCCGGATTATTCACTGCTTCAAGTTCCTCAACCCGATCATCAGGGTAATTTAGTATTACAACTTTCAACGGACGCAGAACTGCCATAACACGCATTGCACGTTTATTCAAATCCTGCCGCAAGCTATCTTCGAGCAGCGCTACGTCAATCATGTTTTCACGTTTTGCAACACCGATACGGTCGGCAAAATGATGCAATGATTCAGGAGTATATCCGCGGCGACGCAGACCGCATATCGTTGGCATCCGTGGATCGTCCCAACCTTTTACATAACTTTCTTCAACAAGTTGGAGTAATCTTCTTTTACTCATAACGGTATAGGATAAATTAAGTCGTGCAAATTCGATCTGTTGAGGATGATGAATACCAAGTTCATTTATGTACCAATCGTAAAGTGGACGGTGGTCTTCAAATTCTAATGTGCAAATGGAATGTGTTATACCTTCGATTGAATCGGATTGACCGTGCGCCCAGTCGTATGTTGGATAGATGCACCACGCATCGCCTGTGCGATGGTGAGTTGACCTTAAAATTCTGTACATAATTGGGTCGCGCAGGTTGATATTTGGAGACGACATATCTATCTTGGCACGCAGTGTTCTTGAACCGTCGGCAAACTCACCTTGACGCATACGTGTAAATAAATCCAGATTCTCTTCGACGGACCGATTTCTAAACGGGCTATCTTTGCCTGGTTCAGTAAGCGTTCCGCGATAATCGCGAATTTCATCGGCAGTCAGGTCGCATACGTAAGCTTTTCCTTTTTTAATCAACTGAACAGCGTAATGATACAACTGTTCAAAATAATCGGAGGCATAATATTCTCTATCCTCCCAATCGAATCCTAACCAATGAACATCTTCTTTAATAGAATCCACATACTCGACATCTTCTTTGCTTGGATTAGTGTCATCGAATCGCAAATTACAGAGTCCGTTATAATCGCGTGCTATACCGAAGTTCAAGCAAATCGATTTAGCATGCCCGATGTGCAAATATCCGTTAGGTTCGGGGGGAAAACGGGTATGGACTCTTCCGTTATACTTGTTCGTCTGCAAATCTTCATTAATAATTTCGCGTATAAAATTTGTACGGATAGCAGCATCGCCGTTTATTTCGTTTTTATTTTCTTGGTTGCTCATTCTCAGATTTTTATTTTATTGATTGTCTATGACAATTCGTTGAATTGCGGTTTCAATTCTTTTGATAACTTCCTCTCTTCCTAATGTAAAAAGAATATCGTAAAGTCCAGGACCTTCACCCACTCCTGACACAGATAAGCGGGTCGGATGGATAAGCTTACCGGCTCCAATTCCTAATTGTTCAGCAGTTTTTTTAAGGACTGCTTCGTAATCCTCTTTTGTTGGATTTTGTAGAAATGAATATTCCTTTATTAATTTAGTCAATTGGTTCGGGGTTTCTTGTCTCCAGTGTTTTTTTATTACATTTTCATCATACGACTGCGGTGGTTCAAAGAAGTAGCTGCTTTTTTCTAAAATTCCAGCGACATAATTTATCCTAACACGCATTGCACCGATTACATTTGCCAAATACTCATCCGATAAATTCAAACTTTTGTATTTTGAATTTGCTAAAATCTCTTTTAATATTGGAATTAAATCTTCATTCGACTTTTGATGAATGTGTTGGAGATTTATCCAGTTGAGTTTCTCGATATTGAATATGGCGCCTGCTTTACCGACGCGTTCGAGGGAGAATTCTTTCACTAATTCATCCAATGAAAATATTTCCCTTTCATCGCCGGGATTCCATCCGAGAAATGCAACGAAGTTAATTAGCCCTTCTTTCAGATATCCTTTTGCTTTATAATCTTCGACAGCAACATCCCCCTGGCGTTTGCTTAATTTACTTCGATCGGCATTCAACAATAATGGGAGATGTGCAAGCTTTGGAATTTCCCATCCGAAATATTCATACAGTAAAATATGTTTAGGGACGCTGGGCAACCATTCTTCGCCACGTATAACGTGTGTTATTTTCATTAAATGGTCGTCAACGACATTTGCTAAGTGATACGTAGGATAACCATCCGATTTTATCAGCACTTGATCATCAATCAAGTCGCTTGCGATTTCTACTTCATCGCGTATCAAGTCGTGAAATTTAATGATGCGGTTATCGGGAACTTTCATACGGATGACGTACGAATTTCCACTTGCTAAATTCTTTTCGACATCTGATTGTGAAAGTTTTAAACAAGTTTTATCATACTTTGCAAAAGCACCCGTTCCTTCTAAGTCATCCCTCATTTTATCAAGTCGTTCGCTTGTGCAAAAACAATAATAAGCTTTCCCTTCTTTCACAAGTTGTTCTGCATATTTTCTATAAATATCAAGCCGTTCGGATTGAATGTAAGGACCGAAATTCCCACCTTTTTTCGGACCTTCGTCGAACTCTAAACCTGCCCAGCGTAAAGTATTGATCAGATTTTCGACAGCCCCTTCAACATAGCGAGTTCTATCAGTATCTTCGATGCGGAGTATGAAAACGCCTTTGTTTTTGCGAGCGAAGAGATAGTTGTATAACGCCGTTCGCAAGCCACCAACGTGAAGATAACCGGTTGGACTCGGAGCAAAACGGACACGAATTGTTTCTGATATCATTTAAAGATTTTAATTTATTGTGTAATTTACGTTTTTAAAATACAAATAAGTTTTTAGTAAATCAAGATAACAAAAAAGGGTGATTCTATTGAATCACCCTCAGCGGAGAGGGAGAGATTCGAACTCTCGATAGCAGTTTCCCACTATGACGGTTTAGCAAACCGTTGCCTTCAGCCACTCGGCCACCTCTCCGGATGGAAACAGTGCTGAACTCAATACAAATCGTTCTTAATATATTAAAAGTGTGTTTAATATCAAAATATTAATTTGTTTCGTAATATTTCCGAAATCATTTTCCTGCCTGTCTTACCTTTAAACCATTTTTCCTGTTTCATAGCCTCGCTTCTACTCGGAAATTTTTCGGAGTACAACACCTCCCATGGAATATATCGTTTTGTGGATTTTACTTTTCCGGAGTTATGATACTCTAACCGATCGATGAGGTTATTTGTTTGTCCAACATATGTTTTTTTAAATTTATTATAGTATAAAATATAAACTATTATGCTCATTATTAGATAAGAATATATTAGTTTTTACTTATATATATTTAGCAAACCGTTGCCTTCAGTCCGTTCCGACACAGTCGGAACGAGATCTCGTTCCAATTATTTTATAATTGGAACGGACCACTCGGCCACCTCTCCGGATGGAAACAGTGCTGAACTCAATACAAATCGTTTTAGATATATAAAATGTGTCCCTAATATCAAAATTTTTAGTCTCTTGAAATAATCCTAAGGGAAATAACGGTAGATATCTTTTCTATGAAGCACTCTTTCGAAATTTATTGTATCATCTTCTAATTTCAAGCCTACTCGGTATGAACCGAAACGAACTTTGTAATAGTTCGGATATCCTTTCATTTTTTCAATTTTAGATATTTCAAATATTGTTTTAAGCGAAGAAGTTTTTATGAAGACAAAATTTTCAATCTCCTGCCTAACGGAAGGAGGAATTTTGGAAAGTTCTTTTAGGAACCGTTTCCTAAACTCTACTTTCACGGTTTCGAATCCAAAGTTTGATAGTATGCTTTGGCTTCAGCAATAGATAGCTTTTCGTCGTTTTCAACTTCCTTTATCAACTGAACCAATCCATAGTTTTCTAATAACTCCTCGATTTTTTCAAAAGTACTTATGTCAAGTTGAACAGCGACCTTGTTATTATTTTCATCGACAATATATGTTTTTGTAATATCTATCATACCAATATCCTTTCGAATGAAATATACAGAAAATGTTTATTTCTCACAAGCTATAGGAAATAATATATCATTGCTGATTCATATTAAGTTTCAGATTGCAATAAAAAAAAACCTCTCCAATTTTTCAATGGAAGAGGTCTTTTAAAACATATATTTATTTCTTACCTATCCGTGCTCAATCGGAATCTTCTGATTATATTATTACCGCTATCAGAAATGTAAAGAGTCTTGGTCATAAACGCCGCACCTTTCGGAGCTTTCAATAGTTGACCCTGACCCGATGCTGCAATTTTTCCGTTACCAAATGATTCGGCTTTATATAATCCCCGCCTATCAAACTTTGTTACAGTATCGGTTGCCTGATCAATAATAAAAATATCTAGTCGGGAACGATCGATGGTTACTGCCGAAGGTTCGATAAATCTTTTGGGTCTCATAAATTCCGATGGTGTAGTGAATTTTGGCAGCCAACCCTCGAAGTCATAACTTTTATGATAAACCATCCACAAAGCTCCGTAAGTCATTCTTCCATCAACTGAACTTTGTATGAGAATAAAATCGTTACTATTCGGGAAAGTTACCAATCCGGTTACTCTTAAAATATCTACAATACCGGATCCTTCACGAGTTGCCAAATCGCCTAAGGGTGTAATCATTTTATCGTTTTTATTAAACCAAAGAACACGAGTATCGGGATCTACAAAACTTGAATTATCTGGACCATCACGTGCAATTAAATATTGGTTCTCTCTTAAAATTCCGATTCCGCGAAACCGTCTGTTTGGTTTTGCAGGTTCTTTATAAACTGTATCAATACGGGCATTCGCAATTCGATGTTCAGCTTCGTAAAGATGAATGCGGAAAAGTCCGCCAATCGTTCTGGTTGAATCAATAAATATTTCACCCGATACCAATAAATCCAAACGCAAGTCTTGAGCAAGTGCGATGGGACGGAGAATAGTAATTTCCCCCAAAATTACACCCGCTTCGTTCATTTGGATTATCCGATTGTTGTCTGTATCTGCGATATAAAGGAGTTGGTCGTGCCCCGCAAGAATCGCCGTTGGATTTTTGAATCCTTCGAATGCCGGAAAGATTTCAACATACGAGGTGTCGCCTAAAATTAAATTTGTAGCTGTAGGGAGAGTTGCTAAATCAAACTTTTCCTGACAGCCGATAATTAGAATTAATGATAAGCTGACTAGTATAAATAATTTTGTTAATTTCATAAGCTTTTAATATGTAAAATTTAATGATATTCTGTGAATGCTGCCTAACCTGTTAAAATTAGAATAAGCATAATCGACATCAATTTTTGCAATACTGATTGGTACTTTCACGCCGGCTCCTAAAGAAATATCCTCTTCCGAAGTTCCATCTTTTCCGAATATACTTTCGCCGATTGTTCGTTTGACTCCTGCACGGATGAAAAACATTTCTTTCCAGCTATACTCGCCACCGAGCCGTATATTTTCGGCATTGTCGTTCGGATGATTTAATTGAATCGATGTGGTTACACGGTGCATCTCAGTCTGATACGGTTCAAAAGCTATACCCATTTTAAAAAGTGTGGGAGGTGAATAGGATTGAAAGTTTGATATTTTATTTCCATCATATAATTCAACAGTACCGGTGGGAGAAACATCGCCGCCGAAATTCGATACCACGACCGCAAATCGCACTGAACCTAAACCAGTCCAGTAGTAGGTACCTATGTCAACTAAAACGCTTCGCATCTTTAAAATATCTAAAGTTTCCTCTACATACTTCACAGTTGCACCAAAACTGAACTGACTTGTCATTTGCCTTGAATAGGTTAAACCGACTGCTATATCGCTGTATTTAAAATACCGTCCTGTTCCGAAAGGATTCGTTTCGTTAGTAATCGGCATATCATCTGTGCTAAGCGATAAAACACTCAACCCAATCACATCGGATGATGATAATTTGTAAGCAGCACCGATGAAATCGTGATTGATGTCGGCAACGTATTGTGTGTGTGCGAGGAAAACTTGATGCCCCGGTATGTAAACCAGACCTGCAGGATTCCAAAATAGTGCGGAAGCATCATTAGCTATCGCTACGTAAGCATCACCGAAAGCAGTAGCACGTGCACCCACTCCAATTTTTAAAAACTGATAAGCTGAAATACCCACACGCTGCCCGCCTAAATTAGGAATAAGTTGAGCATTGGTAATGGTAGTAAATAATATTACTGATAAAAAATATTTTGAAATATGCTTCATGAAATTCGCTCTCATAAAAAGTTTTAAAATCTGAATGATAGACCCATTTTAAAAGTACGAGGGGTTAAATACCGAGCCGCATTGTAAGGCAGCGGATCGATTGGTGCAGTTAAATCCCGATAATCCGGATCGTTCCAATCAACCGGTGTTACTTGTCCGTATTCGTAGGCAGTGCCTGTTATCGGGTTCAGGATTTGAGAATTTTTTCTGTCAAAAATATTCTGCATTTCGAAAGTGAAAACCAATTTCCCGAAACCTAAATTAATATACTTCTCGAAATTTAAATCGACATAGAACCAATCTTGTCCGATTTTGCTGTAAGGATTTTCACGGTCGCTTCTATATTCGGGTCTGCCGGTAGTAGGATTAATTCTGTAAAATATTTGTGGAGTATAGCGTTTGCCTGATTGATAAAACACCCTGAGGTAAACATTGTAATCATCCAGGATGCCGCTTCCAAAACCGAATAACGGATTATTTTTTGCAACAAAGAAATTTATATTTGCAGAACCCTGAAATGGTCTGTCCCAGATTACGAACGATTCCTTTAAGTTTTCTTCGAGCCCCTGCTGGATGTTAAACACGTTCTCGTTAGCCGATGAACTTTTACCGGTAGCAATATTATACGAGCCAGATAGACTTACACGCAGCATTTTGCCGATACGGGTTTTATATTCTAACTCAAGCCCGCGAACACGTGCATAATCCTGATTGATATAGATTGTATAAACACCCCGGATTGTTCCGATAACAGTAGCACGGAATTGTTTTGCAGTTATATAATCGAAAATGTCCTTATAAAAAGCAGTAACAGTCAGAACATCATTCTCGGTGATTTGATTTCTTAAACCTAATTCGTATGCAACCGTTGTTTCAGGATTCAAATTCGGATTCCCGATTGTTTGGAAAGATGAACGGGACCGTGTTCCGCCTAATTTTGAATAAATAAATTGAGGTCGTGGTAATTTTGAAAAATGTCCGTACGAAAAGAATAATGTTTGATTATCCGTTACAGGGTGCGAAATACCGAGTCGCGGACTGATACGAGCTTTCCATGAACGTCCGAATAATTTATAGCTGTCTTTTTTAAAATTTTCCTGAATCGCCTGAGGCACCAAAATAGCTGTCCCTTTTTCCATTGCATCATCAACATATTTTCCCGGGAACCAATAATCGAAACGTAAACCGACGTTCAATATCATTCCGCTCATCGAAACACCATCCTGTGCATAAATTGCACCGAATGCCGGATATACTTTAAATATGTCGTTATCAAAACCTAATGGTTTTATCCACGGCTGAAAAATATCAACCATTTGCATTTCTTGGAAGCGGGTTTCTATTCCGGCTTTCAGTTTATGATTATCGGTTGGATTGCTGGTCAAATCAAATTTAAATGTAAATTCATTCAGATGATGGTCGCGCCAACTTGAAGGACTTCCAAAATCATAAAACCCATCACCGGGTATTACATATATCGTATCTCTTGAATCCGGATTAGGGAAAAAGTACTCAACCGGATAAGAAACAATGTCTTTCGGTTCAAGGTATTGTTCCCAGGTTTTACCGTTCGCATCACCACGTACGTGTGCCGAGTAATAGCTTAAACGGATTTCGTAAAAAGTTTTTGGACTAATCGTATGAGTCCAACTCAAACTATTTTGTTGATTGATTGATGTAAATGTGTTGGCGCTGTCCGGGATATTTTGGAAGGAAAACTGATAGCCCGGATTTGGCTCTACTCTATCTAATGTTGCCTGCACTGTTTGTGAGTTCTGATCGATTTGAACCGATTGATTGAAAGTATAGGAAAGTTTCATCGTTGCTACTGGTCTGTAAGTGAGTTTACCGAGTCCAGAATAGCTATTACTTCTTTTGGGTGAGAAGCGAGTGCCATAAAATATAGAAGAATTTAAACCCTTTGGTGCATAAAGAGTATAGCCTTGTGGTTTACCACCAACAATATTTTCGACCCAACGCGTAAAACCATCAGTCAGGTTTGCATAAAAATTTCCGAAGAAACTAATTTTGTCGACAATCGCATCCAATTTTATCAAACCCATCGTTAATGTAGTAATGTAAATATTAAGTGGTGCCACGATTGGACTTAATGGCCCGCTTAAATTAAAGTCATAAATGTCTGTATTAAAATTTGAGCGTGAGGTATTGTTAAATCCAAAATGATCCCGTTTGTATCCCATTGATCCAGAGAAAAACTTAGCACCTTCTTTTGTGGTAATATTTACTACTCCTGATGTTGCCTGACCATACTCTGCATTATAACCGCCGGTAATAACTTCAACTTCAGCAATTGCCTGAGGTGCAACTTGTAAACCAAAACCACGTCCGGCTAACGGGTCTTGCACCGAAACGCCATCAATCAGATAAGCGTTTTCATAACCTCTACCGCCGCGGATATAAATTTCGTTATCGGCTTGAACAACACCGGTTTGAAGCGAAACAATATCGCGGACATCTTTTACTACAGCAAGTTGGATATCTTCACTGGTTATCGATCGTCGGCTCGATGTTTCTTCGATGTTGAAGAGGGGTCTCTCTCCAATAATAACAACCTCTTGACCAACGGATAAAACAGTTTCTTCTAATTTAACATTCAATTTAGTTACTTCACCGGTAATTACTTTTATACCGGTATATTGGACTGTTTTGTAGCCAAGTAGAGTAACTTCGATTGTATATGAACCGGCTGTGATATTTTGAATAGTAAACTTTCCGTCAAAATCGGATGAGGCGCCATAGTAGGTGCCTTTGACTATCACGTTCACGCTCGGTAACGATTCACCGGTTGACTTGTCGGTTACAGTTCCGCTGATACTACCTTTGGGCTGTGTAAAAGCTAATTGTGCAGCTAAAAATAAAATTAAGATTAAAATATTTTTCATTGTTTATAAACTCCAATACGATGTATGAAAATTAACCGCCAAACTCATCAATAAAAACTTTTTTCAAAAATGCCGGGACCCCTTTGCCATCAACACCCGGTCGTGTGAGCCAAACTTTTTCGCCACCGTTCATTAAGTGCAACGGTTGGCTCAGGAAAACAAATGTTTTTGCTTCATCAATTACTCCGATGTTCACACGCCCTGTCCAAAATGCATTTGGTGGAACACGCCCCGGTACAGGTGGAATGCTTAAAATATATCTCGCATCGGCACGTTTGTAAATATCACGAACAAACAACGAGTGAGCACCACCAAAAGTTTGAGCAGGATTGAATCGCAATGTTGGATAATATCCGCCGGGATAGGTTGAGTCAGGATAAATGGGCCAGTCGTTCGGGATACGTGTATCAATTAAAACACTTCCGACTAAATCGACTGGTGCAAAATCGACGAGGGCGCCGCGAGGATCGCCTAAGAAGTAACCGAAGCGAGTCGAGTATAAAACTTTGCCCCCCGATCCGTTATACAAATATAATGGAAACTGTGCTACGGCTTGCATGTGCGTCCACGTATCAGGTATATAATCGGTGAACCAAAAAACATACTCAAAAAGTTTTAATGTCCGTATAAAAGCCGGATTTAATATCGGTGGTACTAATACACCAACAACGCGGTCAGTTGCTCCACGACGGATATCAAGAAGATCGAAATTGCCGAAATTACGAGGCGGGGTAACACCTTCTAAAGTGTCGATAGCAGAAAAAGCTTTTCTATAAAAATCTAGAACAATAGCATAGTCGCCGGCACCGTAGTTTGAGATGGTGAGTAAATTACTTTTCGGTTTTTTCACGAACCATTTCTTCGTACCTTCGGGAAGTGACACAGTCGGACTATACTCTGAAGCTAAATCCTTTGCTTGCAAATAAATTTTATTAGTGTCATCCAAACGGAAACCGGGAACTTGTCCGATTTTATACATCGTCGGAAAAATACCGATATAAACATCGGCATCAACTTCACCTGTCGCACCATCGGTTCGTGAACGGGGCGCTTCAAGCGTAATTATATTATGATTAGCTGGAAATTCGAACCATTTTGTGCTGTCGTTCGGGTTATTTAAGTTAATCCGATAACTCTTGATAGTTTTGTCGCCATCTAAGTCCTTGCCGATCCAGCTAAATGTAGCAACTGTATAGGTTGTTTCAGGAGGTTGTACTGTTATTAACGGGTCAAGCGGGTTGGTGGTAAATGCAACAGTTGGTGGAGTATTTTTAATTGGAAAAATTTGTTTCGCGCCGGCTGGGTCGCTTGCCTCGACAAAGCCGATCAATTTCGCATCTGAGTCATCAAAAATACCGTTAAAATTTTTATCCCAATATGGGAACGGTTTTAACCTGATGCTGGCGCCTACTTCAATGGCATCACGAAACGAATTATCGACAGCACGAACGATAACCGTAAATCTTTCGCGTGCAGTATAAAGCGGGAAAGCAATTAACGAATCGTTCTTAACAACCCAACTATAACCAAGAGTATCAGGAATTTGCCCGGCTGTAACACTATCGGTGTTAAAGTAAGAAAACAGATACCCACGGACAAATCCATCCGGGTCTTCGCCCCACCAGCGGATTATTTGCCGGCTGATAGTGGGCGACAATTGATGCGATGTATCTGTTTGTATCCACAGATATGTTTTAGGTAATAAGTTTGCTTTCGGATTATTAGGACCCTCTTTAGTGCAACTTAAAAACAGAAGCCCAAACAGTAAAAGAAAAATTCCGATTTTAATAATATTATTCATTAATTACTCCGGTTTAAAAATAGTGCTCGTTATTTTACAAGAACCATTTTCTTTATTTGTGTAAAACTGCTTGTTTGTAAACGATAGAAATAAATTCCGGAAGATAACTTTGTACCATCGAAGTTAACACGGTAGCTGCCGGCTTTTTGGACTTCGTTTTTCAATGTTGCAACTTCCTGACCGATGATGTTGTAAATTTTAAGTGTTACAAAGTCTTCTCTCGGAAGTGAATACTCAATTACAGTTTTCGGGTTGAACGGATTTGGATAATTGTTAGCTAACTGATATTGAGTTGGAATAGGAGAATTTGGAATCTCTTGAACGGAAGTTATAACACCAAAATCTGTATTTGTTCTTGGAACTAATTTATACCTGCGAGCGCTGAAATGTAATACACCTTGGATATGGTCGATCTTATCACCTACATTTATTATTCTGAAATCAAACCCTCCAACAGTATCACCGGGAACATTTGAAATATTGTTTTTACCGTCTCGACGAATAATCACTGAACCTGTACCATCGCTAACTTCATATTCTGAAGGATCGACAAAAGTTGGATAAATATTCGTAACTGTTAAATTATTAAGTTGTATCAGCATACCTTCCCATTTTTCAGCCGATGGGGTTCCATTACTTACGCCAAAGCCGATGTCTTTACACGGAATCGAAGTTGGCGTTGGAATAGGATTACCGGAGGAATGAACCTGCACATTTGAGATTGCATAAAGGTTTGTAACTTCATTTAATTCGGAAACTATTCCTGTTACAGTAACACTATCACCCAATTTAACATGCCCCATAGTTGGTTCGACACTGCTTATCCATATCCCATTCCAAGGATCTTTTCCGGTTTGTAGGTACCAAACAGTCGTACCATAAGCAGGAAAAGTACTGTTAGGAGATAAACCGAGTTGAGTCGTGTCAGCAGTTATTATACCGGATGCTGTAGCAACTGCACCAGTCAATGGTCCCCGTCCATGCGAGAAAGGTGTGTATTGTATATCTCTTATCGTGGTTGGTCTATCTAACACATAATAGAAGAAAAATCCCCTGGAACTATTAGTAGAATATTCAGGACTCGCGTTTGCAATTGTTGTTGTATAGCCCGCATTATCATATGCTGTAACGTAGTATCTAACAAAAGCGTTGGCAGCTTGAACAGGGATATAGGCTTTAACTGAATCTCCGACTATTGTTGTCATTTTTATTGATTTAAAAGCAGCATTGTTAATGCTATAAAATAATTTCGCACTGTCAATAGGTGCACCACCGGGCTGCTGAAAAACTCTTGCTGTTACAAGTACGCTATCAGCGGGAGTTACCAAAACCGGATAACGACGAACCGAACTCACACCTGGTAAAACAGCTCCGAATACGATATCGCCAGGATACATTGGACAAATTCTATAGCCACGAGGATTTTCAGCTCCGGACGAAGTCCAAATGTATCCTCTAATTGTATCAACCTTAGTATTTAACGAGGGCAGCGTATAAGTTGAAAGAGGAGAGCGAAACGTCCTTAGTGTATAATATCCAGAGGCATCGTAAGTCGAAAACTCGTTACCGTTCGCATCTACCATATTAAAAGTTCCATTAGCTGCAGCTACATAATAATTTACTGTTAGATTAGTAAGTTCAACGTATGCCATTTCGAATGGTTCTCCGGAACTATATTTTATCGTCCCCCCTATTCCAACACCATTGTGAAAATTAGTTACTGCTTTTGGAATCGGACCTGATATTATTTCCGGGACATTATCAATGATGTCGATGGGAAAACCTGGCAGTGGTCGAAATTGTGTTAAACTGTTCATATTGTCAACAGGAAATTCTTCAACTACTCCAGTTATTCTTATAATATCGCCTCGTGTAACATTCAAAAACCCGTTATTCATCAAATTAATAGTGTCACCAGAAGGAACTCGAACGAAGATATTCCGCCATTCTACAGGTTGAGCAGTATCAGATAAAATCATAGTCCATCCAGTTCCTGTGTATGTAATAATTTTCGGTGGGACTAAACATAAAGCTGTTAATGTGATAGTATCAGTCATTGCCGGGGCAGCAGTCTTCCATCTGTATGGTGAAGTTTGGAGGGTCCATCGGGCAGTATTTGTTAACTGTATAGCATCAGCAAGTAATAAAGAATCAATTGAGACTCTCTGGATATCGCTAATTGTGCGTTCAACTCTTTGTGCTGAACTTAATGAACTAATAAGTAAGGTTATCACTAAATA
This sequence comes from uncultured Ignavibacteriota bacterium, assembly GCA_947085405.1. Taxonomy (GTDB): domain Bacteria; phylum Bacteroidota; class Ignavibacteria; order UBA10030; family BY39; genus JASEGV01. The sequence goes on from CAMTWO010000027.1 coordinate 37,291, forward strand.
TTTAATCAATGTTTTCATTTTCGTTTTCCTTTCAAATTATTTTATAACTAAAAATTTTCCAATTTTAATTTTTCCGGTATCGTTATCTTTTACACTAAACAAGTACAAACCAGTGGCTATAATTTGGTCGCTCTTGGTTATTAAATCCCAAGCGTGTTCGCCACCGGAAAATTGTATCTTCTCCTGTATAGTTTGAAATTTCCTGAACCATTCAATATCCGAACCGCTATAAGTGGCGGCGTCGTGCTCAATTGTTTTAACTATATCGCCCGCTAATGTATAAACCCGTATTTCGCATCGTGCCGGTAAATTGTAAAAAATAAGTTTCTTGTTACGTTCGCCGCCTGTGGCACCTTCCCAGTATGCTTTTACATAATATGGATTTGGATAAACTCCGATTTCTTTATTCGGGTCGGATGTTGCATTCGTTCCAGCAATCACCCGTTTCAAAATTTTAGAACTTTCTAAACTCGGAAGCTTGTTTGCCGAATCGCCTCTATCAAATGCTGTAATACCATAAACATATTGCCAGCCGTTCAGGTGTGTTAATTCCAACTCGGCAGGTGGGAAACGATACCAGTAAGCAACTGTATCGCCCGGAAAATACTTTGCCGTATCTAATAATATTTTACTAAACCCAACATCGAATGCGATATCATTGTTTGGTAAATCGTACTCGCCTACAAGCGACATGTTAAATAACAGATCTTCGGGGGCTGCGATATCGGCGCCTGCATTACTGCGATAGATACGGTAACCTTCGAAATCTTTTTCTTGTGTAATCGGATCAACCGATTGTTCAGATGTGTGCTTGTTCCAATATAGTGTAACATTCCGGTCGGATACTTCAGCTCTCACTTTTGGCCGGCGTGGGGGTTGAGGTAAACTGTATCTATCCAAAATACCGTTACCATTAAAATCTTCTCCATCAAGTGAATCTAATTTATTATTACCGTTAGCATCTTCGCCGTCGTAAGTTTTTTGTGCCCAAGCTAAATTTGAAAATAGAATTGAACGCTGTTCCGGTGTATCAAAACGGGCGTGGTCCTGACCAAATTTTTTGGCTGTAACAATTCCAAAAACTACAGTCAAACTATCACCGGGATATAAAGTAGTATAAGGTCCTGCTGTAAGAAGCAAGGTTGAGTTTCTTGGCGAAGTTCGAAGAGCATCAATTTTGCTTTTCGGATACATCGTCGTAGTCATACGTGCATAACGGTTCAACCAACGGGTTGGGTCTTCGTCATCAAGAACAGGAGAAAAATATTCTATTTCACCGGAAGCGGTACGGAAAGTCCAGGCATTAAAATATGTTTTAGTCGCTAAATCGAGTGCAGAATCTACTCCTTTTGGAAAAGGTGTGCTGCCGAGAAGTTTCATTGCAATATAACTGTTTGCCGGTGGACCTTGGTTGTTTCCATCGAAATCGAAAGCGTAAGTCATTCTGCGAGCCGAATCATAACCGGCTGCGACGAGGAAGTAGCCGCCTGTTCCGGGACGAACAAAATTAGTATTACGGACAACGAAATTGTTCCACAATCCAACATAAACTGAATCGAGTGTGTCCCGGATAGTAACTCCGGTTGATGGGTCGCGATATCCGGTGTTTTTAAATGTATAACTTAAGATTACAAAAAAATCGGCGGTGGGTAAATTCCAGGCATAACTTTCCTGATGAACTGTTAGTCCAAGAGGCATGTGGTACGGAATCGTGTCGCCTGTTACCGGGTCGCGTGTATATTTGTCTGTATAATCGCAAACAAAATCCAATTCACTAATTGCACCCTCAGTCGGATGACCGGCAAAAGGATCGATAGACCGCTTTAAAATTTGATCGCCGGGTTCAGAAGAAAATTCGTAGTGGAGGCCTGTTGTTCCGCTTCCGCTTCGGTCTGTTGTTCCTGTCGATACACCTGCTCTTCCTCGTTTTCTGGAAATAGCACCAAGCCAAACACCACCTTGATAAAGATGTTCGATTCGTGAGCCGCGTGGATATTCAGCCGCAAATTGTTGGGGCCAATACGCATTCCGGGTACCTAATGTCCCGTAATTTGTAACTGTAAGTTGCAAATTACCAACGTTTACTACCTGCCGCTGGTCTTTGTCGGTTGGTTTGTTAAATACTGGCTGGTCAAGTTCTTGAGTTGATGAATTTGACGATAATCCGATCGTCAGGATGACAAATATTAATAGATATTTACGCATTTAAATTTTATCCGATAACTTTGAAATTTTGTGTGTGCAATATACGAAAAATGTTTTTAGGATACAAAATGAATAGAAGAATCAAGAACGAATTAAGCTCCCCCATCGAGATAAATGACGAGAACTTGCCCGACGATAATTTTATTACTTCGAATGTTATTCCAATTTTTAATTTGCGCAACGCTGACATTATATTGGGCTGCAATCTGATATAAGGAATCCCCTTTTTTAACCTGATGTTCTATTGTCCGCTTTCCTTTGGCAGTTTGTACAGGATTTTTTGTCTTCGATTCGGCGATTACCGGATTTTCGGAGACGAGATATATTTCTAATTCTTGTCCGGGCATAATTTTATTACTTCTGATCCCGTTCCAATTTTTTATATCCTGCGACGTTACTCCATATTTTTTAGCGATTGTAAAAAACGATTCGCCTTTTCGGACAACGTGGTTAGTCCAATATGATTTATTCAGATTTTTCTTACTACTCTTTTTAATCTTCTTTCCCGCATCAGCCATATCTTGCGATTGGTCAATTCGTGAAGTTTCAGAAGTTACAAACTTTTCGGCTTTATTAGCATCTATAAAAATTTCTATCGTAGCATTTGCTTTTAATTGTCGCCCGTAAGCGATATCGTTCCAGTTACGGAGGTCGCTGATTCGTACATCAAAACGTTCAGCAAGCTCGCTGAGTGTATCGCCTGATTTAACTTTGTAGGTGATTTTTGTTTTTCCACGAGCATCGACTTTTCGTTTTATGTTTTTTTGTTTTTTTGTAGGGGCTTCATCCTTTGATGCAAGTAAATGCATCTTTGATGAAACCGGAATCAATAGCGATTGGCCAGATGAAAGTTTTTTCTTTACTGATATGTTATTTGCTTCAGCGATAACATAAGATGAGATGCCATATTTTTTTGCAATCTTACCAATCGTTTCGCCTTTTTTAATGAGATGAACAGCCCAATCTCTTTTCTTTTCATCCGGCAGTTGAGCGAATTTTTCGTTGAAGGTATCGACTGATCCTTTCGGAATCTTTAACTCGAACCCGGTATATCCTGGCGGCGTGCATAATTGGAGAAGTTCAGGATTGAGTTCCTGAAGTATCTCAACATCTGTCGAGGCGCATTCGGCAAGAACACGCAGGTCAACACATTGGTCGATTTTTACAACGTCATAAATTAATTCCGGGTCTCGTTCTACTGATATTCCAAACTTTTCCGGGTTCATTGCTATAACAGCAGCAGCAATGTATTGCGGAACATAATTCCGTGTTTCAAGTGGAAGATTTTTTCTTAAAAACCAAAACACCGAGGTTCCTGAACGCCGCATAGCAGATCGAACTCTACCGGGTCCTGAATTATAAGAAGCGATTGCTAAATGCCAATCACTAAAATCATTATACAAATCGCGTAGATGTTGAGCTGCCGCGCGTGTAGCTTTTTCAACGTTTCGTCTGTCGTCATACCACCAGTTACCTTTGAGGTTATAAAGTTTGCCGGTTCCTTTTATAAACTGCCAAATCCCGACAGCTTTTGCCCACGAACGTGCGACGGGATTGAGACCACTTTCGATCATCGAAAGGTAAATCAATTCTTCCGGAACATTTTCCTCTTTAAAAATTCTTTTCATCATCGGGAAATATTTTCCCGAGCGTTTCACCCAGCGTTCCATGTGGTGTTTACCCCGACCTGTGAAGTAATCCATATAAATTTGGACGAAGCCATTAATTACCAACGGAACTGTAAGTCCGGGTAAAACTTCGCGTGTTGTATATTGTTCGGGTGAATCTTCTCCCTCAAGGAGTTGATTCAGCTTTTCGCGTAAAGCAAAAATAGATGTTTGCTCTCCGAGCGAATCGATGTTGGCGATATATAATTCGTAATCTTCAACAATGCTGGAGCTCAATTCGTTAAAGTCTTGATTTTTCTCAATGCCCGGATAGTAACTAAGTTCATTTAAAATATTTATAGCAAACTCAAACTCATTTGCACATCGAGTCGAATCACCATCTGTTTCGGCTCGTAAAGCTGTAATGTAATGTTTGCGGGCACTTTCTAACGATTGAGCAACAATCGGGTCAACACCATTTTCCGAAGTTGTATCGTTCGTAGTCTCCGAATATAATGTGTCGCCATTAATTGTTGAATGATTGGATTGAATAAAATTTTGTGATGAATCGTTTTGAACTGTGGGCGATTTTATAGGTTTGATGGTCTCCTTCCCTGTGCAACCTATTAACAGGAAGGTTAGAAAAAGAATATTTATGTATTTTATCAAATTAATTTTCCGGTGTATTTTAATTTGTTTAAATATAAAAGTTTAAGAGAAGAAAATCAAGTATATTTTCAGATTATTTTCAAAACCCGCATAATTACCTATGAGTTATCATAAGGGAATATTGCCGTGTTTCTTTTTTGGGTTTGAATCGACTTTATTTTCGAGAATCTTCAAAGCTCGATATAAATGCAAACGCGTTTCGCTCGGTTCAATTACATCGTCTAAATAACCGCGGGCAGCAGCGATATATGGATTAGCAAATTTTTCTTTGAAATCTTCTTCCTTCTTTTGAATCGCAGCTTCTTTATCTTTCGCTTTTTCAATTTCTTTTTTGAAAATAATTTCGACCGCTCCTTTCGGTCCCATCACTGCAATTTCTGCCGTGGGCCAACCAAAGTTGAAATCGCCTCTGATGTGTTTTGAATTCATAACATCGTAAGCACCGCCATACGCTTTGCGAGTGATAACAGTTATCTTCGGAACGGTAGCTTCGCAGAAAGCATAAAGCAGTTTGGCTCCATTCTTTATTATTCCCCGCCACTCTTGTTCAGTGCCGGGTAAAAATCCGGGAACATCTTCAAAAACCACAAGAGGTATATTGAACGCATCACAGAAGCGAACAAACCTTGCTCCTTTTATCGAAGAATCGTTATCTAAAACTCCGGCAAGCACAGCCGGTTGATTAGCAATTATTCCAACCGAATATCCTCCGATACGAGCGAAGCCGACGATAATGTTTTGAGCATACAACTCATGCACTTCAAAAAAATCGCTATCATCAACAATCAGGTGAATTACGTCTTTGATATCATAAGGTTTATTTGGATTGTCGGGAATTATGGTGTTCAATTTTTCTTCACGCCTGTTGGGATCATCTTGCGTTAGTTTGAAGGGTGGGTCATCCATGTTATTTGATGGAATGAAGCTGAATAATTTTCGGATTCTTAGAATGCAATCGACTTCATTCTCGCACGCAAAATGTGCGACTCCGCTTTTTGTAGCATGTGTTACGGCGCCACCTAATTCTTCGTGGGTAACTGTTTCGTGAGTAACTGTTTTAACTACATTCGGACCGGTTACATACATATAACTCGTATTCTTAACCATAAAAACAAAATCGGTGATTGCCGGTGAATATACAGCCCCGCCCGCACAAGGTCCCATTACAGCCGAAATCTGTGGAACTACACCCGATGCCAAAGTATTACGCAGGAAAATATCGGCATAACCTCCTAAACTTACTACGCCTTCCTGAATACGCGCACCGCCTGAATCGTTAAGCCCAATTACGGGTGCACCGACTTTCATAGCTCTATCCATAATTTTGCAAATTTTTTCAGCGTGTGCCTCCGAGAGCGAACCACCGAACACAGTAAAATCCTGACTAAAGACAAAAACCAAGCGACCATCAATAGTTCCGCTACCAGTAACTACACCATCACCTAAATATTTTTGTTTCTCCAAACCAAAATCGTACGAGTGGTGTTCCACTAACATATCGGTTTCGATGAAGCTATTTTTATCTAATAGCAAATCAATCCGTTCACGGGCTGTTAGCTTGCCTTTTTTATGCTGTTCATCGATGCGTTGCTGTCCACCGCCGAGCTTAGCTTGTTCTTTTAAATCTTTCAAGTGCTGAATCTTGTCTTTTGACATATTATGGCTCCTGTAAATCGTGTTTATTTTAAATTTTTCCGCCACAGGCGGATTCGCCTTCGGCGAAGGATTGCGGATTGCGAATACCAAATTTATTATTCATTGAATATTTTTCCGTGCAGTTTTTATAGAAGAAATTACTATGGCAAGAATCTCATTTGCTTCATTTAGTAATTCACGGACTTCATTCTCTTTAGCATAGCCAATTTCTATCAATAATTCTATCCAATACATTGTTTCATCAGTTTCTTCTTCAACGATGCCGAGTTTTGAGATAAATTCTGCTCTTGATCTTGCCCGACACGCACTCCGATAGTTTGCTCCAACCGACGTTCCAGACTTAATCAGTTGCCTTCCAATTACATCTGTAATTTTATTCTTAGGTAACTTCTCATAAAACCGAATTATCTGAATTGCATATTGTTTAGTTCTGCACTTCATCTCATCTTTAGTCATGTGAATTTCCTAGTTTTAAATTTTTAATATTAACAATCTAAAATTCGATATTGTTTTTCCGCAATCCGCAATCCCAAATCATAAATCCTTAAGTTCCAACCCGCTCAATCACTCCTCCCCCTACTACATCGTCTCCATCATACATTACTACAGACTGCCCGGGAGTGATAGCACGTTTTGGTTCATCAAAAATAACTTGTACGGTTTCAGAATCAAGTTGTTTAGCAAATGCACCCGTTGCATTATCTTTGTAACGGACTTTTGCAGTGATGTGAATTCGGCCCTTCAAATCAGGAACTGAAATTAAATTTACATCAGTTGCTGTTAGCTCACGATGCATTAATTCAGCGTCGCGACCAAGAGTAATCGTGTTTGTATCGGCATCTATTTTTGTAACATAAACCGGTTCGCCGAGTGCAATGCCTAAACGTTTCCGCTGACCAATTGTGTAAAACGGAATACCGTTGTGTTTAGCTACAACTTTTCCATTAAAAAGCATATCGCCGCCGCCAACTTGTCTTTCAAGTTCCGGATTTTGTTCTTTTAAAAACCTCTCATAATTATCATCGGGTATAAAACATATCTCGAAGCTTTCAGCTTTATTTGCTGTTTTTAATCCAAACTTTTTTGCAAGCTCGCGTACTTCAGGTTTTGTTAATTCAGCAAGCGGAAATACTGTTCGTCTCAACGATTCTTGTGTTAAACTCCACAAAGCATACGACTGATCTTTTTCAGTATCTTTTCCTTTAGAAAGAATAAATCGCTTTACATCATCATCGTATCGTATTTTTGCAAAATGCCCGGTTGCAATATAATCAGCACCTAATGAAACTGATTTGCGAATTAACTCTTCCCATTTAATTTTCCGGTTGCATACTACGCAAGGATTCGGCGTGCGACCAGATAAATATTCGCTAATGAAATTGTCGATTACTTCTTTTTTAAATTGTTCCGAGAAATCTAAAACATAATGCGGGAAACCTAATTTTGCGGCAACCATTCTTGCATCATTAATTCCATCGAGCGAACAGCAGCTCGATTCGTTTCCGATGTTACCGCCAACATCCTCGTAGTTGTATGTTTTAATTGTAATGCCTATAACTTCGTAACCTTGCTCTACCAACAAAGCCGCAGCAACCGATGAATCGACACCGCCGCTCATTGCAACTACAATTTTTGATTTTTTATTTATCTTATCCATCTACTTATTTAATAAGCGTCATCTTTTTCGTACTCGTATAAATATTTTTTCCTGCTGTTGTTACAAGTTTAGAAAAATAGATTCCCGATGATAACTGATTTGCATTAAAAAATACTGATTTGGTACCGGCATCCTGAAATCCATCAACGAGTGTGCTTACTTCCTGCCCATAGATATTGTAAACTTTTAATTTTACAAAAGCATTTTCAGGAAGCTGATATGTAATTTGTGTACCGGGATTGAACGGATTTGGATAATTTTGTTCGAGTGTGTATCCTTCAGGAATTAAATCAGATAACTTACTATCATCAACCGAAGTAGTTTTTGAATTCACCCAAGCAGTGTACCAGATACTCGCAAGTGCTGTCGTCGAACGTTGCAACTGATCTTTTGTGAGGCGCTCTGTCTTTTGCCAAAGTGCAGCATAATAGCTCGCAGGTGCTGTCCCTAATCCACTATATCCTGAAACGGATTTAGCATAATTGTCCGCAATTATAATGGAATCGACAAGCGAATTTGAATGAATTATGTATTCAAATATATAATCTATTGGTGAAGCTATATAGTAAATTGAATCCGCCTTTATGTTTATTTGTGCCTGATATGAATTCAACATAGTCGATTCATAACGTGAATGAATTCCAGTGTTACCTGTAAGCTGCCCGTCATAATTTAGTGTGCAATGCAGCGGCTGATGTCCATCGCCAACATAGTGTCCAATATCGCTTGCAGTTTGTTTTACTTTTGCTAAATCATTTCGCGTTAATTGAGCAGTTAACGAATCCATAAACCATTTTACAAACCACGGATTTGTTCCGTTCCCTTTCACACGCTGCCATCCGTAAAGCATAATTAATGAATCAAGGTTACGAGTCATGTATTTGAAATTTGGATAATCATCAATATCGAGATAATGCCGCGGACCTTCAGCAAATAAAGATGTATCCGAACTAATCTTTCGATTATCTGCATCCGAAGCATGTGCTTCGTAAAACAAACTGTCGGCTTTGAACGAATTCATATCCGATGGAAGGTGCATAACGGCTTTGCGGTTAATTATTTTATGACCTGTCGATCCCCAACCATAAACTAATTGGTTGGATATTATGACCAGAATTAAATTCAGAACGATGAAATTGATAATACGCTTACTCATTTACTAATTGGCTTTCATGATGTTTTCATTATTATTGATTGTGATTAATATAAAGACAATTTGGTTAATCTAAAAACTTTGTTGATCGCTGATTTGAATTTGTGAGTGGGAATTTTAGAAGTGAATTCGCTTGCTAATACGTTGGCTTTTAGTTTCCTTCAATAGTTTTTATTTCTTCTTCTGTTAACTCGTAAAGTTTGTAAACCATTTCATCTATTTGCTTTTCTAAATTATGGGTGTTTACTTTTTCAATTTCTTTAATGCCTTATCAAAATCCGATTCTATTAATTTATCCTGTGCAATGCGATATTTTTCAAATTCATTTTCAGCAAGTGCTAAAGCAACTTCGTGTGAAACTTTGCCTTGATGTTTCAGCACTGCTTCTTCATTGAACTGTAAGAACGCATCTAATTTCACCACCCAATCTTTCATCAACATCACTACACCTTTCAGGGCTTGGCTTTCTGCATAATCCAAATACATGGTAACAATTCTGTTTAATCCGTTCATTTCTTTTTCGTTCAGATAATTTTTTGCAATGCTCACATCTGTTTTTCTGATGCTTCCTTTTGGTGCATTTTTCCATATGGTCAAGCCCATATTTTCTTTCTTGCTGTCCACTCTTGCTGCAATCAGTTCGGCTGCTGTTTGTCCTGTAATTGCCCAATGCAATTTGTTTTGAACTGTTGCAAAAAAATCTTTTGTGGTTTGCGTATTTACATTATAATCGGCACTGCATTGCGAATAGATGTCTGTAATTTTTTGATAAAATCTTCTTTCGCTGCTCCGTATATCACGGATACGGGCAAGTTGCTCTTCAAAATAATCTTTACCAAAAATATTATTCGGATTTTTCAGCCGTTCATCATCCATTGTAAAACCTTTGATGATGTATTCTTTTAATCGTTCGGTAGCCCAAATACGAAATGCCGTTGCCTGTGTGCTATTAACACGGTAGCCAACTGAAATAATTGCATCAAGGTTATAAAACCTGGTAATCGTTTCCTGTGTTTTTCCTTTGATAGCACCGTGTTGAGTGGTATGTGCAAAATTTGCACATACCAGTTGCTCATCCAATTCTCCTGACTTGAAGATATTGCCAATGTGTTTGGTAACAACGGTTCTGTCCACACCAAACAAATCGGCAATTTTTTGTTGCGTAAGCCATATCGTTTCGTTTTGCAAATAGATTTCAACTTTTACTTTTCCATTGGGTGTGGTGTAAAGCAATATTTCGTTGAAGCCCTCTTTTGAAGGTTTTATTTTTTTGCTCATAGCTTTTATTTTTTTGTTTATTATCAAAAACTGCGTTATTGTATTTTACTAATAGATCTTCAAAAATTTCTTTTATCGGTCTTATCAAGCTTCTGTTTCTTTTTATTCTTTCAGGGTCGCTTGCATATCTCAACGCTTGTGTGTGTGCGAAGTGTCCCATAGTAACCTTCCTTGTCATACTGCGATTAATAATTGTGTATGCAATTGCTCGTTTCGCAGGTGTCGCCAATAACGAAATATTCGCTCTGAAATTATCTAAGAAAGCAGCTTCGCTTCTCTCAAAAAAAACATCAGTATAAATATTTTCCATTAACCTAAAATCCGATTTATTTTTTGATGATTGAAATTTAGGAAATCATTGGTGATGGTTTTAAATCCCATCTGCTTAAACAGAAATGCCACCGATTGTGAGCCAGCAAAAGCGTCAAGGACTGTAATCACATTATCAGGGATAAATTTTTTAATCCACGCCAAATGAGTGTGCTTTGCTCCTAAATACTGTGGTTCAGGAAACTGATAGTTGAAATATGTATATTCTTCAAATAGCATTTTGGGTTGTTAGTTTTGCAAATTTGATAATTACACCAATAATATAAAAGCCACTCGCTGCACTTCCTGAAACGGAAGAAATATTTTCGGGTATGCGTGTTCAAACTTTGTAATTTTTGTTTCGCGGCTTCTTGTTTCTACTTCCCAACCAAGAGGTGCTTTATCTATAGGCACTGAACTTTCTGTAACCACAAAACTGTCTGCGGAGAACGAAACCCCGCCTATTGCAAATGTGCTGTTACAAGCTGCCCTTCTTTCAAAGTTGATGTGTTGTTGTCCGAAACCTTGCATTTATTTTAATTATTTACCAATGTTTTTCAACTCATCGTCAAGAAATAGTTTTACAGATTTTCTGTTTCTTACTGTCGGGTCTGATTTTAGTTTTTCTGATAGTCTTGATAATATTGAAGTAAGTCTTTCAGGGTTTTTTGTTCCATACTCTGCTATTCTTTCTTGAACGAAGTCTGTCACTTCGTGAGGTAAATGAAAGCTTAAATTAACGCCAAGTAAACTTGGAAAAACCTCTTTATATAGCCCATCTATTTCATGTTTTTTTGGCGCTAAGGCAATGTGGTTATATAAAAAATCAGGTCTTAGGTAACAACTTACCGGATATTTGTCTCCAAACACATCCGAGACAGCTTTATAAGTTGTCGAGTCTTTTGATAACCACCAAGTTTTATAACCAAAAATTCCAGATGTTGCTGTTTCATTATTCTTTTCTCTCAGTTTGTATATTGACAGAATAATTTTGGAATCGGTTGATGCTTTTTTTAAGCTTTTATTTTCTTGCAACCTTTCGGTTAACTTAACATGTTCCTCTTCCGAGATATTTATTTTTAGTGCCTCATCATTTAAATATGTAATTCCGAATTCTGATTTTAAATAGCTAATTAAATCGTCTTTTACTGTTTTTAGATCAGGGTCGATAAAATTACTCAGGAAGTCATCGAATAAATAAACCTTTTTTCTTGCTTTTGCATAAAAATATGCACGAATTATTATCTCATAAATGTAAAGTGTTTCAGCTTCGCTATTAAGATAAATGTGTTCATTATGCTTAAATAGGGTCTCGTATTTATTCTTTATCATATAAAAATGATGCTTTAACTCATCAATGATTGCATCTGAAATATACAATCTGATTCCTGCTTGATGTGCTCCCTTTAATAAATTCCAATGCCTTCTGTTTTCTTCCTGCAAATAATATTCAGAAAGTGCTGGTACAAGAATTGAAGTACAAACATAAACGATCATCTTTGAAGCCATAGATTCAAAGTATGTTGCAATTTGTGGATTCCACTGCAACAAAAACATCATCATATATGTGTTAGAAAGGCTCTTTAAATATTTTTTTTGCTCAGTTGTTCCATTGTAAACTATATCTCTAATGGCCATTAACAAAGCAGTCTTTACGACTTCTTTATTTTTGTCTACTACAGAGCTTTCATCTACTACTCTGCTAATAATTTCTTGTAAATCCTTTTCAATTACTTGTTGACTTTTGCCATGTAGGATATAATTTGAAAATTCAAGTCCTTGCTGATAAAATATTTTATGAATCGTTTCGTCAATTAATTTTGATAAATCCCTAACTATTACATCTTCATCTTTGAAATATTTTTTAATAATGGTTGTAGTTTGGGAATAGAAAGTATCAAGTAATTGTAAGTCTGCTAAGTTTCTATTTTGTATTTCAAGCCTGGTATCGTAAGGTAAACAAAATCCAACCGTTTGCGGATGGTATTGTATTTTTCGTGGCTTAGTTGATAATGCACCTAATCTTTTCTCAATAGTTTCATCAAGAATTTTTGGGTCAAATTTTACATATTTTCGTATGCTGTCAAAAAGTTCTGATTTGGTTTTAAATATTTTTTTATCAGGGTCGGTCCCTTCCAATCCAAACAAGATTAAAGTATCTGCTAATAAGTCATCAAGTTTTAAGTCGTTTCTTTGGGTTTCGAGTTGTTGTCTTAAAAAAACAAATAATCTTGAATCATTTGCTAAATCACTAACAACATAAGACTTGCCAGGTTTGCTAAATTCATGTAGATAGCTGTCAATAAATGTATAATATGAGTTTACTGTTGCTTCAGAATGGTTAGCATAACTAACCAACCAATTTTGGTCAAAAATATTTAAATGCTTTTTGAATTTATCAAACAATCTGTCTATAACGCTGTCCTTGTTGAGAAAGACTCGATTTGTAACATATGTGATTGAATCAAATTCGATTTTATTGTCTATTAGTTTCTGAATTGAATTTTCAAGTTTAGCTCCATAACCTAGTTCTGTTGAGAGTTGATATATGTTTTTTTCAAATCCTTTCCTGCCAAATGTATATTCTAAACCATCAATACCTTTATCCTTAACTCCTCCGACAGGAATAAAGCCATAACCAAGAGTTGCTCCTAAAAAACTTAGTCCAAAATTTTCAAAAACAAATCCATCGTTTATTTGATTCATTGCAAATCTGAATCCGTCAGTATTCAAAGGTTCTCTGTCAGTTGTCATTTGTTTTCTTTTTTGATGTTATTCAATGTTGCAATGTTGTCAATTAGGGTTGCTTGTAACTCTTGTAATTAAGCATTGCGTCTATCCTTCCAATATGGGCGGCTAAACGCAACTCTACGAGTTGTCATAGACAACCCGCCTGGACGTCGGTCAGGTGCGTCATTTATATTCTTTAGAACGTCCGTTAGCTAACGGATACGTTCTTTTTATTTTGATTCATTCTCGTATCCAATATAAAACTTTAAAGACTAACTATCAAACCTAAATTGTCGATTGATAGGTTTACTATTTTCCGAAATCTTTTTATATTACACGCGCTTATGCGAAAACTTACACATTCAGAAATATCAAAATTCCGCTACTCGAAAGAGCAATTGATTAACGAACCCCGATTCCCCATCTATGTTCTATTAGATAACATCAGAAGTCTGTACAATGTCGGCTCAATTTTTAGAACATCCGATGGTGCCAGAATTTCAAAACTGATTTTAACCGGTTACACTCCCTTATCCACCCCGGAAAGAAATCGAGAAAAACGCATTAGGTGCAATTGCGTTGGCTTGTGGGTGGGGTTGCACCTCTTTTGCTTTTGCAGAAGCGATAGCCAAACGGCTTTGCCGAATTTTTTTGGTCTGTTCATTTTTTGTCTGTCAGTTTAATGGTTGCAGTGTCTTTTTAGCATGAACGCTAACGTTTTAGGTATTGCCGAAGGCGGGGTTTAAAAAGTACTACTGCTCGGCTAAAGTACAAATGTTTTTAGAAAGCACAAATGTTGAATTTAGCACTGAAGCCCCGCTTTTAGCAATACCATGTTAGCGGCTGGCATAATTTTTTGTTCTATTTTTACTTTGTTTAGAGGTAAGTCAAAATTGCTTTCCATACTGTCAATTATGTTGTTGTCAATATTATCGTCAAATTTTCGTGCAAATAAGTTATCACCTTCTAAAAGAAATTTAATATCATCTTCAGTAAATGTTTTCGGTCGTAGTTTAATATCTCCATGTGGTATCCATATAATTGCTCTTTTATCGTCATTGATAAGTTTACCGTCAAATGAAGTATTCATAAGCACTGTTTGAAAAAATGATTCGTCAGCAATAAGAGTATTTAAATAATAATCCTCAAATTTTTTCGCCTCGCCACTATTACAAATAAATTCACAACTTTCTCTTGTCAAAATCATCCATTGTCCACCAATGTAAGGTATTACATCTTTTAAATATGCCCGTTTAAATGGGATACCTGAAAAACCATTGTCGAACTCAACGAAATAGTTTTCAATTCTGTTCATTGTTTCTGGTCTTACAGTTAATTGATTGGCTATTTTTATAAAATTATTTCCTTTGTTTTTTGTTAGATATTCTCGTATGATTTTTTGTGATTTTAATGGGTAATCTTGTCCACTCAAATTGATAAAAAAGTCCCATTCAACATTTAATTTTAGCAAGTACTTCATTCCGTTTAGTTCTGCTTGAACCATACTATAGCCACCCCAAACAACGTTTTCGCTTTCTAAAATGTAGGTATTAGGAAAGTCCGTCAAAAAGTCTTCAATGTCCTCGTAAATATCAATACCTGTTTTTTTGTCTAAATGAATTAAATAATGATTATCAGGGTGATAAAGGGCTTTAAAAAGGCGTTTAAACTGTTCGGGGAAACGGTGTACCAAAATAAAATATGCAATTGTTACTTGGTTTGGAATAGCATTGTCTGCTTTTAATTCCGTTTGTTCTACACTAATGTCGCTGTCTGTCATATTGTTAAATTTTCCTTTTGTTTATGGTATTGTCTGAATGCTTGCCGCTAACTCTTGTAATTAAGCATTGCATCTATCCTTCCAATATGGGCGGCTAAACGCAACTCTACGAGTTGTCATAGACAACCCGCCCGGACGTCGGTCAGGTACGTCATTTATATTCTTTAGAAAGTTCTACGTTCTTATATTTTTATTCATTCTCGTATCCAATATAAAACTTTAAAGACTAACTATCAAACCTAAATTGTCGATTGATAGGTTTACTATTTTCCGAATTCTTTTTATATTGAAATTACTTATGAGAAAACTTACACATTCAGAAATTTCAAAATTCCGCTACTCGAAAGAGCAATTGATTAATGAACCCCGATTCCCCATCTATGTTCTATTAGATAACATCAGAAGTTTGTATAATGTCGGCTCAATTTTTAGAACATCGGACGGCGCCAGAATTTCAAAACTGATTTTAACCGGTTACACTCCTTATCCACCCCGCAAAGAAATCGAGAAAACCGCATTAGGTTCAATCGAAACTGTTCCCTTTGAATATTATAAAAATCCGTTAGATGCAATCGCCAAACTAAAATCGGAATCAATTAAAATTTGTTTGTTGGAACACACAACAGAAAGCAAACCATACTTCACTTTAACGAAAGATGACTTCCCTTTATGCCTCGTGGTGGGAAATGAAATTACGGGTGTATCAAAAGAAATAATTGAAGTTGCAGATTTTGCAGTAGATATACCGATGTTCGGTTTGAAGCAATCGTTAAATGCGGCAGTTGCTTATGCGATTACAGTGTTTGAGCTGGTGAAAATTTTAAAACAAGATTGATTTAGATTTAACCCGGATTGTTCATTAGGAATAATTTCTAATGACTGTCATTAGAAAAAAAGTAACTAACTCATTATCTATCAATAAGTTACAATTACTGATTGTTTGGTGAATTAATCAATAAATAAGTAAGAAAAGCCAAAATAAAACTGTTGAAACAGTTAAAAATATCACCTTTTGGGAATTAACCCACGACTTAAGTCGTGGGTTAAGGATAAAAAAGTCAATTTTCTGAACCGTTTTAACGGTTTATCTCAACGAACGGTCAACTTGTGGTAATCTAATAATTCTCTAATGACAAATCTGGGTTTAATATTCAACAACAAACGCCAATGTAAAGTATTCAGTTTTCTCGTGTGTGTGAATACGCAGCACACCGTAATGGACTAACCTAACCAAAATTCGTGAAGCCCGCCGGTCGCTTATGTTCACGAGCCTTCCAAATTCACGTACTGTAATTCTTTCGTTGGTTTCGAAGTATCGAAAAAGTTGCTTTTCGTTTTCGCCAATCGAAAACCGCATCGGAGGGGTTTCAGGATTTTCGCTCTTCAGGATTTTTACTACCTCTTTGCTCGCCATCATAGTTTTGTCGTTGATGCGAATATACACACGTGTCGATTCCCCCTCATCTTTATTGTTTTCGCCAATGTAATATTGGGGTTTAGTTTTGCTTTCATTGATATAGCAAACTATCACATCCCGTTGGTTGAATGGCACAACCTTAATCAACGGCTCGATCGGCGGATCGATAAAATCTCTCGATGCAGAATAAATCAACTCGATTTCCGATTTTTCACTTTCGACTCCCACGATTTTCCCATCATCATCAACACCGAAAAGAATATAGCCCCCTTTTGTATTGGCAAATGAAATTATTGTTCGTGCAATCTTTTCCGGAGATGAAATACGGCGTTTGAATTCAAGTTCAAACCCTTCACCCTCTTCAATCATTTGTTTTACATCGTGTAAGTTCATTATTCATCCGTTAGCTAACGGATTCATTATTCGTTTCCTACATACTACCTACTACCTACTCCATACTCCATACTCCATACTCCATACTTCATACTAAATTCTACCACCCTTTTGCTTCCATCCTGTTTAAAACAATATTTGTTCTGAAATTTAACCAACGAGTATTCTCTGTGGGTTTATGCTTTCTCGGACTCGGCACAACAGCGGCTAAACGAGCAGCTTCCCATCTTTCCAACGAAGCGGCTGATTTTCCAAAATATTTTTGCGATGCAGCTTCAACTCCGAAAATCCCTTCACCCCATTCAATCGAATTCAAATAAATTTCCAGGATGCGGTTTTTCTTCAATATCCTTTCCATTCGAAGTGTAATAATTAACTCTTTTAATTTACGCAACGGGTTTTTTGATGTTGATAGATATAAATTTTTTACGAGCTGTTGTGTAATCGTGCTTGCACCACGAACTGCACGCCCTTCTTCTAAATTCCGCTCAAACGATTCTTGGACCTCATACCAGTCCACACCACCGTGTTCGTAAAAAGTTCCATCCTCTGCGACGATGATTGCGTGTATCATGTGTTGCGAGATGCGTGTTAGCGGTATCCATTTCTGAACAATTTTAAGATTTCCATCTTTCTCACTAATCCGTTGCTGCATTAATTCGGTAGTTGTTGGATTGTTTTTTTTTAATTCATGAATACTGTGTCCCGGTAATGAAAAATATCCAACAATCAGAAAAAACAATACTAAAATAATTATACTTTTAAATTTATTATTCTTTAGCCAATTGATAAAACTTGACCTAATAGAATTCCTTTTTCCTAAAACATCAATCATTTTGGGGGAGCAGAATCTAAATAAGATTGAAGAATTAAGGCAGCCGCCATTAAATCAATTTTCGATTTGTCCTGCCGTTGTTTTTTCTTTACTCCCATTTGGAGGAGAGTATCTTTAGCCGTTGAAGATGTGAACCGCTCATCGACTTCAAAAACCGGTAATTGTGTAGAACTTTTTAAAAGTTCAATAAATGCTTCGACTTCAAGTGCTTTTTGTCCCCGCTCGCCTTTTAAATTAAATGGTAAACCAACGACAATTGCCTCGACGCCTAAATCTTTGATTACTTTATTAATTTTATGCAGAGTTGTTAAATCGTTCGCAATTGTTTCGAGAGGTCGTGCAATTATACCGAGCGGGTCGCTAACAGCCAAACCGATTCTTTTCGTTCCGAAATCTATTCCTAATAATCTACCCATTTAATTTTCGAGATTAGTTTTGAGAACTCAACCGCACAGCTTTCGTAACTCCCTTGATCTTCCGGATTTTTTCGATGAGACGGCTGAGTTGATCCAAATCTTTTACGTTCACGATGAGTGTCCCATCGAACATTCCGTCGGTCGCTTGGAGATTTACAGAACGTATGTTTGTGTTTTGATATGTAGAAACTGTATGAGTTAAATCGTTCAGTAATCCGGGACGGTCTTCGCCTTCGATGGAAATCGCCGAGGCAAAATCTACCCCGCCGGTTTTGGGCCAAGCGACTTCAACTATCCGATCTTTTTCGGTTTTTATGAATGCTTTTAAGTTGATGCAATCTTTTTTATGAATTTTTATTCCTTCGCCGATAGTTACATAACCAACAATCGCATCTCCCGGTATCGGATTACAACATTTAGCAAAGTTGTGCAGATAATTATCGTTGCTGCCGAATAATTTTATTCCTGTCGCTAAACTCCGGGCACTATCTAAAAATTTATCAAATACATTTTCAACATTCGGTTCTTTCGTTCCTACCGGCGCCGGATGTTTCAGCCGTTCAATGATTTCATGAGCAACCGTATCCGGGTTAATATCTAAAGTTGCAATGCCGAGATAAAAATCCTGAAGCGTTCGTGAGATGTTATAATCCTGCAGGTGTTTTTGTAGTTCGTCTTCGTTCAGATGAAGTTTATGTTTCTTAATTCGCTTTTCCCAAACCTCTCTTCCTTCCTGCATCTGTTTTCTTTGCTCTTCTTTTATCCATTTGCGAATATGCGACTTAGCTTTATTGGTAACTACAAACTGTTCCCAATCCCGGTTCGGCTTTTGATTTTTCGATGTGATAATCTCCACCTGATCACCACTCTGCAGTTTTGAATCGAGGGGAACGATCTTCCCGTTTACTTTAGCGCCGATACAATGAAAGCCAACGCTCGAGTGAACGTCGAAAGCAAAATCAACAGGTGTAGCCCCTTTTGGCAGAATTTTTAAATCACCTTTCGGTGTAAATATATAGATTTCATCTTGGTAAAGATTGAGTTTGAAACTTTCGATGAATTGTTTCGGTGAAGATTCCTCAGTCGCTTGCTCGAATACTTCGCGCACCCAATTCACCCAATTATCCATCTCGTTATCTAAAACCGATTGACCTTCTTTATACTTCCAGTGTGCGGCAACACCCCGTTCAGCGATTTCGTGCATAGCCCGTGTCCGTATTTGAACTTCCACCATTTTTCCTTCAGGACCAATCACTGTAGTGTGAATTGATTGATAACCGTTTTTCTTCGGTAGAGAGATATAATTTTTAAATCGTTCTGGAATTGGGATGTAAATTTCCGAAATAGTTCCATACACAGCAAAGCAATCGTTGTTGTTGGGAGTGTCGATGATTATGCGGACTGCAAAGAGATCGTATATTTCGTCGATAGGTTTTTCCTGCGCCTTCATTTTATTATTGATGCTGTAAATATGTTTTGGACGTCCTTCAATTTCAAAAACGAAGCCCTCTTCCTTGAGTTTTTTTTCGATTGGTGATATAAATTTTTTGATATATAATTCACGTTCGCGGCGTTTTGCCTTTAACGACCTTGTTATCTCTTCGTATTCTTTTGAATTGAGATATTTAAAAGCGAGGTCTTCAAATTCCCATTTTATTTTAGCAAGTCCAAAACGGTTAGCAAAAGGTGCATAAATATCTAATGTTTCTTTAGCAATGCGTCCGCGCTTTTCAGCAGGTAAATACTCAAGCGTTCTCATATTATGCAAACGATCGGCAAATTTTATGAGCATCACTCGAATGTCGTTCACCATCGAAAGGAGCATTTTTCGAAAGCTTTCGGCTTGGGTTACCTCGTGGCTTTGAAAGATATCGGTAATTTTAGTTGCACCATCAACAATATCTGCAATTACATTCCCGAATTCCTGCCGGATATCTTTAACTTCGTAATCGGTATCTTCTGCAACATCGTGCAGCAACGCAGCGGCTACTGAAATATCATCGAGCGGAATTTCCTTTGCTACTATGAGAGCAACTTCGTATGGATGGTTAAAATATGGTTCTCCCGATGCGCGTAAATCCTGTTTGTGTGCAGTTAAGCTAAAATCGAACGCATGCCGTATCAGTTCGTCATTGACTGTTCTAAGATTTTTGTGGCAAACTGCCAGCAAATCATCTAATTTTTTTTTATATATACCATCACGCATTTATTAATCCTATTAATAATATAAACGCACAGAAGGTCAATGTCAAATTATTTGAAAAAAAACAAGTGTTCGATCGTACCAGCCCGAACGCTTTGCCTTTATAATTTTTTGTAACCCGCATTTCGCTGTTGTTATTCAATACCTAAGAAGGTTTCAAAGTTTTCCGGAGTAATCAGCCGGGTACTACTTGATGGATAAGCGTTTGTAAATGTTTTGGGGAATTTGGCTCTTGCTTTTATGTTCCACTTAAATTCGAATGCGGACAGTTGCCCGCTTGTCTCTTCAATATAATCAATCTCTTGTTGCATGGTCGTTCGCCAAAAATACCGCGAAGTATCATCGCCTTTGTAATGTAAGTATTTGATACGTTCGCTGATAAGATAATTCTCCCAAAGAGCACCATTGTCAGAGCGCATGTTAGGTGTGTTAAAATTACCTAAAATGGCATTGCGTATTCCGTTATCAAAGAAATAGATTTTTTTCCCCTTCTTGATCTCGTTACGTACATTACCGCTGAATGCAGGAAGACGGAATACAACGAACGTTTTCTCAAGCAGATCGATATATTTTTCAACAGTCTCATTATCTGCACTCACAATCTGGCCAATTTCATGATAACTAACTTCATTCCCAACTTGTAGCGCAAGTGCTTTTAGAATTTTTTCAAGCATCGCAGGTTTCTTTACGTATTCCAGAGTCAGTAAATCTTTGTAGAGGTAACTTCCGGCGAGTAATTTTAATAATTCCTTCTCTTCACCGGTTTTGGTTATTATCTCAGGATAACACCCAAAGATAAGGCGATGTTCTAGTAGTCGCTTTTCATCAATAAGTCCGTGGTGCTCGACCATCTCACCAAACGAGATTGGATATAGAAGGTATTCATATTTTCTGCCGGTAAGTGGCTCGTTCGTTTTGTTGGCTAATTCAAACGCCGATGAACCGGTTGCAACTACTTGCAAATCTTTTAGATTGTCAACGAATAGTTTTAGAGTAATCCCTATGTTTGGAATGCGCTGAGCTTCATCTATGAAGACGATTTTATGTTTACCGGCAATAGATTTCAATTTCGTTGAGGTTGTATTGCTCAACATCTCTCTTACATCTGCCTCATCTCCGTTGAGGAGCAGTGATGGCAATGACTGAGCACTGAGAACCGATTGAATCAGTGTGGTTTTACCTGATTGCCTTGGTCCAAGGATAATAATAACTTTTCCTTTAAAAAGGCGATCTAAAATTTGTTTTTGCAATAGACGTTTTATCATATATTGCGGTTGTAACCGCACAACAATATAATATTATGCGGTTTGAAACACAAATAACCTCGTAATCGGTATCTTCTGCAACATCGTGCAGCAACGCAGCGGCTACTGAAATATCATCGAGCGGAATTTCCTTTGCTACTATGAGGGCAACTTCGTATGGATGGTTAAAATATGGTTCTCCCGATGCGCGTAAATCCTGTTTGTGTGCAGTTAAGCTAAAATCGAAGGCATGACGTATCAGTTCGTCATTGACTGTTCTAAGATTTTTATGGCAAACTGCCAGCAAATCATCTAATTTCTTTTTATATATACCATCACGCATAAATATTCTCTAATAGAATATAATGGCGTTAGGTAATAAAAACAAATTATTCGCCAGTCCCAAAAATTCTATCCCCGGCGTCGCCTAAACCGGGCAGGATATATCCCTTATGATTTAAACCACGATCTAATGCAGTTACAAATATTTTTACATCGGGATGCATGGAATGAATTGCTTTAACACCTTGAGGCGAGGCAACTAAACTCACAAAATAAATATTTTTGGCACCCTTCTGTTTTAAAAATGTTACTGCAGCGGCGCCGCTTCCACCTGTAGCTAACATCGGGTCAAGAATTAAAATGAGGGAATCTTTCAGCTTCTTAGGAAATTTAAAATAATAATCTACCGGTTTTAAAGTTTCTTCATCGCGGTAAAGTCCAATATGCCCGACACGTGCATCCGGCAGATACTCCACAAAACCACCTACCAAACCCAGACCGGCTCTGAGAATTGGGACTAAAATTACCCTATCAACAATTAAATGTCCTTTTGTTTTTTCCAAAGGCGTTTGGACTATAATTTCTTTTGTTTGCAAATCTTTTGTAACTTCGTACGCCATCAGACCTGCAATATGTCTCAATATCGCACGGAATTGATAACTCGGAGTTTTCTTATCGCGTAAAAGGGTTAAGTCGCGTCTGATTAATGGATGGTCGATAACTATTAAATTTTTAATTTTCTTTTTCGTCATTTCGTATCCAAATTTAATTTGTTAGAGTTTCTTTTTGATGCTATTAGCCGCAATAAGAATTGGATCCCACAACGGCGCGAAGGTGGGTGCATAGATTAAATCCAATTTTGATAATTCATCAACAGTTAATTTTTGTTGAATTGCAGCAGCGAGAGTATTTGCCCGCAGCGCAGCCCCGTCTTCGCCGAACAAATTAGCTCCTAATATTTTTCGCGATGTTTGATCGACAATCAACTTTACTGATAACTTCTTATTTCCGGGCATAAACGGAATTCTTGAATTCGTTGTTACAAAATCAGTTGTAACCTTGTATCGCAGTGCTGTTGCTTCTTTTGAACTAATTCCAACTTTGGCAATTTCGAGAGAAAATAATTTCAATGCTGCCGAATATATCCCGCCTGCAAATTTTGATCGTTCCCCCGCTGCATTCTCGCCTGCGACCCAAGCCGACCGGCTCGCAACTGTTGCGAATGGAATGTAAGCCGGTTTGCCTGTTACAATATTTTTGACCTCGCAGCAATCGCCGGCAGAATAAATACGATCAATGCTCGTTTCCTGATAATTGTTTACTTTGATAGCGCCGTTTACACCTAAACGAATCCCGGCAGCTTTTGCTAAACCTGTGTTCGGCACTATCCCAATAGCCACTACTAAGAAATCGGCTTCAAATGTCCCGCGATTGGTTATTACAAACTCAATTTTTTCCGATTTCGATTTGATAAAGGCTTCGATTTTTGCATTCGGAATAAATTCGATTTCCTGCTTTTTGAGTTCTTTTAAAACTTCTTCACTTGTTTCAATTTCAAAATTATTTAAAGGTAAATTATCGTTATGAAGAATTGTAACTTCCAAATTTCTTTTCCGAAGAGCTTCAGCCATTTCCAACCCGATGAAACCTCCACCTATTATTACGGCTTTTTTGGGATTTTCAGTTTTTAAAAAATTCATTAATGCCAAAGTCTCTGCCCTGGATCTCACATAAAAAACGTTGCGGGCATTTTCTCCCTCGATATTTAATTTTTTAGGAACTGCACCGGTGGCAATAATCAACCTATCGTACTGAAATTCCTTTAAAGTATTCGCATTAAGGTCGCGAACAATAATTTTACGTTTATTAGGAATTATTTTTTCAACACGATGAAAAATCTTTACAGTAATTTTTTTATCTGCTGCAAGTTTTTCAGGTGAAAATAAAACGAGTTTGCCCTCGTCTTCAATTTCGCCGCCGATTAGATAAGGTATTTCGCACACTCCGTATGAGACTGTCTCGCTTTGTTCGAACAGTATTACTTCAGCATGCGGATTTGTTCTTGCTGCTTTGGCAGCGGCGCTTGGACCGGCAGCTAAACCTCCGATGACTATGATTGTGCTGCGTTTCATTTATTCTTAAAATTTAAAGTCAGCGGAACACCCTCAAATTTAAAGTGCTCACGAATTTTATTCTCTAAAAAGCGAATGTAGTTTTGGTGAACTAATTCCGGATGATTCGCGAAAAAAGAAAATACAGGGGGCTTTGTTTTTACCTGCATCACGTGCTTAATTTTTATTTCTTTGCCTGTTGGCGTTGAAGGTGGAGTCGATTTGATTATGTCGAGAAGAATATCATTTAATTTACTGGTGGGAATTCTTTTTTGCAGTTCATCAAAAACACGTTTTGCAACTTCAATTGTTTTAAATACCCTCTGTTTAGTCTTTGCGGAAATAAAAATGATTGGTGCATAATCGTAAAGCCGCAGCATCAATTTCAATTTCTTTTCGAATGCGATAGCTGTGTATTGGTCTTTTTCAATCAAGTCCCATTTATTTACACAGATGATAATGCCTCGTTTTCGGTCGGCGATGCTTTCAACGATATGCAAATCTTGTTTATCTATTCCTTGCTCTGCATCGATAAGCAATAATGCGATGTTACACCTTTCGATGCTTCTGATAGTTCGCAGGGCACTATAAAATTCTATACTCTCTTTTATCTTACTCGGTCGCCGGAGTCCGGCAGTATCGATCAGCAATAATTCTTCGCCATAAATTTTTAAGATTGAATCTATCGGGTCGCGGGTAGTTCCGGGAATTGGTGTAACAATGTTTCGATTTTCGCCTAACAGTGAATTTACAAATGAGGATTTACCTACATTCGGTTTACCCACTACAGCCAATTTTAAAATTTCATCTTTATCCGATTTTGCTTTTTTCGGAATATCAGCAGTAATAATGTCGAGTAAATCTCCGATTTTTCGTCCGGCAAGCGCCGAAACAGTAAACGGGTCGCCGAGCCCTAACTTGTGGAACTGGGCTGAATCCGTTTCGCGGATTTCATTATCCACTTTATTTACAACCAATAATATTTTTTTATTTGATTTTCGAAGTATGTTTGCAATTTCGGAATCGAGCGGTGCTATTCCTTCCTTAACATCGCATAAGAAGAGAACAAGGTCTGCCTGGTCGATTGCGATTTTGGCTTGTTCGCGCATCGCCTGTTCAATGATTCCTTCTGCTTTGGGAATGTACCCACCTGTGTCAATAAGAGTGAATTCTTTACCCGCCCAATCAGCTACTGTGTAATGGCGATCGCGTGTAACTCCCGGAGTTGGATCTACGATTGCCGACCGTTGCCCGATAATACGATTGAATAAGGTGGATTTTCCGACATTGGGTCTGCCGACAATTGCTACTATATAATCAGTCATAAGTTTGTTTTCGTAAGCGAATCAAATCAATTTAGCATACTTAGAAATTTGTGAAATTTGATGATTAAAATTTTCGAAACCAACAGATTTACTGATGTAAGCTGCGGCACCGTATGTTTTTGCGTAGGAAATATCCTCCTCACGATCCGAAGTACTTATAATTACAACAGGGATTTCTTTTAATTGATCATGTTCCTTAATGATTTTTAGAACTTCCCTGCCGTCGCGTTTAGGTAAATTTAAATCAAGAAGTATAAGATTAGGTGTAGGAATTTCAGCATTGTTGGAATATGAATCTTCTTTGAAAAGGAAATTCAAAGCATCCTGTCCATCGCGGGCATAAAATAAATTAGCGTTGATTTGATTACGCTGCATTACATATTGCAAAATACGTAGATGAGCTAAGTTATCCTCCACGACTAATATTTTCAATTGTTCCACCTATTATTTTTATTTTATACGATTATGTTCAACCAGTCGGTTCTCGATATCTTCAGTGCTGCCAGTATAATATCTTTTAGAACTTATACTTTGTATGATGTTTACAAAATACATGTCGGGGCGGCGGGATTTGTCCCGTTCCGTTCATCAAATGAACGGAACGAGTGCCGTTTCGTCCGGGGGACTAAACGAGCATTCTCGTCTCTTGCATCGCAAGAGTCGGAAGATTCACGTCCCGCTCAAAGAGCGGGACGGAAAACCCGCGACCGCTTTATTTTATTTTCTGTCGGGGCGGGGGGATTTTGCGCCCAAGGCGCATCAGCCTTCGGCTGAGAACCCGCGACCGCTTTATTTTATTTTCTGTCGGGGCGGCGAGATTTGAACTCGCGACCTCTTGGTCCCGAACCAAGCGCGCTAGCCGGGCTGCGCTACGCCCCGTTATAACAAAACTTTCTTTTCTTCTCTGAGTCGCCGGGTCCCGCTCGCTAATCATTTTCACGATTGAGAGGGATCCGTTCCAAAGGAATCCCTTTGGGACAATTTGAATATCACTTAACCGCACTTCGTTTGTTAAGTGTTTTCAAATTGGGACTGCGCTACGCCCCGAGAATAAAAATCTAATTTCAATCCGCTTATGGCGGACTAAATTCTAATTATAAAAAAATAGAGCTGTAAAAAACCGTTCAAAGATACTAAACAATCTCCGAAAAAACAACTATCCGGAAATATTTCCAAAATAACTAATTATTTCTTTGCTAATCCGGTTAAAATCAACTTCGGTACTCAATTCAAACCACTTTATCCGTTCATCACGCCTGAACCAGGTCAGTTGTCGTTTCGCATACCTTCGGGAATTTCGTTTGATTAATTCGACCATATAATCATAACTGATTTTACCTTCGAAAAATTGAAATACTTCCTGATAACCAACAGTTCGTAACGAAGTAATTTTTGTTGAATATCCTTTCTCGACTAAAGATTTGACCTCATTCAACAAGCCGTTATTCAACATCCCATCAACACGTTCGTTAATTCTTTCATAAAGTTTACTCCTATCCCATTGCAAGCCGACCAAAACTGATTGGAAATTAGGTGGAATATTTATTTTCTGTAATTCTGAAATGGGTGTTCCCGTTACTTTATAAACTTCCAGCGCCCGGATAATTCTGTGTAGGTTGCTCGGAAGCATTCGTGAGGCGGAGAGTGGATCAACTTTTCTTAGTTCTTCTAACAAGCCCTCGTTCCCTTTTTTGTCAAGAACTCTATAAATTTCATCTCTCACTTCTTTGTCAGCCGAAGGTCCTTCAAAAAATCCATCGATGAATGCTTGAATATACAAACCCGAACCTCCAACAACTATCGGCTGCTTACCCGCATCAAAAATGGTATCGACCCGTTCTCTCGCTTGATTTGAAAATTCACCCGCATTAAAATCATGATCGGGTAATAGTTCATCTATAAAATGATGCTTAATTTTTTTTCTTTCTTGTACTGGCGGTTTTGCTGTCCCAATGTCTAAATATTTATAAATCTGGCGCGAGTCGGCTGAGATTATTTCACCGTTCATCTCCTTCGCCAACAAAAAACCAACTGATGATTTACCCGAACAGGTTGGTCCGACCAATACTAGAACATTTTTTTTCTTTATCCCTGCCATCCCATTTTACCGATAAGCGGAACGAATTTAAAACCACATATTTCTTTTCTTAAAAATTTATCTTTCTTCCGGGTTACTACATGCAAATCCTGAAACTCCATCGAGCCAATCGGAATTACTAACTTGCCGCCGTCTGCAAGTTGGTCTAACAGGGCTTGCGGAATTTCGGGTGCTGCTGCCGTAACGATTATGCCGTCGTAAGGAGCAAACTCAGCCCAACCGATTGTTCCGTCGCCGCACTTTGAAACGATTGGATAACCTAATTTCTCGAAGATTTTTCGTGAGGCGTTCAGTAATTCCATGTGTCGTTCGATAGTGAAAACCCGCACACCCATTTCAGCGAGTATCGCTGCCTGATAGCCGGAACCTGTTCCGACTTCTAAAACTTTTGAACCTTTTTTTATTTCTAACGCTTCTGTCATTACTGCAACTGTGTAGGGCTGCGAAATTGTCTGCGACTTTCCGATTGGCAGGGGCGAATCTTCGTAAGCTCTTCCAATAAACAAATCGGTAACGAACAGATGCCGGGGAATTCGTTCAATTACTTTCAAAAGATTTTCATCCTTCACTCCACGGTGGCGAATGAGTTCTACCATTTCTTTTCGTTCAGT
The DNA here is from genome assembly GCA_947085405.1 of uncultured Ignavibacteriota bacterium. GTDB lineage: Bacteria > Bacteroidota > Ignavibacteria > UBA10030 > BY39 > JASEGV01. The sequence continues at coordinate 65,270 of CAMTWO010000027.1, forward strand.
TTTATAACGACCATTACCAATGTATTCAGGCATTAGATTTCAATCCACTCCAAATATTTTTCCATGATTTTTCGGTTGATACAACTAACCGGTTTTTAAGTTCTTCTAAAAGTTCCTGAGCCGAGAGTCCTGAAATTATTACTCCGTTTTCAGCTACTGAAATAGTTCCTCGCTCCTCAGATACAATGACTACTATAGCATCGGTTTGTTCCGATATCCCGATTCCTGCCCGATGTCTCATTCCTAAAACATTTTCACCGATACGTGTAACGTGCGAGAAAGGTAATGTACAGCGAGCGGCTTCGATTATTCTGTCTTTGATTATCACTGCCCCATCGTGCAGAGGTGATTTAGGATTGAATATCGAAACGAGAAGTGCTTTGCTTACAAGGGCTTGCAGCGATACACCTGTTTCTACAAAACTTCGCATCCCCGCCGCACGTGCTATAACAATTAGGGCGCCGTGACGTTTGCGCGCAAGGTCAGCAGCCGCACTTGCAATTTCTTCGTACGACTCGGTTACATCAAGTCGGATGAAGCGACGTATCACACGGTTTTTTCCAAGCATCACAAGCAAACGCCGAAGTTCAGGTTGGAATAGAATTATGAAAGCAATCACCCAGATGTCGGTTAGAGTTCGCAACAGCCATCCCATTGCTTTTAGGTTTATTGCCTGTGCGACAAACGAGAATGCAATGATCAAAAGAAGCCCTACGAATATTTGAGCGGCAATTGTTCCCCGCATAATCAAATAAAGCCGGTAGAAGATGAACGTAACTATTACAATATCGAGTATATCAACTAATGTAACTGTTAAAAAACCAATTTTAAAAAGTTCCAATTGATATCCTCATTTTAATGCGTCAACGATTTTTGAAACACGTTTCATTTCTTTAACATCGTGCACACGAATAATATTTGCGCCATTCATAATTGAGACTGCAACTGCTGCGGCGGTTCCTTCAAGTCTTTCATCGATTGGTAAATTGAGTATCGTTCCGATGAAAAATTTTCTGGAAGGACCTACCAGAATCGGGTATCCAAGTTCTTGAAATTCTTTTAACCTTTTGAATATTTCTATGTTATGTTCAAGTTTCTTGCCGAAACCGATACCGGGATCTATAATAATTTGTTTGATGCCGTTTTGGATAGATATATTAATGGCTTCTGATAAATAAGATTTTATTTCAGAAATGAGATTTTTGTATTCCGGATTTTGCTGCATTAATTTCGGTTTATCTTTAGTGTGCATTAAAACGACTGAGGCGTTATACTTCGAGACAACTGCAGGCATTCGGTTGTCGAAGTGAAAGCTGCTGATATCATTTACGATTACCGCACCGCTTTGAAGTGCTTTTTCCGCCACTGCTGATTTTGTTGTATCTACTGAAATCGGGATGTGAGTCGCTTTTCTTAATTGTTCGATAACCGGAATAACCCGGTTTAATTCTTCCAATTCGCTAATCGGTTCAGAACCGGGGCGAGTTGACTCACCGCCGACATCAATAAAATCGGCACCTTCTTCAATCATCCTTGAGGCATGATCGATTGCCTCTGAGATGTTTAAATATTTTCCACCATCCGAGAAAGAATCGGGAGTAACGTTCAGAATTCCCATGATGAATGTTCGGCTCGATAAATCGTATTCGACTGAACCAAACTTATAAATTTTATTGATTGAGTGTACCATTGTTCGGGAAAAATATACAAAATTTTTGGAGGTATAACAAAAAAGCCCCAGCTAAAATTTGGCTGGGGCTATATTGTTTATTTGATGGATAATAAATTATAAACACTAAACTCTAATCCGCCAATGAGGACTAAACAAATACCAAGTCCAAATTATTTTAGAAGTATCATCTTCCGAACTTGCACAAAAGTTTTACTCGGTTCGTTCACGCCAACTGCGTCTATTTTGTAAAAGTAAACGCCGCTTGCGACTGTCTTACCAAAGTTGTTTGTAGAATTCCATTCTACGGTTTTGTAACCCGCATCTTGCACTTCGTCCACTAAAGTCTTTACTTCTTGTCCCATAATATTATAAATTCTTAACGCAACTTTACTAGAAGCGGGCAACTGATATTTTAAATTAGTAACCGGGTTGAATGGGTTGGGATAGTTTTGTTCAAGAGTAAACTCTCTTGGCAAGTCAGGTGTACCATTTAGTTTTAGAGTAATACGACTATCAGGATTTGATATCGTAACCTTACCTTCACTTCGAAGTAATATCTCCTGATTATCTATTTTTATGTATGCGGTGGTTGAACTGTTGTTCATTTTCCATGAAAGCGTAATTGGATATTCGGCTGAAGAAATTTGGATTGGAAATTTTCCAAAATTATTCTCCTCAACGACCTCAAGCATACGTTGTGAAGCAAATCGGGCATCAAAAATACCGGAAGGCGGAACAGGCGGAAGTTCATATAAATTATCCGCAAAATCATTACTAGGTTTTTTATCAAAATATAATCGTTGTATCTGATCATTTGCATCTTGAAGTGTTAGGGAATTAAACTTCTCGAGCTCGTTATTGGTCGCAATTATCTTTTCAGTTTTAAGAGTAGTCCCATCATTTGATAATATTAAACTGCCTGAGGACCGAAACTTAACCCAGTATGCCTTGCCAGGAACAATTGAGTCTGTAAAAAAATAACCTGTTTTATATCCATATAACGGCGACATAATATTATCGGGGGGGTCTGTTATAATTGAGGATTGATGTAGTTGGTTAGTGATTGAACCGATAAGATTCCAACCCGAATGAACATAGGTAGTTTCATTCAGGTTTGGGTATCCAACGAACAAAAAACTACCTTCTTGTATTTTTAACCAGTAACCTTTTCCGGGAATCATCTGGTTTCGGGCTTGGTAATTTCCATCAAATTCAAATAGACCCGGAACCGTGCGAGGACAATTTGCCTCTGAATAGGGCGTAGAGATAAGATTCCACCCCGAAGGATTTTCAGATATCATCCACCTCGGCTCAAACTCACCAACGGCGTTTCCTTCAACGTTTATCGTATCAGATTTACCTGATTCTTTTATTTTAAAAACAATTCTTCCAGTTTTTGCTCCGGCAATTGTAGGGAAATAATATAATTTTATACTGGCATGTTCCCGAGGTCTAATCTGCACGTTTTTGGTGAGAACGGTAAAGTTAGAATCTAAACTAAACGGAGAAACATTTACAGTAACATTTCCTGGATTATAGACTACCACTGTTGTATCAGCAACACAGCCAAGCGAAACTTCTCCAAAAATTATTTCCTCCGAACTCAAACTGATATTTACATTTTCAACAAATTTGATCAAGGTACTAAATGAGCCTTCCTGACGGTTTGATGAGGTTCCGCCTACGAAAATATTTCCGTTGTCAGCAATTGTCATCGAACTCGGAGTTGATGCGCTAAATTGCGGATCTACATTTCTGGAAATCCATTGTAACGATCCATCGGTTCTATATTTGATAGTTACAAATTCAGATCCTCCTGCTGTTCGTTCACCCGTTCCGTTAATATACACATCTCCGAAATCATTTACAGAGATATCTGTAACCCAATTATTACTCATAAGGAAACGACCGGGATACCGACGTAACCATTGGCGTACTCCTGATGGGTTATATTTTATCGTTACAAATTCGAAACGGCCTGAGGATGTTGCACCGGTTTCACTGTTTCCTGTAAGATAGATATTACCTTCTCGGTCCAATGCGAGGAGATAACATTTATCCCGCCCGTTCATCAAATCACTTGTATATGTAGCGAACCATTGTTGTTCACCTATCTGATTATATTTTATGAGTACAAAAGCTTCACCCGATAAAGAATCAAGATAAATACTACCTGCTACATAAACATTATCTGAGTCATCGACCGCAAGCGAAACGAAATTATTGTATATTGCTACATTAGACCCCATATCTGAAACCACTGGTCCATTAAAACGTGAAATCCACTGTGTTGTCCCGCTTGTGTCGTATTTAATTGTTACATAATCGTCATGTTTTTTTAGCGTATCATAACTTGTTCCGGTTACATATATAAATCCTTTTTTATCCAAAGCGATATCGCATGCGACATCTCGTAAGTTCGTCGGACCATTATAGAAAGAAACCCACTGCCGAATCCCCGCCGGATTATATTTGATAATTGTGTAATCGGAATTTCCTGCAACGCGGCTCCTACCAGCAACATAAAGATTGCTATTTATATCAGATGCTAGGTCATACGGAATATCAAAATAATTTTCTGGACCGTTGAACCGATCAGACCATATTTGATTACCATGTGGATCATATTTGATAGTTAGAAAATCCCAACTACTGCCCCCATAATAATAGTCATCTAGAAATCCGGTAACAAAAACATTACCTGATGAATCAATAGCCATAGAATTTGTGCGATATGGAAAACCTGTATTAACTGTTTTATTCCATTGTAATGTTCCTGTCGAATCATATTTTAAAGTTAAATAATTCGTACTAGCAACATAAATGTTCCCATTTTTATCGCTAACCAGGTCTATAAACTGGTCGTTGCTTGTTTTATAACTAAATGGTAACTGACGCCATAAAAAACCAAAAAGCGAATCTATTTTGTAAACTCCAGCATCGTCGTACCAGCCACCCCTAGATGCAATATAGAGATTTCGGTTATTATTAATGCCAACAGCAAATCCATCGAACGACTCAAACCAATCTCCCTCAGGTGTACATATATTAATCGAATGTTCATCCCTATACTTAGAAATAATATATACATTGTTCATTTTGTCAAAATTTAAACCAACACCATCGGTTCCTATTGGATAACCATCTCCATCAATCCATTGCAGAGCACCACTTGATGTATATCGTATTGTCCCAAAACTTGAAGTTAGATAAATTCTATTGGAGCCATCAACTCCTATAAAAGCAGCGTCTTCATCATGGTCACCTGTATTGTAAATTCTTTTCCACCTAAGCGTACCATTAGGGCTATATTTTAGCAAAATATAATCCATGTCATCTTCTCTTGCGTACGTATTTCCTACGACATACACAAAACCCGATGCATCAACAGCGATATCGGTAGGAAGGTCTTCCGCCTCAAACTTTCCTTTGTAGATTTTTGTCCAAATTAGTGAACCAGATGTAGAGTATTTTACTGTTACAATGTCATAATAGGTTCCCTCAAATTCACTCCATCCTGTTACATAAACGTCTCCATTTTTATCCACTGCAAAAGCTTTTGGTAAACAATCTTGACCATCATCTGGTCTTGCGTATTGTCTTCGCCACTCTCTAATACCATTAGGATTATACTTGACTACTAAGTAAGAGTATATCCAACCATCATATAAATCAAGTGATAGTATGTAGATATTTCCGTTTGAATCCATTTTTAGATCAAACGGAGTTTCATAATCTAAATAAAAAAATTCCTCAAAGCCCACCCAGGTTTGATTTCCTAAAGAATCATATTTTATTAGCACCAAATTATATTCATCCGCAATTCCAAGAATGTAAATGTTTTTACCATATTTATCTACTGCAATATTTTTAACTTCTCCATCTAAAAATTTATTTTGCCAAATTTTTTCACCATCTTTGTTGTATTTTATTGTCAAAAATTCCCAATAATCATCCATGTTACCCGTTATATAAACGTTTCCGACGCTATCAATCGCCATTGATTGAATTACGTGCGTATGCGTGATACTATTACTGCCATAGTTCACTTTCCATTCTGGAGAGAGTGAATCAACAAATCCAACAGTCATCGGTGTACCTAGAGTTGGTATGCTGGCTGCTCCTTTTTGTATTTGTTGCCGCTGATTTAGTATACGGTTTGATTTTGCTTTCCGCTGCTTAATAGTATCTCTCCTCATATCAGCGAAATCCGGGTCGGGAATGTATTCTGAATGTTGGGGTAGGTTCTTTTGAAAATACTTAGGCAACTTCCCATTGTCCGCCTTCCTCCTTTCGTGCATCGAGCTTAATCTTTTTGTCTTACGGTCAGCTAAATCATCCTTATTAGTTGAGGATAATAACTCGGAAAATAAAAAACTGTAAAGTAAAATAAATCCTAATACAAATTTCCACATAACATACTCCTTGGCGTTTAGTTGGTTTTATTTATTTATAAAAAACTTAAGAACGTATATTCAGCTATGTAAGTTTTTGGAAAGACCAAAATACCAAAAATTATTTCGATGGCAATATAAGCAGAAATCCTGTGGTTGTCAAGAGCAAAAGCTCCAGCTAAAATTGGCTGGGGCTGAGGTAAATGTAACAATTTATTTAATCACGGCATTCGTATTTATTTGACTCTATCTTAATGCAAACCCTCCAAATATCTCTCTACATCAATCGCTGCGGCACATCCTGAACCTGCCGCTGTAACTGCCTGGCGATAAACCGAATCCGCCACATCTCCGGCTGCAAAAACTCCGGAAATATTTGTTGCTGTCCCATTGCCGATTAGTTTTATGTACCCGGTTTCGTACATGTCAATTTGCCCTTTGAAGATTGCTGTATTTGGCTCGTGTCCGATTGCAATGAATAACCCATCAGCTTTCATTTCGGTTATTGCGTTTGTCTTTACATTTTTTATTTTCAAACCGGTCATAGATTTTCTGCTGGCTTCTTCTTTGCCTAAAACTTCTACGACTACAGAATCCCACAAGAATGATATCTTCGGGTTTTGTTGTGCTCGTTCACGCATAATTTTAGATGCACGTAACTCGTTTCGTCTGTGTATCAGAGTTACTTTGGATGCAAACTTAGTTAAAAATATTGCTTCTTCTAAAGCTGTATCGCCACCACCGACTATCGCGACTTCCAAACCTTTAAAGAAAAAACCATCGCAGGTAGCACAAGCGGAAACGCCATAACCGAAATATTTTTTCTCCGATTCTATATCTAATAATTTCGCACTAGCACCAGTGGCAATTATTACAGAGTCGGCTGTATAGAGTTCATCACCTGCCCAGAGCTTGAATGGTCGGCTTGTGAAATCAACTTTAGTGATGTCAGTAGTCAAGCAAGTAGTCCCAAACTTCTCAGCTTGTTTACGGAATAAATCCATCATCTCGGGTCCCATTACACCATCGGGGAAACCGGGATAGTTTTCGACTTCGGTTGTTATCGTAAGCTGTCCACCGGGTTGACTCCCTTCAAAGAGAACCGGGTTTAAATTTGCGCGTCCTGTGTATATAGCCGCAGTAAATCCGGCAGGTCCTGAACCTATTATTATTACTTTATGATGTTTCTCGTTCATTTTTATTTTCCTTCCGCCTGAGGCGGATTGCTTTTATGTTCTCAATAAATTTTTTATGTTTGATCCTTTTGATGGAAGAATTTGTGAATCTCTCATTAAATTCTTCTAATGAGATGCTTTCAAGCTCAAAAAGATTCGGATTTATGTTGTACTCTCGTGGATTAAATTCCGAAATATTTGTTACAGTTGCAAACTTTTGGTTCCACGGACATACATCCTGGCATATATCGCAACCGTATATCCAGTTTTGTTGACAACTCTCGACGAGTCGAGTCGTCGACAACTCGTTGAGAAATTTACTTTTTAATTCTTGGTCTATCGTTCCTTTGTTCTCAATCGTTTGATAAGAGATACATTTCCTCGCATCTAAAACGTAAGGTTCGACTATTGCGTTAGTAGGGCAAGCATCAATACAAAGCGTACAATCGCCACATTGATCAATTAAATTATAATCAGATTCGAGTTCGAGATTTATAAAAATTATCCCTATAAAAAACCAAGAGCCAAGTTGTGGAGAGATAACAATTGAATGTTTTCCCTGCCAGCCAATTCCCGCCCGTTGTGCCCAAACCTTTTCCATAACCGAACCCGAATCAACATAAACTTTCCCATCGGCTTTGGGATTGATGGCTTTGATGTATGTTAAAAGATTGTTGAGTTTATTTTTGACGACGATATGATAATCATCTCCCCAAGCGTATCTTGAAATTTTTCCAACCCCAATATCCTCGCTACGTCGAGTATCGGAATAATAATTAGCAGCCGTAACAATTACCGATTTTACTTCCGGGAAAATAAGTTTAGGGTTAAATCTTTTTTCAATATTCTTCCCCATCCATTTCATATCACCGTGATAATTATTGGATAACCACTCCTTCAATTTGCTCGATTCGTCGTCAAGTGGTTCAACTTTAGCAAATCTGATTTTAGAAAAACCTAATACGAGCGCGTGTTGTTTTATTTTTTCTTTTGTGGTTAACATTCAAAAATAATTCTATCTCATGTTGCCAGCCTTAATGATATGAAGCGAAATAAACTGTTAAAACAGTTAAAAATAACATCTTTTGGTTAATAACCCACGACTTAAGTCGTGGGTTAACAGGAGCAAAGTACAAATATTCAACCGTTTCAACGGTTTCTGAATGCAAGTGGTCAACTTGAGAATATTAAATGGATTCCAATAATTGAATCACTTCACCCATGCTAAAACCTTTTTCGTTCGAGGTGATCGTAGCTGCAGGAACTTTTGGGTCGTGCTCAAAAACCAATTTCCATTTTTCTTCATAAGCAGGACCCAATATTTTTTTCTTTTCTTCTAATGTTACTAACGGCTGTAAATCGTAACCCATAATAAATGGCAGCGGTATATGCGACGACATCGGCACTAAATCGGCGGCAAACAAAACTGTATTTATTCCGTCCGATATTTTTGGTATTTGCTGCATCGATGTATGCCCGTTCAACAAAATTAATTCGATGCCTGGGAATAACTCAAACTCTCCCTCTACTAATTCCAGCACCCCGAATTCTTTCAGGGGTAAAAAATCTTCCTTAAAGAAGCTTGCCTTGTCGCGGTCTGTCGGATTGAGTGCCCATTTCCAGTGTTCTTTTTGAACATAATGTTTTGCATTCGGGAATGTTGGTTTTATAATTCCTGCATCGTCAAATGTCGAACCACCGGCGTGGTCGAAATGCAGGTGAGTGAGTATTACATCTGTTATTTCGCTTGGTGTAATGTGATATTTTTGTAATGATGAAATAAGGTTGGTCGAGGTTGTGTCTATCTTGTAAATATCTTTTAACTTTTGCGACATCTTCGGACTGTTCCCAGTATCTACCAAAATCTTTTTCCCTCCGCCTACAATTAAAAGACTTCTCGTAACCATTTCGATGCGGTTGAGTTCGTCGGGTGGATTTGTTTTTCGCCACAACGATTGAGGTACAACCCCGAACATCGCTCCGCCGTCAAGTGCGAATCTGCTCGTTTCAATCGTCCATATTTCGTAATCGCCAATCTTCATTTTCTTCTCCAACTAATAAAAAATAAAGGTCGGTTATTATTATCAACTAATAGTAAATCCGACCTGTTCATTAAAATTTCAGATTATCTCATCTGAGGGGTGGTGCACCTCGAGTACAAAAATTTGATAGAGTGTTTAAAACTTATTGTTTAAATCGCGAAGGGGCTTCACTCAACGCTAAAAATGATTTATCCGGATGTATAAGTTTTGCTTTGTTATATAACGCTTCTTCTGTTTCCGGGCGATTCGGATCGGGGACGCAGCAATCAACCGGGCAAACGGCAGCACATTGTTCTTTATCGAAGTGCCCGACACATTCGGTGCATTTTTCCGGAACTATGTAGTAAAAATCGTTCGATAAAGCATCTACCATTTGACCGTTTAATTCATATTGAACACCGCCGGCATATATCGCAGTATTCGGGCATTCCGGTTCACACGCACCACAATTGATACATTCTTCTGTAATAAATGTTGCCATATCTAAAATCTCCTTGTTTTATTGTGAATATTTCATTAAAAACTTAGTTTCAAAAATTACTCTGCAATTATACTAAAAAGATGTGAAAAATACAATGTTATCAAACATTAAAATACTTCGCTTCTGGATGATGTACTATGATTGCTGAAGTCGATTGTTCAGGAATTAAATGAAACTCTTCTGTTAACTCGACACCTATCCTTTCAGGTTGTAAAATCTCGAACAATTTAGTTTGGTCTTCCAAATTCGGACAAGCCGGATAACCGAAACTGTAGCGTGAACCTTGATAGCCCTGCGAAAAAAGTTTTTTCATTTCTTTCGAATCCTTTAAATGAATGCCTAATTCTTCACGTATCTTTTTATGCCACATTTCAGCTAATGCTTCTGCGGTCTCAACACTTAGTCCGTGAAAGTATAAATACTCCTTATATTTATCTGCTGAAAATAGTTTTTGTGAATATGCGGAGGCGACCTTTCCTACTGTAACAAGTTGCATAGCTACCACATCGATTTTACCCGATTCTTTGGAAGCAAAAAAATCGGACAGGCTGAGTAGGCGATCAGATTTTTGACGAGGAAAGGTGAAGCGAAGCCACTCCTGATAATTTCGAATATCGAATTTCGAATTTCGAATTTGTTCTATCGGCTTGTAGATAATTAGGTCATTATCTTCGGAGTTACACGGGAAGTAGCCGTACACAACTTTGGGCTGGAGAAGATTTTCTTGTTTGCATTTCGCTTTTAATGATTCGAATTCAGGATAAATTTCTTCCTTTACAAATTTTTTATAATCTTCCTCCGACTTATCACCCTTGTAAACTTGCCACTGCCCTTTTATTAGAGCAGTTTCGTTGATGTATTTGAACACTTCATCTAATGAAATATCTTCAACCACTTTTGAACCCCAAAACGGTGGATTTGGAATTTCGGTATGTAAAATGGATTTACGAATCCCCTTACTTACAGCGGTTTGATTTTTCGATTCGAGAGTTGTGTTTTTATTTTTGGGTTTTATTTGAGATTTTGATTCAGTTGATTTTTGGGATTTAACCACCTGCTCCATAAATTTTAATCCGTCGAAAGCATCGTTTGCATACTCAACCGTGCCACCATAAATGTTTTGCAAATCTTCTTCAACAAAACGACGGGTCAAAGCGGCGCCACCGAGAACAACCGGTAACTGAACATTTCGCTCATTCATCACTTCCAGGTTGTCTTTCATAATTGCAGTTGATTTTACAAGCAGTCCGCTCATACCGATTGCATCGGCTTTATTTTCAACTGCCGCCTGCAGCATACTTTCAATCGGAACTCTAATACCCAAATTTATAATGCGATACCCGTTATTACTTAAAATTATATCAACCAGATTTTTACCAATATCGTGTACATCTCCTTTCACGGTTGCAAGCACCATCGTGCCTTTTGCCTGTGCCGACGATTTTTCCATCAACGGTTCTAAATAAGCTACAGCCGTTTTCATAACTTCAGCCGATTGGAGGACGAACGGAAGCTGCATTTTGCCTGCGCCAAAATATTCGCCTACTACTTTCATCCCGTTTAATAAAATTTGGTTTACTATTTCAAGCGCTTGATAATCTTTTAATGCTTCTTCTAAATTGCTTTGTAGATTGGTTTTATCTCCGTCGATTATATTATACTTTAGGCGATCTTCAACCGATTTAATTTCTTGATGAATAGTTTCAGGAGTCTCAGTTTTCTTTTCGGAATAAAAATTTATGAATTCTATTAGCGGGTCATAATCACTTGTGTGTTCATTGAAAATTAATTTACGGCATCTCTCCTGCTCCGCTTCGCTGATTTTATACAGTGGTAAAATTTTGGAAGCATGCACAATCGCCATATCGAGTCCATTTTGAACTGCATAATGCAGGAAAACACTATTCAGTACTACACGCGATTTCGGACTCAAACCGAATGATATGTTGCTTAGCCCTAAACTTGTATTTACATTTGGAAAACGTTTTTTTAGTCGGTGGATTGCTTCAAGCGTCGCGATAGCTGAATTGCGGAATTCCACATCCCCCGAACCCAACGTAAAAGTTAAGAGATCAAAGATAAGGTCGGTTTCTTTTAACCCGTATTTATTTGTTGCAAGGTGGTACATCCGTTCGGCAATTTCAATCTTCTGTTCAACAGTTTTCGCCATCCCCGATTCGTCTATCGTTAGTGCGATAACAGCCGCACCATACCGCTTACATAATTCCATTACTTTTGCAAAATGTTCTTCGCCATCTTCTAAATTCACTGAATTAATTATCGCTTTCCCTGCATACTCTTGTAACGCCGTTTCAATCGCATCCAGATTAGTTGAATCTATCATCAATGGGACTGTAATTTGCGTATTATATCTGCGAACGATTTCTTGAATATCAGTAATCTCGTTACGTCCTGTATAAGCAACGCTCAAATCGAGTATGTGCGATCCTTGACGAACTTCTTCTTTTCCGAAAGCAATCATTCCCTCCCAATCTTCTTTCAATAGCAACTCACGAAAAACTTTGCTGCCGTTGGAATTCATTCTTTCGCCAACGAGTATTGGTGGCAAATCAATTTTTAACGGAACGCTTTGATACAAACTTGAAACCGCCGGTGTGAATTCGAATTTTCGCTGTTTAATAGAAAATGTGCCAACACTTTGAGCAAGTTTTCGGATATGCTCGTTCGTAGTTCCGCAACATCCGCCGACTATGTTCACTCCGAAATCATTTACATAATGTGAAAGTGTTTTTGTAAATTCATCGGGAGTAAGATGATAATGTGCCTTGCCTCCAATATTTTCAGGAATGCCGGCATTAGGCATACAGAAAATCGGGAAGGGGCTGCTTGTTTGTAAATAACGGATATGTTCAGACATTTCCTGTGGGCCTGTTGCACAGTTTACTCCGAACGCATTAATCGGGAACGGCTCGATAGCGGTTAGTGCCGCTGAAATTTCAGTCCCTAAAAGCATCATTGAAGTTGTCTCAATTGTAACCGAAACTATTACAGGAATATTTTTCATTAAATCTTTCAGACAAGTATAAATTCCGGCAAGTGCCGCTTTTGTTTGAAGAACATCCTGGCACGTTTCAACGACTAACAAATCAACACCCCCCTCGATTAAACCTTTCGCTTGAATATAAAAAGTTTTTTCGAGTTCTTTGAATGAGATGTGTCCGAGTGACGGGAGTTTTGTTGTCGGACCGATTGAACCCGCAACGAAGCGAGGATGTTGAGCGGAATAAAATCCTGAAGCAACATTCTTTGCTAATATTGCAGCTTTGTAATTCAGTTCATAAGCTTCATCGGCTAACCCGTATTCGTCGAGGACTATTGAAGCGCCGCCGAATGTATTAGTCTCGATTACGTCGCATCCTGCTGATAAAAAATCAGCGTGCACTATTTCGACAGCCGATGGTTTTGAGACTACAAGATATTCGTTGCATCCAAAATATTTTTCACCGCCAAAATCATCGGGGTTTAAATTTTGGGTTTGTAAATTCGTCCCCATCGCTCCGTCGAAGACGATTACTTTTTGCTTTAATATGTCTGAGAATGTTTTCAAATTATTTATCAATGTTTAATATAACTTTCTTACTTATAAGGAGCCAATTTGGCACCTTAAATACCAGAACTTAGAGATAACAAATGTATTCGTATTCTTGTGTTTAATTAATTTTTTGAGACTTCTGAAAAATTAAATCTGCAATGAATAAATAATTTTCATAGAACACAGAAAAACGCGGATTTGACGGATATACACGGATTATTATCTGTGCTGATCCGTTGAATCAGTGTTCATCCGTGCCTGCACGCCGTAGTGCTAATATGCGTTTCGGCACGCAGGCGTGTTCTATTTTCTATTTTTTAGAAGTTATCAATTTTGGGTGAAATAATATTCGAGATTACTTGCTTATTTTTCGTGCTTCCAATAATATTCAAGAGTTACAAATTCACCTTTATCTAATTCTTTATCTGTTTTTGGTTTTACTTGATCATATTCTTTAAGACAGTAATAGTCATCCAGTTCATCAATCATCTTTTCGTATTCTTTAAGAGCGATTACAACCGCAATTTTCTTACCATCTTGATCGGTAACATATTTAGTTCTTGATGTATGTGCCATTTATTTGTCTTTCAACTTATTAATTCTCAAAATATATTCTTCCACAATCTTTCTTACAATTTCGCCCGCGGGAAAGATTTCCTTGATCATCCCGGCACATTGTCCGGCTTCGATTTCACCTTCGTCTAAATTGCCTTCTAAAATTGCCATTCGCTCACGATTTTTCCCGAGTAAGTTTGCAAGTTCTTCGGTTGTTGCACCACGATTCTCGGCATCAATAATTTGTTGTGAGAATTTATTTTTAATCAGACGAACGGGTGTAACTTTTTTTAAAATTAATACTGTACTATTGTCAGTTGTTTCAACAATTGCTTGTTTGTAATTTTGATGAGCAGAAGACTCAATCGAAGCCGCAAATCGTGTTCCTATCTGTACACCTTCAGCGCCAAGTGCAAATGCGGCAGCCATTCCCCTGCCGTCGGCGATTCCGCCAGCTGCGATAACAGGAATTTTTACAGCATCAACCACTTGTGGAATTAAAACAAAAGTAGTGATTTCATCCAACCCGTTATGCCCGCCCGCTTCGAAACCTTCGGCTACAACTGCATCGCATCCGACACTTTCTGCCTTCAGGGCATATTTAACAGAAGGAACAACGTGGACTACAACGCATCCTGCTTTTTTCAATTTGTCAATAAATTTACCGGGATGGCCTGCTGATGTAAAAACAATTTTTACTCCTTCATCAATTGTAACATTTATCAAATCTAATGCATCGCCGCGTAACAATGGAATATTTACACCGAATGGTTTATCCGTTTTATTCTTGGCTTTCTGAATTTGTTCTCTAAGTAAATCGGGCTTCATCGACCCGGCGCCAATCAAACCTAATCCGCCGGCATTCGATACTGCTACTGCGAGTTTATAACCCGATACCCAAACCATACCCGCTTGAATTATAGGGAATTGAATCTTAAACAATTCAGTAATTCGTGTTTTCAATTTTATCTTCCTGAAATAAATTCCGTGATGGGCGATGATATAAACGACATCGAGTAAAACGCAAAGCTATTTGAATCCGGAATCAATTTCAAAATATGCTCTCCGAATTCTGCGTTGTTCACGACATTATATAGTTTCGGATTATCTATCATCAGAAAACTCCTTCCAGCTTCATCGATAAATACATCCTGCCCGGCATTTTGTTTAGAAAGATAGTTCCCATCCTGTTGAACGAATACTTTGAAGTCATTTTCATTTTCTGGTTTTATAACAACATTTACCTCTTTCGCTTGATACTGTGCAATCATATATGCTTCGCCCGGTATTTCGTTTTCAACTTTCACAAAATATTTATTTACTAACCAATTGCCGTGCAAATATACCCTCCCCTCCAAGTAATAATGAGGGTCGTGGTAATCATTAATTGATTGCGGAAAATATCCTTCCGTATTTCCAATATTTCCGCGTTGGTAGCCGACAAATATTTCGGGAGTAGATTTATAGCAATGCACACTTTGCTTATCTTCTTCACGAATTGGTTTCATTATTTCTGGAAATTCTCCGCGGTATCCCGCATCGGCAAGAAGATATTGAATTGCATTCTCCGATGATAGATACGAACCTTCCCCTTCTTGGATATAGCGTATGAATCCAGACTTATCAATCAAATAAGATGATGGTAATAAACGTGTGCGGAATAAATTCCCCACAAGAAAATCATTATCCAAAACGATTGGATATTTTATTTCATTTCGGAAAATGCTTCGCTGGACGAAAGCCGGTTCTTTTGCAAACGGAAATTTTGGCGTATGCACTCCGATTAAAATCAGACCATATTCGGAATATCTTCTGAACCATTCTTTGAGATAAGGTAACGAGCGGAGCGAATTTTGGTCGGTAGCATCCCAGAAATGGATCAGGAAAATATTGCCTCGATTAGCCGAGAGTATAATTGGTCCGGAATTGAACCAGTGGTCGCCGTATATTTCGGGGGCTCTATATTTTTGTTCGAGTAAGTTCATATTCCAATTATTTTATTTCTTTTCGTGTGATATAACGACTTAGGTTCAGCTACCGAAACTCTATTCGTTGTTTCCATTCTCTCAATTTGAAGATTATGAATTAAAACATCCGGATCTATATCTGCACCATTTTCCCAAACAATCGTTCCTAATTCTGGATCAACTTTCACAGATTTAAACAATTGCGGATTACGTTTAAGAGGTTCGAAAATAGGTCCCTGTAAAAAAGGTGCAAGGTCTATTATCCCTTTTTTACCATTTGTTAATTCCAATAATACCGTAAATTTCTTTAACGGTTTTACATTTTTAATTCTTATCATATTAAAGGCTTTCCATCACGCGCTAAATTCCAATTTTTTCTAAGCTCATTTCTATATTGAAAACCCCATTCAAGCACCATAGATAAAACACGTTGAGGGAGTTTTCCCTCGAGTAATTCAAGAGTCTCAATTCCTATCTTTGCTTCATGCCTATTATAAATTGCATGAAAATACGGTGGTGAATGGTCGTTATAATACATACTAATAATTATTCCGAAAAATTCACAAATACGTGGCATAAACTGTGAAATATTTTATCATACTCTTTTATTTCAATATAACCACACGATGAACAAATTTCAAATGTAGTTAAATAGTTTTATTACCTATCGTCATTTCAACTTCTCAAGTTTTGGTCGTATCACAAACCTGCAATAAGCCGCATCTGGATTTTTCTCAAAATAATTTTGATGATATTCTTCCGCCGGGTAAAAGTGAACGATTGGCTTTATTTCAGTAACGATTGAGCCGGAAAAATTCTTCTGTGCTTCCGATTTAGATTTTTCGGCTGATAATTTTTGTTTTTGATTATGATAAAAGATCACCGAACGATATTGCGTTCCCACATCAGATCCCTGCTTGTTTAATGTAGTCGGGTCGTGTGCTTTCCAAAATACATCTAACAGTTTCTCATAACTGATTTTGGCTGGGTCGAAAGTAATCTCAACGACTTCGGCATGACCTGTTTTCCCAGTGCAAATTTCTTCGTAAGTCGGGTTTACTTTTACACCCCCCGCATAACCTGATGTCACCGTTATCACTCCGGGCAACGTTTGAAAAACTGCTTCTGTGCACCAAAAGCATCCACCACCGAGTGTGGCTTTTTCATATTTATTCATTAGTTCTCCTTTTATGGGGATTAGAAAAATAATTGTTAACAGGGAAACTGTAATTGTTTTCATATATAATTTAAGTTTTTATGATTAACCTATAAATTTGTATATTCGTTCCGAGTAGGTTTGACATCTAACTATTTATTACATATCTTTAAAAAAATAAATCAGGAAATCCAATGAAATTGAAAAATATAAAATGTGAATTGTGCAGTAACCGTTCTCAAAGCATTTTTTGCAACTTAACCCAAAAACAAATTAACAAACTTGATTCGGAAAAATCTGTCCAAAGATATGAAAAAGGACAAATCGTTTTCTATGACGGGAATCCCGCTTTTGCCGTTTATTGCATTTTCTCCGGTTTAGTAAAACTATTCAAAACCAATAGGAATGGAGATCAGTATATTATACGACTACTAAAAAGTGGTGACATGTTAGGTTATCGTGCTGTATTGGAGGGAGAATTTTATACTGCAACCGCTGAATCGTTAGAACCCACAATCGTTTGCACAATCCCTCGGGAACATTTTTTTAAAATGCTGAGAGAGGACACTAATACTTCATTGTGTTTATTGAAAAAGATAGCTGAAGAAATCCGGATATCTGAAGAAAAAATGATTTCACATACACAAGAAACAGTCCGTCAGCGAACCGCTCGGATGCTTTTGTATCTTATCGACCACTTGGAAAGAAAGGGGAAAAAAAGTCTATCTCTCAAAACACCTCTACTTCGAGTTGAGCTGGCACAGATAGTTGGCACAACACCGGAAACTTTTTCGCGGACTCTGCACGAGTTAGATAAACTGGGTATTATAAAGCTCACACGCACCGATATAGTTATCGAAAAATTGGACTCACTGAAAAATATAGCTGAAGAGAGGGTAAAAATCGACTTAATCTAAATCAACTAAATAGATAATTAGTATCATTGTTTTCTGTATCTATTATGATTATAGTTTCATAAGCGATAAATCATTATTGCTTTTGTTACTTTCATAGAAACCTTAAAACTGCCTGTGGAACTCTGGATGGAAAAAAAACGCCGCAAGCCAGTAAGGGATTTTGATGAAATAGCTGAACGTACAAAACAAAAAAAAGGAGTAACTATCATGAACATTTTTAAAATCTTAATTTTTGCAGTTGCGATACTATTTATCGCCGGAACTGCATCGGCACAAGGGCTGACACCGAAAGAGGCGTTGGGAAAAGCAATTTTCTTCGATGCAAATTTATCATCACCCTCAGGCCAATCGTGTGCAAGCTGCCATTCACCCGAGACTGGCTTTACAGGTCCGAGTTCTGATATCAATAATACTACGGCAGTCTATCCGGGTGCTATCCCGACAAGATTTGGGAACCGAAAACCACCAACAGCAGCGTACGGAGGCAAAAGTCCGATTATGCATAAACTAAGGAAAGACAATTTGTTTATCGGTGGTATGTTTTGGGATGGAAGGGCGACTGGTTGGGAATTAGGCGACCCACTCGCCGAACAAGCCCGTGGACCATTTCTCAATCCTGTCGAACAAAACAACGAGAACAAGGATACAGTAATTCAGAGAATCAGACGATCAACGTATGCAACTCTGTTCACACAAGTATATGGACTCAATGCCTTTGACAACATTGAGAGGGCGTACAATCAGGTCGCAGATGCAGTTGCAACATACGAGCGATCTGCTGAAGTAAATCCGTTTACTTCTAAGTTCGATTATCACTTGCAGGGTAAGGTAAAATTGACCAAACAGGAAAAAGATGGAGAGCGATATTTCAACACATACGGAAAATGTAATTTATGCCATATAAGCAAACCGCACGATAAGAATACGCCGCCACTATTCACCGATTTTTCATACGATAATTTAGGAATACCAAAGAATCCGGATAATCCGTTTTATACACAACCACCAGATATTAATCCGGACGGAGTTAATTGGATCGATAAAGGTCTTGGCGGATTTTTAGAAACAGTTCCGCAGTTTTCACAGTATGCAGCCGAGAACTACGGAAAGCATAAAGTCCCCACACTGCGGAATGTTGACAAAAGACCTTACGAAGGATTTGTAAAATCATACGGACATAACGGATTTTTTAAGAGTTTAAAAGATATCGTGCATTTTTATAGCACCCGTGATGTAAAAACAACTTGGCCCCCGCCGGAAGTACCTATGAATGTGAATACTGCCGAATTAGGAAATCTTCGTTTATCCCACGAGGACGAGGATGCGATTGTTGCATTCTTGAAGACACTTTCGGACGGGTATATGCTTCCGCTTGCTCGTAATAGTATTGCCGATGGGTCTCCAACGAATTTCGGTCTATTACAAAATACACCAAACCCATTCAATCCGAGCACACAGATTAGTTACGAACTGCCAATTGCCGGTTATGTAACATTGAAAGTGTACAACACTATAGGACAGGAAATAGCCACGCTCGTTGATGGGGTTCAAGAGGCAGGTTTAATGTCTGTATTGTTTGATGCCAGTAATCTACCAAGCGGGATGTACTTCGCCCGACTTAGTGCCGACGGACTTACACAGACACTCAAAATGCTCCTGATGAAATAGTATCAAATGTCGTAATAGCAAGTAACGTTTAATCATTGGCAGTGTAAGGGTTTTTCTCAAAACATTTGCACTGCCTTTATGTATGGTTCCAAAATAAACAACACAAGGAGTGCTTATGAATAAATCTTTTATAATCTTTTTCTGTTTAATCATTTTGGTTGTTATTGTATATGCTTCTTCAGGAGGCCCACCTGCTGCTCGCACAGGTGCACCGGGCGAAGGTAATTGTACGGGCTGTCACGCTTCGTTTCCGGTTAATTCCGGTTCAGGTACTTTGACTATAATTGCTCCATCCAATTATATTCCTGGCAACACATATCCGATCACAATTCGATTACAGCAATCTGCTCAAAGTCGTTGGGGATTCCAGATAACAGCTCTCACTGCCGCAAATCAACCAGCGGGAACACTACTCGTTACAAATGCGACTAATACACAAAAAGTTGTATCAACGCGGCAATATATCCACCAGACTTCTGCCGGAACATTTAATGGTACAGCTAATGGACCCGTCGAATGGCAATTAAGTTGGCAAGCACCAGCCACTAGTGTCGGCACTATCACTTTCTATGCTGCAGGAAATGCCGCAAACGGAGATGGTTCAACGGGCGGCGACTATATTTACACTAAATCTGCTTCAGTTCCTGTACTTTTAGGAAGTATTTCGGGAATGAAATATCACGATCAAAATGCAAACGGAATCAAAGACCCACTCGAACCTGCCTTGCAAAATTGGCAAATTAAATTGGGCGGTGCCAAAATCGATTCTGCATTTACCGACCAAAACGGTTTATACTTATTTCCGAACTTGTCCGATGGATTGTATGAAGTCAGTGAAGTAATTAAATCCACGTGGATACAAACTGCACCCACCCCTCCTTCTTATTCATTGAATATCAGTGGTGGTACTATTCACACAAATGTCGATTTTGGAAATGCGCGGCTTGGTACAATCGCCGGAAAAAAATTCCACGATCTGAATCAAAACGGAATAATGGACGGAGATGAACAAGGTATTGCTGATTGGAAAATTTATTCTTTACGAACCTTACCATCAGAGTTCCCTGACTCGGTCTTCACCGATATAAATGGTAATTACTCTTTCGTCAATTTAATAAATGGCACTTACATTCTTTCAGAAGAATTAAAAAACCGATGGATACAAACCCATCCCCCCGATACTGGAACATACGTTGTAAATTTAGAACTTAATCAATTTATTACCGATCTTAATTTTGGAAATAAATCTTTAGATACGACCATACGAATTTCTGTTAGAGCTGGTTGGAATATGTTATCAATACCACTTATTGTTGAAGACTACAGAAAAACTTCAGTATTCCCAACTTCGGGTTCTTCTGCATTTATGTATAATGTTGGTGTCGGGTATAGTACAAAAGATACTTTAGATAATAGAACCGGTTACTGGCTGAAATTCGGGAACAATCAGAATATTGACCTAACCGGTGTCGGAATTTCTGAAGATACTGTAGATGTACTTTCCGGGTGGAACTTGATAGGAACAACTTCGTATCCTGTTGCAATTGGCTCAATTATAAAGGAACCCCCATCCATTATCACATCAAATTATTATGGATATTCCACAGGTTATTTCATCACCGATACACTTAGACCCGGCTTTGCATATTGGGTTAAAGTTGATCAGGACGGAAAATTAATTTTGAAAAGATAACGTTATTTTTTAATCCATATACTTCCCCGCTCCAGAATTTGTGGCGGGGATTTTTTTTGCCTTTCCCCCATCTTTTTGTTATCATTACACTGAAATTAAATTAAAGGAATATAATCATGTTAATTAAATCATTCGTATGGCTTTCGATAATTACATTTGCTCTTATCGGTTGCACAAAAAAGGAAACTAAAATGGAAAGAATCTATAAATTAGAACGCATCGGTCCTGCACAGGTTGTACAGTTGTATGCCGACGGCTTCGACCAACTAACACAAAAAGAAAAAATATTTTCTTACTACCTACACTTAGCCGGACTCGCAGGCAGAGATATTGCCATCGACCAGCACCATCCCGATGCACTTGAAGTTCGTGAACTAATTGAACAAACCTATTTATATCAAACTGGAATAGATACGAATTCCATCAAAAATATAATTAAGTATTTAAAACTATTTTGGATCAACAACGGATTCTATGATAACATCACTTCAAAGAAATTCGTACCTGAAGTTACATTTGAAGATTTTAAACAAGCTTGTGAGAAGGCACAACAGAACGGTGCAAAGCTTTCAAACGAAAACGAAACACTTGAACAAAAACTTAATCGCTTAAAAGAAATAATATTCAATCCAAACTTTGAACCGCAAATGACCAATAAAACTCCCGGTGAAGATTGGATAAAAGGAAGCGGCATAAACTTTTATGATAGAAATATTTCCTATAGTGAAATCGAGAAATGGGCAAAAGCGGGGAACGAAAAAAATCCGCTCAATTCAAAAGTTGTGAAAGAGAAAGGAAAGTTAGTAGAAAATATCTGGCGTGCCGGCACAAACAACATTCCCCCCGGCTTATATGCAGATGCTCTCTCCGAAGTTATCAAATATCTCGAAATGGCAATCCCCTACGCAGCAAACGATCATCAAGCCGAAACCGTGCGATTGTTAATCAAATATTTAAAGTCGGGTGATTTAAACGATTTCAGAAATTACAATATCAGTTGGGTGAAAGATTCTTCGAGTGTTGATTTTATACTTGGATTCATCGAAGTTTACCTTGACCCACGCGGACAAAAAGCTGAATGGGAATCCTTAATCTTTTTTACGAACCCCGACCAAACAAAGTTGATGCAAAATTTAGCAAAATATGCTCAGCACTTTGAAGATGCAGCGCCGTGGGCTGATGTTTATAAAAAGAAAATTGATAAATCGCCAATTGCGAATGTAATTAATGTGATTGGTTCAACCGGTGGAACTGGACCCGTAAGTCCAATCGGTATAAATCTTCCGAACGAACAAGCGATTCGTGAACAGTACGGCAGCAAGAGTGTTTTGCTCCACAACATCGTTGAAGCCTATGATAAATCGACTGGGTTGGAGATGATAAAGGAATTTGCGTTCAATGAAGCTGAGATTGAGATGCAAGAGAAATATGGGTCGAAAGCCGGTAATTTACATACTGCAATGCACGAAGTTATTGGACACGGTTCAGGAAAAGTGAGCGAAAAATTGCAAGGCAAAGACCCGTCCGATTTTTTACCCGGTTATTATAACACGCTTGAAGAAACCCGTGCCGATTTAGTAGCACTCTGGAATGCGTTCGATTCTAAAATTATTGATATAGGTTTTGCAAAAGATGAAGATGAAGTCCGAAAAATCGGTGAAACAATGTATCAGCAAACTATACGCGTAGCTCTAACACAACTTCGCAGGATTGGAAAGAGCGATCAGTTAGAACAAGACCACATGAAGAACCGCCAAGTGATTGCTCATTACATTATGGAAAATTCGAAGGCAGTGCAAATTGAAAAACGTGATGGTAATACTTATTACCGGGTTGCTGATTATGAGGAAATGGAAAAAGCAGTGGGCAAACTATTAGCTGAAGTAATGCGCATAAAAGCTGAAGGCGATTTCGATGCAGCGAAACAGTTGATTGATAAATACGGATTCAAAGTAAATACCGATTTGAGAGATGAAGTTCAGAGACGTGCAGAGTTACTCGACCTTCCACTTTACACAGGATTTGTTATGCCGAAACTTGAACCGGTTCTCGATCCCGAAGCAAAAATTGTTGATGTAAAAGTAAGTTATCCGCTCGACCTCACAACGCAGATGCTGGAGTATTCTGCATTTACAAATAATCGTCGCTCAAAATAATAATTGTATTCGTGATAAGCTTTTCTTAAATTTGAATGAGAATTTTAAAAAATAAATTAGAAAGAAAATATAAATGAAAATAGGTATTTTAACAGGTGGCGGCGATGTCCCGGGTTTAAATCCGGCAATTAAAGCTTCTGTCAACCGGGCAACCGATGCAGGTAATGAAGTAATCGGGATACGTAAAGGTTGGGGCGGATTGCTTTATTTTAATCCTGACGACCCGGACACCTTTAATGAAAATTTTATGGTGTTAACAAAAATCACAACCCGCACGATTGATAGGAGCGGTGGAACAGTTTTACATACCTCAAGAACTAACCCGGCAAAAGTTCGTCCCAACGAAATACCGGCTTTCTTAAAAAGTAAATATAAAAGTGCAGAACAGGAAAAGTATGTCGATTGTACATCGCATATACAAAATGTTCTTCAGCATTTAAAGATAGATGCACTGATAGCAATCGGCGGCGACGATACTTTGAGTTATGCTGTTCATTTACATAAAGCCGGTTTCCCTGTTGTTGCAATTCCAAAAACGATGGATAACGATGTTTTCGGTACCGATTATTGTATCGGCTTTTCAACTGCAATAACACGCAGTGTAGATTTTATAGATGCTTTAAGAACACCCGCCGGCTCACACGAACGAATTGCAGTAATAGAACTTTTTGGAAGATACTCCGGTGAAACCTCTTTGATATCTGCTTATCTCGCCGGAGTAGATCGTGCGATTATTTCAGAAGTTGATTTTGATATCGAGAAACTTTGTAAATTTTTAGATTCAGATAAACGCGCAAATCCAAGCAGCTATGCTTTGATGACAATTTCGGAAGGAGCAAAATTAGTTGGCGGCGATATGATAATTACCGGCGAACCGGATGCTTACGGACATAAAAAGTTAGGCGGTATTGGCTACATTGTTTCGCAAGAAATACAAAAACGAACCGGACACCTCACAATTTACCAACAGCTTGCCTACTTGATGCGCAGCGGTGAACCCGATGCGCTCGACCGAATGGTGGCTTCAAGCTACGGTTATTTAGCTGCCGATTTAATTAACGCGAAACAATTCGGAAAAATGGTGGCTCTGCAAGATGGAAAATACACTACTGTTTCGATAGATATTACATCGCAAGGACAAAAGCGTGTTGATGTGCGTGAACTTTATGATGCCGAAAATTACAAACCGCGCATCAAACACTTTTTGAACAAACCGATGTTTTTGTATTGAGAAGGATTTAATGGTCAATTGCCAATAGTCAATTAACAATTAGCTATTAGCTATTAGCTATTGACAATCCGCCTACGTCTGTCAGTTTATGGACTTCGGCGAACAAGTTAGGAAGGGTATATATTATGAAAAACATAATTTTAATTGAACCATCGGCGCCGGGATTTCACATATACTCACGCTACCATTTACCACGGCTCGGTTTGCCGATTTTCGGAGCAATGCTAACTAACCGCGGCTACAAAGTAACAATTTTTCATCAGGATATGACGCCGCTTAATTGGGAAACAATTTTAACATCCGACTTAGTCGGCATTTCAACAATCACAAGCACAGCTCCTGAAGCGTACCGCATCGTTTCAAAAATAAAAACCTTCAATCCCACAATTCCCGTCGTTATGGGCGGACCTCACGTAACTTTTCTCGCTGATGAAGCTTTGAGCGAAGGTGCCGACTTTGTTGTGCGCGGCGAAGGTGAGAATTCTTTCATTGAACTGATAAAATGGTTGGAAAACAGCAGCACCGATGTAAAAGAAATCAGAGGAATTTCATACAAAATCGGGAACAAAGTTTTTCACAATCCTGAAAGCACTGCTATCCATAATCTCGATTCTCTTCCCTTCCCTGATTTTAGAGTAATGCGTAACTACCAAAATATATCCAACATAATTTTACAAACATCACGCGGGTGCCCTTTCGATTGTAAGTTTTGTTCGGTAATTAAAATGTTCGGTCAGGAATGCAGATTTCATTCTGTGGAGTATGTAATTGAAGAAATTAAAT
The DNA here is from genome assembly GCA_947085405.1 of uncultured Ignavibacteriota bacterium. Lineage (GTDB taxonomy): Bacteria > Bacteroidota > Ignavibacteria > UBA10030 > BY39 > JASEGV01. The sequence continues at coordinate 90,713 of CAMTWO010000027.1, forward strand.
ATTTAAAAAATATTTTCGGGAATAAACCGGTTTTCTTTTACGATGATAATTTTCTGATAAATAAAGAAAGAACAAAACTACTTTTAGAAAATATCATCCGGAATAATCTTGATATAAAATGGAGTGCCCAGGTTAGAATAGAAACGGGATACGACAAGGAACTTTTAGAGTTGATGCGAAAAAGCGGCGGCAATATTTTATATATTGGCTTTGAAACGGTTAGCAAAGAAACTATGCAAGCATACCACAAGCGCCAAAATATAGAACGATACCCGGAAGCAATCAAAAATATACACAAACAGCAAATGCGCATCCATGGTATGTTCGTAATCGGTGCTGATACGGATACGATTTCGACAGCCAGACAAACAGCGGAGTTTTCGCTAAAGAATAAATTAGATACTGTGCAGTTTATGATACTAACTCCGTTACCCGGGACTGATACATTCAACGAGTTGAAAGCTGAAAATCGGATTATTAGTTACGATTGGAGTCTCTACGATGCACATCATGTTGTTTTTCAGCCAAAGCTGATGTCGGCGTTTCAGCTTCAAGTTTCTTCGATGTTGGAAGCAACTCCGAAGTTCTATTCAAAACTCCAATCCTTCAAGCGTGGGATTGCAAGTTTACTCTCAATCTCAATATTACTCCCATCGTGGAAAACAAAATTTGAAAATTTTGTACTTATGGCTTATGCTCGCCGCCTTATTAAAAAGTGGACAAAAGTAAACCGCGAGTGGTTAAATATATTGAAGATAAGAGATAAGATAACTAATGGGCAATAGTCAATGGGCAATGGGCAATGGTTAATGGTCAATGGTTAATAGCCAATTGACAATTGTCAATTAGCAATTAGCAATTAATACGCTCCCTTTCCAAACAACGCAACAGGAACCGTCTCAAATAAAATTTCCAAGTCAAACATGATAGACTGATTTTCGATGTAGTATAAATCGAGTAAAACCATTTCCTTAAAGCTTAAATCTCTCCTTCCTGATATTTGCCATAGTCCGGTGATACCCGGTTTCGCATTCGCTCTTAGCTTATAATATCCACCGATTGTATTTTCGGGCGTAATATTACTTAAATCTGCAATTGAAAGAGGCCTCGGACCGACTAGACTCATATCACCCTTTAACACATTAAAGAATTGTGGTATCTCATCCAAACTAAACTTTCTTATAATTTTTCCAACCTTTGTAAGACGTGGGTCATCCTCTACTCTGAATAAGCCTCCCGAAGTCTGGTTGATTTTATATAATTCATCTTGTAGGGCTTCGGCATTTTTTACCATACTACGGAATTTGTAAAATAAAAATTCATTCTTGCCTTTTACCAATGCCCGTTTTTGGCTAAAAAAAATCGGAAATCCATCTTTGAGAACAATGGCAAGTGATATCAATATAAATAATGGGGATAAGATAATCAGCGCTAATAGACTTCCGATTATATCAAAGCCCCTCTTAAAGTAATTTTTGATAAACAATATTTTTGTACGGGGCGGTGTATATAAAGGTATTCCTGCCATATCCAGGATGTATGCAAACCTTAACAGGTTCTCTGATTCCGACGAAACAATTTTAAACTTTATCCGGTTCTTCTCACATTTATGGAGTATCTTTACAAAACCATTTTTTCCGTTCACCATTGTAGGTGTTAGAATAGTATCGATTTCTTCATTTTTCGCTGTTTTCTCAAGCTGTGATACGATATAATTGGGTGCTAACTTTCCAAATTCATTCTGCTCGTGCAATTCTTTTGCTGCATGGTCATTAAAAATAAATCCTTTTACTTTATAACCTAACTCCGGATAAAGAATTATTTTATCGAATACTTGTTTACCGTCGGGTCCTTCGGCGTATATCAATACATTGCGTACACCCCAGCCTCTTTTTTGGAATTTTAAATGAAGCCGATATAGAATGCTTCTTCCAACAATAAACACAATGGGCAGCAAAACTATGAAGAATAATACGAACCTTCTTGGAAATTCCGCCTGCTGCAGTAAATAGAAAGATGCAAAAATCATTAGTATGGAATACAAATATGATTTGCCGGCGATTTTATACTGCTGAGTTCTATTACTATGGAAAGCCGTGCGGTACAAGCCAAATATTAACCCAAAAAATATTAGTACCACCCAATAGTTGAAAGTAAAAAATATAAACTTTGAAATGGTGATGGTTGGAAGGTCGGGTATCAGGTTGCGGATCAGATATGCCGCTTTACTGCTTATTATTATAGCAGTTGTATCAACAGCGAGAGAGAAAAGAATAAAAATAGTGCGCCAGTTGCGCTTTATAAAACTCTTTAATATTGTATATTTAGATTTCAATGTACGACTTTACCTTGTTTTCGATGTACGTGAAAACTTTGCTTGAATCTACGTCAAAACCATTCATAAAATTAATCGGAATCATATCTAAATCTTCATACGCTAAAAGACATTTAATATATATAGCTTCATTTAAATCTTTGTGTTTTTTCTTTGCAGAAGTAAATATTTCACCCAATTCGTATTTATTTAAGATGTAATACATATCTACGTAATCCTTATAAGATGCTCTCACTAAAGCGAGCACTTTCATTATTCCGATTTCAAGAATACTAGCAATTTTGAAAAATTCTGTGTCGTAGAGAGGAAATATATTTTCGTAGGCTATTTTAAAAAATGATAGTTTTATTTCATCATTCAATAAGCATGTATAAGTATTTATTTCATTTTGTAAAATTGATATTGTATGATTCGGAAATAATTTAAGGAGGTCTGAATTTAATTGTTCATTGTTGAATGATATATTAGTAAAATAATCAAAATCTTCTGATACGCGATGGCCTATCTGTAATGCTAATCCAGTCCCCCCAGCTAAATAAAATCTATTTTTAAAAGTCTGAAGTTCGTTCAGGATTTTAAAGCGTTGACTGTTTAATACGTCATAATATAATTTCATATCCATAAATCATTATAGCTGCTTAATTTTTCCCAGAACAAATAACTTTTTCTGTCCAACGTATTCTTGCCCTTTTTCGTCAAATATTTTACTACATATTCGCGTTCATAATTATTAAGTATCCATTTGATGGCTTCAAGATTGCCGTATTGCATAAGCCGGTTAAGTATGTAATTTTTATGCAAATTAAGGTCAAGTTTACTTTTATCACAATCCCAAAAATATTTTAAGAGATTTGGTGCAATTTCAGGTATCGATATGGAATATTGCGACTTCATTGATTGGGTAATAGCTGCAGAGAATCTAATTAAAATATTAATCAAATTCAATTATTAACCCAATTAGTCCGTCAGTCGACGGATACGTGGCTCCAATATTAGGCACGAACCCGCCTGCCAAAGTCTCGCCAACGGCGGGACGGCGGGCAGGTTACACGAATAGTTCACTAATAGTTATTAGATATTATTTTTGTATTTCGAATTTATTTGTTCCGCCCCGCCCAGCGCAGGTAGGTAAGGCGGATTGTTATTTGAGGTTTTGTAGTAATCCATCCAACTCTTTGGCTGTTGAATCCCATCCATACTTTGTTAAAACCTCTGCCTTTTTTCCCGGGGTACGTCAAACATTCGTGAGTAGAGGTTGACCAATAAATTTGTTTTCTCGTTACATTGGGGCTGTCCAATAAGTCCGAAGGCGTCGCACATTGAGCTTGTCGAAATGTGAAAGTGAACTGCAATGAGCATTCGACAAGTTCAGACAGACGGAAAATTTTACTTTTTGGACAACCTCAACTCTCGAAAACCGACAGGGTATGCAGGTTCTCCTGCCCGACTACATCGTTCAGGCGGGCGAGTGCGATTTCGACTTATCCCGAGCTTGTCGAGGGAAGAAATCGTGTAGCGAGAGAACATTTTAGTCAACCTCCTTAACAGTTTGAGGCTTCATATTAGATATTTTTTCGTGTTTGGAATTTATTTGTGATTTGTTCCGCCCCTGCCGTCGCACCTGTCTGCGTGCAACGCACAGGCAGAGGCAGGTATCGCGGATTGTTATTCGGGTGTAAGTCGGTTTTATAAACCGACCTACTTCAAACTGCGCAGTAATCCATCCATACTTTACTAAATGCTGCCATTAGCTTTTTTACATAAAATATTTTCTACAATAGATGTTAGTATTGTTTATTATCTCTAACAATTTAGGCGTCCATTTTAATATTTCGTTAAAGGTACCGATTAAATCTTCATCTACATACTCGTGTACAATTTGATTTCTTAAATCCCTAATTTCCCTTATATCATCTATCGAGTTAATTATCTCCCGCTTTTCAGCTCTATTTAACGCATCTATTAGTGTTCCTTCATCGCTTAACTCTAATGAATCGATTGAACGAAAAACCTTTTGAACTAATATATCACTCACGCGGGCAAAGCGACTCGATAATGTTTCGAACGCATCGAACGCATCTTCAGAATATTTTTTTCCTTTACCGGTGGAAGCACATATTTTATACGACCGTTCCAACCATTTCACAGCATTATCTAAAACCTTTAGTGTCTCATTTAAATTATCAACATAATCTTTCTGATTCATAATAATACTCCCTCATTATAGGCGATTTTTACGAATGGTTTTATAATATTTTGTGAAATAATGAAATCGATTTTTTGCTCGCCGATATCTTCGTACAATTCTAATCGTATTTTCCGTTTTATTGTGTTTGTAATCTTGTTAGATATGATCAACAAATCTATATCTCCCCCTTTTTTGTTGTTATCAATCCTTGAACCATATAGATATATTTTTGCCGACGGGTCGTACTTAGCAACTATTCTCTTGATACTCTCTATTTCAGTTTTCTTAAGGCGCATTGTCTATAGAATCCAAATATATTTTTGTTTCTGATTTAAGATAAATAAAAATTCCTACTTTCCCAAATACCTTCGCGTGAAATTAATTAAGCTCTAATTTCTTCCCCTAATATTTAATTTCAATTACTAATTGATACTTGAAATTCATACAATATGTTCTTATATTTCCATCAGAATTTTTCTTTGTTCCTATAATTTTATCAAACATAATGCCTGAAATAAGCCGGTTTCTTGGAATAATTATCGCAATGTACTATCGAGAACATTCGCCACCTCATTTCCATGCAAAATATATGGAATAAGAAATTACAGTTGAAATTCACACAGGAATAATACTTATGATACCCAAAGTTATTGACGCTCATTATGTAAAAGACTATATAATCTGGTTAAAATTTGATGACGACTCTATTGGCGAAATAAATTTAGAAGCTGAGTTATGGGGCCCAGTGTTTGAGCCTCTTAAAAATATTCAGCTGTTTAAAAAATTCTATGTCCACCCAGAGCTTCATACTATCACCTGGGAAAACGGTGCTGACTTTGCCCCCGAATTCTTATACAACCAACTAAAAGTGGCAGCGTAGTAACCATAACAATTTCCTATCGACTATCGTATCGTCTATATCAATCTCTCCTGCTTCCTGTTGCAAAGTTTTCTACACAAAACCTCATTCTTTCCCAAATGCCTCCGCGACCTTGGCGCCATCCGCCGAAGGCAAAGAATCAATCCAGCCCATATCCCACAACTCCCTATTCTTAGTTCAGTCTCCTCATTCCACCAATACACATCCACGGTTCACTACTCCATTTTGAATCTATTTGTCATTTGGCTTGCACTGTGTAACAAGTCAATAAAAGGAACTCAACCCCTATCTGAGTTCAAACAAAATTCCCCTTCTCTTTGGAAGAGAAGGGGTCGGGCCTGCACGCCGAAGGGCGTTACTGCCCGCAGGCGGGGGATGAGTTCGAATAAAATAATAAGTTTTTACACAAACTCGATGCCGTTGGCAAATACATGTCCTACCAAACATCTAAAATTTTTGCCGATGAATCTTAGTGAACTTTCAGTCAGTCGGTTTTTTAAACCGACCTCAATTTGGAATTTATTTGTCATTTGTTCCGCCTCATCCGCCTTAGGCGGCGGATTGTTATTTGAGATTTTGTAGCAAACCATCCAACACTTTCGCCGTTGACCCAGTGAAGCTACCGTAAGTCGGTTTTATAAACCGACCTACTTCAAACTGCGCAGTAAACCATCCATACTTTGCTAAAACCTCTCCCCTTTTTTCCAGCGTATATTGCTTGTGCACTCCGACGTTTTTTAAAACCAAACTTAAAATTTTACATAAGCTTTCGCTATCCCCCACCTCAAACAATAATTCTTTATCAATAACTATATCTCTAATTTCACGGATATTAGATGCAACCACCGGTAGTCCGTAACCCATCGCTTCTAAAACAGATATTGGCATTCCCTCGATTGTCGCTTTATAGAATCCTTTACCATTCCTATATCCTATTCAAGATTGTTTTGTCAAATTCTTCTAATACCGGTTTAAAATCGGCGTATAATAACGCTATCTTTTCTTCAAAGCCGATGCGTTCATCGTGTGCTTCCTCAAAAATAACTTCACCATTCGTAATTACGTCAAATTTTAATTCCAACCCGGTTCTCTGTAAAAATACTATATCGATATTTTCTTCTTTAAAAACATCTGTAAATATTACTCATATCTTGAGAAGTGTTCAATTTATCATTAAATACTATTCCAATATCTATGTCGCTCAAACTGTGGTTCTTCTTCTCCGCGTAAGAGCCAAAGAGGTACACTATACTAACATTCAATTTTTTTATTTTGTTTATATGTGATTGATCTAATAGATAACTATCTAACTCGTCTATCTTTGCAAGAATACAATCCTTATCTATCACTGCCTACCTCTTTTAGATAATCGGTATATATATGTTTATAATCTTCAAATTCTTGTATCGTTTTAAATGCTACATTGTATAGTGTGTCTTCATCGGCGCAATACAATATTTTTCCCTCTTTTAAAATTCTCTTACGTATGTAGAGTGGCACTTGTTGGTATATTTGTACATCGATATCCGAAAATTCTTTAAGATATTGTAACTTCTTTTGTGATAAAATCAGGGCTGTGTAATTTGTGGGCTTTAAAACTAAACAAATATCAATATCTGAATCTTTTGAATTTTCATCTCTCGCCAAGCTGCCGAATAGCATAACGGCAAGTATGTCTGCATCATATTTTGAATATTCAATTAAAGAATCAATTGTTTTCATAGTGCTTGTGTAAATTTCTATAGCCAATCTAATTAAAAATAAATTCAATTTCAATCATCGAACATTACAACCGCGAAATCCAATGTAAATAATAATACTTTATTTTTAATTATCCTGTATTTTTTTACGCCAGCAGCTTTTAATATTGATATTAAATGGTTATAACTTAACAGATTTGTGAATTCGGTTGTTGCCCAGGGCTTTTTTAAACCGATTGCTACTTTCTCGAATAAATCTTGCGATATAAGATGCAGAAGAGGAATGTTTGTATGGGTTTCAATTGGAAAATATTTATTAGGCGTTGTGAAAAATACTTTTTTACAAGTTCTTCTTAATTCTTTTAAAAACAATATTTGAGAATTTAAATCTCCTACATGCTCAATAACAGCATTCGACCATCCTATATCGAATTCTTTTTCGTCAAATGGAAATAATTTTCCGTCATATTTTATTACTTTAACTTTTGGATATTTCTTTAGAAAATCAGTAGGCTCATCAATTCCTAACGCGGTAATATTTTCAGGATAAGGATAGTTTTTTTCTAAATAATTCTCAGATTCTTTACTTTCTACGTCGCAATAACCTACATCTAATACCAAATCTGATTTCGTAGGTTTGAGAATATCGATGAATAATTTATATTTTCTTTTCCTGTTTTTACAGGATATTTTGGTCGCTATTTTATTGATAATTTGCAATGAGTGTTATTTTAGTTTTCGAATTCGGTGACGGTCGCTTTCCACCGCTAAATAAATTACCATCAAATCCGCGTCACTAAGCACGCCCTGCTTAAACCTAAACTTTGAGCCGTTACCACATTAAACAACCTTGACATGTATCTCTTCAGATTTTACAATTTCTATAGCAAACCCGATACAGGCTTTGATGTCATCAATACTTAAATCCGGATAGAACTTTTCTTTTATGTCTTTGAAAGATATATTTTCTTGGACAAGTTCTAATACATTTTCCACCGTAATTCTAGTTCCGCAGACGCATGGCTTACCAAAATGTATATTATTATCTATTACGATACGGTTTTGATAATTATTTATATCATTCATACGCGTTACGCTTTCTTTTTCTTCATGTCTTAGTACCTTTGGTGTAAATTATTTTACTTTTTCCGCGTTTTTTACAATCTGAGCGATGATAGATTTTTTATTTTCTAATTCATCAGGAGACAGAGTAATAATATCTAATGGAACTACATATTTTTTTATTGTAAGAATTTCTGCTTGGCTAATTAATTCAGACCTTTGAAAAATATCCAAGCCAATGAACATTTCTGATACCACAGCAAGATCAATATCACTTTCTTCGCTGCTATTTGATTCCTTCTGTGAGCCGAAAAGAATGACTGTCACTGGATATAGACCGCTTTCAATCAATTGATTTTTAAAAAAGATTATAATTTCTTGTACTCTATTTTTATCCATTCTAAAATCATTATTATCAATTAGTTTTCAACTTTAAGATAAATAAAACCTCATTCTTTCCCAAATGCCTCCGCGACCTTGGCGCTTGTTCACTGTTCGCCGAAGGCACGGAGTCGAACCACTTGTGGTGAGCGAGTTCCATTTTATAGAACGAGTCGAACCACTTGTGGTGAGCGACCCCGTCCCGTCCCGAATACTTTCGGGATCGGGAGCGGGAGAGTCGAACCATCCAAAACTTTTACCGACGAATCTTCGTGAACTTGCTGTAAGTCGGTTTTATAAACCGACCTACTTTAAACTATGAAGTAAATTATCCAGCACTTTAGCCGTTGTATCCCAGCTATACTTTGCTAAAATCTCTCCCCTTTTTTCCAACGCAAATTGCTTGTGAACTTCGACATTTTTTAAAACCAAACTTAAAATTTTACACAAGCTTTCACTATCCCCAACCTCGAACAACAATTCTTTATCAATCACTATCTCCGAAATCTCCCGGATATTAGATGCAACAACCGGTATTCCGTAACCCATCGCTTCTAAAACCGAGATTGGCATTCCCTCGATAGTAGAAGGTTGAACAAACAAACCTGCATTAGACAGGAGTTGTCTTTTCAATTCACCGGTAGCAAATCCGGTAAATATGATGTCTTGAGATTTATGCTCTTTCAGAGAATAATAATACTTGTCTCTATATTGTGTATCCCCTGCAATAACTAATTTGTATTCAGATTTCAACTCCTCGTCAAGCTTCTTCCACGCCTCAATTAAAAAATGGCAACCCTTTTCGGGAACCAATCTCGATAAAAATAATATATATTTGGCGGGTTTGATATTATATTTTTCGATTTCAGTAATGCTTGATGTGGTTTCAGGAATCGAGATACCATTCGGCAAATGAGTAACATGTTTTTTAAAATGGTTCTTGAAATATTCCACCTCCTCTAAACTGACTGATGCAATATGATGCGATAATCTGATTCCTAATTGTGTTGAAAACTTGATCACTGATTTTGCAATCCTATTCCACTTTTCCCTTTTCCAATCCAAGCCGTGAGTTTGCAATAAAACTTTTTTCCCAAATAATCTAACGATTGGTATAAACATTCCTGTTACAACAGCATGGAAAAAATAAACATCATATTTACTTTGCAGACTGTGAATTACTGCCA
>CAMTWO010000028.1:0-42348 GCA_947085405.1 uncultured Ignavibacteriota bacterium
CACGTTACTGCTGTCAATCCCGCGAATGGCAAGATTCATCTTTGCCAATCGCCATGTAGTTTGGTTGCTCTCCTGTCCGTAAATAGAAATTCTGTCTGATGGATTTAACACACTCCCCGCCCCTCTCGAGATGTGAGTTTTTTTGCGGTAGTGGTCTTGATGATGTTTAATAAACTTTTCGCTTTGCACGAACATACCGCCACTGCCGCAGCACGGATCAAGCACTCTGCCTTCGTATGGCTCTAACATTTCTACCAGCAGTCGGACCACACTTCCCGGAGTGTAGAACTGTCCACCCTTCTTTCCTTCTGCAAGCGCAAACTCGCCCAGAAAATATTCAAACACTCTGCCAAGCACGTCTTTGCTTTGCGCTTCTTTCGTCCCGAGTGCAGCACTGCCAACGAGATCGATCAAACCGCCTAAGCTTTGTTTGTCTAATTTCTCCTGCGCAAACACCTTTGGGAGAACACCACGCAAACTTGCAGGATTGTCTTTCTCTATCGCCTCCATCGCATCGTCAACATCTTTACCTATGGTGGGTAGCTTCGCTCTTCCTTGCAGCCACTTCCAACGAGCGGATGGTGGAACGTAGAAGACCTTCTCAGCAGTATATTCGTTCTTGTCCTCCGGGTCTGCTCCTTCGCTTTTCTGTGCGACGAGTTTTTGGTACAATTCCTCAAACGCATCTGAGATGTACTTCAGGAATATCAAGCCCAATACAATATGCTTGTATTCGGCTGCATCCATATTCTTACGGAGTTTATCAGCCGCTCTCCAGAGTTTCTTTTCGAGGGGTTCGTCGATGTTATTATTTTTCTGTTTTGCCATATTATTTTGAAGCTAATATAACAATTTCTAGTCAATAGTCAACACTCCCAATCCCCTTATTTCCTTCTACTTACACCTTTTCAACTTAAGTTCATTAGTCAGCCAATCGCACCATTCCAAAATTCCGTGGTTGTTGTAGCAGGAGGTTTCAAATATCTTCAAATCAGGATTTATTTTAAGTGCATTACGCTTCGCCAATTCTTTATCGAATTTCAGATATGGAAGTAAATCGATTTTATTTAAAATCATTACACAGCTTTTTAAAAACATTGCAGGATATTTCAACGGTTTATCTTCACCTTCTGTTACACTCATAATCACGATGCGGGCGTGTTCGCCTAAGTTGTAAGCCGCAGGGCAAACTAAATTTCCAACATTCTCGATAAATAAAATATCCAAATCGTTCAGCGGTAGTCTATCAACGGCTTCTTCTACCATACGTGCGTCGAGGTGGCAAGTACCGTTGGTGATAATTTGAGTTACAGGAATATTGAATTTAGAAATCCGTTCGGCATCCAAATTAGTTTGTATATCCCCTTCGACAACACCAACGGAGAGCGCTGGGGAAATAAATTTTAGTGTGCGTTCTAACAACGTTGTTTTGCCGGAGCCGGGTGAGCTAACCAAGTTAGCCGTAAAAACATCGGCGTCGTTGAACCGTTTATGCAAATCGGCTGCTATCTCGTCGTTCTTTTTTAGTACTTTTTGCTCGATTGTTACAATTCCCATCATTCTACCTCGATGTTTACAATTTCAAATTCGTTGCCGCTTATGATATCAAATTTCGATAAGCCGCATTTAGGACAGTTGATTTCAAAATTTTGCAGTGGAAATTCGTTAGTGCATTCCCGGCATTTTCCAACGATTGGAAGATTTTCAAAAATTAATTCAGCGTTTTCGGATGATGTCCCTTTACTCATTTCAGTAAAATAAAACTGAAGCGAGTCATAGTAAATACCAGCAAGTTCGCCGACACGAAGATTTACTTTTTTAATACGAACTCCGTTAGTAAGTTCAGTATTAGCTGAAATAATTTCAATTATATTCTTGGCTAACGATGCTTCGTGCATTTTCTATTTCCTCCAGAACTAAATCTACAAAATAAAACAAAGCTTTCCCGACTTCTTTCGATAAACCAACGCAATACTCTATTTTATCGGGTTCAACTCCCATAATAATAATTTCGCTTTCCTTAAAATTATCTATTGTAATCTGCATTAGTTTGAGAGCTTCAATAACTTTTATCTGGTGCGATGATTTTGCATCCGACTCGATTTCAATTTGTTCAAGAGGTAAACGATAAATTGTTCCAGTTGGTTGTTTTTGTTTAACTGCATCGAGAACAATTATCTTCCGAAAGTGATCATTGAAATTCATAATTTTGTAGATGTCGGTTCCTGCATCAAACATTACCACATCATCACTCAATATCTTCCTTCTTAATTCAGAGAGAGCGATGATACCGAATCCCTCATCCGCAAGCAAAATATTGCCTACACCCACTATCAAAATTTTATCTAGCGATTTCATCCTTATTTAAATTTCACCTCAACTAAATGAGTGGCGCAGGAGATACAGGGGTCGTATGCACGGGCTATGTGTTCCAAGCTGCTTCGAATTGCTTTTACAGGTTCGTTTATTAAAGTTTCGACTGCCCCACGCATATCTTTTTCGACGTTTGCTAAATTCTGTGCAGTCGGTGTTATGATATCGGCATCTACAATTCTTCCTTCATCATCAAACTCATAATAATGATACAGCGTGCCACGCGGAACTTCGATTGCACCGATGCCTTTGCCGGCTTTAACTTCATACTTAATCGGTTCTTCATGTTCAAGTCCATTTTCGACTAACATTTTTATCAATTGTAAAGAACGCTCGATGGAGTGAACCAACTCAATCATCTGAGCGTAATTATTGTGCATCGTGTTATGCGAAGGCAAATTAGGAATTAACTTTTGCTGGGCTTCTTTTGCTTTGCCTCCGAGGAATTGCCAATTTAAATTTATCCTCGCAAGCGCGCCAACCATAAAGGGCTGACTGTTGTACAAACTTTGTTTTGCAGTTGAGTGCGACACTACTTTTTCGTGGCAGATATTTCGAAATTCTGCAATCGGTCGCTTAACTCCATCCGATGTCAGTATGTAATCGCCGAGATAACTGTAGCGGTCTTGCTTGGGTTCGAGTGCTGCATAAATACCGGTGTGGGTTGTATATTCAGGGAGACGGATTTTAGCAAAAAGATCCACGAGCGCCCCTGATAGATCAAGTCCTTTTTGCAATTCGGTATTGAGTTGCAATAATTCAGTTTTTGTGGGAATGCGTCCGAACCCACCAACGATAGCATTAATTGGGTGAATGGCTCTACCGCCGATTAATTCTTGAATTGCGTTGCCTAATTTTTTTAAATTTAATGCGACAGTTACTTCAGCCGGATAATCCTTTACCATTGTGAGAGGACCGTCGTAGCCCAATAAATCGGGAAGGACAAGACATCCGAGATGCAGAGCGTGGCTCTCAATTGCTTCGCCGTGAAGTAACAAAGCTCTTAGAATTTCTGTTCGTTGCGTTACTTTTATACCGAGTGCATTTTCGCTCGCCATTTGAGATGTTAAGGTATGTCCTGCCGAACAGATGCCGCACACACGCGAAACGATTGCAGATACTTCGGTAAATTTTTTCCCGACAATAAGCATTTCATAAAAACGTGAGCCCTCGAATATATCCATATTAACACGTGTAACTTTACCGTTTTCAATTTCAACTTCAATACCGCCGTGTCCTTCAACTCTTCCTAAATGCGGGATTGATATTATTCTATCTTTTTCCATTCGTTTCTCCATTTATTTTTCGGCTAACAATTTATCAGGAATCCAGGCAGGTGCAGCATACATTGCCATTTTTTGTTCGATATCGTCTTTAGTTATTCCGTGCGTTTTAAACATTGTAACGTTTGCATCGTAATGGGCTTCTTCAATCGGTCCATGACAACCACCGCAAGGAATATTATGGCTCGGACAACGTGCATTACAGCCGGATAATGTAAGAGCGCCGCAGCAGACCTCGCCTTGCTCAATTACGAGACAAGCGTTTTCGCGCATCTTGCATTCGCTGCAAACTGAAAATTGTAATATCTCGGGCAGGTTGCCTCGCAGCAGTGAAGTTACAACCTGTAAAAACTGATCTTTCTCGATCGGACAGCCTGGAAGTTGTATATCGACTTTTACAAAGGACTTTACAGGAAGAGCAGGCATCGAATCAAGAATATTAATTTCTTCGCCATACACTTCTCTTTTTAGAATATCTCGTGGAATCTGATTTTTCATTGCAGCAACTCCGCCCCACACCGCACAAGTTCCGATTGCAACCAACAATTTAGCTCTCTTACGAATTGCGTGGAGCGCTTCAAGGTCGCGTGACTGAGCTACCACACCTTCAACGAAAGCAATATCCAAAGGAGTTGTGTTATCATTATTTGTTTGAGCCATTTCCCAATCGCGTATATCCAATGCGTTTGCTAAATGAATTAATTCGTCCTCGCAATTCAGGATTGCCAATTGATCGCCGGCGCAGGATGTTAATCCAAAAATTCCAATTTTAGGTTTGTTTTTTTCCATAGTCGATTCCATTTTAAAATTCGATTAACTCGGGCATATTTACTATGTCCCAATAGCTAAATATAGGTCCATCTATGCATGTGTATTTATATCCGATGGCACAATGTCCGCACTTCCCGACACCACACTCCATCCGACGTTCTAAAGACATTAAAATGTGGTCTTTCGAAAAATTAAATTTTAACAATTTATCCAACACAAATTTATAAAAAAATGGAGGTCCGCAAACGGCGGCATAAGTATTCTGAACATTCAAATCTTTTACGTGTTGAAATAGTTCAGTAACCATACCGATTTTACCGCGCCACGGATGAGCGCCCGGATATTGATAGGCTTGTTCAACAGTCAACAGACACTCGAGGTCTGTTCGGCGCATCAGCGATTCCATTTCATCTCTGAACAAAACATCGTCGGGAGATTTTGTTCCATACATTAAAACAACCCGACCAAACTGGCTGCGATTATCAAGTATATAATTCAGTAACGAACGCAACGGCGCCATTCCAAGTCCGCCGGCAATAATTAAAACATCGTGTCCCTTCATTTCTTCAACCGGGTAGCCGTTACCATAAGGACCACGAATTCCGACTAACGAATTTTCAGGTAAATTGTAAAGTGCATTTGTTACTCGCCCCATTCGGCGGATGCACATTTCGAGAACACCTTTTCGCGTAGGTGTTGAACTGATGGAGATGGGCGCTTCGCCCGTTCCGATGACCGTGATTTCTGCGAACTGACCTGGTTTGTATAAAAATTTGTCGTTTAATGCAGGATCTTCGAATCGGAATAAAAACATATAGTTATCTTCGACCATAGGAATTACACGAACAAGCCGTGCAAGGTCGGGCATCATTATGTTCGCTGCACGAGCATTTGTTGAATAATTTAAATGAGAATGACGATCCATTATGCTTCTCCTCTAACTTTGTTAAACACTTCGACCACGTGAATTTTTGTAGGACAGTATTGAATACATCTGCCGCAACCTGTGCAACTTGGTTTTCCGTATTGTGATACAAAACCGTTTTGTTTATCGTAATACCGGTTTCTTACACGGTCGGCACGATTCACACGGAAATTATGTCCCCCTGCAACAACAGCATAATCTTTAAACAAACACGAATCCCATTGACGAACTCTTTCGCCACTGTCAGTTATTAAATTTTGTATATCGTAAACATTGAAACACGAACAAGTTGGGCAAACCATCGAACAACTGCCGCAACATAAACATTTTTTACCGAGCTCTTCCCACACTTCGCTTTCGCGCTGCAGCTCAAGTATGTAAGGTAAGTCGGATGTATCTAAACTTAGTGTAAACCTGTTTTTTCTCTCTTTCCGGATTTTTAGATATTCGTTCGTATCTTTTTTTGATACCTCTGCTAATAAATGTTTAAGGTCGGTTGATATATCGTCGCCGATACTTGAACCAACGGTAAGTAAGTAGGAAGATTTGAGTTCAGACAAGAAAAGATCGAAGCCGTCTTCGGTGGCATCGGTACCCATCGAACGGCAGAAACACTTATCATCGGGCATGCAGCTTAATCCGACTACAATTACGTTTTTGCGGCGTGCGAAATAATATTTATCCGGATAATTAGTTCCAAAAACAATATCCAATATTTTTAAACCATGGATATCGCAAGGATGCAATCCGAACAAAACAATTTTTTTATCAGAATCTTCAATCACCTCCGTGAAACCTTTTGTGCTGCTAAAGTTGAATAGCGTATCTTTCGGTTTGAAAAAATATTTTTTAGGTGGATTGATGGTTCGTAAATAATCCATAGCTATTTCTGAAGTATTTTCCATCGGACCGAAGACGAACGATTGATTACTTTTTCGCTTTGGGACATGCACTTCTCCGTAGTTTTGCAGTCCTTCCATAAAAAACTTGAAATTCGTTTTGGGTAATTTTAATATTTTCATTTCATTTATATGTTTTATTTATGAAAACTTTTATTTGAATAATTTCAATATATATGCCAAGCGGATTACTGTATAATTAACTCAATTTCAAGGGTTTATGGAAAATAAATAATAATTTTGAAAACAAATATGGGAATTAATTTCAATATTGAGAATAAGTAGGGATTTTAAACATGCTCTCCCCCGTATATGAATAATATTCTTATTCTATTTTTGATGCTCAGCACTTACACTTGCACCGAAATATCGTACGAATTCTTTCATTCGCTCTTGCGTTGAAATTGATAACTCTTCCGAGAAATCATAATTAATAGCAGGGATGTGGAACAGCACTGTTTCACAGGGAACTCTGCCGTATAGATTTAAACACGTGTCCAATAAATTTTGAGGCGATACGACGTGAGT
This sequence comes from uncultured Ignavibacteriota bacterium, assembly GCA_947085405.1. GTDB lineage: Bacteria > Bacteroidota > Ignavibacteria > UBA10030 > BY39 > JASEGV01. The sequence goes on from CAMTWO010000028.1 coordinate 6,780, forward strand.
GTTAATAATATCAGTTGATATTTCAGGTTGAAGATTGATTTTAGTAACCTCACTAACATCAACGCTTGCATCTATAAAATATACAGATTCGTAATTTGATATCGTCTCGATTAATTCGTGAGTTAACTGGTGGAGTGACAAAAAATTAAATTGTGGATAATTATTTTTTAGGATACCAACTGCGGCAATTCCTGCTCCGTCGTCTCCGCGTAATGTATTACCGTAACCGATTACTAAAGTCTTTTTCATCTTTTGACTTCATCAATTAAATTATTTTCTACATCGAACAACTGAACCTGCAAAGGCATTTTACCTAACAAATGAGTGCTGCACGACAAGCACGGGTCGAAACATCTGATACCCGCTTCAATCCTGTTTAACATACCTTCAGTAATTTTTGACCCATCCAAATATTGAATAGCCAGTTGCCTTACTGTTCGGTTCATTGCTAAATTATTTTGAGCAGTAGCGATTAACATATTTACTTTTTGAATTACTCCATCGGTGTTAACCCAATAATGATGAAACAGAGTACCACGCGGAGCTTCGGAGAAGCCAACCCCTTCTTCACGATTTACCATAGCTCTAGCCCGGATGTGGTCGCCTAAAATTATCGGATCGTTGAGGAGGTCTTCAATTTTTTCTATTGAAAAAAGAATTTCTATAAGACGTGCGTAGTGATAATAAAAAGAATTATTAACAGTTCCCGAATCGCCGGCAATTGATTTGAAAACTTTCCGTTCGGCTTCAGCAAGCGGAGTTTCGATGTAATCGCAGATATTAACACGAGCAAGCGGCCCAACCCGGAACATTCCTTTTGGATAACCTAACGGTTTATAGTAAGGAAATTTGAGATACGACCATGTTTCAGAAATTTCACCGAAGTATTCGTAATATAATTTGGGATTTAATTTATCTGCAATAATATTTCCATCGCTGTCCATTACTCGCAGCTTACCGTCGTAATATTCTAGTGCCCCGTCATCAGCGACTAACCCGATAAATAACGACCTGAAGTTACCAAAATTCGGTATATCCTTCTGAAATTTTTTATGAATAATTTTTAAGGTTTTTAGAGCTTCTAAAGTTGTTTGTTTAGCTTCGGGAATCCAGCTTAATAAGTAATCTTTTTTAGTAGCATCGAATTTTTCCCGCACACCACCGGCAACCGTCCACGGAGTATGAATTTTTCTGCCGCCTAAAATTTCGATTATCTCTTGTCCGAACTTTCGAAGTCTTATTCCACGTCGCGCAAAATCCTTGTGCTCTTCCATCAACCCGAAAATATTTCTTTTCATCGGATCGAAGTCGAACCCCAACAAAAAATCTGGAGACGAGAGATGGAAAAAACTGAGTGCATGCGATTGTGTCCACTGTGCAAGTGTCAACAACCGGCGTAGTTTCTCTGCAGTCTCGGGTATGGCAACCGCTAAAATATCGTCGCCCGCTTTGGCTGAAGTTACAAGATGACTTGCCGGACATATTCCGCAAATACGTGAGGTAATGCCGGGCATTTCCCACATCAGACGCCCTTCACAAAACTTTTCAAAACCTCGGAACTCATCAACATGGAAACGTGCATCGCTTACATTATTTTTATCGTCGAGGTGTATAGTTATTTTAGCATGACCTTCGATCCGCGAAACCGGTTTTATTGTAATTATATTAGGCATATATCTTAACCATATCTTAAATAAATTGTTGAAAACACAGGCAAACGACCTGCTAAAAGCTCGCTTACTGCAAACCAAATTTGATCGGCAGTAGGTGGGCATCCGTGTATGAACGCATCAACTTTAATTATTTCGTGCAGAGGACGCGCAGAAGGAAGCATTTTTGCTATCGTGTTATAATCGTTTGGAACAACTCCTACACTTTCAGCTAATTCGAGATACGAACGATTCAAGATTTCTGCGCTGCTAAATCTGTTACGCATTGCAGTTACATTTCCCGTTACTGCACAATCTCCAAAGGAAACAACATACTTCGAATTCCTTCTTATGATATGCGCAAAATGTTCATCCTCATCTTTAGATACTGCTCCTTCAACAAGTGTAACATCCACATCTTTAGGGAAATCTTTAATATCAATTATCGGCGAGAAGACAAGTTCCATTTTATCGGCAAGTTCTATCAGGCGTTCATCGAGGTCTAGAAACGACATGTGACAACCCGAACAACCGGTCAACCATACTGTTGCTACTTTTGGTTTCATAATCAATCCTCTTCGATATTAATCCATTCACGCTTCTGCCGCGCTGTTACTATGTATTTTAAAAACTCAGGACGTTTTTCCATTTCAGCTATCGTTGCTCCTTTTTCAAATAATGCTGCAGTGGGACATACGAAAACACATTTACCGCATCCGGTACAGGTTTTCGATTTTCCCCATGGTTGATTCAAGTCCGAAATTATTTCACAATTAATTCCTCTTCCGGCTATATCCCAGGTATGCGCTCCTTCTACTTCGTGACAAACCCGAACACATCGTGTGCAAAGCACACACCTGTTTCGGTCGTTCACATAATCTTTATGCGTCGCATCCAAATCTTTCTTAGGATACAAATATGGAAATCGTACATAAACTAATCCGACTTCGTAAGCTAAATCCTGTAATTCGCAATTGTTGTTTGCCACACACACCGCGCACGAATGATTTCCTTCTGAGGCAAGCAGTTCAATAATCATCCGGCGATATTTTTTTAATCGTTCTGTGTCTGTACGAACAACCATCCCCTCTTGAGGTTTGGTTGTACACGCCGGTGATAGCTTCGACTGTCCTTCGATTTCTACGACACATAAACGGCAGGCACCAATATCAGATAAACCTTCAAGATGGCAAAGCGTAGGAATATTAATCCCGTGCTCACGTGCAACATCCAGTATCGATTCGTCCTCTTTAGCGCTAAGCTGTTCGCCGTTAATTGTAAGTGTTAAAATTGCCATAATTCGTTCTTACCTCATTTCTCTTTTGAAATTTCTCCGGATGGAACATAATTCTCGACAGGCTTCAATAGTTTTTCGTACTCATTTCTAAAATATCGTAGTGTGGAAAAAACCGGATTTGGTGCCGATTGTCCTAACCCGCAAAGACTCGTGTCTTTCACCATAGCACAGAGTTCTTCGAGTAGTTGTATATCTTCGATTGTAGCCAACTCTTTTGAAATTTTATCGAGGAGCGAATGGATATGCTTTGTACCTACCCTGCACGGAATACATTTGCCGCACGATTCATCGACACTGAATTCCATAAAATATTTTGCAACCTCAACCATTTTCGATGTTGAATCCATAACTATCATACCGCCGCTGCCCATCATTGAGCCGACTGTTGCGAGTGCTTCGTAGTCAACTGAAATATCCAAATGCTCTGCCGGTATGCATCCACCGGAAGGACCTCCGGTTTGAACTGCTTTAAATTCAGTACCATCGGGTGTGCCACCGCCGATATCGAAAACAATTTTTCGAAGTTGTATTCCCATCGGAACTTCAATCAAACCTGTATTTTTAATTTGTCCGGCAAGAGCAAATACTTTTGTTCCTGCGCTTTTAGAAGTTCCGATTTTCGAGAACCATTCGCTTCCTCTGATAATAATCGGTGCAATATTTGCAAAAGTTTCGACGTTGTTAATTAATGTAGGCATTCCCCACAAACCTTTTTCGGATGGATAAGGCGGACGTGGACGTGGACGACCTCTGCGTCCTTCGATTGACCTCATTAGAGCAGTTTCTTCGCCGCAAACAAAAGCGCCGGCTCCTATCCGCAAATCAACTCTGAAATTAAAATTCGATTCAAAAATTCTGTTACCTAAAAGTCCGATCCGCTCAGCTTGTTTGATTGCTGTTTTTAATCTTTCTATCGCCAACGGATATTCGGCACGGACATAAACATAACCTTGATTCGCACCGGCGGCATAACCGGCAATCGCCATACCTTCTAATATTCGATGAGGGTCGCCTTCTAAAATACTGCGATCCATAAATGCACCGGGATCGCCTTCGTCTGCGTTACAAACTACAAATTTTTTATCGCTCACCGCTTTACGAACAATACCCCATTTCAAACCTGTAGGATAACCGGCACCACCTCGACCGCGTAATCCGCTTTTTCGTATTTCTTCTATAACTTCTTCAGGTTTTAATCCGGTCAATACTTTCGCTAACGCTTCGTAACCGTCCGTTGCAATATATTCTTCAATACTGTCGGCATTTATTTCGCCGCAGTTCTCGAGAACAATCTTTTGCTGGCTGGCAAAAAACGGGTGTGCAGAATCAATTACATTTTCTTTTACCGGCTGTTGATTGATAAGATGACTGCGAACGATTTTTTTAACAGTCTCTGGATCAACTTTCCTGTATAAGGTTCCGTCGGGCAAAATTTTTACTAAAGGACCTTCGCCGCATAAACCCATACAACCCGTTCCCACTAGTTCACATTTTTTATCGAACGAATTTTCTTTAAAAGCTTCTTTAAAAATATCTTTAAGGGCACTGCTTCCGCACGAGACACAGCCCGCTGCCGAACAAAATAAAATGCGATACTTGAACTTCTGCTGACGGGCTTTCTCTTTTTGCGATAACTCTTTTAATTCTTCTACGGTCATTTCCTAATTTCCTCCTAATTCTCTAACCATTTTTCAACACGTGCCACTGCATCCGAGGCGCTTAATTTTCCGACGACTTCTTCATCGAGGACTGCAACAGGTGCCAAACCGCACGAACCAACACACCGGGCAGATATCAATGATACTTTTTTATCGGGGGTTGTTTCACCAAATTTTATATTGCATCTGCACTCAAGCGCCTTCTGTATTTCATCGGCACCTTTAACATAGCACGCGGTTCCGGTGCACAACACGAATGTGTGTTCGCCAACAGGTTTTAACCGAAAGTAATGATAAAAGGTTGCAACTCCATAAATCCGGCTCGGCGGTATTTTCAATTTACGGGCGATGTAAATTAAGAGCTCGTCCTCAAGATATCCAAAAATACCCTGAGCGGCATGAAGCACTTCGATTAGAGCATCTCCTTTATTTTGATGTTTAGTTATGTCACGGTCGAGTAACTTGAATCTTGGATCAATTGCTGTTTGTTTAGTTGTTTTTGTATTTATTTCCATTTCACTATTTACTTTATCTGTTTCTTACAATTTCCAATAATCCAATTAATGTGCCATGAAAAATAACATATATTCAACACAATATCCACATTTTATCAGTTTTATTTTTGAAAGAATAAAAAAAATATATTTATTTTTTGCAATTATGATATTGCCGTTGCATTTTTATTCATTGTTTCATAATTTAGAGTCAAATAAACGATAGGGTTTCAAATTTATGGATATTTTAAGTAATGGAATTGAATCATACTTGAATGATGTAATCCCGGAGCGCGATAGTGTTTTAACTGCGATGGAAAAATATGCGGCTCAAAATAATTTTCCGATTGTTGGCCCGCTCGTGGGTAGATTGTTATACGTTTTGACTTATGCGACGAAGGCAAAAAGAGTTTTGGAATTAGGTTCCGGTTTCGGCTACTCGGCATACTGGTTTGCTAAAGCAATTGGAAACGATGGAATTGTTTTATGCACCGACAATAATCCGGAGAACGAAGAAAAGGCAAAAGCTTATTTTAAGAGAGGTCGAATGACGAACCGGATGCAATTTCATACTGGTGATGCTCTTTCGATTTTCGATATTACAGAAGGCGAGTTCGATATTATTTTTAACGATGTAGATAAAGAATTGTATCCGAAAGTTTTTAGAAAAGCAGTTCCGAGATTAAAGAAAGGGGGCTTGCTGATTAGCGATAACGCATTATGGAATGGAAAAGTTTTAGATAATATTCCGGATGCTGCTACTGCCGGAGTGCTTACATACACACGACTTGCCTATTCTTCGCGTGAATTGTTCAATACAATAATACCGCTACGTGATGGAGTGATTGTAAGTGTGAAGTTGTGATTTTTTGTATCCGTGTGAATCCGTCCAATCTGTGTAATCCGTGTTCTATTACTTGGCATCAGTATTTAGAATATTTTACAAAATAATTGTATATTGGAAACGAAATTTATTCCACAATTAGAAAATAGTTTAATATGTTAGAATTTTTAGATGGAAACGAAGCGGTATCGCGCGCCGCTGTTGATGCCGGCTGTAAATATTTTGCCGGCTATCCTATAACGCCTGCCACCCAAATTTTATTGGAAATGATGCGGCTAATGCCCGCTAACGACGGCTTCGCAATTCAAGCTGAAGATGAAATTGCTTCCATCGGATTTTGTATCGGCGCCTCGATGGCTGGCAAAAAATCTATGACCGCTACGAGCGGACCGGGTCTATCGCTGTATAGTGAAAACATTGGACTTGCAATTATGGGCGAAACCCCACTCGTTATCGTGGATGTTCAACGGCACGGACCTGCAACGGGCAGCGCCACAAAAGACGGTGCCAGCGATATTCAGTTCGTCCGTTGGGGAACATCAGGCGGATATCCAATCGTAGCTCTATGTCCTTCAACAATTGGCGAAGCTTACACATACACGCGTTATTCATTCAACATCGCCGAAGTTTTTCGCTCGCCTGTTTTCCTGATGTCGTCAAAAGAAATTGCAATTACGCGCGAACGTATTGATTGGTCGTCGATTGAAAAACCCGAAATTATCGAGCGTGTTAAATTTGATGGCAACGGAATATTTCTCCCGTTCAACTTTGAAAAACCTGAAGACATTCCTTCTTTTTTAGAATATGGTAAAGAACACATCGTACGTTATACGACATCCACTCACGGCAAAGATGGTGAGCTGCTCTCCGCTCCTGAAAAAATTCAGGAAATGATGGACCATCTGAATAATAAAATTGATGAAGATAAAGTTTGTAAATATTTTCCACACGCAGTTATCTCAGATGCGACCGATGCCGACACCGCTGTTATTGCATACGGGGTTACATACCGGAGCGCTCTTGAAGCTGTTACAATCGCCCGGAATCAAGGTAAAAATGTTAAACTGATTAAAATCGGTTTGCTTTGGCCCTGCCCTGAAAAAAGAATTTTAGAGGCAATCGGGAATGCCAAAACTGTTCTAATTCCGGAAATGAATAATGGGCATTATGCTTTGGAAATCGAAAGGATTGTGAAAGACAAAAAAGTAATTAGAATTAACCGGATGGATACAAAATTAATATCGCCTCAACAAATTTTAGAAGAAATAAGGTAGTTATGTCGAAGATAAAAGAAGGATATTTTTTACGTCCTGAATTTGAATTTCCGTTTTGCCCCGGCTGCGGTCATACGAATCTATTAGTATTTTTAGATACTGCTATGGGAAAGTTGAATTTAGACCCGAAAAAAACTGTGATTGTAACCGACATTGGCTGCATCGGATTATCGGACCGTTTTTTTAATGTGAATGCTTTTCACGGTCTTCACGGACGCTCGATTACTTACGCATGCGGTATCAAAATGGCAAACCCTGAACTTACAGTTATCACTTTGATGGGCGATGGCGGCTTGGGTATTGGGGGCGCTCATTTTTTAAACGCCGCAAAACGAAACATAGATATTACTGTTATCGTTGCAAATAATTTTAATTTCGGAATGACTGGCGGCGAGCATTCAGTTACAACTCCGTTTGGCGGTAAAACTTCTTCTACATTTCTTGGAAATATTGAACATCCCCTCGATGCCTGCGAAATTGTAAAAGCCGTAAACGGCGGTTTCGCTGCACGGACTACCGTGTTCGATAAAGATGTTACCGAAATTTTAATGGAAGCAATTAAATTCAAAGGATTTTCACTCGTAGATTGTTGGGAATACTGTACCGCTTACTACGTCCCTCGCAACAAGTTCAACAAAGCCGAGATGATGAAGCTGCTCGACCTTTACCAATTTAAAACCGGAATTGTACACAAAAACGAACGTCCTGAATATATTCAAAACTACAATGATAACTATGTAACCGGGGCTAAAAAGTTATTTCAAAAGGGAAAAACATATCTTACTGTTGAATATCAAAATAACATCAAACAACAAACGGGCGTTATAGTTGCCGGTGCTGCGGGACAAAAAATAAAATCGAGTGCAACAATTTTCGGAAATGCGGCTCTGATCTCAGGACTCTATGCAACACAAAAAGACGATTACCCTATCACAGTAATGACGGGACACTCCATATCTGAATTAATTTTTAACAATTCCGACATTAACTATTCTGAAATTACAAATCCCGATTATCTCATTATAATTGATATCGAAGGATTGAATAAAGTGAAACACTTCCTACCAAAGTTGACGAACAATCAATTGATTCTAATAGAGAATTCGTTGAAAGATAAGTTACCACCGACAGAAGCAAAAATAGTTTCATTCCCATTTCAGAAAACTGCAATGTCGTTTGATAAAGGTTCGATTGCAATTTTAGCTCTCACTACATTTTTAGGATACACGAAGATATTCCCTGTCGATTCGCTCAAGCGGGCTGTCGAAAAAACACAAAAAGATGAAATTGCTAAGTTGAATTACAAGGCAATCGAAGAAGGTTTGAAATTGTTGGATGGAATACATTGAACAAGCTGATAATGGTTAATTGCTAATAGTCAATTGTTAATTAGAAATTAGCCCCGACAGCACTCGGGGGCGATTAACAATTAGCTATTGACAATTAATCATTAGTGAACATATCGTAAACGATGCTAAATAATTCTCAGACCGATTAATCGGTCTTTGTTCGAATGACTCCGTAGGAGTCAAATGTTTGTGGAATAATAGAATACAAAACAAAACCGACTCCGTAGGAGTCGTATGTTTGTAGATAAGATTATGAATATGCTTCCGACTCCGTTAGGAGTCAAATGTTTGTGGAATAATAGAATACAAAACAAAACCGACTCCGTAGGAGTCGAATGTTTGTGGAATAATAGAATACAAAACAAAACCGACTCCGTAGGAGTCGTATGTTTGTAGATAAGATTATGAATATGCTTCCGACTCCGTTAGGAGTCGAATGTTTGTAGATTATAAAGAGAACAAAACACAACCGACTCCGTAGGAGTCGAATGTTAAATTGTGAATTGAACGAACAAAATATTCACATACCACTCCTCTGGAGTGGAAATAATAATTCTGGATAACTCGCTACAAACATTTGACCATTCTGTGGTCAACCTCAAAATAATATCGACTTCATAATCCTCGCATCAGTATAAATACTGACGCTGAACGATGCTAAATAATACCCAGACCGATTCATCGGTCTTTTTTTTATCAGTGTGTTTTGATATTATTATTTTATTTTGGTATAATAAGATAGAATAACATTATGCTTTAAAGATGCCGACGATATTCAGAATAAAAAATTATCGCTTTTTCTTTTTCAGCAGGGAATTTAATGAACCACATCATATTCATGTTGAGTCTGATGATAATTACGCCAAGTTCTGGCTTGATCCCGTTGAACTTTCACGTTCAATCGGATATGATGCAAGAGAATTAAACGAAATTCGAAAACTAATCATCGAGAAAAAAGATTTTTTTAAGGAGAAATGGAATGAGTACTTTAACCGTTAAGACAGTAGAAACTTTTATAACGAATATATGGTTTGATGAATTAATGCTTCACGCTCGGTTGTTAGATGGACGAGAAATAGGTGTACCCCTCGATTGGTTTCCTAAATTACGAGACGCAAATAATGAACAAAGAAATAAATGGCGATTGATTGGAAAAGGTACAGGCATACACTGGGAAGAAATTGATGAAGATATTTCAGTGGAATCGTTGTTGAGTTATTAAAATTTTCTTGCAACCTCCTACTTCTTTTTTTCACAAACCCGCCTGATGTCGGGCAGGCGACACGAATTTGCACTAAAACCTTTCGTGTGCAATTAGTGTAATTCGTGGCTATTTTACATTTTAAAAATCGGGTATAATGCCCAAACATCACATCTTAAACCTCTACCACGTGCGGAGGTTTTACAGGTTGCCGCTGAATTGGTTTTTTGCGTGCCCTATTTTCAAATTCACTTCTGAATTTTTTAATTACACTTTGTACGGGCCAAGCGGCAGCATCGCCGAGAGCGCAAATTGTGTTGCCTTCTATATTGTTCGCAACATCGAGAAGCAAATCAACATCGTTCATTGTTCCGTTCCCGTCAAGGAATCTCTCTAATATTTTTTCCATCCAACCGCATCCTTCGCGGCAGGGAGTGCATTGTCCGCATGATTCGTGGTGATAAAAATGAACAAGCCGTTTCAAAACTTTCAAAACATCTGTATCCTCATCCATCACAATAACACCACCTGTGCCAATAGCAGAACCGGCAGCTTTAAGCGATTCTAAATCCATTCTAACACCTTCTAATTCATCACTCAATAACCAGGGGACAGAAGAACCGCCGGGAATTACAGCTTTTAGTTTTTTAGCGTCTTTGATTCCACCGGCATATTTGTAAATTAAATCGGTGAGCAGTACACCCGATGGAAGTTCATATACTCCTGGTTTATTCACGTGGCCACTAACGCTAAACAAAATAGTACCGGGATGTTTCGGATCGCCGATTTTTGAAAACCACTCTCCCCCGTTTAGAATAATAGATGGTATGCACGAAAGAGTTTCAATGTTATTTACGTTCGTCGGATTGCCCCATAATCCGGATTGAGCCGGAAAGGGTGGCTTGACACGCGGGTAGCCACGCTCGCCTTCGACTGAATTCATTAGGGAAGATTCTTCGCCGCAGATATAAGCGCCCGCACCCCGATGAATATAAATATCGGTGCTAAAATTTTTTCCTAAAATATTTTGCCCGATGTAATTTTTGTTGTAAGCTTCATCAATCGCATGTTGAAGTATATCTATCCACTTTTTGTATTCACCGCGAATGTAAACATAGGTTGCATTAATGCCCATAGCATAACTTGCTATCAGGCATCCTTCAATAAAAAGGTGAGGATTGAATTCAAATATTTGCCTGTCTTTAAAAGTACCCGGTTCCCCTTCATCGCCATTAGCACAAAGATATTTTGGCTTTTCGTTCGATTTGGGCATGAAACTCCACTTCAATCCTGTCGGGAAAGCAGCTCCCCCGCGTCCGCGTAAACCGGATTTTTTTACTTCATCTATCACTTCGTCAGGCTTCATTCCAAATACTTTCCTCAAAGCCGCATAACCGTTATGCTGTTCGTAAATTTCGATTCTGTGAAGATTAGGAATTTCTGGGAGCAATATCTTTATATTGGATTCTGACATAGCATTATTTTAGTTTTGAAATAATATCATCTATATTTTCGAGTGTAAGATTCTCAAAATAATCATCATTAATTTGTATTGCCGGGGCGGTTCCGCATGAACCTAAACACTCAACTTCGGAAATTGTAAAATTTCCATCTTTACTAATCTCGCCTTTTGAAACATCTAACTTCTTGCATAAATGAGCGACAAGTTTTTCGGAACCCAAAAGCTGACACGAAATATTTGTGCAGACTTGAATGTGAAATTTTCCCACCGGCTTTTTATTATACATCGTATAGAATGAAGCCACTCCGTAAACATGATTGTATGGAATCTTCAGCAATACTGAGATGTATTTCATAGATGCTTCCGAGATCCATCCGAATTGTTCTTGAGCCATCCACAATGCCGGCAGTGTTAACGATTTAGTATTCGGATATCGTGCTTTTAATGTTTCTATCTTTTTTAAATTTTCTTCTGTAAACATTTTACTTGTCTGCTTCTCCCATAACCGGGTCGATGCTGCCAATAATAGCTACAACATCAGAAATAAGATGTCCTTTTAACAAAACCGGTAATGCCTGTATATTTATAAATGATGGAGAATGAATTTTTAAACGCCACGGTGCACCCTCTCCGAGACTTGATATATAAAATCCTAATTCGCCTTTCGAATTTTCAATTGCCTGATAAACTTCGCCGACGGGTGGATTGATTCCAAAATTAATGAGCATGAAATCGTGTATAAGTTCTTCCATCTTACCATAAATTCGTTCTTTCGATGACAAAACTTTTTTTGGTAGCGCTGCATTAACAGGGCCCTTAGGAATTTTTTCGAGTGCCTGACGAATTATTTTCACACTCTCTTTCATTTCTTCCATACGAATATAAAACCGTGCTAGGGCATCGCCATCATTATAAGTCGGAATATCAAAATCGAATTCATCGTAAATAAGATACGGTTCGTCTCGCCGTAAGTCGTGCGGCACCCCCGTAGCCCGAAGAATCGGACCGGTTAGCCCCAATGCGATTGCGTCGTGTTTTGAAATTACTCCTACACCTTCGCACCTTTGTATAAAGATACGGTTTTTTAAAAGTAAACCTTCGACATCTCTAATCTTTTCGGGGAATTGATCAAGGAAGTTTTTCAGCATTGCGATGGCTTCATCCGACATATCCTGAGCCAACCCGCCGATTCGTGTAAAACTTGTAGTGAACCGAACTCCTGTAAAAACATCCTGTATATCTTGAAGTTTTTCTCTTTCTCTGAAGCCCCACAACAATACCGTAAGCGCCCCAATGTCCATTGCAGTTGAACCCATTGCTACGAGATGCGACATAATGCGAGCCATTTCACATATAATAACACGGATAAATTGTGCTCTTCGTGGAACCTCAATGCCGGCTAATTTTTCGACTGCTAAAACGTAAGCAACGTTGTTCGATAACGGCGAAAGATAATCTAACCTGTCGGTATGAGGAATATATTCGTGATAGGTCATATTCTCCGCCATTTTTTCGTAACCCCGGTGCAAATAACCGACTTCCGGAACTGTGCCGAGAATTGTTTCACCATCGAGACGAATCAGTAAACGCAACACGCCGTGAGTAGCCGGATGCTGAGGTCCCATATTCAGTATCATATCATTTTCAAGCGGGTCATCAAAACTTATGCTTACATCCTGATTCTCGAGGGCTTGAAGTATTTTACTTTTTGTTTCCATAGTATAAATAATTTATTTTCGTGGTAGAGGAATTGAACCGGGTATGCCCATTAATGGAAATTCTTTTCTTAGTGGGAAATACTCGAAATCCTCAGGCATATAAATTCTACGCAAGTCGGGATGACCATCGAATATGATTCCGAAAAAGTCGTACACTTCGCGCTCGGGCCAATTTACACCGGGCCATATATCGACCACGGATGGAACGTGCAAATCCGATTCTTGCAGTTTTATTTTCAAAAGAAATCGGAAATTATTTTTAATTGAATAAAGATTGTAAACTACTTCAAACCTAAAGTCGGGTCTCTGATAATCAACACCGATTACATCTTTGCACATATCGAAATAAAGATCGAAATCGCCCCGAAGGAAGATACAAATATCTTTTAATTTTTCTCTGCTAACTGTAATCGTGAGAGTTCCTTGAAACTCAACTACAGATTCGATACTCGTTCCATAGTTCTCTTTTAATTTTTCAATTAGTTTTTGTTTAATGTTTTTCATTTTTCGTTTCGTGCAATTTTTTTCTGTAATTCGATTAGTGCATTTAAAACATTCTCAGGACGGGGCGGGCAGCCGGCAACATAAATATCTACCGGCATAAATAAATCGATACCTTGAACAACTGAGTAGGATCTGTACATACCGCCCGATGATGCACAAGCTCCCATCGACATAACCCATTTGGGTTCGGGCATTTGGTCGTAAATTTTACGCACAACTTTTGCCATTTTATAAGTTACTGTTCCGGCGACGATCATTAAATCGGATTGACGCGGTGAAAAGCGGAACACCTCCGAACCAAAACGGGATACATCAAAACGTGGTCCGGCGAACGACATCATCTCAATAGCGCAACACGAAATCCCCATCGGCATGGGCCAAAGCGAGTTCTTGCGTGACCAATTCAACAACGTATCTAATTTTGTTGTTAAAAAACCATCTTTATCCATTAATCCCATTTCAAGGCGCCTTTCTTCCAAATGTAATAATAACCAATCATTAAAATAAAAAGAAATACAAACATCTCAATAAAACCTAAAAGTCCTAACTGGCGGAAATTAACTGCCCAAGGATACATGAAAACAATTTCAATGTCGAAAATTATGAACAACATAGCTACGAGGAAAAATTTTACTGAAAATCGCTCGTGAGCTGTTCGAACCGGTTCCATTCCGCTCTCGTAAGTTGTCTGTTTTTCTTCGGTAGATTTTTTAGGACCGAACCACTCGTTCACTCTCGTCATCACTAATGCGAATATCGTAGCAAAGCCGAGAATTATCGCTAAAGGTATGTAGTTATCAATCATATTGAGTCTTTAAATAATTTGCATCAAATTTATTGAAATTAAACAAGAAAATCAAACTTTTTTATTTTTTGAAATAAAATCTGAGTTTGAATCCTTTCTAATTCAACTGCATCTAATTAAATGAACAAAAAAAGAAAGGTTTCAACAATGACTAAAAATGTAGGAAGTATAGATAGAGTTTTAAGACTCATATTAGGTTTAGTATTATTAGGTTTGTATTTCTTCGGACCACAAACAACTTGGGGACTATTAGGTATAGTTCCAATTTTCACAGCTTTATTCAGTTGGTGTCCTGTTTATGTCCCTTTTAAAATATCAACTTTAAAAAAAATAACATTAAAGGAAAGTAATTAATTATGAATAAAAATATAGTAACAGCAACAGACCATAATTTTCAAAAAGAAGTTTTACAATCTGAATTACCGGTGCTTGTAGATTTCTGGGCGCCGTGGTGCGGACCGTGCCGTATGGTAGCTCCCGTTGTCGAACAATTAGCCGACGAGTATGCAGGCAAATTTAAAATTGCAAAATTGAATACTGATGAAAACCAAGCGACAGCATCAACTTATGGAATTATGAGTATTCCGACATTAGGAATTTTTTTGAATGGCAAATTAGTTGATGGTGTTGTAGGAGCTGTGCCAAAGAATGTGCTAGCCGGAAAATTAGATGAGTTTGTTTCAAAAGCAAAAATTAATGCCAACTGAATGGAGTTAACTATGCAAAATCAACACACACAAAAACATAACAAACAAAACGGGCATTTGCATTTACACCGACGTATGCACTTTTCGCCCGCTCAAGAATTACTGCATCGGCTCTATCCGGATTTGCCCGATTATAATTATGCCGACAACTTAGAGAAGAACGTTGATGCCGATTGGATCCCTGATGTTGATATTTCGGAAAACAGTAATTCACTCAATATCAATATCGATTTACCCGGCGTAGAAAAAGACCACGTAAGTTTAAAAATTGAAAAAAGTGTGCTCGTTCTGCAAGGTGAACGACATTCAGAATTTACCGGCAAAACTGACCGTAATTATTGCTGCGAACGAAAATATGGAAAGTTTATTCGATACATCGAACTCCCCGATTCGGTAGATTTTGGCAGCGTGAACTCCGAACTCAAAAACGGTGTTTTAAAAATTACATTCACAAAAAAATTAACAACTAACAGCAAGAATATTGATATTTTATAATTATGAATATTTTTGTAAATTGATAACGGAATAATATGACAATTTTAAAAGAAAAAGATCGACAAGAAATAAAAAAGAGGTTCGAAGAACTTGAAGGTAACGTTAGGTTATTGTTCTTCACACAGGAATTAGAGTGTCAATTCTGCAAAGAAACAGGACAGTTGCTTCGTGAGCTTGCCGAATTATCTGATAAACTGAAACTCGAAACATACAATCTCATCACAGATAAAAATATCGCCGAAAAATTTAACATAGATAAAATCCCGGCAACCGTTGTTATGAGCGAAGAAAAAGATTACGGCATTCGTTATTTCTGTATCCCATCGGGTTATGAATTTGCTTCACTATTAGAATCAATCGAAATGGTTTCGACAGGTAAAACACAGTTGAGCGAAGGAGTAATAGAAAAAGTAAAGCAAATCGACAAGCCGGTACATATTCAAGTTTTCGTAACGCCAACTTGTCCGTATTGTCCGCCGGCTGTTCTTATGGGACATGCATTAGCTTTGTTGAACGACAATATCAAAGCAGATATGATTGAAGCTACTGAATTCCCTGAGTTAGCGAATAAGTATAGCGTTCGTGGCGTCCCACGAATTGTGGTTAACGAAGACCACCACTTCGAGGGCGCACTCCCCGAACAGCAATACCTTGAAGAAGTTTTACAGGTAGTTGAATCATATTCATTACAAAACTAATAGGAATAAAAAAATGAAATCAATTTTTGTTTATATAATATTAACAGTCTCGCTCTTGTCCTTTACAGCATTCGCAAACAACAAAGTTGCACCGAATTTTGACCTAACCGATTTGAACGGCAAGCAAGTGAAATTATCCGATTATAAAGGTAAAGTCGTGTTTTTAAATTTCTGGGCAACCTGGTGTCCTCCCTGCAAAAAAGAAATCCCTGATTTCATCGAGTTGCAAAAGAAATATTCGAACCAAGGTTTCACTTTCATCGGCATAGCCCTCGACGATTACCAAAGCGTTGTTCGTTTTGTAAAAGATAATAAAATTAACTATCCTGTTGTGTTCGGAGACGAAGCATTAGTCAAACAATACGGAAACATCCGTGGTATTCCGACTTCTTTTTTAGTTGGCAAGGATGGAAAAATAGTCCAGCGATACGAAGGTTTCCGGACGAAGGAAGTATTCGAAAAAGATATTAAATTTCAAATTCAAAAATAAAAATCACTAACTAATAATCATACTTATGGAATCAGTAGGAATATTTACAGCATTCATATTCGGACTCCTCTCGTTCGCCTCGCCCTGTGTGTTACCGATTATTCCGGGATACCTTTCGTTTATTTCCGGACTTTCTCTCGATCAGATGCAGTCGGGCAACAAAAAAGAAAACTTGAAAAAGATTTTAACCAATTCAGTATTTTTCGTTCTCGGCTTTTCAACTGTATTCATTGCCCTCGGCGCATCGGCTACATTCATCGGGCAATTTCTCTTGTCGAATCTCGACATTGCGGGAAAAATCGCAGGCGTGTTCTTAATAATTCTCGGTATTCATCTCACCGGAATTTTTAAACTGAAATTTCTTCAGTTCGAAAAGCGTGTTCACACGAACAAAAAATCCTTCGGTGTCATCGGGTCGTTCCTGGTTGGATTAGCTTTCGCATTTGGTTGGACTCCCTGCATCGGTCCGATTCTCGCCGGCATTTTAGCAATTGCAAGTCAACAGGAAACTGTTAATCAGGGAATCATATTATTGAGCGCCTATTCTCTCGGATTAGGAATTCCATTTTTAATCGCAGCCCTCAGCATAAACGCATTCTTTTCAGTTTTTCACAAAGTTAAACGATACTTCCGTGTTATTGAAATCGCAAGTGGTGGCTTATTAGTGTTGGTTGGAATTCTGATGGTTACAGGTTCATTAGCAATCATAGCAAGTTACTTAACAAAGTGGCTTCCTTTTTTAGGCAACCTCGGATGATTATATACGGAATAATTGGAGCTGCGGTTGGTGCTGCGGCAGGATTTATTATCGGAAAATATTTTAGTAAGGTTGGCGGATTCTGTCCGATACTTTGTAAACCAAAAATAAGTACAATTTTTTTTGCAGTAATTGGTTTTCTAATAGGATATAAATAAAAATAAGGGAAATAAAATGGCAACAAAAAAAGCTATAGTGAAAAATATTCAGGGCGTAACCTTTTTAGGCAAAGCCGATTCTAACCACTGGGTTACGATGGATGGACCCGAAGAATTTGGCGGTAGTAATGCCGGAACACGTCCAAAAGAATTAATACTCCTCGCACTCGGCGGTTGCACCGGTAGCGATGTAGCAGCAATTTTAAGGAAGAAACGAAACAATCTGAAAAACTTTTATATGAACATCGAAGCCGAAGTATCAGATGAACATCCACAGGTTTACACTAAAATCAATATAGAATATGTTTTAGAAGGCAAAGCGATTGAGCCAAAAGATGTTGAACGTGCTATTGAGCTTTCGCTTACAAAGTACTGTTCGGTTACTCACATGCTTCGCAAATCAGTAGAAATTAACCATACTTATAAAATTGTAGAAGTAACGGATTGATAATAATAGATAAAACTATTTCTATTGAAGAACTAATTACTGCACTTCCCGAGTCGGTTAGTTACCTGATGCGGCAGGGAATAAAGTGCATAGCTTGCGGTGATCCGATTTGGGGGACATTAGAATCAGCCTCGAAGGAAAAAGGATTCAACGAACATGAGATAGAAGAATTTGTAAGAGATTTAAATAATTTAAAAGAAAATAAAGTTAATAATTAAAATTACAGAAGAAAGAATTAATTAGATGCCGGTTTACGATTACAGATGTACAAAATGCGATAACAGATACGATATTTTTCATAAAGGGTCTGAAATTCTCGATAACGTTGTTTGCCCGAAATGCAAGAGCACAGAATTTAAAAAATTATTTTCAGCACCGATGGTGAAAATGGGTTCGTCCGATTCTTCGTGCGATACCTGTACAACTGATTCAACTCCGTCGTACGGCGGTTGCTCAGGCGGAATGTGCGGATTGTAAGAATCAGTATGAAACAACTCATACAAAATTTAAAAACCAATACTTGGCTAATGCGACTCGGACTTCCGGTACTCGGTGCACTCGGTGGTTATGCTTATTATCATTTTATCGGTTGCTACTCGGGAACCTGTCCGATTACAAGTAATCCATTAATTAGTACAATTTATGGTGGGGTCATCGGTTTACTTTTTATTCCCCGCAAGAAAAAGGAAAAACCGAAATAACGAATGGATATTGTTTTAATAATCGTTGTAAGCATTGTTTTACTTTTTCTAATTTTACAATACTTAATGATACGAAAATCCAAATCGCAAAAAGGTAAACGCATCGACAATGTTGATGGAGTAATCGGCGAAGCTATTAGCAAACATCAAAGTCTATTAATTTACTTTTGGGGTCCCGGCTGCGCCGCTTGTCGACCTCAAACAAAGATTATTGATGAACTAAAACGAACTTATGATAACATACTCTCTTTTGATATTTCGAAGGACCTCGACAGCGGACGTAAATTAGGCATTATGGCAACACCTACAATTTTAGTTATAAAAGATAAAGTAATCGAAGAAGTGTTTATTGGAGTTCAAAAGAAAGAAAGATTGATTGAAATATTGAATCAATGAATCATCGGATCATTAATTTAATGGAAAGATGGATATATGGAATTAGGAATAACAAAACAAATAGATTTAACGTTTGAGGATGCCGTTATAAAAGTTACTGCTGAATTGCAGAAGGAAGGATTCGGTGTTATTACAACGATCGATGTTAAAGAAACAATTAAGCAAAAGCTCAATTTAGATTTCCGGAAATACACAATTCTGGGTGCGTGCAATCCTACCTTTGCACATCAAGCTCTTGAAATTGATGACCGCATCGGATTGCTTTTACCCTGCAATATCGTAGTTCAAGAAAAAAAAGGTAGAACCGAAATTTCGATATTCAATCCTATGCAGATTACAAACTTTTTTCATGACGACCAGCTCGTAAAACTAGCGGATGAATTACGAAATCGGATCGATCGAGTAATTAAGCAGTTGTGATTTCTTTATAGACGAGATAGCAAGTAGGTCGGTCTACGACTCTATCGAGTCGACCTACGGTCTCGTAGAGAAGACTCGTAGAGATTTGAAATCCGACTTACTCCCTGTTATTCGAACAGTTTGCTCAACCAATCTCGTCTGCCAAAAATTCTAATAGAGATAGTAATCCATCTTAGCACGATAATCAGGTATTTGTTCCAAAAGCCACATCTCGATTTTATAATTTCTCTTTGCTACCAGATTTCCATTACTGTCGGTTCCATTCCAAGTAAAATTAAAACGATAATCATCGAATGCTTTCAATAGTAATTCTGATTGTTGACCGCTTAACGAAGTATCTGCAAAAACTATTGTGCCATCAACTTTTTTAACTACAAATCCTACTTTTTTATCGGATGAAAAATTGAACGCGGTTGGTTTTGAAATTCTATTGTTCAATTCATAAGTAAACGTAACGGGAAAAACAAAATCTCTGAACAGACGTGAACTTATTGCTGTGCCTTCTTCAGTAATTGTGATTTCTGAAAAATATAAGGTAGAATTTTGATCTACTAAATATTGTGCAATTGTATATTTCCCAGCTTTAGCTTTCGGTCCCAATTGACCTGATGTATCATCCAATAATTGACTCCATAAAAAATTTTGTGAATCTGATTGCATTGCAGGAATCGTCCAAGTTGTTAGAACGGTCCTTGCACCATCGGGGTAATCAACGACCTTTTTACCAGCTTTGTATATTTTGTAGCCACACTGTGCACTTGTTGAAAAGTTAAGATTAAAATCATAATCGACTAAACTCGTAACTTCATATTTCAAATTAATTGCCTCATCAAGGTTGAAAGTTAATTTAGAAGGTGTAAAATTAAACTGAAGAATATTTTTATATTTGTTTAAAGTTATTAATGATTCCCAAACGTCTGTTAAACCACTTCTGATATTTCTGAGTATCTTGTGAGGTCGATAATAAGATGTTACATCATCGTGTATTATTCCATCCGATTTGACAACCTTGGTTGTAGAAGTAGTTCGATATGTAATCGTAAATATGATATCCCTTTCATAAGGCGGTTGTCGTACATAGGCGCTATCCAAACTTAAAAATTCCTCAAACAAAGCTAAAATGTAGCGATATTCCTCACCATTCAATCTTCTTGATGTTGATTGTTCCGACGCACCCAAATGTCTCTTTAAAACAGCAAGCCCTGAAGGATTAATAACTACCTCATCCTTAAAAGGATTATAGGTATTTTGGCTGGCATCGATGATTACAGAAATTTCAGGATTCTCTGATAGTGGTGAAACGACTGAATCCGTTTTCTTGCAAGATGTTAACAATATTGCAAATAAGCAGAATGAATAGATAAAAAAATTATGCATAAGATTTCTCCTTTTATTTAATAACTGCAAGAACGCCTGCCCGCTTTGCGTTCGGGCGGGTTCTCTCGATACGCTCCGTCTTCGACTCCGCTACTCGAGAACCAACAAAAATCAGTCGGTTTTCGAGTGTCCCGCCTTCCGTCAGTTGACGGACGGCGGGATGTATCGAGAAAACCTAATTTTGCACAGAACAACCTTGTATATAATTTAAACATGCGTAACATCAGTTAATAATATTCTCTAAATATTTAAAAGTTATAAATAAGAATTAAACGGTTAAACATAGGATCAAATACATTTTGTTGAAATTCAGAACTAATCCACACCGGATGATTTTCACTTCTGTAATTAAAATTATATATCAAATTAAAATTATCAAAATCAACTTCTAATCCTGTCGTAATCGTCGAAACAAAAGTTCTAGTAGAAGGTTTAGAATAATATTTTACTGTATCAAACTTATTTTCATAATTACTTCGGTACTTGTAAAATTCAAATCCAAATCTCCATTTCAGTTCGTCAGTTAGTTCAACCTGAACACCTGATTTCAGACGCCAGTTCAGAAATGTATATTTAGATTTTTGATAATAAGAACCATACTCCTTTGGTTTATTCTCATAAATTAACCAACCCGGTTCAAATATTGCCTCCGATGCTAACATTATATCACCCGATCTGAATGTTCCACCAACCCCAAATTTTAAACCATATCCATCATAGACGTCCATCTTTTTTTTATCTATAGTAAATGTCCCGCCGATAAGGAGTGCATCATTTACTTTATGCTTATAATCGGATTGCAATACCCAACCTTTTGTCATATCATAAAATAATAATTCTCTTTCAGATTGATAAAAACTCAACAACAGAGACAATTTATCAACTTCATTTATTATTATGTTTAAACCTCCCCGAACTATTAATTCATCAGTTTTACTCTGTTCATCAGAGTTTACAAAGTTTGTGGATTTTTCTTTGAAATATTTTTTATCCACTCCTAATCCGAATGCAATACGATCACTAAATTCGTACGACATAAATATAGCAAATGGATAACCCGTTTCTTTTGATTCAAATTTATAAACTCTTCTCTGATAACTTTCTTCAACCCGCTCTGATTTATATTCGGTCGATTGATAAGATATCTTAGCTCCGATTAAAAACTTATCAAATCGAAGTATGCCACCTAATGGACTTGATAAATGAGTATAACGCTCCTCATCACGTGTATATTTGTAAAGCAGTGAATTTCCTGACAGTTCAATTTCGCTAATCATCAGTGTATGCGAAAGAGATAAGAACGCAAGATTATTTTTGATTAAGATAACTTTTTGCCGGATTTATGAAAGCATCTCTGATCGGATCATCTACAATGAATTCCAAACGCCCCATCCCATCCGACTTTGAATTAATATCAAATGTCGGTTTAATTTGTTTGAATGGAAAGAATGATAGCTCAACAAACTGAGCATTAAGAATATTACTAACTAACAATAAATTGAGAAATAAAATAAACAGACGTCGTTGCATGAGTAACCCCTTTTTATGTTATTACATTAATGTTAAACAATTTTTCAGAAAGAGCAAAAACTGTTTTTGTTTGTCATTTATAATTCGATTAGTGGTTTAATTTTTTTAATTATCTCATCGACTGTAACCCCAACCGGTTTGTTGTCCGTTTGAAAAATTAAGTCGGATTGTTGATAAATAGGTTCTCGGATTTCCATCAAAATTTTTATTTTGTCTTTCAATTCAGAATCTCGCAGCCACTTTCCGTCCTTATCCATAAATACCGGTCTGTCGGTTTTATAACGTAATCGCTTAAATATATTTTCTAAACCTGATTTTAAATATAGAAGCAGTCCTTTGGATTTGATAATTTCCAAATTTCTCGGGTTCATAACTGTTCCCCCGCCTAAAGAAATTACATGACGCGGTTGTTTGCTTATTTCTGAAAGAACTTGTGTTTCCAATTCACGAAAATATGCCTCGCCGAGTTCTGTAAATATTTCAGTTACCTTTTTACCTAATCTTTTCTCAATTTCTTTATCGATATCAGTATAAGCATAGCCCAAAGTATTTGCAACAATCTGTCCGATTGTGCTTTTCCCGCCAGCCATAAAGCCGGTAAAATAAATTAAATCTTTTTTTATTTGATCTTTCAAGATGTTCCGAATTAAAAAGTGAAAACAATTCCTACTTCTACAATCATCCCATCTACATTTACCTGCGAAACGAAGGGCATCTCATCAATATCAGAAGCTACGAATTGATTGGTTGTTCTAAAATATAAATCTCGAAATTTAAGTTGCGACCGCAGAATATAATTTTCATAAACTGAATAGTCAATTCCACCTAATACATGAATGCCAAATCCAAACTTTTTATCAATCAAATGAGCTTGCTGATTATTTAATGAATACTTTCTCTCTCCAAAATATAAACCGGCTCCGGTTCCCATAAAAATGGAAATATCCGAATTTGTAATTGGGATATAAAAATATCCCGAGATCTCTACCGGAATCGCAGTGAAACCATCTTCAGTTTTTTGCAAATCGTTTTTTTGAGCTTTGCTGATGTAATCGACCGATAGCCCTAATTGAATTTTTGCACCCGACAAATTTACCCGGAAATCTACCCCTCCCCCATAAATGTTTTCTATCGGAAGATGTTTACTTCTCAATATAAAATCGGATGCATCGGGATATAAGTATATTTTGGATGAAGTAATATATAAACCTTTCAAAAATATTGAAGACTTATAATCTCCTGCATGGACATTTCCAGCGAAAAGTAACAGCAGTAAACTTAGATATGTGATTCTTATTTTCATCGATACTTTAAATAAAAAAAAAGTTAACTATTCATCCCTGTATGTTAGATGCTTCAGTCGATATACTTTCATATTTGCCACAGACCTGCCCGACACGTTGAGCCTAATGGGGCAGGCGGGTTCACAAATTATAGAATTACTCTTTTTGTAATTAATGAATTTTCACCAAAGTTTACTATTAGCCCTAACTGACATTTAGATATTGCTAAATAATTTATTACCCAACTATAATGTTCTTCAACTATTCCTTTCTGTGCTTTTACTTCCAATATTATTTTATCAAATACTACAAAATCAGCGAAGAAATAATGAGGAAGAATAAGTCCTTTGTATTCAACTTCATATTTTTTCTCACGTTCATATAGAATTTCTTTTGTATTAAATTCATACTCAATAGCATCTTTATAAACTATTTCCAATAAACCCTTTCCCAAAATACGGTGAACTTCCATACATATCCCTATAATCTGGTAGCTTTCTTTTTGTAACGGGTATTCCTTTTCTGAATATTTCACCTGCCCGCCATATTGATTCTCGTGAGGCAGGCGGGTAAGTTTAATCTGTGAATCTGTGGCATTCTATTTTTGCTGCTGAGCAGTCACAAAAAAAAGACCGACTAAAATTTTGATATTAAACTCAATATTAGTCGGTCTCATAATTTTTCGATTCTATTTATCTGAAATATAAATCCCGATTATCTTTTATCTCGGCATTCTTCCTTAATTGTTCCAACCATTCACTAAGGAATTGACTTTTCTTTGTTTGTAGAATTTGTGTTGAGAGCATTTCTTTTTGTGCTTTATAAGCGGTTGAATCAATTTCAACACGCTCGGTCAGCTTTGCAATGTAATAACCGCGCATTCCTTCGAAAGGTTTTGAAACCTCGTTCAGCTTCAACGATAGCAAACTTCCAATAAACATCATGTCCCTGCCAATACCCGGAATTCCACCGCCAGGTGTGAACTGTCCGGTTGATTGAATAGCAAAGTCTGGATTCTGTTGAGTCAAATTACTGAGTGGATCGCTGGACTGTAATTGTTTTCTGTAATCGCTTACTTTGTTTTTCAGCAGTTGCATTTTTTTATCACGAAGCACGCGAGGACGAATACTTTCTTTCAATTCTGCTAATGGTCGTATTCCTTCTTTCTTCACTTCAGAAATCGTGAACACTCCATACCCTTCAGTCAGAGGAAGCACATCGCTGATGGTTCCAAGTTTTTTCTCAAAAGCAAATCTGTTAATTGAAGGATGATGTCCGATGCCGGGGATGATTCCTTTTTCACCAAACGCTTGTGTTTCAAGAACTTCATACTTTACAACTTCAGCCTCTTTAGTAAAATCATTTTCTTCGGCTAAAAATTTAAAATCCTGAGCGTTTTGGTAAATAGCACTGCGAGTTTCAGAACTTACACGAACAGGAATTGCGATGTCGGCAATTTTAAGTTCGCGCTTGCTCTTCCCTGTTACCTTAATAATATGATAACCGAATTGTGTTCGTATTGGACTGGTAATTTGGTTAATCGGAGTTTTATAACAGGCTTCTTCGAACTGTTTAACCATTCTTCCTTTACCGAACCAACCTAAGTCGCCCCCTTTTACCGCAGAGCCGGGATCTTGCGAATACTTTTCAGCTAATTTTGCAAAATCTTCACCCGCACGAATCCTATTTAAAACATCTTTTGCTTCCGCCAAAACTTTAACACTGTCGGCACCTTGAGTCGAAAACAAGATATGACTTGCTTTTACAAAATCTTCGGTGCCGGTTTTTTCTTCCAAAATTTTTACTAAATGATATCCATCGTTATCAGCAAAAGGTCCGACGATGTCGCCCACTTTAGCTGAAAATAATTTATCGGCTTTTACAGGAGTTAAGTCTGCCGGTTTGTAAAAAATATCAGTATTCTGATTTTCAGAGTATGTACTGAGCAGGTCGATAAAATCAGCACCCGCTGCTGTGCGGCGTAAAGCGTCATCTAATTCCGCAACCACAGAGAGAGTATCTTTTGAGGAAGGCGCTTCGATAAACTTAACGTACTTAAGTTTTCGAGTTGCTTCAACTTTATACTCGGATGAATTTTCGTTATAAAATTTTTCAATATCTGAATCGGTAACGTTTGCTTCCTCATCAGTAACAAATTTATTTGGATCGAAGAAAATATAATCAGCGGACAATTTTAAATTTTGATCAGAAAATTTTTGGAAGATTTCTGTTTCTGATACACGAACACCAGCTAGCACTATACTTTGCAATTTTTCCTGCATCCTCTGTTTTTTGAGTCCTTCTTCTACACGTATCCAGATTTCCTTATTACGAGGATCGGAAATAGCTGACTCGTAGGCTGCACGGTTGAAATTGCCAGCTGAGTCAACAAACTGACGGTGTAAGAATTCTGGTGGATTTTCGCCCTTTACCCAATCAACTATTTCTTGGTCAGGAACTTCAATTCCCAATCGCTGAATTTCTTCATCGATTAATGTTTGTGTAACCAGAGAGTTCCAAACCTCATCGCGTATTCGATTCAATTCGTTTTCATCAGGTTCTTTTCCGGTTTGAGTTTTCTGTTGCTCAGACCGTTCTCTGACGAGTTCAACGAACTCTTGATAATTAATATTTCGGTCGTTGATTACTCCCACATACTCTTGTGATTGTGAGGATAAACCGAGGTAATCCATACCCCATTCAAAGATGATTGTTAAAATGAAAGCGAAAACAAGAAAAATAATAATCGCTGGCATGTTATCTCGCATTCGAGTCATTAATGGCATATACTAAAATGTCTCCTTATAATGATAATTGTTATTAAAAACGTATTAAATATATATCAAAAAATTGAGATAAGCAATAAGTTTTTAATTGTTATTGACTTTTATGTAATATTCCGTTATATTTTCATCTCAAAAATTAACTATGAACCATAAAATCAACAAATATTAGTCTTATGGAGGTTTAGCTTTCGTGAAAAAAGAACGCGGTAAAATTATTATTATCATCGCCAGTGTCTTAATAGCTCTGTATCTTCTGTATCCTACTTATACGGATTATAAATTTACAAAGCAATTAACAAGTCTGGTTGGCGAAGACAGTGTTAAATATCTTGAACAAAACGAACATGATATCCGAGAAGCCCGAATGAAAAGAATAAAATTGGGTTTGGACCTTCAGGGTGGTATGCGCGTCGTTTTAGAAGTGAACATCCCTAAATTGCTTGAAGATTTGGCAAAAAATAAGGATGAAACTTTTTATACCGTAATAAATGAAGTTCATGCAGAAACAAAAGTATCGGATCAACCAATTACAGGTATCCTGCTTCGTAAATTTGAGGAAAGAGGTATCCGGATGAGCAGGTATTATGGCAGCATTCGGGATAATAACGAAGAAATCATTTCAAAATTAGATGAAGAAGCTGTTAATGCAATAGATAGAGCCGTAGAAGTTGTTCGAAACCGAGTTGACCAATACGGTGTATCTGAACCTACTATCCAGAAACAAGCAGCTACAAGAATTATTGTTGAATTACCTGGTGTGAGTAAAGAAGCCGAAGTCAGGCAGCTTCTGCAAGGAACAGCCTTACTCGAATTTAAATTACTTAAAGAACCTGAAGTCGTCAATAGAGTTACTGAAACTATTGATAAATATTTGGCTGGAAAGCAAATAGTAGATACGTTAGGGCAAGATACAGCCAAAATAGCAGCGGTAAAAGATACAAACGATATTACCATACCGGAAACAGCAACACAGGCTGATGCCGATGCTGCTAAGGAACATCCATTCTTTTTCCTTGCACGACCCGACCCACAAATTCCGGGCGAGTTTTTTGTTGCCGAAGAAAATCGTGAAAAAATAAATCGGATGCTCAGAAGACCCGAAATAAAAAAATTAATTCCAACTGACATGATTTTCCTCTGGTCAGCAAAGCATTCAATAATTGCTGAAGGAAAAACGTGGTATAAACTATATCCCGTCAAAAAAGAAGCTGAGTTGACAGGTGGTGTTATAGTAGACGCCAGCGCCACTATCGATCCCAATTACAATACACCTGTGGTCAACATGGAAATGAATACTGAAGGTGCACGCGATTGGGCAAGAATTACAGGTGCCAACATCCAGAAACGCATAGCGATTGTTCTTGATAACAGAGTTTTTTCAGCCCCTGTAGTGCGGCAAAAGATAATCGGTGGTAATTCCCAAATCGAGGGAATGGACAATATCGAGGAAGCAAGGTTATTAGAAATTGTCTTAAAAGCCGGTGCTCTTCCTGCCCCTGTTGAAATTATCCAACAACAAACTGTTGGACCATCACTCGGACAGGATTCAATCTCTAAGGGCATTAATTCATCTTTGATTGCTTTGGTACTAACAGTTTTATTTATGATTATTTATTACAACAAAGCCGGCACGATAGCAGATTTTGCTTTGATGTTCAATTTAGTATTCATTTTAGCTGTTTTAGCCGCTTTTCAGGGTGCACTTACCTTACCCGGTATCGCCGGTATGATTTTAACAATGGCAATTGCGGTTGATGCCAACGTCCTAATATTCGAGCGCATCCGCGAAGAAGCAGTTACAGGTAAAACTTTAAGAGCCGCAATTGATGCAGGTTATCACAAAGCTTGGTCAGCTATATTCGACTCGAACCTGACAACATTTTTCACAGGTGCTATTCTTTATAATTTCGGCAGCGGACCGATACAAGGTTTTGCTTTAACTCTGATGATTGGTATAGCTGCAAGTTTATTTAGCGCAATAGTCATAACACGTGTAATATTTAATATAATGACTGAACGCAATTCAAATATCAGTTTTGGTTAATTAAACAGGATTTTTATTACTATGAGATTCTTTAAAAAAACAAATATAAATTTTCTAAGTGCAAGAAAAATTTTTTATACAGCATCGCTGACTCTTCTCGCTTTCGGAATGATCTCTCTTTTTGTGAAAGGGGTCGATTTTGGTATCGACTTCCTCGGTGGAAATGAATTAGTCGTACAGTTTCAAACTCCGGCGCAAATATCTGAAATCCGTGATGCCTTAAATAAAGAAGGTATAACTAAAGCCGAAATAAAAATTTACGGCGACCCGATAAATATTTTAATCAGGACACCCGTACATGAGCCCGGAACTGATATAGGCGACAAAATCAAATCAACGCTTGCAAAAAACTTCCCGAACAATCCAACTACAATTTTGGAAGAACAAAAAATCGGTCCAAAAATTGGTGCCGAACTTCGCCGCGGCGCCATCTATGCTGTAATTGCCTCTTTAGTAGTTATGCTTATATATATTGGTTTCAGGTTTAAATTTATATATGGTGTTGGCGCCGTCGTTGCTCTGTCCCATGATGTTCTTATAACATTGGGCATCATCTCCCTCCTCGACGGTATGACTCCCTTTTTAGATTTTGAAATCGACCAAAATATGATTGCTGCATTTCTTACGCTTGTTGGTCTTTCGGTCAACGATACTGTGGTTATTTTCGACCGTATCCGGGAAAATTTAAAAATCTATAAAACAATGAGTCTGTTCGATGTAATTAATAAAAGTATAAACGACACTCTCAGCCGGACCATCATTACAATGGGAACAATTTTCGTGGTCCTATTTACTATTTTGGTCTTTGGTGGCGAAGTAACTCGCGGGTTCGCTTTTACTCTTACAGTCGGTATTGTAGTGGGTACTTACTCAACCATCTACATTGCAAGCGCCGTAGTTTACGAATGGTCTCTGCGAAAAAAACAAAGCTAATTTAAAATATGAAATTCAAAATCAAAGAAAGCCAGACTGTTACTATCATAAGTCTTGATGGTAAGGTAATGGGTGGACCTGATTCAACAGTCCTGAATGATCTGCTCCATAAACTTATTGCCGATGGAAAGAAAAAGATTGTTTTAGATTTGAAAAACGTAAAGCTTATGAACAGTTCCGGTTTAGGCATGTTGATTGCAGCTCTCACTACAATGCGTAATGCTTCAGGTGATCTGAAGATTGCAGCACCATCAAAAAAAATCGAAAACCTTTTAATAATTACAAAACTTGTAAAAGTTTTCGATATATTCAAAACAGTTAAACAAGCGGTTGAAAGCTACTAATAATAAATTATTTTTTTGAATTTTAACTTTTACTAACTCCGGTAGTGAACTTGTTTCCTATCGGAGTTTTTATTTTATTAAGGTCGTTATGAGCGTTCAAATAATCCTCGGTGCACAATGGGGCGACGAAGGTAAAGGAAAAATCGTTGACCTCCTCAGCCAAAATATAAACATCGTCGCTCGTTATCAAGGCGGCGCTAATGCAGGACACACAATCGTGCTGGATGACAAACAATACGTTCTGCATCTCATCCCTTCGGGTATCTTCCATCCAAATGTTATTTGTGTAATTGGTAACGGTGTAGTGATTGACCCAATTGCGTTATTGTACGAAATAAAACAACTTCAAAATTTAGGAATCAACATCTCCAATCGGTTATTAATTAGTCATAATGCCCATCTCATTATGCCGTATCATAAACTGATCGATAATTTACGGGAAAAGGAAGCCGATAAAATTGGAACTACCGGACGGGGCATAGGTCCCGCATACATCGACAAAGCAACCCGAACAGGAATTAAAATAGTTGACCTTCTTGATCGCAAGATATTTGAAATGAAATTAATCAAAAATATTGAAACTTATAACAAACTTTTTGACCAGATTTATGGTGTGGAGAAATTAGATGTTGAAAAAATTGTTTCAGAATACGAAGATTTCGATAAAATAATTGATGAGTATGTAACTGATACTGCACTGTATCTGAACAATGCTATCAAAGACGGAAAAAATATTTTAGCCGAGGGGGCTCAAGGTGCGTTGTTAGATATTGACCACGGAACTTATCCCTTCGTTACTTCCTCTAATCCTACAAGCGGCGGCGCTTGCACCGGACTTGGAATTCCTCCTACATCCATCAAATCAATACTCGGTGTTGCAAAGGCTTACTGCACTCGTGTTGGCAATGGACCTTTCCCTACCGAACTCACTGATGAACTCGGCACCAAACTCCGCACAGTCGGTTCTGAATTCGGCGCTACAACCGGGCGACCACGCCGCTGCGGTTGGTTCGACGCATTTGCCATGAAATATTCTGCAATGATAAACGGAATCGAAAAATTAGCGATTACAAAATTAGACGTGCTTAGCGCTTTTGATGAAATATTTATTTGCACTGCTTACGAATACAACGGAAAGCGATTGAAAACATTTCCCACCGATGTCCTCTCGTTGGAATCTGTTAAACCAATTTACGAACGATTCGATGGATGGAAAACACAATTAGAAAATATGACTTCGTTTACCGACCTGCCGGATAACGCTATAAAATACTTATCGGCGATAGAAAAATTTACAGGTGTTGGCATCAACATCATTTCGGTGGGTCCAAAAAGAAATCAAACTATAATCCTTGACAATTAAATATGGCAACACCCCGCTCCACAAACATTAAACTCTCATTAGTAATTGCCGCCATCATACTTGTTGTGGCAACGATTATTTATACACAAATTATCGTCGATAAATTATTGGTGAAGGAACGTGAGATAGCCGACCTCTATGCAAAATCTTTGGAATACCTCGCAACAAGCCCTGATGCTCAAGCAGATTATAGTTTCGTTTTTAATGAGGTGATAAAAGCAATCGACTTCCCTATTATTTTATCCGATAATCATAAAAATCCAATTCCTCCATACCAAATGAACATAAGAAATATTTCGATGGATACAACTTTATCGGAATTTAAGCAAGAAATATTTCTAAAAAAACTCATCACACGGTTTGACGAAACTAACGAACCGATTAAGGTGGCGCTTAACGATACAATCATTCTTCAGTATCTGCACTACGGCGAATCTCAAATAGTTACTGAACTGCGATGGCTCCCTTTTATTGAAATCGGTTTAGCAGGTATTTTTATCCTCCTCGGTTACGTCGGTTTTAGTTACATCAAACGAACTGAGCAAAGCAATATCTGGGTTGGTATGGCGAAAGAAACCGCTCACCAGCTCGGCACTCCGTTGTCGAATGTTATGGGCTGGATGGAATTAATAAAACTAAATGCAGAGAAAAGTAATAAAGTTTTAGAGACAGTAAACGAAATGGAAAACGATTTAATTCGTCTCCAAAAAGTTACTGAACGTTTTTCGAAAATTGGCTCCAAACCAAACTTGAAATTAGAACCGCTGAACGAGCTAATCGAAAATGTTACTCATTATTTCCGGAAACGACTGCCACAGTTGCGCAAGAACATTGAAATATCAGTCAACCTGATCGATAATGTCTCTGTAAAAATTAATCGCGATCTGTTCGAATGGGTTCTTGAGAACCTCATCAAAAATTCTATCGACGCTATCGAACAAGGAGAGGGTAATATTTCAATTTCCTTACAAGAAAAAAATAAGTATTTTTTTATAGATGTAAAAGATACAGGCAAAGGCATCGACCAGAAATTTAAAAAAGATATTTTCAGACCGGGTTACAGCACTAAAGAACGCGGATGGGGCTTGGGATTGAGCCTCTCGAAAAGAATTATTGAGACCTACCATAAAGGACGATTGATTTTACTCGAAAGTAAATTGGGAAAAGGAACAACGTTTCGGATAAAGCTGAATAAATGAGCTTTGAGCGCGGAGTTGTGGGGGGTTCACATGGATGGAAAGACTGTCAATTGCTAATTGACCATTGACCATTAGAATTGTTTTTATCGCTTAAATTCCGTTTATTTCATAAAATTATTGCACATTTGAATGAATTTAACTACAAATATCAAATCAACACCGCTGATGCGGCAGTACCAACAAGTAAAAGCCAGATACCCTGATACAGTTCTGCTTTTTCGAATGGGCGATTTTTATGAAACTTTTGACGACGATGCAAAAATTACTTCAAAAATTTTAGGTATCACACTAACAAAACGAGGAAATGGAACAGCCGGAGAAACTCCCCTCGCTGGCTTCCCTTATCACGCCCTCGATAATTACCTCCCTAAACTTCTCAAAGCAGGTAAGCGAGTTGCAATCTGCGAACAGTTGGAAGACCCCAAATTTGCCAAAGGCATTGTCAAGCGTGATGTGATTGAAGTTGTAACACCGGGAGTTTCGTTCTCTGAAAAAATTTTAGAAACCAAGCAAAACAATTACTTAGCATCAGTTTATCTCCCTTCACCTTTAGTTACAAGCGATGATATAATCGGCTTTGCTTTCGTGGATGTATCTACGGCTGAATTCGGTGTAAGCGAGTTCCCACTCAAAAACTTGAAGGATCAGATTCAAACTTTCAATCCTGCTGAAATATTAGTTCAAAAAAGAGACATCGACACAATCCAAAATATTCTTAAAGAAAGTTATAAAAGTATATTCACCAAATTGGATGACTGGATTTTTAATTATGAATACAGTTACGAGCTTCTCATCACACATCTCAAAACTCAATCATTAAAAGGTTTTGGAATTGAAGGTTCGCGCGCCGGAATCGTAGCAGCGGGGGCAGTTCTTAATTATCTTCAGGAAACTCAAAAAGCCAATCTTACACACATCAAGAAAATTTTCCCACACAACACAAGCGAGTATATAACTCTCGATCCATCGACTAAAAGAAATTTAGAAATTACAAAATCGATTGAAGGAAAAGACGAAGGAACGTTATTCTGGGTGTTGGATAAAACCAAAACTCCAATGGGTGGACGTTTACTAAAAAGATGGATCAATCAACCATTACGCAACATCAAACCGATACAAGAACGATTAGAAGCTGTTAATGAGTTAGTAAAAAAATTGGACATGCTCCGTAAGGTTGGTGGTGTGCTTTTAAATTTCGGAGATCTCGAGCGTTTAATAGCAAAGGTTTGCACCGGACGTGCTAATCCGCGTGAGATGATTGCTCTAAAAAACAATTTAATGCAAGTCGAAAATCTTAAATCGGCTATTTATGAAGCTGAGAGCCAAACGCTTTCAGAGATTAGAGACGGGTTTGTAATTCTATCAGATTTGATTGATGATATTTCAAAAACGATTAACGATGAGCCACCCCTTTCGTTAGCTGATGGCGGTGTAATTATGAAAGGATGTAATCCGAAATTAGACGAGCTGAGAGAAATTACCCTCAACGGTAAAAGTTGGATTGCAAATCTACAATTAAAAGAGCGAGAGCGGACTGGAATTAATTCGCTTAAGGTGGCTTTTAACAATGTGTTCGGCTATTATATTGAAGTTACTAATACACACAAAGATAAAATTCCTTCTGATTACATTCGCAAACAAACAATCTCAACTGGTGAACGATTTATTACTCCTGAACTTAAAGAGTATGAAGAAAAGATTTTAAATGCTGAAGAAAAAATTGTCGCTCTCGAAACAGAAATATTTAACGAACTCCGCCTTAAAGCAGCCGAACAGGCAGCGGAAATACAAAATAACGCTCAACTCGTCGCAGTTCTCGATACGCTTTCCTCATTAGTTGAAACAGCAATTGAACACGAATATACATATCCTGAAATAGACGATGGAAACTTAATAAACATTGTTGAAGGACGACATCCCGTAATTGAGCGACTGCTCCCGCCGGGTGATCAATATACACCGAATGATACATACTTGCTCAACGAGGAAAATCAGATTCTGATTATTACCGGACCCAATATGAGCGGCAAATCGAGTTATCTTCGCCAAGTTGGTTTAATAGTTCTGCTTGCACAGATTGGAAGTTTTGTTCCGGCAAAGAAAGCTCACATCGGAATTATAGATAAAATTTTTACACGAGTTGGAGCCAGCGATAATATTGCATCGGGCGAAAGTACATTTTTGGTAGAAATGCACGAAGCTGCTCACATTGTGAACACTGCAACTCACAAAAGTTTGATTTTATTAGATGAAGTAGGGCGCGGAACAAGTACTTTTGACGGAATCAGCATTGCTTGGGCTTTGACAGAATACTTACACAACCGGATAGGAGCAAAAACACTTTTCGCAACGCATTACCACGAGTTGAACGAGCTTGCTGATTTATTCCCGAGAATCAAAAATTATAAAGTCGATGTGCGTGAATATGGTGATAAAGTAATTTTCCTGCACAAAGTTACTCCTGGTTTTGCAGACCATTCCTACGGGATTCAGGTCGCTCAAATGGCTGGCTTGCCTGAGGAGATAACAAATAGAGCAAAGACTATTTTGAAAAATCTCGAAGGCTCAGAATTGACTTTACACGATGAAGGAAAAAGTGAAAGGGTGAAAGGACGCATCGCACCGACTGAAGTTCAATTAACCTTATTCGAAATGAAAGATGACAAACTTCGAGATGAAATTAAAAAGATTGATATAGATAAAATGACTCCTTTAGATGCCTTAAAAAAGTTAGCAGAATTGAAAAAGAAAGTTACCTAAGGGTAGTTCTAATAATGAGTAAAATAAATATAATTATTCTATACGCCCTTAGTTCTCTGCTCTATGCACTAAGCTCTCCGCTTCTGGTTTCTCAACCAGTTCAGCAGCATGCCATTCTTGTTATCATTGATGGTGCCCGATATTCTGAAACATTCGGAGACCCCGCAGGTCAATTCATTCCACGAATGCACCAACTTAAAAACCAAGCAGCAGTTGTAGATACATTTTTAAACGACAGTGTAACAGTAACGAAGCGAGCGATCCCGGCGATTTGGTCGGGTTCATGGAAAACTCCCCGCGATACAACTATCGGCGGAGTAGCAACACAATACGCTCTCGACCCAACTGTTTGGGAATATTTCAGAAAACATCGGAATCAGGATTCCACGAATGCAATGTATATACTTAAACAACTTTCAGGACCA
>CAMTWO010000029.1:0-52358 GCA_947085405.1 uncultured Ignavibacteriota bacterium
GAGTTCAGACGTGTGCTCTTCCGATCTGGTTTGAAACATCTCGTAATAAACTAATTTATACGGAATATTCGATTTTGTTGATTTGCACTTTCCAGTATTATGAAATAGTATCCTTTCCTTTAAGTTTGCTGTCTGACCAGTGTAGAAGGTCCCATCTTTTTCACTCTGTAAAATGTAAACGAAAAATGGCATATTATCAATCTCATTCATCAAACTAAAAAGGACTAACAAGTTTAATCAAGTTAGTCCCATTTATTCAAGTGGAGCCGACGAGGATCGAACTCGTGACCTCCTGAATGCCATTCAGGCGCTCTCCCAGCTGAGCTACGGCCCCATGAGATAAAACAAATTTTGCATCGGCAATATACAAAGATTGTGTTTTAAAGTCAATTTCGTTAAATTCATACAAACAAAAATTATTTGATAATAGATGAATAAATTAGTAACCTTTTTAATCATAATTATATCCGGCATCGTCATTTTTTCTTCTTGTAAAGACGAAACAACGGATGACTGTAATATCGTCTTTCCCGATACAGCCACAGTGCGATACTTAATTCACGTTCAACCACTTTTCGATTGTAGTTGTGCTTTTGTTGGATGCCACGGAGCTGATACAAAGGAAACTCGTGGTTTTAGTTTAGACGATTATGACAATTTCATGACCGGTGCACCGAAACAAGTAATTTACAGGGGCAACCCGGATGCAAGTCCGTTAATTTTGCGAGTTGAAGGAAAATTGGGAGCTCGTATGCCGCCCGACCGTCCACCCCTCAATCAAAATCAAATAAATGGTATGAGAAGATGGATTGCAAATGGAGCTCAATTGAATTGAATCAACTGAGATAGTAGATAAAACGAAATGCCTATCTGAGTAACTACAAAAGTAGATAAAAATGTAATTGATTTTGTTCTACCCATAATTTGGTTCACACCATTGACAAGCAAAATTATAAAGGGAGATAATGCAGGATAGGCATATTTTCCCCAACTGCTGTGCTCGACCGACATTAATGAAAAATACAACGAGGATAACATCATTACTATCACTGCAAAAAAGATAATGTTAAAATTATTTGAAGAAATAGAAGTGTATGTACGATTCAGTAAAGTTTTTATCACACCTATAAATGCAATAAATGAAACGGGTAAAAATATAATTAAGTATAATACAGGTGATAGATTGATTTGATATATACGGCCTGCCGCCGCCCAAAAACTCCAATTATAATTTCGAAATGAATGCCATATATCTGAAAGCGTTATTTCAAATATAGAAAAATATTTTGGCACACCCGGAGATATCGCTATAATACTTCCATATCTTGTATAATTCCAAATGAAAAACCATAATGACAGTGCTGATGCAATTAAGAAAATCGGGTAAACACTTTTAATAGTTCCCATCAGATTTCTTTTTTGAATCCAAAACGAAAATACGATCAGTAATGAAAGAGGATACAGGTTCGCTTTTGTTAGAATTCCCAACCCAAGTAATAAGCCAATCAATAAATTTCGTTTAGATGTTTCAGGTAAAAAGATTTGCCAAATAATAAGTGCGCCGATAAAATTCGCTAACGCATCGTTTGTAACCGAAGCATTATTTACGATAAAAGTAGGCAGCGTGCCAACTATAGCTAATACAATTAAGGTAGATTTTATTTCAGAATTGAAAACCAGAAAAGATGTTTTATAAATGATGAATATCGTAAGCATTCCAAGTAAAACAGAAAACAATCGGAGAATAATCAGTGCCGGATTCTTTGGAGTGGTAAGTGTGTCCGGATCGAATTCCTGAAACAAATCAGGTGATGGAGAATCTAAATCTGTAACAAGTAAATAAATACCAGCACCTATAAAATAATATAAGGGTGGTTGATATGCTTCGTAATAAGGAAACTTCGGATTACTGATTGGGTACTCACCCGTTACAGCTAAATGTTTAATCACAAAGTAGTGCGGATATTCATCAGGTGCCTGCCAGTTCGGTGTGTTAAATGCAAAGAGCAATCTTAAAATTAGTGCGGCGAATAAAATTACAAGCAACAAACTATTTTCAGATGTGAGCTTCATTCAATGTCTTTGAACGACTGACAGTCCCGAATTAAAAAGTATTTATCACCATCAACCATTACTTCTGCAGGTTTTAACCTTCCGTTGTAATTAGAAGCGAGAACATATCCATAAGCTCCTGTGCAGAATATTGTAAGATAACTTTCCCGTTCTGAATAATTTAGGCTCCGGTTTAATGCAAAATAATCGCCGCTCTCACATAACGGTCCTACTACATCGACAATTTCATATTCTGAATTTTTAATTTTAACCGGTGAGATTTGATGATACGATTTGTACAAACTTGGACGTATTAAATCGTTCATTCCGGCATCAACTATGATGAATGTTTTTTCGGATGTTGTTTTCCTGTATAATACTTTTGTAAGCAAAACTCCTGTGTGTGCAATAATTGATCGCCCGGGTTGTATGAATATTTTTGTATTCGATGCTTTTAGCACGGGTAATGCGGCTTCAAGTAATTTTACAGTAGTAAGTTTTGAATCGACATGTTCTTTGTCGGTTGGCAACAATTCGTGTTTCACGAAATCATGATATTGCACACCGAACCCACCACCAAAATTTAATTCATGCACCTGTATATTTTTGTTTCGTAAAACTTTAATTAAATCAACAACAGCTTTCGCTGATTCGATGAAAGTTTCCGGGTTGGTTATTTGCGACCCGATATGTGTATGAATTCCTAATACTTCTATATTTTTCAATTGCAATGCCTTCTGAAATATTTCTTCAGCATACATTTGTTCAATCCCAAACTTATTATGTCTTTCACCCGTCGAAATATATGGATGTGTAGATGCAGATATATCAAAATTTATTCGAATCTGAATACTAGCGATCTTCCCTAACTTTGTTGCAATAGTATTTATAATGTTAAGTTCTTCTTCCGATTCTATAATAAACAAGTAAATATCGTTTTGGAGTGCAAATTCTATTTCATCATCACGCTTGCCGACTCCGCTAAATGTAATTTTGTCGGGTGGAAATCCGGCTTTTAATGCAAGATGCAATTCGCCAATTGAACCGGCATCTGCCCCTATCCCCTCCGCCGCTATGATTTTTAAAATATTTAGATTTGAATTTGCTTTTATTGAATAGCACGAAAGATGATCAATTTCACCAAATACTTTTTCGATTTCGCGGCAATGGTCTATTATGGACTGTTTACTATAAACATAAAGAGGCGTTCCGAATTTTTCAGCAACTTCAGTCAGCGATATATCTTCGCACCAGAGTTCGTTATTTCGATAATGGAATTCGTACATAAATGAAATGAATTTAGTTTTGAAAGAATTCTCGATGCAGCACACGCACAGCTTCATCAGCATAGTTCTGATCGACAACAAGAGTGATATTAATTTCAGATGCACCTTCGGAAATCATTTCGATGTTAATTTCAGCATTTGCTAAAGCAGAGAATACTCGTGCAGCAATCCCCGATGTTTGTTTCATTCCTTTGCCTACCACACAAACGATAGCTTTATTTCGTTCGATACGAATATCCCCTATCTCTTTTAATTGCTTTTCGATTTCAAGTAAATCCTTATCGTTATCGATCGTTACCGAAACACTCACTTCAGAAGTAGATACTACATCAACACTTTTTTGATAGTTAGCAAATATAGAAAACAACTTAGCCAAAAAACCGTAAGCTAAAAACATACGCGATGACGATACGTTAATCACGATAATGTTTTTTTTCGATGCGATTGATTTAACTATTGAGACTTGCCCTTTACCCGACTCTTTAATAATGATAGTCCCGCTCACCTCAGGTTTGCGCGAATTTAAAATTTTAACAGGAATATTTTTATCAACTGCGGGGAGAATTGTATTCGGATGCAAAACTTTTGCACCAAAATAGGCAAGTTCGGCAGCTTCATCAAAACTAATTTCATCAATTAGTTTCGCGTCGGGAACTATGCGAGGATCGGCTGTCATCATTCCATCTACATCAGTCCATATTTGAATAACTTCCGCATCTAAAAAAGCGCCAAATATTGCAGCGCTGTAATCCGAACCTCCGCGTCCGATAGTAGTTGTAAACCCTTCTTCCGTTGCTCCGATAAAACCTTGAGTAACTACGATGCTGTTGTCCTCAATTGCTGGCTTCAGATATTTATCTACATTCAGTTTAATTTTTTCAAATACGGGTTGTGCTGAGCCGAACGTGGCGTCCGTAACCATTATCTTCCTCGCATCAAACAAAACTGTAGATATATTCTCTTGTTCCAATGCAGCATTAAAAATCAGTGTGGACAATCTTTCGCCATAACTCGTGATCGTATCCATTGAACGTGATGTTAATTCGCCAAGCAAATTTACTCCGCGGACTATATTACGGATTTCATTACATAATACATCAATTTGCAAACCAACTTTTTCCAGAAATAATTCTTTCAATAATTCTTCAGCTATAGTTTTATGCCTGGACTGAATATAATCGACAATTTCTAATGCTGATTTTTCAGAACCATCACGCACAGAATGAGCTGTGCGAATTAACTCGTTGGTAATTCCGGAACATGCCGATAGAACAACCAATATTTTTTTGGGCAGTTCCTTTTTTACAATTTCAGCAACTCGTTTAATTGCAGTGGCGTCTTCGACCGAAGTGCCGCCGAATTTCATTACTATCATATTTCTAAACTCATAATATTTTTAAAAACCAATTCCGAAATCTTTCAAACCATTTCCACATTTGTTCTATATCTTTACGATTATAAATTTCACCACCATACGATATCTCTGATTTCCGGTCGAGTATTCTCCGAAAATTTTGAATTGCATTTTTTGATTTTTCATCTCTTTCAATTATACTCTCGATTAATGATACACATTCATAATGATCATCACTGGTGCTCTTAACCCCTCCGTATTTAATGGCAAGAGCATCTGAATAAGCAATTGCTGAATGCACAATCAACAAACCCGCAGCGTTCCAATATTCAAATTCTTTTGCTAATTCGGCGCCTTTATAAAAATTATCAGCGACGAGAAAATAATCTTTATATTTCGACCTATCTATGGATTTGTAAATTTTTCGCTTTACCATCTAACAGTATGCCTTCTTTGAGAATATTGTTAAATAATATTTTCCGTTGCCCTTGAAATTCTTTTTCCAGGACTATCGTTGCAGAGACATTGATTCCAAAGTGTTTTTTGAGTGAAGGATTTATTTCGTATAACACTTTTTTTAGGATTGATTTATCTTTCAAGTGATCGACTATAAAACAGATGTCCACATCGCTCATCACGTCCTCTTGTTTTCTTGCAACGCTGCCAAACAAAATCATGCTTGAGTAATATTTTTTTAAATATCGTTTTAAATAATTCTTAATACTATCAAGATAATCTCTCTCCAATTTAAGTAACGGGATAATACCTTTTGCTACTAACATATGATCACGGTTTAATGTAAATAAATGTTCTCTCCCACCACGCTGTCGCAAAACCACTGATATATTTTCAAGCTTCGTAAGTGCATTAAGGCAAGCCCGATGGTTCATATTCGATAATCGTGCAACTTCTCGCCCGCTCATTCCGTGTAAAGTACGTTGCATTACTCTCAATACGGCAACATGCGACCATGTCGAAAATATTTCGTCTAAGATATTATTAATCATTTTGAATTTTTAGATGGATACTATTGTATCCATATGGATACTATTGTATCCATAATAATTAATACATTTATAAAAAACAAGCCGAATCATTTTATAAATTATCTAATATATAATTAGTAATCAGAGTATAAAGCTGGAGCCTCACAATACCACCTGCTACGCCGTGAGTTCCACCCGGATAAAATGCAGTTTGAAATTGTTTATTCTTCTTTTGCAATTCATTCACTAAGGTAATTGTGTTTTGCCAGTGGACGTTATCGTCGGCAGTGCCGTGAATCAGCAAGAGGTTTCCTTTTAATTTATCAGCATAAGTTAGCGTTGACCCCTGTTTGTAACCATCGGGATTAAGCTGCGGAGTTTGCATATAACGTTCAGAGTAGATTGTATCATAAAATTTCCAATCAGTAACGGAGGCGACAGCAACTGCAGTTTTAAAAACCTCGTTACCAAGCAGAATGCTCATTGCCGCCATATAACCGCCGTAACTCCAGCCCCAAATTCCGATACGTGATGCATCCACGAACGGAAACGATGCCAAATATTTTGCTCCCTCGATCTGGTCGTGAGTTTCCCACTTTCCTAAATTCTTGTAAACAATTGTTTTAAACTCGTTACCGAGAGCGCCCGTCCCTCTCCCATCAATGCTGACTATGATGTAACCCTTTTGAGTTAAAAGTGTGCACCATAAATTATTTCTGTCCCAACTGTTGGTAACTGTTTGTGAACCAGGTCCACCATAAACATACATCAATACAGGATGTTTTTCAGTCGGGTCGAAATCGACTGGTTTCATCATCCAACCGTTTAGTGAAACGCCGTCGGAAGTTTTGAAATTAAAAAACTCCCTCCTGCTTAATTTGTATTCATTAAAAGCCGGAACAATATTCTCTTCGATTACTCGTATTAACTTCCCGTCGTTTTTGTGAAGCCGGATTTTGGGCAATGTGTAAGCATCGGAATAAGTATCAATGTAAACCGAATAATCTGGCGAGAAATTTATACTGTGAGTTCCATCATCGGTGGAGATGCGTTTGAAACCAGTTCCGTCTAATTTAATTTTGTATAGATGGCGTTCGAGCGGTGATTTTTCCGTAGCAGTAAAATAGACCACACCTTTGGCTTCATCAACTTTCAAAATCTTATCGACTTCCCAGTTTCCTTTTGTAATCTGTTTGGTTTGTTTCCCGAAGGTGGTTAAATATATATGCTGATAACCATCTTTTTCAGATGCCCACAAAAATTGTCCATCTTTAAGGAAAATATAATTCGATTGCTCAATATCTAACCACGTTTTTGATTCATCGGTTAGGATTATCGAACTTGACCCGGTCTTAATATCGGCTTCTAAAATTTCTAACT
This sequence comes from uncultured Ignavibacteriota bacterium, assembly GCA_947085405.1. Taxonomy (GTDB): domain Bacteria; phylum Bacteroidota; class Ignavibacteria; order UBA10030; family BY39; genus JASEGV01. The sequence continues at coordinate 7,059 of CAMTWO010000029.1, forward strand.
TATTTTGCAGCCGGCTCACACGGAAGATTGCAAGCTTACCCGGTTTTGCAGTCCAATAAATTCTTGGAATATAAATATCGTCATCAGTTCCGATGTCCATCCATTTTGTAGTTTTAGTCTCGACTGAAACCACACCAATCTTCACAATCGAATTCGGGTCGCCAGCTTTGGGATAGCGCATAGTTTCAGGTTTCGGTTGGGTTTGAGTATAGTCGGTAAGAGGATATTCGGGAACTCTTCTCTCATCAAGCTGCCAAAATGCGATGTTCTTGCTATCAGACGACCACAACCAGCCGTCGATGATACTCCACTCTTCCTCGTAAACCCAGTCGAAGCGGCCGTTCATTATATGCTTCTCGCCGTCGAATGTAAGTTGCGTTTCGACTTTCGTTTCGATGTCGATAATAAAAATATTATTATCGCGAACAAAGCCAACCTTCTTACCATCGGGAGAAAATTTTATGTTTAATTGCTCTGCCGTTGTATCTGTAAGTTGTTGAAATACTTCTGTTTGCAAATCATAAATATAAAAGTTGCCACCCGATTTCATCGCACGTGCAGGAACTACACCGGTAAATAATATCTTCTTTCCGTCGGGCGATAAATTATAAGTAGTAATTCGAAATGTTTTGTCGGTATCATTCAAAACTAATTTAGATGCATCTACAAAAAGCGAACGTTGACCGGTAGCAACATTGTATTTCCAAATATCTGTTTGCTTTTTTATTGTATCGGTTTGCAGGAAAAGGAAAGCTTTGCCATCTTGCATCCAGTTGATACTGCGAACAGATTTCTGTGCAAATTTTGTAGAGTTGAAGATGTCTTCAAGCGTGAGTTCTTTACCTCTTTCTTGACTGAAGGTCACTTGCAAAAGCAGGACAAGAACAATAAATATTCGAGTGATAAATTTTTTAATGATAGCAAACTCCTTTGTATGATTTATGAATTATTCAGCCAGAGGCTGATCCCCGCCTGACGGACGGGCAGGCGCCTTTGGCGGAGATTTAAAATTAACGCTTCAAATTTAGCAAAAGCCGATGAGAGAAGCAATAATTTGAGTTTTATATTATTAAATAATATATTAAAATAGTTCTGGAAGAATAGATAGATAAGAGTAAAAATAAAATAATTTAAAAGGACATAATATGATAACTAAGGAAAAAGTAAAAAGGGAAATTGACAGAATGCCAAACGAATTGATAGTAAAAGTACATAAATATATAAATGGTTTGAAGTCCAAGAAAGTAACCAAGGAAAAACTTCATACCTTCGGTTTAAAAGGTCAATTCGATGATATAAATGTTAGAGAAAGAGCTTATGAGTAAAATTCTTATAGATACTAATGTACTGATTTACTCAATTGATGAAGATTCAAAATATTTTGAAATAGTTCATGAGTTATTCTCTCAATCAAACGTTGAATTATTTATAACATCAAAAAACATCTCTGAATTTTTATCTGTCATGACTAGAATTCCTAAATCTCCACTGACAATTGAAAATGCATTAATTGTTGCAGAAGATTTTATTAAGATGTTCCAAGTTTTATATCCAACTGAGAAATCCTATTCTATATTTCTAACCCTAATACAAAAATATCAACCACATGGTTTGCAGATACATGATTTCGAAATTATAAGTATTGGTCTTGCAAATCGAATAAATACACTTGCCACTTTCAATAAGAAAGATTTTGAAAAAGTTAAAGAAATAGAACTATTTTCTTTTTTATAAATTCTGCAAGACATAACAAACGGTTTAAGTCCCGAAGGGATGCCTTCGGCACTGACCGAATAAGCGTGTATATTTTGCTAACAAATTGGATGAACGTGTTTGTAATCGTTTAGCAAAAGCCGATGAGAGAAGCAAAGATTTGAATTAGAAAGTATTAAATAATATATTAATCGAGCGGCTGGCTCCCTTGCCACCGGAGAAAATAATATTCAGTTATACGAAGGAATATAATTCATTCATTATGAGTTCCGGTTTTATGTACATACCCGAATGTGCTGATGGAAGTTATTATACCGGAAGCACAAACGATTTGGAACGAAGACCTTGGGAACACTCTTTGATAATCTCGCATTACGGTGAACCGTAACGCTGATAATTGCATATTAAACATCGTAGGTCGACGAATCTCGGCGACCTACATCAGCAAGTCGGATTTTGTTTTCATCCGTCCTTCGGTGAAAAGCAAAACTCAAACTTCGGATAGCATAACTATTCATGGTTATGCGATATGTTATATAGCACAAAATATTATTTTGATTTATATAACGCAAAAGACTATATTTAGAATAAAAAAGGACTGCTTTATGAAATTGAGTGAATCTGTAAAATCAATTAGCTACTTAAAAGCCAATGCTGCGGACTTAATTAATGAAATCAATAAAAAACAAAAAACATTTGTAATTACTCAAAACGGTGAAGCTAAAGTTATTGTCCAAGATATAAAGCTATATGAGAAAACTCAAGAAACACTTGCAATGTTAAAATTATTGGCAATGACTTCTAAAAAGAGCCCCAAAGCAAAGGGTATTAGGGAGACTTTTGATGATCTCCGTACAGAACTAAATAACATGCAGTAAATATGAAGTACAAAGTAATTATTGATCCTCAAGCCAAGCAAGATTTAAAGGAAATATTCTCATATGTTTTTGTAAATGATTCATTCGAAATTGCTAATAAATTATTGGATGGAATAGAACAAACTTGCTTTAAACTTGAAAGATTTCCTGAGAGAGGACATATTCCAGAAGAATTAAGAATTACCGGTATTAAAAGATTTTATGAGATACATTATAAGCCCTATCGCATAATCTATGAAATCGAAAATAACGTAGTTTATATTCATTCTGTCCTTGATGGAAGAAGAAACATTACTGAAATTTTAGGAGAAAGAATTTTAAGATAAGTTGCCCTTTGAGTGTAGTTAACCAAATGAAGTTATTTATAAATTACTGGCGTTGGTTTTTCAAAGCTACATTGCTGAGTTGGGCGGCGGCTTAAAAACAACGCCGCTAGCCTATTAATTCAATACTCATTAGTACACTACTCCATCATTCCATAAATCCAATCGCCTCTTCCCCCCCTTCCCCCTTCACCGATTCATTTCTTAACCGGTTCTGTTACGAACTTCACGTCCGAAACAACCCGCACTACAGGATACAAGTTCATCTGATTATCCCAATACGGAGAACGCTGGTAAAAGAAGTTCAAGCGTGCTTGCGGACTTTTTGCAAATGTTGTATCGCTCGAAAGCTTCAACTCAAATTCCTTTTTCAACTCTGCATTCTCGGTTAACATTTCGCGGGCTAATTTTTCGAGTGCGTAAGCTTCAGCATATTCTTTTTGTTCAAAAATTGCATCGAAGAATCCCCAAGCTGATAGAGCATCAGGAGCTTCCGGTTCAAGTAAGTGAATTGCAACTTTAGCGAGCCGTTGATTGAGGCGAACCACAAAAGTTCCCACCGGATATTTCCGTTTCTCTGTAAATTTTTCAACACCATAACTAACAGGATGCCTGCCTTCGTACGGCTTTTCTTGCCACTTCGCATTCGAGAAGCGGTAAACTTCGGCTTCTACTTCGACCGGTTGTTTTAATCGTTCGACTTCGATTCCGTGGGTTTGCAATATATCTAAAACATTTGTCCATTGCTGTGGAATTAAATAAGCAACAGGCGGATCAACTGTAGCAGTAATTTTTGTTTTATTGAACCATGGAATTTTGATACTGAGCGGTTCGTTAGTCCAACGAATCCAATTTGTTCCTGAAACCTCACTTGATTCTACGATTGCATTATAGCCCAAAAAATTGATTGAGTCCGCAACCGAATTCGTTTCAAAACGGATTGGGAATGGTGATATTATTCCGCTGATAGTTTGTTCATCGGCAATACGAACTGCTTTTTTAAGCTGCCCATTATCGGTATGAAAGTTTTCTAATATTGTTAAAATAAAATGATACACTCCCTCGACACGAGTTTTGTAATCCTTCATCATGTGAGTTTCGATAAGAAGTGCAGGTCGATTTTGAAGCTGTGGGTAACCGTTTGAAAACCGTGGCGGAGCAACTCCCCCTTGAATCCCCTTTTCTAATTCTAGATAATTGCGGAACCAGACATAAGGCACGAGCGGATATCCTGATGTTTCCATATTTGAAAAAACATTCTTGATAAAATTTTCGTTAATCCAAGTGCGAACACCTTGTTGCATATTTTCAGAATTATCGATTGCATAACTTAGCGCATATTGGTAATCGGCGCCGTTGGTAGTGTGAACATCAATAAAAAAATCGGGAAGCCAGGTATTGAACATTTTCAGGAAGGCGCGGGTTTCGGGTGCATCGGCTTTCATATAATCGCGATTTAAATTCAGGTTGGTTGCATTCGTTCGCCATCCCATTTGTGCGGGACCGTTTTGATTTATGCGGTTGTATGAGCCAAATCTTTCGTGCCCATCGACATTATAAATGGGAAGTACCAGAAGAATTGTATTATCAAGTAGGTGAGAATATTTTTTTGTGATAACAATATCACGCAAAAGCATCAACGAGGCATCCTTGCCTTCGATTTCTCCAGCATGCATTCCGTTTTGAATCAAGACAACGGTCTTTGAAGATTTATAAACTTTTTCAGGATTAAATATTTTATCTTTTGAAACGATCAACAAAGGAATTTCTCGCCCTTCACCACTCTTTCCAATCGAAATTATTTTTATCCAAGGTGAAGTTTTTTCTAATTGCTTGCAGAAACCCAGTGTTTCTTCGTAGCGTGCTGTTTCAACAAAATTAGTGCGTTCGGCTTTGGTTAGCCATTCGTGTGGAATTTCCTGTGCAACTCCAAGAGAATAAATTAAAAAAAAGACGAATAGTATTCTGACCATAAATACCTCTAAAAATTATTTTGAATAAAAATCAATCATCTTGCTGATTGATGCACGACAAACTGCATCGAAGTCGACTAAACTTAACGTGAACATCCTGCAATCGGCTTGCGGACGGAAGAGTCCTTCTGAAATATATCCAGCCCCTTCAAACGCACCTACTTTGTCAGCATACTTAGTCGATTTCAAAATATTTTTGGTCTGTTGAATCAAAGGTTCACGCTTCTGGTAATAGTCGGGTGCTAAACGATCCAATTTTTGACGGAGACTTTCGAGACTGTCGAATTCAGCTTTTTCCCACGGAGTTGGAATTGGTGTATCGGCATCAACAAGATGTTTCCATTTTATTTTCTCTTTTTTAGTTTGAGCGGTAACATTCGGCTCCCAGGGTTCTATACCTTTTGTGTAGAAATCGGTGTACGAAACTTGCGAGCTATAGTATTCATCGCCAAGTCCACCGAAGCTATGACCGAATTCGTGAACATAAACATAGTCGATTTGCCATTCTTTATCGGCAGCATCGGGAATTGTATATGTAGTTGTGTAAAGGTTGTAAATTCCGCCGCCGCCATAACGATTATCGTTCACAAGAATATTTATGAAATCGTAAGGCACGGCTGCTGCAATATCGCGAAGAGTTTTATTCTCTTCCGTTAAAATATAACGAGGTGATGAAAAATAATTGTAAGTTGTGCCAAGTATGTTATTCTTGTAAACATTTGCATCGGGTTTATCTATGCCCGAATCTGCTGAAACAACTTCTACCGTCCATACGTTAAAATCTTTTTTCCGTTCTTTGAACGGACTAACACTGAACATGTGGTCGTTTACTTTTTTAACATCTTTACGGAATTTTTCAATATCATTTTTTGTATAGCCATCGCCAATTATCAACACATCAACTTTTTTATCAGAATGTCCGTTGTTCATAGCTTGAGTAACTTTGAAGTCATACTTACGACTTTTTTTATTAACGACAGTTGGATTTTCGGGATCAATTGTAACCGAGTAAATTTCTTTAAACATCATCTGTTTATCGCGCCTGTTGATTGTAAATTGGATTTGCCGCTTTGGCATCGGAAGTTCGAACAGTTTCGTGGTAAGTTTTAAAAACACCGGGTGCAGCCTCATCGGTTGTTTGCCACTCGTTGAAGATTGTAGAATAACCGCGTGAGAAAATTAAACTATTGGTGGCAACGTCAAATACCTTTACTAAATATTCACCATAATTGAGTGTATCGATCAAGTTAATTTTGCTTCCGGGCCATTCACCTTCTTCATAAATTTGGTCGATACTGAATATCTCTTGCGTCTTTGAACCTGTATGAAAAAAATCAACACGCATAGTTTTATTAAAGAAATATTTTTCAAAGTTTGCTTCAGCAACTGAACTGATTGTGCAGATTAACAAAGCAAACACAAGCAAATTGGCTAGTTTCATCATCCCTCCAATTTGTAAAAGCTTTCGATTTCTTTTTTTGTCATATAACGCCATTCCCCACGTTTCAAGCCTTCGATTGAAACATCACCGTAGGCAATACGTTCTAATTTTTTAATTTCATAATTTTGAGCTTCAAACATTTTACGGACCTGACGGTTTCGTCCCTCGTGAATGATGATACCAACTTCTTTATTTCTCGTCCCCGGAATAATAATTACTTCAGCCGGCTCTGTTTGCCTGCCGGAAATCTTTACCCCTTTACTCAGTAAAGCAGCGATTTGGGGAGTCATCGGTTCAGCGAGTGTAACCTTGTACGATTTTTTAATCTGGTGTTTGGGATGCATCAGATGATTTGCAAACTCGCCATCAGTAGTTAAGAGCAAGACACCCGTTGTGTCACGATCGAGCCTGCCGATTGGATAAATACGGTCGCGGACTTTTACATAATCCAAAACACTTGTTCTTCCCTTTTCGTCTTTGGTTGTTGTTATGCAATCTTTTGGTTTGTTGAAAACGATATACACAGGTTTGTCTAATTTTGCTATTTGTTTACCATCGACAAAAACTTTATCGCGGGGCGGATAAACTTTAAAACCTAATTCGGTTTTAATTTTATCGTTTACTTTTACTCTTCCCTCTTCTATCAAAGTATCAGCTTTACGGCGTGAGGCGACACCGCAATCGGCTATAAACTTATTCAATCTAACAAGTTTCATTTCAATTCTCATTTTTGACTTCCATTTGTGTAACATTTTCATCGCTTGGTAATTCAATCGAGCCGGAATTTTGTTCTTCCTGTTCAGTTAAATCTTTACCTAAACGTTTCATCAATTCTTTTTCAACTTCAAACGTAGAATCATTTAAAATTTCATCAATTTCTCTTGGCTTGGGTAAATCAATTAAATCATTTATACCAAAATGTTTTAAAAATGTTAAAGTAGTTCCATAAAGCAGCGGTCTGCCGGGCGATGCCGATCTGCCAACGATTGTAATTAAATCGCGTTCGAGTAACGTGCTAATCATATAATCGACATTCACACCCCGTATTGCTTCAATCTCCGGTTTAGTTACCGGTTGTTTGTAAGCGATGACTGCCAAAGTTTCCAAAGCAGATTGCGAGAGCTTTCGTTTTGCCTTTTCTTTAACCATTAATCCCAACCAGGAGGCAAAATCAGGGAGTGTTGCAAATTGAAATCCACCCGCCGATTGAATTATTCTGAACGACCTGTTTGATGTTACATATTCGCTATTGAGGTGTCGGATTACAGAAAGGACATCGTCTTCATTCATTCTAATTCTTAAATGTGTTTCTTCGGACATTTTTAGAATGTTCACGATTTCTCTCAAAGATAACGGTTCATCGGACGCAAATATCAGAGCTTCAATTACTTTTTGTTTATCTAATTGATCCATTTATTTTAATTAAACTTATTCTCTTTCACTTTGTAAATTATGAAATCGTCTTCTAAACTTTCGACATACCTGATGGCAACAATTTGTGCTTTCATCAATTCGAGAAGAGCAATAATCGTTACAATTATACGAATTTTCTCAGTCATATGCGATACAAGTTCAAGGAATGTTCCTTCATCGCGGGCACGGAAAAAATCGACTATATAACTCATCTGTTCATCAATCGTAATATTCATCAGTTCGATATCGTGATAAATTCTACGAGGGGCACGGTCCATTGCACGCTTGAATGCAGTGATAAGTTTATACATCGTGATATCTTTTAGACCTTCCTCCTGATCTTCGAGCGGAATTTTTTTCTCATCCTGATGGAACGTTTTGCGGAAAGATAATTTTCGCTGCTCTAATTCCAGTGAGGACAACTGGTCTGTAACTTCTTTGAATCTTTTATACTCAAGTAACCTTCTTACAAGTTCCGCACGCGGGTCTTGCTCATCCTCGCTTCCTGGTTCTCGTGGAAGCAGCATTTTTACTTTAATCTGCATTAGCTCGGCAGCCATAACAATAAAATCGCCCGCTATTTCAAGGTCAAGCTCTTGAAGAAGATTGATATAATCTAAAAACTCTTTTGTTATTTTTGAGATTGGAATATCTTTAATATCTAATTCATCCCGCTTGATAAAGAACAATAGCAGATCGAGAGGTCCTTCGAATTGATGCAATTTAATTTTATAAGACATTAACCAAACTTCATTACGGATCGAACTTCGTTCATAGTTTCTTGAGCGACAAGGCGAGCTTTGTTTTCGCCGTCGTTCAATATTTCGAGAACTAATTCCGGGTTTGCTTCATAAAATTTTCTCTTCTCAATAAATGGAGATAGATGTTCATTAATTTTGTTTGAACATTTCATTTTACAATCTACGCAACCTAACGCCCCGCTCCGGCATCCAGATTCGATTTCGGGAACTTCGGAGGGATTGAATTTTTTATGATATGTGAATACCAAACAAATTTCCGGTCTTCCCGGGTCTCCTTTGCGAATTTTTTGTGGATCCGTTACAGCCGAGCGCATCTTTTTCTGTACTGTTGGCGCATCGTCGGAAATTAAAATCGTATTGCCTGCCGACTTGCTCATCTTTTGGTCGCCGTCTAAACCGGGTAACCTTGAGAAAATAGTCAGGCGGGGTTCAGGTTCAGGAAACACTTCGCCATACTGCTGATTAAAGCGGCGGGCTATCTCGCGTGTTATTTCGACATGGGGGACTTGATCATCACCTACAGGAACGAATTCACCTTTGTATAAAAGTATATCTGCCGCCTGAAGGACAGGATAACCGAGATGACCGTAAGAAATATTTTTGATGTTCAAATCACGAACTTGATCTTTGACTGTCGGATTACGTTCTAAACGAGCTGATGTTATGAGCATAGAAAAAATTAAGTGTAACTCGCAGTGCTCTTTAATCTGAGATTGACGGAACATCGGACTCTTTTCAGGATCAAGCCCTACTGCCAGCCAGTCGATTAACATCTCAATAGAATTTTGATAAATATTCGATGAGTTGAGATCAGTTGTAAGTGCGTGGTAATCGGCAATCAAGTGATAATTGTTAAAATCGTTTTGCAGGGCAACCCAATTTTCTAATGCACCAACCAAATGCCCAAGATGTAGTTTACCCGTAGGCCGCATCCCGCTAAGTATTCGCTTTTTATTAGTCATAATTAATTTAAAAAGAGGTATGGCTTCCATCGTTCATCAATTTTATTTACGCTGTGCCGGATAAATGTGATGTGATTTGGTTTCCTCGGTTGTCGTAGAAGTTTCATATTAACATCTTCAGGTTTTCTATCGTCTTTTTTATTGTTACATGATACACAGGCAGTTATTAAATTTTCCCACGAATCTTCGCCCCCTTGCGATTTTGGAATGATATGATCCAAAGTGAGATTACCACCATGCGAACCGCAATATTGGCATTGATGCCCATCGCGGCGTAAAATATTTTTTCGTGATAAAATAATTTTCTGAAACGGAATGCGAATGTAAATATCTAACCTCACAATGCTCGGAACGGAAATTTGAGTTTTTGCCGATCGTACTACCTTGCCGTTTTTGGCTTCAACTAATTCGGCTTTGCCAAGATATAACAATAAAATTGCCTTCTTTGCATTGCAAATGCTGATTGGTTCATAATTCTGATTTAGAACGAGTACCCTTGAACTCAGGATACCATTTGACCTTTTTGAAATTGTTAACTTGCTGAAGACTAAATACTTCCTTTTTATTAATTGGTTATGGTTTATTTCATAAAAAATATATGTTAAAATAGGAAGATAATCAAGTTTTACTATCAAAAATAAAAGGAAACCCAAAATACAAGGTTTCCTTTCAAAATAAGAGTATTAATAATTATTTAACTGATGTTACGCAAAACAGAAAATAGCACACGGATTAACACAGATAATAAATCCGTGAAAATCCGTCAAAATCAGTGTCATCTGTGTTCTATTAATAGTTAAAATGTTCATTTTGTACACGAATAATTAGATAATGCGTAACATCAGTTATTTAAATTATTTCGGTATTTCTAAAGCTAAGAAGATTGAATTTTCTTCCGATTTGCGAACACGTAATAAAACCGATTCGCCGGGACTTGTCTTTTCGATTATTTTGCGTAATTCATTAACTGATGAAACAGCCATTCGGTTAATTTCTAAAATTACATCATTCTTTTGCAGTCCTCGTTTGAACGCTTCGGTTAATGTTTTTACATCAGTAACTATCACCCCGTTATCCACATTCAGTTCTTTCTTTTGCCGTGAAGATAAATTTTGGATTGTCAAACCCAATTTATCGAACGTGTATGGTTTCGTGGAGATAGTTTCATCTGATTCTTTTTCTTTCTTTTCTTCTTTCGCTGTAATTAATTCTTCATCATCAGTTCTTGAAGCAAGTTTTACTTTTTTCTCAATAATTTTTCCATCGCGATTCAGTTTTATTGCTACTACATCATTCGGATGCTTCGTTGCGATATAGCTTTGAACTTCATTAGGAGCCGTCATCTCGCGTCCGTCGATTTCGAGTATTACGTCGCCTTGTTTCAAACCAGCTTTTTCGGCTGCCCCGTCTTTTACGACTCCTTGAATGAGGACGCCTGTTAATTTTCCTAACTTGAGTGCCTTCGACATTGTTTCATCGATTTGCCCGATTTGCACACCGAGATAACCGCGCCGTACTTTTCCATACCGAATAATATCCTGTGCAACATATTTTGCAATATTTATCGGCACAGCAAAACCATATCCTTGATAGCGAGCGTTCGTTGTTGCGATGGCAGTGTTCAGCCCTACAACTTCGCCATAAAGATTCACTAACGGACCGCCGCTGTTTCCGGGATTAATTGCTGCATCGGTTTGTATGAAACTTTCGATGCTGTAATCGCCACTGATAACACCTATGCCGCCCCGACCGATTGCACTAACTATTCCAGCCGTTACTGTCGATCGAAGTCCAAGCGGGTTTCCGATTGCAAGCACCCATTCGCCTACTTGTAATTCTTCGGAATTGCCGAGTGAGGCAGTTGGTAAATCTTTCCCTTCAATTTTAATTACAGCTAAATCGGTAGTTGGGTCGGTGCCAACTACTTTTACTTTTTTAAAAACGCGTTTGTCGTTGAGTGTAACTTCGATCCCGTCCTCTCTTGCACCGGCTACTACGTGGTTGTTTGTAAGAATGTAACCGTCGGAATTAATAATTACACCCGATCCAGATCCCATCTGTGGTTCGGGTTCGGGAAACTTAAAATCGGGACCGAAGAAATGGAAGAACTCTTTAAATTCCTGACTTCGTTTTTCTACTTTCTCGACAACATTTATACTCACGACCGTCGGAGTTATTGCTTTGGCTACATCGATGAAAGGCTGACTTAGCGATTTGATTTCGACGGCTTCTTTCTTAATTGGTGAAGCTGCCCCTAACTTAACCTGTTCATCGCCCGCAAAGCTGAAATTGATTCCGGTATTCAAGTTCGTAACAAGTATTACTCCGAAAATAATACCAACCGTAATTAAAAATATTGCTGATAATATTGATTTTTTATTCATATAGATGATCCTATTAATTAGTTATTTGATTCATTTTTAGTGCATTATACTGAAGATGTTTTGATTTTGTTTCAAAACCGGTTAAAAAAGCTGACTGAAAACTTTTTCACTTTTAAGTTCTTTCAAACTGCTTATATGATAACGTAAATAATCGAATAAAAATTTCCCTATCTCATTTCCGTCCTGTCGAGTTATTATCAGGTTCGTTACTGAATCGATTTCTTCTGTTTTTTCGATACGATTTAAAATTTTAAATATTCTCACAGGCATTTTTTGGGGATGGACAGAATATTGGACACAATCAACACACAGTAAACTTCCTTTTGAATAGTCGAAAACGATTTGCCGCACTTCGTCTCCATTATTGTAAATATCAACACCGCATTTACCACAATTCTGGAAATTATATTGGTATCCTAATATTTCGCCTAATTTAATTTCAAAAAGGAAAAATAAATTAGCGAAGTTCCGGTTATTAGTTTCGATTGCGAAAAGAGTTTGATTCAACAAATTAAAAAGTTTCTCGTTTTCTTCTTCATCGTGCATCACTTTATAAACAAGCTCAATAATTTTTAATGCCGGTTCTAATTTATCTAAATCCTGTGAAATACTTTTAAACGCTTTTAACAAATCGCATTGAGTAACCAAGTGAAGTTGAGTAGATTCCTTTTTGTAAAAAACAATTATTACATAAGAGAGAGGTTCGAGTGATGAACCGAATTTATTTTTAACGTTTCGTGCACCTTTTATTATCCCGTTTATTTTGCCGTATCGCTTTGTATAAAAAGTAACTAACTTACTTGTCTCTCTGTATTTTTTCGACTTCAGAACTATGGCTTCTGTTTTTACGATCATTTCAATACTGACAATGAGTTTGAATATGGAGGTAAGAATATTTTCCTGTCTGTGATTATACCTGTAATTAAATCGGGCGGAGTTATATCGAATGCAGCCGAATATACTTTTACTCCAACCGGTGCTGTTCTTTTTCCAAAATATTCAGTTATTTCGTTTTCGCTTCTTTCCTCTATGATTATTTCATCACCGACTTCGATTTTGGTATCTATTGTTGATGTTGGTGCGGCAATGTAAAACGGAATCCCGTGCATCTTTGCATTCACTGCAAGATTGTAAGTGCCAACTTTATTTGCAACAAAACCTTGCATCGTAATTCTGTCGGCGCCCGTAATTACCAAATCAATCTTTTTTTGTTGCATAAGAAATGCGGCTGTGCTATCGGTTATCAAAGTTACATCAATGCCTAATTTCATCAACTCCCAAGCAGTTAATCGGGCTCCTTGTAAAAGGGGGCGAGTTTCGCCGGCATACACTTTAATATTTTTACCTGATTTGTGTGCAGTTACTATAACATTTTGGGCAGTTCCATCGCCGCCTGTTGCCAACGCACCGGTGTTGCAGTGCGTAAGTATGGTCGCATCCTGCGGAACAATTTCAGCCCCGTTAATTCCTATGGCATTACACATAGCAATATCTTCGCCGTGAATATCGATTGCTTCAGCTATAATTTTTGCAACTGTTAACTCAACACCGGAAATGATAAAAGTATCCAGAACTTTGTTGACTCTCTCTAACGACCAAAATAAATTTACTGCGGTGGGACGGGTTGATTTTAATTCTATTATTACGGAAGTTAATTTGTTTTTGAAGGAAGAGGAATTTTCATTTGAATTTTCTAAAGCTGCAAGTGCTGCACTGTAAGCTGCAGCAACACCTAATGCAGGAGCACCGCGTATACTTAATTTGCGTATAGCATCGCCTACTATTCGATAATCATCCGTAACAATGTAAATTTCTTCTGCGGGTAATTTGGTTTGGTCGATGAATCGTAATTTACTTCCTAACCATTCTAAAGACTTCATAATCTATCTTCTTCAAAATGCGAGAGAGCACGGAACTCTAAAAACCGATCTTTGATTTCGAGATGGCTCAAATCTTTGATTCGTTCAATGCTGAACTTTTCCACGCAGAAAGAAGCTAAAGTGCTGCCATATACTACTGCACGTTTTAAATTATCATCGGATAGATCGTCTGTTTTTGCAATCCATCCAATAAATCCACCTGCAAAAGCATCCCCTGCGCCTGTTGGATCGTTTATATTTTCAAGCGGATAAGCGGGAGCCGAAAAAATTGTTTTTTCGGTAATTAGCAGAGCTCCATGTTCCCCTTTTTTAATAATCACAATTCGGGGACCCATCTTCATAATTATTTTCGCTGCTCTGATGAGGTTAGGTTCGTTGGAAAGTAAACGGGCTTCGGAATCATTTAATACTAGGACGTCCATCATTTCAATTGCTTTGAGTAATTCTTTACGCTTTCCGTTTATCCAGAAGTTCATAGTATCACCAATAACGAGCCGCGGATTTTGAATTTGTTCAATTACACATTGCTGAAGTACAGGATCGATATTTCCGAGACAGACATACGAACTTTTTTTATAAGATTCAGGAATGACCGGTTTAAAATGTTCGAAAACGTTCAGATGGGTATAAAGAGTGTCCCGAACATTCAAATCATAGTGGTATTTTCCACCCCAGCGAAAGGTTTTTCCGGTATCGATTATTTGCAATCCTGCCAAATCGATATTTTTGTTCTCTAAAAATTCGATTGCTGATTTTGGGAAGTCGCTGCCAACAACACCGACTAACCTGACAGGTTCAACAAAATAGCTTGCTGATACCGAGATATAAACAGATGAACCGCCGAGAACTTCTTCAGCTTTGCCGAACGGCGTTTCGATGGTATCGAGGGCTAATGAACCGACTACGAGTAAACTCAATTTGATTCCTGTGTTTTATTAATTTGACTGATAATGATACGAAAAGTATCTAATATATACAAATAGATTAATGAGATAATTATTTATGCAGGGCAACTTTAGAAACCCTATGTTTCAAAAACATTTTTAGGGAAAAATGTGACTGAAAAATTTGACTTTTGGAAAACGATGTAGTATATTTGCACGTAGGAGCGGCATCAATAAAGGTAGTTTTTGGAGGTGCCCTTTATTTCAAATATTGTGGTTTGTATCGCACATTCTGGCCATTTTCCAGTGTAAATTAAAGGCAAGGTTGGTTTATGAACTTGATGCATATTAAAATGTTTGTTGCTTATAAAAAAATAATTATATTAATTTTGTGATTGGGAACACATGATTTCGACTCTTAATAGATTAAATTTAACACACATAGAGGAATAATATTTTTTTGAACAAATATTTTAACAAAAAGAAAAAATGAAAAAAGTTTTCTTAATTGAAATGATTGCCTTTTTGCTTTTGGTTGGGGTAACTATGTCTTTTGGGCAGAGTAGAGATGTATTAACTTGATTCCTGTGTATTATTAATTTGACGGATAATGATACGAAAAGTATCTAATATATACAAATAGATTAATGAGATAATTATTTATGCAGGGCATCTTTAGAAACCCTATGTTTCAAAAACATTTTTTGGGGAAAATTTGACTTTTGGAAAACGATGTAGTATATTTGTACGTAGGAGTGGCATCAATAAAGGTAGTTTTTGGAGGTGCCCTTTATTTCAAATATTGTGGTTTGTATCGCACATTCTGGCCATTTTCCAGTGTAAATTAAAGGCAAGGTTGGTTTATGAACACGATGCATAAATACCATAAAAATATCCCAAAAGTGTGCTATGTGTATTTTTGCCTATTTCTTGTTGTAATATTTCAACTAAATCTTACAGCACAGCAAACACCTTTGCAGATTTCGGGAAACATCAATCTTGCATCACAGTATTCGTTAGGCAATTCAACAAAGAATAGTTTCCAACCTAAACCTTTTGATTACACATCAAACTCACGATTATCGCTTCAATACGGGTTATCCCGATTCACTGTAATTTTGAACAAACCATTAACACTCTTCAGATATGGTCAACCCGATAAATATTATACACTTGAATATTCTAATGCTTGGATAACGGCACGCTACGGCGATTTGATGCCTCAATTCACTCAATCGACAACCGGTTATGCGAGAGTCGCCGGTGTGGAAGGTAAACTAAACTTATTCCGATTCATTGAAATTAACTCCGTCTATGGTGTAAGCAAGCTTGCTTCTCCGACCCAAGGTTATATGATGGGAAGTTATCGTCAAAACTTTTTAGGAGGCAGGATAAAGTTTCTCCCCACAAGCTCTATAAATCTTGGTATCAGCGCAGTAAAAATTAAAGACGATATTAATTCTCAAGATTTCTCAGGATCATTTAGTAAAATGTTGGCTAATGATAATTTTATTTTAGGTTCCGATTTATCAATCTTCTTTTTAAACAGGAGAGCAAATTTAACAGTTGAATACGCCGCTTCGTATTTTAATTCTGACCAAACGGCACCGAGCAATGGTGAAATCATTACAGACAGCAAAACTCTTAATTGGTTAACCGATAGAAAAACTGCTCAAAATTTTGTAACGTTTAACGATTCGACACGCAGCGGAGAGGTAATCACGGCGCGGCTTGTCCTGCCTATTTCCACATCCCGTTTTACACTTGAATACAGAAGAGCGACCAAGTCTTATGTTTCGCTTGCTATGCCTTATGAACAATCCGACAATGAGCGGTATCGTTTAAGCAACAACACAACACTTTTTTCTGGATTTATTAGCTTTATGCTCAACGGCGATTACAACCGCTCGAACATCTCGAAGACACAGCTATTCACTACTCACTATGCAAACGTCTTCACGAATTTATCTGTCAATCCTAAAAATTTTCCTCGTATAACAATCGGCTGGCGACAGAACGAACGGTTTAACGATGCGCCTTTACCCGTACCCAAAAAATGGGATCGAAGAGTTAAAACAAGTATGAAGTCGGCAAATTTATCCGTCTCACGCGATATCGGTTTATGGATGATTCCAATGACTATTACAGGTACAATTACAGGAAATTGGTACAAAGATAAAATAAGGAATACCAGCGACTACAATTGGTATTCGGCACAGTTATACACACAAACATTACCGCCGTCGCGCATATCGTGGAACGCACAATTTGGATATTCGTTCAACCAGCGTACTCTCTCAAAAATACAAAGACACAATTTTCAATTCCTGATTAAAGAGGGTTACGATGTGGTTTTTGATAAGCTAAATATTTATGCGATTGAAGGTATAAATATAGAGCGAACATCTGACAACCAGCAGAGGACAAACAATTTTAGCTGGGGCGCTGGCGCGCGGTGGATGCCTAAACCCGGAACCTCGGTTGAATTTGAATGGCAGTATAATATTTACAGGAATTTTATTTATACCGAATACAACTACGGACGGCAGTTTTTTGAATTAAGAATTAACTATGGAATATGATAAAATCATTGAAACATTGTATCATTTTATCATTGTGTCAATAAATAAATGGTGTTGAACAAACTTAAGGGGTAAATTATGATAAACGATTGAAAGAATAATTTTTACCGTAGAGGCAAAGCTGAGAGACGCCTAAAATTAGTAACTTAAAAAATATTAATTAACTAACTAAAAACAATTAAAAAAGGAGTAATTTTATGAAACACTTAACTAACATACTGTTCGCTTTTATGCTGACATTATGCATAACAGCGTTTGCAGTTGGACAGGTGGTAACGACGGATAAGCCGGATTATGAGCCTGGTGAAATGATGCTCATAACAGGCAACGACTTTGCAGCCGACGAACAAATTCGCGTTCGAATACTTGATCTCGATCGGAATACCATTGTGCATGAGCAGATGGTACAAGCAGATGGGTTCGGGGGATTTTCTCTCTCGTGGCAAAACCCTCCTCTGCTTGATCCAAATGATGTTCTCTATCATGCTGCCGCTGAAGCAATAGGAACATCAAGCAATCTTTCGGCAATTGCCTACTTTACTGACGGTGTGCCTACGCGTCTTAGTAGTCCAGCACCGGGGCCAAGTTCAGGAGTTTGCGGAGCAACCATTACTGTATATGCAACACTTCAGTATAAGCCTGGTAGTCCTGGCTCTTGGGGCGATTGGGCCCCCCTTCCAGGAAAAACTATTAACTTTACGTTAGGTTCCTCGTCTGGCTCGGGAATTACCAATGCTAATGGATATGCAACTGCACAATTAGTTGTTCCGGAAGGCGCAACTCTTCTTGTAGCATCGTTCGCTGGTGATGGCGCCTATAATCCAGTAGATCTGCAAAATATTAGTTTCACTGTTACTGGTACTTGTGCAACAGCGCCAACAATTACCTGCCCAAGTGACATTACAGTTAATAATGCCACAGGTTTGTGCGGTGCAATTGTCACCTTTACAACACCAGCAACAGCAACCGGTACACCGACACCAACTATTAGTTACTCGCCCATATCTGGTTTATTTTTCCCTGTCGGAACAACTCAAGTAACTGCTACTGCAACAAACAGCGCTGGAAGTGATCAGTGTACATTTAATGTAACTGTGAATGATAACGAAGCACCCATTCCTCAAGTCGCAAGCCTACCAGATGTTACCGGAGAATGTTCAGTTAACTTAATAGCTCCGACTGCAACAGATAACTGTGCCGGAACAATTACAGGAACAACTGATAAAATGGTATTTGATGAACAAGGTACTTTTGTTGTAACTTGGACTTACAATGATGGTCATGGAAATACAACAACTCAAACTCAGAATGTTGTTGTAAAAGACGTTGCAGCACCTGTTCCTAATATCGCAACTCTACCCAATGCTACCGGAGAATGTTCTGTTACCTTAACAGTTCCCACCGCAACAGACAACTGTGCTGGAACTATCACTGGAACAACTACAGACCCAACCACATACGATGCACAAGGTGAATATACAGTAACCTGGACATATGATGATGGAAATGGAAATACCATATCGCAAACTCAAAACGTTATCGTAAAAGACATTACAGCACCTGTTCCGAACGTTGCAACGTTGGCAGATGTGATTGCTCAATGCTCGGTTAATTTGCCGGCAGCACCGACAGCAACAGACAATTGCGCTGGCACGGTTACCGGTGTGGCTGATGTTACCGGACCTTTTGGTCAGGGTAACCACACAATAATGTGGACTTACAGCGACGGTAATGGAAATAACTCAACACAGATGCAGTGGGTTAGGGTTCACGACACACAAGCACCTGTGGTAACAGCACCCGGAGCTAAAGTATTTCCAATCTGTGGGCCATTTGATCTCGGCTCAGCATCAGCATTAGATAACTGCGATGGAGCTTTAACTCCGACAAATAACGCTCCTCCTTCATTCCCATTAGGTAATACAGCAGTTACCTGGAGTGCTACTGATGCCGCTGGAAATACGGGAACTGCTGCACAAAATGTAACGGTCAATTATGGTTCAGTTGAAGGCTTCTTGCCGCCAATGGCACCTTATCCAACTGCAATAAATATAAAGAAAGGACGTACGGTTCCTGTTAAATTCCGCCTTACTCAATGCCCTGGAGTTTCAAACGTCATTGCAAATATTTCAGTTGACGAAGCCAGCGGTATGAGCAGTGATGTAATAGCACCATTAGATGTGGTTGGAACAAGCGCCGCTGATGTTGGAACTTTGTTTAGATACTCCGCATCTGATGACCAATACATATTCAATTTAAGTACGAATAATATGGTCGTTGGTAAAACTTATCGAATCCGTGCAACATTAGCCGACGGACAAATTATTTATGGTTTTGTCAGAGTAACTAAATAATTTTCTAGTAAGCTTTCTTAACAATCAAACACAAGCCGGGGGCGCAAGTCCTCGGCTTTTTTATTATAAATATTTGCTAATTATATAGTCGTTTGCTATATTCAACAGAGTTTTTCTATTACTATTTTTTGAACAAAAGGAGAATGAATGGTAGATTTAAACGTATTAAGAATCCTACTCGTCGATGACGAAGAACCGTTAAGAAATATTCTGCGAAAATATCTTGAATCGACCGACAAGTTTGAATGTACAGAGTGCGAATCGGGTGAAGATGCCGTTGGATTATTGAATCGACTTCAGTTCGATGTAATAATACTCGATTACAAAATGCAAGGCATTAGCGGTTTGAACGTGCTTCAAACGATGAGTGAACAAAAAAACGAAACGCCTGTACTAATGCTAACCGCCGCCGGCTCAGAAAATATTGCAGTCGAAGCAATGAAATTAGGGGCATACGATTATATTAGAAAAGATCAACTCGACTTAGAACATCTGCCTATAATTTTGAATGGAATTCACGAGCGTTACTTATTCCGCAAAGAAAGAGAAAATAACCGATTAGTGATTGAAAATTGGAACACTTTTATTGATATTCTTAATACTTACAGGAATTCGTTATTAGCGTATGGACTGACTGCCGGTAATGCTCTAACTATGTTGAAAACAGTAATGAAAGAGGCAGAAAGTAATAACCCGAATCACTTCAATTTGGGAAATATAAAACAGTTCGTTCAAATAATAGATTCGGCAACAATTGGGATTTCGCAAACAGCCGAAGATTTATTAAAAAAATTTCCTGAAAACAAAAAATTCGAAATTAAAGAAAATGTCTCGGGCAAATTGTAAGTTTCGTTAATGAGTCCTCAGCAAGTTGGCAACCAGCTATCCTTTTCTGTAAGAAAACCATTTACAATTTTTAATGCTTCTCTTTGTCCATGCCAATTTAGTCGTTTCAAAGCCGTCTCATAATCGCACCATTCATAGGCCTGATGTTCGGAAGAGAGTAAAGGGATTTTATCGTTTTCAACTTCTGCAAGAAACATTGGTGATAAATTTACCACATCCCTCGTATGGACATAGAAAGGGTTTATAAATGGAATAACCCAAAAATTTTTGTGAGGAATGTTAATTTCCTCAATCATTTCGCGTTTTGCGGCAGATATTGCAGTTTCCCCTTCTTCGATTGTCCCTGTTATAAATTGAAATATTCCGGGATAAATTTTTTCGGAATCCGATCTTTGAAGAATCAAATATTCTACCTTCCCGTCCTCAAATTTAAATACGCAAACCTCAATATATAACGAAGCCACTTTAGTCACTTTAGTTCCATTAATTTTTCAACTTCCGGCTTTGTAAGATGTCTGAAGCAACCTAATTCTAAATTTCCTAATATTATCGGTCCGATTTGTATGCGTTTCAGTTCTGTCACTTTATAATTCAAAGATTCGAACATTCTTCTGACTTGTCGGTTTTTACCTTCAACTATAGTCAGCATAATTTCTGTCTTCGTTCCGTTAAGGATGTTTACTTTTGCGGGGAGTGTTTTCAAATCTTCATCTATAAAAACACCGCTTCTTAATTTTTCTAAATCTGAACGGTCAATCGGTTTATTAATTTTTGCTACGTATGTTTTTTGAATTTTAGAATCGGGATTTGTAAGCGCCTCGCCCAGCTTGTTATCGTTTACTAAAAGTAGCAACCCGGATGTATCCTTATCCAATCTTCCGACAGGAAAAACCCATTCCCGGACATTATTTAGTAAATCGTAAATTGTTTTTCGATTTAATTCATCGGAACGGGTTGTTACATAACCTTTCGGTTTATTCAAGATGAGATAAATGAATTTTTTCTTTTTTATCGCCTCTCCATCCAATTTAATTTTATCTTCACGTAGATCAACTCTGAACGAAGTATTTTTTAATACTAATCCATTTACTGTTACACGTCCGGATAGAATCATCTCCTCAGCTTGCTTACGTGATGCGGCGCCTAACTTGGAAATGGCACGCGGAAGACTCACATTTCTTTCTCTACTCGGTTGCATTAGTGAAGTAAATTAAATAAGCCATTTCATTGTAACAATTCCGAGTATGAAAAGAATAACAAATGCTAATGATAATTTATCGAAATACTTATCAATAAAAATTTTTATTCGAGCGCCGAAGAAGAACAACAAACCGCCAACAAGGAAGAACCTTGAAGCACGGCCAACAAGCGAACCGAGTGTCAGTGTAAGTAAATCAATTGTTTGATTAAAGCCGGCAGCAATAGTGAAAACTTTGTACGGGATTGGCGTAAATCCGGCTATGAAAAGTGCTAAAAAGCCGTGCTCGCGATAAGTTTGTAGGACGGATTCGAATTTATCGATGGCTCCATAAAAACTGAGTATCGGTTTGCCGATGACTTCAAAGAATCCGTAACCGATGAGATAGCCTAAATAGGCGCCTGTTACAGACCCTGCGGTGCAAATAAGTGCAAATTTAAATGCCTTCCGCGGTGTGGCAACTGCTAAAGCAATTAACAGCACATCGGGAGGAATTGGAAAGAATGATGCCTCGATAAATGCAATCCAAAACAATGCGTGGAGTGCGTAAGGCTTGGTAGCAAAGTGTTCGACCCACTCTTTGAGGTGGCGTAACCAATTGACTAATTTCGTAATCAGAAGAATTTTCCTTTCATATATTTTTGACCTGTTAATTTACTAAATATTTTTGAGAAATACTTTTAGCCCATCTTCCAGATTGATTGGTTCAATATTCAACTCCTCAAATAAATCTGTCCCGCCTCTGCAAATGTTTTCTTCAAGAAGCATAGTAATTTGATCGTGTGTTACAGGAAACCATTCATATTTATCAAACAATTTTGCAAGTAACTTCATCTTCCAGACAGGAACGTGAAGTTTTATTTTTTTTCGTTTAATAATTTTCGAAATAATATCCACCAGTTCATTATAAGTAAAAACCTCTTTACCACACAAGGAATATGTTTTGCCGATTGTTTTTTCCATCTCCAAACTCTTCACAAAAGCATCAGCAACATTTTCAATCGAAATTGGTTGAAACCGATATTTACCATTTCCGATGACAGGAACGAATAGCGGCAGTTGATTCAGTAAATCAACAATAACAGAAATAAAATTATTCCTGCCTTCGTTCTCATCACCAAAAATTACTGAAGGTCTGAAGATAGTCCAACTGAGTCCGCTCTGTTTCAAGTATTCTTCAGCATCATATTTTGTTCTAAGATATTTTGTTGAAGCATTTGGTTTCACACCGTTGGCGCTCATTAATAAAAAACGCTTCACACCTTCCCGCTTTGAGGAATCAATCAAATTCTTTACACTATCAAAGTGAATTTGTTTAAATGTAATTCCTCGTTTGGGGAACTCGCGAATAAGTCCGGGCAGATAAATTACTGCATCGCAACCGGTAAGCTGCCCTGCATAACTTTTGTGATTAGTTACATCACCTTTAACGATTTTTATTCCCGATTTAAAGTAATCCGGAATTTTGTTTGCAGAGTCATTACGAACCAAAATACTCACTTTATGTTTAAAGTTAATGAGTGACGACAAAATTCTATTTCCTACGTAACCGGTGGCTCCTGTTAAAAATACATTCATAAAATCCTTATAGCTTTCAGAAAATATAAGAAAATTTTAACTACAAACAGAGATAGCGGAATTTTTGTTTTTATTCGATTTTTAACTACTTTATTAACAAAATTCGTAATATATAATCGTAGTAACTGCTAATGTTAAAATTTGTATTGAAATTCTTTTCGGTGTTTGTATTTACTGTCTCTGTATTTTCTCAAAATTTAGAAAATAAACAAGTTTCAGTATGTCCTAAATTTTTTCAAGAAATCTCCGATGTAAGTATAAATGATGATTTACCGCTGATAAATTCAAAACAAACTTATTCTAATCAGACACAATCCCAACCAACAGGTATTGATACAAAAATTTACGGATATTGGGATTTGCAAAGCAACGGCGGGGCGATTAATTATATCGAGATGAATCCAAACGACCCGAACTACATTCATGTTGTATCAATGATTTCGACTGATTCGAGTAGTGCCACTGCTATTTCAATGTCGCGGCGGATTGCCTACAATTTCAGCTACGATGGTGGCCAAAGTTGGGGAATGCCGGTAGTTGTACCAAAAATACGTTCGGGTTATCCTTCATTAGTACTCGCATCTGATTCCGAATTAAATTACTTCGCTGCAATAGCAAGTCACGGTTCCCCCGGAACGAGCTTACCTTTGCAAAGTGCGATTTATCTTGATAGCTATGAAGGGGAAAAAAACTTTTCTACTTACCTTCCTCCTCTTCACCAACCAAATAACGACGATGTGCTATGGCCCTCGATAGCTCAAACTTCAAACGGTAAAATTATTTTAGCGGGTTCATTTCCCTCTTCAAGTTTGTTAAGTGGTTTATCCGTAATTAGTTTTACTCAGGAGAGAACCTGGAACAACTGGACTCGTCTCGAAACTTCATCGAAGCATAGCGGCAGAGTTGCAATAGCTTCGGGCGATGACGGAAGCGTTGCTGTAATCTGGCGGTCAAGTACTAATCCCGATTCGCTTCTAACTCGCCTGTCCACAGATAACGGTGTTACGTGGGGAGATAAAATTGCAATCGATGCCGAAAACGGTTCGTCGGGTCCTTGCTGGACAGGATTCGATGCAATGTACAACGGAACAACATTGTATGTTGCATATACTCGAAGCAACTATTCAGGCAGTGACTACAAGTTGGCAAATCAAGTCCGACTTTGGAAATCGAGTACACAAACATCAACTGCAGTCATCGACAGTTTTGTGTTCCCAAGATTAATGAAAACTACAGGTGTTCAAAACGGACAAACCAACCATAACTTTGCTTTTAATTTTCCATCAATTGGAAAAAACAGTTCCGGAAGCAGAATATACATTACTGCTGATGCGTTTCTACAGGGAATAACTGATCCGGATGGCTTTAATTACAGCGATATAATTCTAACATACACCGATGATAACGGTGGTAATTGGAGTATCCCAAAAAATATTACTAATACAAATGATATAGATGAAAGATATGTTTCGCTTTCGACCGTCAATCCCATTATAAATACAGAAGGCAACGATAGTAACTGGATTTATATGGTTTATCACGAAGATAGAATCCCGGGAGCTAACTATGCAACCTTGGCAACAGAGGTACGCCCGGTTTCGGGAACAAAGCTAAAATTTTTAAAACTGAATGTTGATTATAAACCGATTGAAACTCTTTCAATAAATATCTCAAACAAATGGAATATGGTTTCAGTACCGGTTGATATTTCGGCGGATAAAAATGTACTATTCCCCACCTCTGTAACGAATGCATTTATATATAATCCTGCCAGCGGTTATTCTGTAGAAAATATTTTGACGCCGGGAAAAGGTTACTGGTTAAAATTTGATAGAGACCAAACTGTTGTGTTTACGGCAATTCCAATCAATGCACTTATATTTCCAGTTTCACCCGGTTGGAATATGATTGGTTCAATCACTAAACCATTCCCGGTTAATAAGGTAATTACAAATCCTGCTAATATTACTGCTTCGAAATATTATGGATATTCAAACGGTTATTTTGTTGCCGATACACTAAAACCCGGTATTGGATATTGGATAAAAGTGAAACAAACTGGAACGCTTAATTTTATTGGTGATTAAGTAAAAATTTTATTCCTGCCGCATCATCTCCACTAATTTCCAATAGGGCGGTTCGTAACCGTTCAGCATTTTAAAATTATAAGCGGTTTGTTCCAATTTTTCCTTTTTGGTTGAATGCATTTTTGAATACCAATCATTTCTCAATGCGGCGGTTGCATTCATTCCTTCCGGAACGGGTCCAATCATCCCAAATAAATTTAGTATGTACGAATATGTTTTTAATACACGCGCAACGGGAAGCAGATACCAGTCATACTCCAATTTCATTCCCCTTTCTGCCTCTTCGAGCATAACTTCGGTAACGGCATTATCGTAATGATCTTGACGGAGTGTCTCGAGGTCTCTCCATTCTGCCACAACGTTTAATTGTGGATCATACTCTAAGTCGGACGGTTCTTGCGTCTCAAAATAACGGACGCCAAAATAAGCTAACCAGTTTCTCAACCCCGGAGAAGAAATATGCGACATTCCCATCCAAAGCCGCACACCGAATTTGTGATAAGCGAATGAGGCAACTTCCGAGCAAAACAATTTTGAAGAATCGCTGGCATCCATTTCGAAGTCATAAGGAATATGCCGTGTTGAAGCTGTATAAAACATAAAACCCGCAGCTTTGTGAGGAAGCATTGGGTCATCAACCATTTGCGGCAGATCGGATTTTAAACGCAAAACCATAATACGAAGTTTAGTATCCTTCAAATAATCGTCAACACTTGAGGTCGTTATGCCACGCTCAATATGCGACTCGATTATTTTAATAGCATTGGTAGAGGGAACGACATAAACGAGTGCAATATGCGAAAAATTTCCGGCGAAGTCGTTGCCGCGGGCAATCAAAGCTGAAGTCGGCGCCCCGCCGCGCGACACAAGGATATCACCGCTGTGAATTTTTAAACCGAGTATTTCAGCGGAAGAAGTTATAGAAGGCTCATCAATACCGGGTATAAATGGGTCAATCGCGAAGCTATCAGGGGCTTGAAGTATTATTTCTTCAGTCGCCCATCGAGATCCGTACAATAAACGGTAGAGAGTATGTCTTGCATCGAATGAGTTCATATCCCAGTTTTCCGATTGACGTTTTACAACAGACCTTAATTTTGAAGCAAGCCGAATGTATTGCGATAACCAATCGGGACAAGCACCCACTATCGGTGCCAAGATAAAAATGGTGGTCTCAAGGTCTGAAAATACTTTTGCTACCGGCTGAAATGATTTCTTGCCGATGAGAGTAACCAAACTATCCGCACACTTGAAAAGGCTATCTTTCACCGGTATGAGATTTTGACATCCAGCCGCTCGAGCTTCTAAATATTGAGCTTCCAACGAATCCCAGTAAGCGTCCTGATTCCATGTAAAAGGTTTTGCGATTATTTTAACGCTTGAAATAATTTCTATTGTATTATCCGACTCAGGTATTAAGAGAATCAGATAAAGGATAATCAGGATAAATCCAATAATGTATAGTTTATGCTTCATAATTATTGTGGTGGGTTAGTTTTGAGTTAAAATTACTTAGATCCTTCACTCATCATCACCAGCCTCGTTAAGATATCCTCTGCACTCAGATGAACCACAGAGACAGACAACCAATTCGCTATCGGCATCATAATCATAATCAATCGTTAATTCTTCGTCTTGCTGAATGTCGCGTGCAGCATAGAAAAATATTTTGTTGCCGGCAACTTCATAATAGCAACTTGGATCGCACGAATGGTTAAAATATTTTGTGTGATTCCCTTTGTTGTAACCATCAATTGCATTTTCATCATTCAGCCAAAAAGTATAAATTCCGGAACGATTCATATCTTCTTCTCTTCTCATAGCTTCTTCAGCAGAAATTAATTCTCCCTCGTATTCAGCAATAAGATGATCTTTGGGAAAAAATTGGCTTGTAAAACAACCAAAACGGTTAATTGCAGATTCTTTAATAAATAAATATTCGGACATTATCTTGCCATCCACCCGCCGTCCACGAGAAGAACGTGCCCATTTATTAATACTTTTTTTCTTTTATACATTTAAATCCTAGTTTAGAAATAATTTCTTGGAGTGATTCGTGTTGAGTCGGGAGATGAACTGTTACGTTCGTAAACTCCCGTCGTGTGCGATAACCGGTGCGAAGTTTTTTAAAATATTCCGCTCGATACATACTAGGTAGTGTGAGCATACCTGAAAGTTTTTCATCATCGTAAGCAATGTTATAACACTGGTTAACTATTCGGTGTAGAATTTCCTCTGTTTGTAGAATATCTTCAGGAACTGTAATGTTTGTAATTTCAGGGACACCTAATTCCTCGGTGGGATCCCACGATGATTCAATTTGAAAATGATCACAAAATGCTTCACGAACCATACGGATGGCATTCGTTTTTCCCTCTAGTGAATAACCAGCGATATGCGGAGTTCCGATTGTTACAGCCGAAAGAAGTTCTGTGTCAATCTTTGGTTCGTTTTCCCACACGTCGATAACTGTCGAAGCAATCCGCTTATCCCTAATAGCTTTCTTAAGTGCGGCTGTCTCTACTACCGCTCCACGCGATGTATTAATGAATACGGTTCCACTTTTGATTTTCGCGATTCTCTTCTCATCAAAGAGATGATAGGTTGCATCTTCACCCAATTTTGTTAGTGGCACGTGCAATGTAATTATATCTGCTGACATCAATTCATCAAGCGGAACAAAAATCGAACTGCCTTCAATGCGAGCACGAGGTGGGTCGTTTTGAAGTACCGTCATTCCCAGGGCTTCAGCAACTTTTACAACTTTACTTCCAACATTACCAACACCAACGACACCGATTGTCTTTCCTTTAAGTGAAAAACCTTTTATTGAGGAGAGATGAAGAAGCCCAGCAACTATGTACTCCTTTACAGAGTTTGAGTTACATCCCGGCGCACTGGCGAACGCTATTCCTTTTGATATCAGGTAATCAAGATCAATATGGTCGGTGCCGATTGTGGCAGTACCAACAAATTTCACGCGGCTACCCTCGAGTAGCGTCTGATTAACTTTGGTCTCTGAGCGAACGACAAGAACATCGGCATCGCGCACAACTTCGGGTGTAAACTCACCGGTTTCAACCAATCTTACCTCACCGAGTGAGCCAAATGCTTTTTCCACAAGTGGTATATTTTTATCGACAACAAATTTCATTTACAAAACCTTCCTTTGTATACCCACAAACCAAGCGCGAGGTTGGAGATAAAGAAAATTTCTTCTTCACTAGGTATTATGTTAAATCCGTCTTTCATATTCTTCCTTCGGTGATGAAAAAATATCATAATTAAAACCTTTTACATTTTTGGGAACCATT
Organism: uncultured Ignavibacteriota bacterium; assembly: GCA_947085405.1. Classification (GTDB taxonomy): domain Bacteria; phylum Bacteroidota; class Ignavibacteria; order UBA10030; family BY39; genus JASEGV01. Next base: position 35,630 of record CAMTWO010000029.1, read on the forward strand.
TTAAAATCCGATTGGAGTCATGGGAGTCGAGAATTTGAATTCATAAAAGTGCCCAAACGTCTTAAATAGTATGTATTTCAGGTGATTCAAGAGAAACTAAAAATGCGAATACAGATTATTGTAATCATATTCGCATTTAGCTTTTCCCTTGTGGAGATGCGGGGAATCGAACCCCGGTCCGAAGAGAAGACCACCAAAACTTCTACATTCATAGTCTGATCGTTTTTAAATTTCATCTGCACCGCACAGACCAAACACAGCGATAGCAGACTATCTCTCCGTCGGTTGACGGATTAATTTAATCCTGGAATTCTGAGAATATTCCGGGACGATCTTGATTATTTTCGACACCCTATCGCAGTCCACCAAGCATAACTGCGTAGAATGGGTTACCTTTTTTTAATTAGGCAGCCAGTGCGTAATCGTAGTTAGCACTTAAGATTTTTCCGTTTTATTATCGTGCAACTCGGAAAGCACGGAATGCAGTTCTGACCATCCTCTTCCCCGTCGAATCCATATCATCCCCTTAACACTTACAATATATGGTAATGAACCCTGAATGTCAAATATTTTTTAAGTATTTTTTTGTCAACGATTCCTTCAGGTATTCAAAAGTTTCTTCGGGTGTATTGCAAAATTTGAATAACTTCATATCATCGGCAGATATAACTCCTAAGCGAATCAATTCGGGAAAATTAACTATCTTTTTCCAAAAATCCTCGCTGTATAAAACGACAGTCAAATCTTTCTGGATTTTACTGCTCTGTAGCAATGTTAAAACTTCAAAAAGCTCATCCATAGTTCCAAAACCACCTGGGAAAATAACCATCGCTTTTGCAAGATAAACAAACCAGAATTTTCGCATAAAAAAGTAGTGAAACTCGAAATTTAACTCTTCGCTGATATACGGGTTTGGAAATTGCTCGTGTGGTAAACTTATGTTTAATCCAATAGATTTACCTCCATTTAAAATAGCCCCTTTGTTTGCTGCTTCCATAACACCGGGTCCACCGCCGGAGCATATCACAAATCTACGACCATGATCTAATGTGTTCGACCACTTTGTAAGCAGTTTTGCCAATTTAGTTGATTCTTCGTAATACTTAGACATTTCGAGTATAACTTTGGCATTTTCAAACTCTTTCAGAAGAGTAGCATTCTTATTTTTTTGTTTCGCTAATTTCTTTTTCAAATCTTCAAAATTTTGTTTTGCGTCTTCGGGGGATTTAATTCTGGCAGACCCGAAAAATACGATAGTGTCTTTTATTTTTTCTTTAATGAATCGGGAACGTGGTTCTGCAAATTCGGATAATATTCTGATTTCTCTTCCGTAAGACCCTTTCAAAAAATCTATGTTTTCGTATGCCTTCGGCATCCGTTGTAATTTTGGTAATATTATTTTCTTTTTCATATTAATGAATTTCCACTGTCAATTGAAATTATCTGACCTGTTATATGTTTATTTTTTGTTGAGAGGAAAACAACTAAATCGGTTATTTCATTTGCTTTAGTATATTCCTTCAAAAGTATTTTTTCATTTCTGTTTACTTTTTTATTTTCAAATTCAATCGTTCCGGGTGCAATTGCATTCACCAAAATATAAGGAGCTAAAGATTTTGCTAAACATTTTGTAAGCATTATAAGTCCTGCCTTGGAAACTGAATAAGGCAGGTAATTGGCGAATGGTTTTATCCCCCCTAATGAAGCTATGTTAATTATATTCCCCCCACCTTTTTTTAACATGTGCTTGGCTGCAATTTTACTGCAAAAGAAAGCTCCTTTTAAATTAGTATTCAACGACTTATCCCAAATTTCTTCAGTGGTTTCTTCCAAACGTGATTTAATAAAAACTGAAGCATTATTAACTAATAAATCGATACGCCCAAATTTTTTCACCACTTGCTTCATCATAACTTCGATTTGACTAACTTTTGAGATATCAGCTTTGACTAATAGAACCGATTTATGAAATGATGTTTCAATCTCCGAAGCTAATTCCAGTGCTTCGGTTTTTGATGTACAATAATGGATGCAAATATTAAAGCCATTTTTTGCCAAACCTAAAGCAAACTCCCTACCTAAACGCATTGCAGAACCTGTTATTAGAGCAACGGCGAAAGTGTTTTCTGTTCTTTTAGGCATTTTGCTGGAAGCTTTTACAGAATCGAAATGGATGTGCGCCCACCAGGACTCGAACCTGGAACCCGCTGATTAAGAGTCAGCTGCTCTACCAATTGAGCCATGGGCGCTTGCTGAAACAAACCTGCCAGACCTGCCCGTGCAGGCGGGACATCGGGCTGGTCGCTAATAAATTATTGCCCGCCGCCCGGTGGCGTGGTTTGTACGGGTGGTGGCAATGGTGGAGGTATCGAGCTTGTTCCTCTCTGAATCACGCTCTCACTTTGAACTGCCCGACTTGGTAAGAAGAACATGTTGATTACCAAGCTTAAAACTATAAAAATAGTCGCTAATACTGCAGTAAACTTACTTAAAAAGTCGGCAGTACGGCGCACACCGAACATAGTACCCATTTGAGCACCGCCAAAGGTGCCGGCTAATCCGCCCCCTTTGCTCGATTGCATCAGGACGGCAACTATAATTACAATTGCTAATATTACTTCAATACCAATTAAAAACCAAAACATTTTTTATACCTTTTTAAATTTTTGCTGAAAAAGATAAGAAAATTTTGCCCAAATATCAAATTATCTTAATTTTACTAATTTATGAACCTGACTATTCACTTCGTTTTCAAATTTAGCTTTAATTTTATATAAATAAACACCGTTTGCTAACTCGTTACCATCGTTGTCACGCCCATCCCAAACTATGCTGTTAAATCCAATACCTACGTTTGTGGCAGTTAGTTCTTTCAATTGTCTCCCCGCTACCGAATAAATCAAAACTGTAACTCTCTCCACCCCACTTTGGCCCGTTAATTCAAATGTAAATTGTGTGCCGGTAGTAAACGGATTCGGATAATTGAAGATATTTAAAATTTGAGAAATGTTAGAAACTTTAAAATCGAAAGAAATTAATGTAGAATTGTTCTTTCCCGTAATAATCAACTTATGATCGCCATCCACAAGAGTTGGTTTTAATTCGATATTCGTTGAGGTAGATGATTTTTGTGAAGAGCTCTGAACACCGGTAAGTATATTTTCACCATCCAAATAAATTGCTGTAAGATCAACCATCGGAAAATTATCCGGTAATGAAACTTGAATTGTTGGCATCGCTGAAACGTAATCGCCATTCCGTATTTCTTTGCCGTCGAAAGTAACAGTTACATTTTCCAAAACCGATACACCTTGATCGATGAAGAATGGGTAGGATAAAACATTATTTTCTAAAATTAATTCATTCAAATCCGGTTTCGGTTCGAGAGATGTAATAAGTATTTGCTCGCCAATATATTGTGACACATCGAGAGATTTACTTACCAATTTTGATTCACCAGCAGAGATTGAATCTATCCACACATCATCCAAAAAATAATTCGGAGCCAATGAAAACGAAATATTTATGCTGTCGACTGTTTGGTCGCTTAAGTTATGAACATTTACTTCAACATCGAAAGGTTGTGTTCTATCCACACGTCGAGGTGCATTAAACTCAGCAGGACTTGTAGCCAATTCAATTGGTGCTGTATAATTGACCTGCAAACTCTTGAGAGTCGGAGTGGCTTCGCCATCTGTATTCCGAAGTATGCCGACCAATTGTATTTTCGGATAGATAGAAGAATTTATATTTGATATGTCCGCTAATTTTTCGCTGCCTAAAAGAGTTCGCAAAGTATCTACTGTAAAATCTTTTTTCTGTCCCACAAGTATTAATTGAATATCGGTTTTAGTCGGTACGATGTTATTCCAGGATAGTGTTTTCCACGAAGTTACAGGACCGATGAAGGGCGAACTTAATTCGCCAATACCCGCACTGTAGTAACTCGGCATTTGATAATTTCGTTCGGCAACACCAGTAGGACTGTATGATTCGAGAGGAGTCATCATCGGAGTTGAAACACCTTTTCGACTGATTAACGCCCACGACTGCCCCGCAGTTACAGTCCTGATAAATTGAGCGCCCAAACTTTCAAATGTTTGATACAAGGTTTCTGTCATTCCACCTCTTCCATCCCTTACCACAGATATCACAATATAGTATCCAACAGGTGCTGTCTGAATGAATCGTAACAAACTATCAGGTTGTCCGAGCGTCGATAGTGTATATCCCTTCGCTTCGAATTGCCCGGTTAGCGGATCGATACGGGCAGCAAGATAGCTATTAGCTCCCGACCACCAATGTCCGAAAACCGTCGTGGTTCCAATGCGGATGATACTGTAATAATCGGAATCAGGGAAAGCCCGATAACCTAACGAACGCACATAAATTGGAAGACCGTTAGTCCGTTGCATCGTTACACCATCGTCGCTAACCGACACTAACTTTTGTTGATTGAATGCAAATTGTTTAGGATGGGTTTGTTTCCATTTAACTATTGAAGAAGAATAAGCAGTATCACTAACATTCATAACAGAATTAGCCCAAGCCCCAAAGTGTTTCCCATTATAACTTCGTGCACGCCAAAAATAAATCTTCTCGTTTAAAAGTGGAGGCGTAACCCAGTTCGCAGAGACAGCCCCCGGTTGTATTGGAGGCGAAGACACTTTTGCAGGGCTATCGAAAGTATTCGTGGTATCAATTTCAAAATAAAAAGTATATGGCGAAGTTATATTGAAAGTATTTTTCGGAAATATAAGTGAATCAGATTTTTCAGTTGTTGATGTGCGTGTTGAATCGAAGCTCATCGGTACCGAGACACTAAGATTTTGTATCCCGCTGTTCACAACCGAGAACGTTAAAGGTTTGATTGGATAAATAACATTCCTGTTTATATAAATAGTAACCTGTGCTGAATTATTGCTCTCGTTCGATTCGGAAATTTGATTTAAAGGATCGATTTGAATTGTAACTGTATGGCTGCCGGCTTTTCCACGCACATCCCACTCAATATTAATTGTGTCGGCATATGCAACAGGTTTCACTTTAAAAGGAGGAACGAGATCACTTTCGCCTTTGGTTTTGCCCAACTCGTCGGTGTAATTATCTTTTATTGTTACCAGAATACTGTCGGAAGGTACCAAACCTTGATTTTTAACAATGAGTTTCAAAAATACAAAATTATCTGCTACGGGTGTTGAAGGTGAATAAAACACAGATTCAGTATCGATTCCCAAATCGGGCTTTTGAGGAAGTGCAAACTTCGAATACGGGTCGCCGATTAGTGGATAAAGATTAAATGTGTGAATGATGGTTGGCGAGCTAATAAAATCATTGATCACCCAAAAATAAATACGGGAGAGATGAGTGAGTTCTCCGAATGTTCGCACCGATTCTTTTGTTGCTGCATTTAAAAACTTTCTCGCAAGCCAATAACCTGTATTTGCAGAACCGATGTGCGAACTTGCCCAAGCTCCAATACCGCCACGATTATCTGCAAACAAAAAATCTTCCGATAACACATTTGCAAAGTGAGTATAAAACGCTCCAATATTACAGCTTACACTACTGATGAATGGCAGTTTGCCGTTTGTGTTTTGCAAATCGTTTGGATTACCGATATCTACATTCCAAATTCTACCCCCCGAATGCCCGATGAAATTAACAAACGATAATCCCTCGTTCACTAAACCCTGCATATAATATTTATAATCACCATCAATAATAGCTGAAGAAGTTTTATAAACTTTATATGCAAGACCTCCCAACGGACTTGGAGTAATGCTCTCATTTATCAACATATCGGATAAAGCATTGAATTGCCAGCGTTCGCTCGCATTGGTTCCACCTGTAATGAATAATGAGCGCTTATTCCAAAAATCCATTGGCGGGTTATCATAATCGGTAATCTTTTGCACCACACGTGCTGCCTGTATTTGATTTTCAGCGGGTATCCTACCGATAATTATGGCGGGTAAATATTTGTAAACAGTGTCGAAACATACCAAAGCATTATCGCTCATTGGAATACCATAACCGGGAACAAAATTCGTCTTTGTAGTTGTAGGAAATTTCTTTTTATAATCGATACAGGCATCCCCAAACATCGCAATATAACTCGGCGACGGTGCAGTCCAGAAGTTGTAAGTATATTGAAAAAACTTTTTAATGCTTAAAGGATCGATATGACCGAAATTGAACTCATCGTAAATATCCTGAACATCTACTACTGCCGTTCGCAAACCGAATGCACCTCTTGAATTTGCTAAAATTGTTGCCGAGTTTTTAAATAATGAATGGGTTACTACAATGTAGTCGGCACCTCCAGGATTTGAACGTATATTTTTGAATGTGTGAGGAATTATTGTAATTGGTGTTAGCCGCTGATTTTTTGCAGTAATGATATACCGCTTCGAGATGAAAGATGAATCTAAAAACGCCCAACCCTGGGCATCCTTAATGGTGTTCATAATTTTTCGATTGCTCGTTAAATCGAATACATCAATACTGTCGGAAGTAACTTTTGCGATTCTAAAAAGTGTAACCGCATCAGTTGGCTGGGCTGGTGCATTGAAGTCGAGATAATTATTTTGCACCGATATCGGAGACCGATAAGTAACCTGAAACCAGTCGATATAAAATTTTGATAATTTTATCATCGTTGAGTTTATTGTTAAAGTATTTGTCCCTTTCTTTAGAAGTGTATCGATGAAGCTCGTTGAAAATCTCAGCTCTTGATTTTGAGTCCAAAGTACTTCACCTAATACCCTACCGTTCAGGGTTACTCTCACTTGATGCCTCGACCGATTAGTATCATTATAGGCAGTCATTCCGTGAAATCGTACTTTGAAAAACGCTGAATCGAACCTGCCCGGATTTAGTGTATCTATGTTAAAGGTTATCGACTTGGAAGCAGTACCAACAAAATCTAACCAATACCAACCTTCACCTTTAACATTATCGATTGTCCTTATCTCATCATCGTCATAGCCGTAGTAATAATTTGAGTCCCTCTCCAAATGGCGGAATGCGGTGTATGAGTTTGCGGTATAGACAGGAGTACTTTGATCGGCAGCTTGGTTGATAAATCGTGTTGGTAACGGATCGTTCCAGGTTAACCAGTAGTAGCTGGTATCAGTGTAAGGGTCGAAGAAAGTTGAATCGCCATACTTTCGTGTTCCGTAAAAGTCGATGTACCAATTTTGGACATCAGGACTTCCGACATTCACATCTATAGGAATTGAATTGCCTTGATAGTACATCGCCAATGAATTTGCAGTAATCGTTTGCAAATTTATTCCCGCATTTAAAAGATAGGAATATGTTAACCGGTACATCCCATCCTGAGCGATCAAAATTTTGTAATACTGATTGTTAGTTTGCCACCAACTCAGATTAATAGTTGATTTTTCGAGGATTGCAGATTTTTCCCTGAATCTCCAGTTTCGTGCTTGATCATAATTTAGAATCAACGACTTGTAAACCGGCTCGAATTCTTTATCAGCAGTCGAGATTAGTGTAACATCAGTTTTCTTTAGCTCATCTATAAAACTTATTTTCAATACGAGGTGGGTAAAATACTTCAACGTTTTGGTTGAAGGAATGTATTGAAGCGGATGGAGATTAATTTTTGCTACATTGAAATCCCGAAGACGAATAGATGGTTCGAGCTTGAATATTTCTTTCGGATAGAAATTTGTTTCCCGCTCATAAAATATTTGGTCGATTTGATACGATAAAGATGCGTTACCATCTTCATCAAAAACATCCAACGGATAAGGTGCAATGTTCTGGTTTTGTAAAAGCAGGTATTTTGATTCGATTATTTCAACTTCTATTTTTGTATTCGGAGGAAGGGCGATTAATGTTCCTTCGACAGGCAGCGAAGGTTTCCCAGTTTCATTGGTCAGTCCGCTTTTATCACCTATCGGGATAAAATAAGTTTCGCCTTCGATTTCAACCGGTTGCATTTTATATTCTTGCGGAACGTATCGGACAATTAGTTCTTTGTCGTTCGAAGTGACAATTTTCAAAACTGCCGTATCTTCTGAAAGAGCAACAAAAGGTATAAAAAAAGAAAAAATCAAAAGAACTTTGAGATATTTATATAATCTTAACATATTATTTTACTATTTCCGTTTGAAAAAAATATAATAAAGAAATTTCGGATTACCAATTATATAACGGATAAAAAGCCGGGAAGGCTCCTGACCCAAACGGAATAACCATTCGAAACCGATATTCGACATCCACTGCGGGCAAACTTTTTTTACTCCCGCTAAAATATCGATAGAACTACCTGCATTTAGAATGGCATTAACCTGCAGTGAATTGAAGTTTTCGTTTATCCATTTTTCTTGCAGAGGCATACCCATACCTACAAGCATTACATTAGGTTTCAAGGAATTGATGTACTCAATAACTTCGGCGGATTGCTTTCCTGTTTTTTCAAAATACCCATGATGATAACCAACGATTTTAATATAACGATTTTTGCCACGAATGTTATTCACTGCTTTTTGAATTACATCTTCCGTAGCTCCGAGTATAAATACTTTATAATTATTCCCGGTGCAAAAATTTAACAACTCCCAAGCCCATCGAGTTAAATTTACCAGCGGCGGTACGCGTTTGCGTAATAGCCAAGCCGCAAGCCGAACTCCCTGCCCGTCAGCATACGATATCTCAGAATTATTCAAATATTCTTTGAACCACTTTATTCTCTGTGCTAAATTAATAGCGTGAGCGTTAATGTAAGAAATACTTCCTATTTTATTTTCTTCTATCAAATTTTTTATACGGCTAAAAATTTTTCCCCCATCTACAACATCAATTTTTACACCTGCGAGATATATTTTTTCAGGCATTAACTTCTTTCGTTTCTAACTTCGATTTGATAATCTGTATTGCTCTTTGTGCAACTTCATCAACCGGTATTAAATCCATGCAAGTATTATCAGGACGGATGCAATCAATTTGTTGGCACGGACTGCACTCAACTTTTTCATAGAAATAAAAATTATGCTTACTTTGCGGTGCAGTCAATTCAGGTGGTGCCGGACCGAATAAACCGATTGATTGAACACCTAATGCAGAAGCTAAATGCAGCGGACCGGAATCGTTGCCGATAAATAACAGTGCATTCGATAGATACTGCATTACGGTTTCTAACTTCGCTTCGAACACTGTCGTAATTTTCGCTTTATTTTTTATCTGCTTTTTCAGTTGTTCACCAATTAATTTTTCTTCTTCTGAACCTATTATTACAACTTGAACCTGTGTAACATCGATAATCCTGTTTATAAGATCCGCATAATTTTGCATTTTCCAGTTCCGATATTTCCACCCTGATAAAGGGTGCAATACAATATACGGTTCATTACTTAAAAACGGAAATATTTTTTTATCAGAAATATCTTTGAATTGCAAATCAATGCCTAATACAGCACAAATTTTGATACCTCTTTCCTCGATATTTTCGTTTTTAAAGCTAATAGAAGAGAAATCTGAAATTCCATAAGCTTCGATTAGGTTATCTTCTAAAAATGGCGTATAAAGCGAATTTGCACGAAAAAAACCTACTTTATAAGGGGCTTTTAACCTTAATGTTAGGAATGCGTTCCTGAAGGATGGGCTCATCGAGCAGACCAAATCAAAGTGTTGATTTTGCAAACCTTCTTCTGCTGATCTTAATCCGTTTATCGTATCAGTTTTGCCGTTAGGTATTAATTTAATGTTCCTAGCATTGAGCAAACCTGATGCGATGAAGAATGAAAATATCCCCGTATAATTTTTATCAACCGCAATCGAGAAATTGCAATCAGGAAAATTATACATCAGACATTTTAAAGCCGGGATCATTGCCACAACATCACCCATACGCGATAACTCAATGAGCAGGATATTTTTTATAGATGATTTTTCAAATTTTGTTTTTTTATTAAACGTATTTTTGAAATTCAAATAGCGTAGCCAAATATTTCCGATGTTGCGTTTCATTACTAATGAGGAGTATCGGAATTTTTAAAAAAGGAATGTTCCGAGAAACACTCCCCCATTTATCATCAAGCCGTTACCTTTTAATTTATCAGGCACACCAACCACGTCAAATATTTCGTCAAGCTGCCAGCTCGGCGACGCCATACCAAGATAACTGACACCCAAGCGAATGCCAAGCCAACGTAATATTGCATACTCAAAATTAACCGCCGGTTGGTAGATAAAAAAAGAACCTTCAAGTGTATAAGAAAAATTGCTGATGGAAGATGTACCAGCCCAACTATCTACGAGGGAATCCCACTTTTTAATTCCCCAAGTATCACGCCGCATTTTAACATTCATTCCCCCCCAACCTACTATTCCACCCGCTACAATATCAAACCGTTCGGTAACAGGCAATACATACTCAACTGTTACACCTCCGAAATTAACTTTTGTTTCTAAATCGTAGCGTGTATTTTGAATAACTAAACTGCTTCTTACGCCACCTCCGGCGCCCATACCACCGATGCGCAGGTTTTCTAAAAACATTATGTAACCGTAACCCTGACCGCCAAACAGCATCAGAGGTTTATCTTGAATTTTTGGAACGTTATCGCCTATGAAGGAACTGTTAATATCCGAGACTTTCCAGAACAGGACATGCGAAGTAAAACCGCCAGCTCCACCCATTCGCAGGTAAGTTTTTTTAGGAGGAGTGAGCACCTCACTCTCATCCGGCTGGGCGCTCACACAATTCATTACAATAATGCTTAATAACAGGAGGAATATTTTTTTCATATCTATTTTTCCATTTTATACATTTCTTCTATTAAATTTTGATATTTATCTTCAATAACGTTCCGGCGCATTTTTAAAGTAGGAGTCATTTCGCCCCCTTCTAACGATAATGGTTTGCTCAGTAATACAAACTTGCGGACACGTTCATAATTTGATAAATCTTTTTGGAGTGTTGCGACCTCTTTATCGATTATCTCATAAATTTCTTCTTTCGAAACCAAATCTTCATCGTTGGTGTATGAAATTTTATTTCTGTCGGCATATTCCCGGACGGCATCGAAATCAGGAACGATTAAAGCCGATAAAAACATTCGACGGTCGCCAATGAGAACGAATTGATCGATGTACTTACTTTGCAAGAACATTCCTTCGATTGGCTGAGGATAAATATTTTTACCACCTGAACTTACGAACATGTGTTTTTTTCTGTCGGTAATCACAAGGAAACCATCCGCATCGAAGATCCCAATATCACCGGTATGCAGCCAACCTTCTTTATCTATAGCTTCCTCGGTTGCTTTTTTATTATTCCAATAACCGGTCATAATATTAGGGCCTCGGGCTAAAATTTCGCCATCGGAGGCAATCTTCACCTCGACTCCGGGAATTGGTTTACCGACAGAGCCAAATTTATAATCATCCAAACGGTTTGCCGAAATTACGGGCGACGATTCAGTTAAACCGTATCCTTCGATAATTTGTAAACCGACAGCTTCAAAAAATTCACCGTACTCTCTTCCTAATGCAGCGCCACCTGAAACAAAATATTTAATTCTACCACCTGTTGCAGTTTTTAGTTTATGAAACACTATTTTATCGGCAATCCTGTGTTGTAACGATAGGCTCACGGAAATCCGTCCTGATTTTTTTGCTTTCGCATAATCGCTACCTACTTTAATTGCCCAATTAAAAATTTTCCGCCGGGCGGCAGGAGCTGATTCAACTTGATTTTTAATACGGTTATAAATTCGTTCAAACAAACGGGGTACAGAAGTCATTATCGTCGGGTGTACTTCTGCCAAATTATCCCGGACAGTTTCAACGCTTTCGGCATAAGCAATAGTTGCACCGCACGACATAGCAGTGTAATAACCCGCCATCCGCTCGAATGAATGGCACAATGGTAAGAACGAGAGAAAAACATCCTGGTCGTCAATTGGCATAAAGGATGCCGAGGTAGTAATATTACTGACTAAATTAGAATGTGTAAGAATTACGCCTTTGGGGTTTCCCGTAGTACCGGAAGTATAAATGATAGTTAACATATCGTTTGGCGAAACCTGCGTTTTGTTCTTTTTAAAATAGTCAGGATTTTTTTTAAAAAACTGATTTCCTGATTCGCGAATAGCATTATAGCTCAATATTCGTTCATCAAACTCAACGTTCTTATCGGATAAAACTATAACTTTTTCAAGTGTTTTTACTTCGCTAAATATTTTTTTAACTTTGTTCAATTGAAACTGATTCGATACAATCGCAAAACGGATACTCGCATCGTTGAAAATATATTCGATTTGTTTGGCTGTAAGAGTCGGATATATCGGAACATCAACAGCACCTAAGGTATGTATCGCAATATCCGAAACTACCCATTCAGGTCGATTTTCAGATATTAAAGCTACCCGTTCGCCTTTTTTTACACCCAAGTTCATCAGCCCGATAGCAAAATCGTGCGAGAGTTGCCTGAGTTCTGAGTACTTAATATCTACATATTTACCATCTACTTTGTGTTTTAGAATTGGTCGATCGGTTGATGAATATTTATCTAAAACATTATCGAACATTTCTTTAATTGTTGTAAATTGCACTGAAAGTCCCATAAGAACACCTTTGAGTTTGATTTATGATATTTGATTTAATAGATAATAATTTATCGAGTGATAATTTCGTCTAAAAATAGCTTAAGTTATGATAAAAATCAAGCCTTACAAAAAAATAACTCGGTAGATTACTTCCTTATCGGCTCGACAGGAAAATTTTTAAAAAAATTTTCCAAAAATAATTTTTCTCCTTGCTTTATTGTGAGGAGTGCTTTATATTTGCACACAGAAATTTTACCAATATTTTTTTTCAACGCAATGAGTAAGGGGAAAAACTCAATGACCAAAAAAGAGGCAAGTGTTCTTGCCCGCGACATAGATAATTTACTTTTTTCTGAATTGGCAACTCCACTTCAAAAAAGAGGATTAAAGATACATAGATACCTTACAAAAAAAGAAACGCACCCATTCGATGAGATCGAGTGGGAACTTCGCACTGCAGTTATCACAAACGAAAAAGGCGAAGTGATATTCGAACAACAAAATGTAGAAGTGCCAAAAACGTGGTCGATGACTGCTACTAATGTTGTTGTATCAAAATATTTCAGCGGAAAAATTGGAACGCCCGAACGTGAACACAGCGTTAAACAGCTCGTTGAACGAGTTGCCAGAACTATCGCCGATTGGGGTTTTCGTGATGGCTATTTCGATTCGGATATAGACGCTGAAAATTTTTACTCTGAACTCACCTACCTCTTAGTAAATCAACATTTAGCATTCAACAGCCCTGTTTGGTTTAACTGCGGCATCGAGCCAAAACCACAGTGTTCGGCTTGTTTCATCAATTCTATTCGTGATACTATGGAATCGATACTCGATTTAGCCAAAACTGAGGGACTTTTATTCAAATGGGGGTCAGGTACAGGAACAAATCTATCAATATTACGCTCATCCCGCGAACACCTTTCAGGTGGCGGAACTGCTTCGGGTCCTGTCTCTTTTATGAAAGGTTACGATGCTTTTGCGGGTGTAATAAAATCGGGGGGTAAAACCCGCCGCGCTGCAAAAATGGTTATACTGAATATTGAGCACCCCGATATTCTTGATTTTATTCGTTGCAAATCATTTGAAGAAAAGAAAGCTTGGGCATTAATTGAATCGGGCTACGATGGCGGTTTCAACATTCCCGGCGGCGCTTATGATTCTGTAGCTTATCAAAACGCAAATCATTCTGTCCGGGTTACCGATGAGTTTATGACTGCTACCGTCAAAGGTGCTAAGTGGGTAACTAAATCTGTTATGGACAACATGCCTGTTGATACGCACGAAGCAAAATCGTTGATGAAAGAGGTTGCCGAAGCAACATGGATATGCGGCGATCCCGGTTTACAATTTCATACAACAATAAATAAGTGGCACACTTGCCCAAACACTGCCCCGATTAACGCATCGAATCCATGCAGCGAGTATATGTTTTTAGATGATAGCGCCTGCAACCTCTCCTCGTTAAACTTGATGAAATTCAGGACTGACGACGGTGAGTTCGACGTACGAAAATTTTGCCATGCTGTGAACCTCGCTATAATCGCTCAGGAAATTATTGTCGGAAATTCAAGCTATCCTACAAAAGCAATCGAAAAGAATAGCCACGACTTCAGACCACTTGGTTTAGGTTATGCGAACTTAGGCGCCTTGCTTATGGCTCGCGGACTTCCATACGATAGTGATGCCGGACGCGCTTATGCCGCCGCAATAACTGCCTTGATGACCGGGCAGGCATACAAACAATCTGCAATTATTTCGAAAACCAAAGGTACGTTCGCAGGGTTTCCATTTAACCGCGAACCAATGCTGCGAGTGATTAAAATGCACGGTGTTGAAGCTGACCATATTTCTGACCGTTATGCACCGAGCGATCTGCTAACCGCCGCACGAAAAGTTTGGGACGATGCCTATGCTATGGGAAAAGAACACGGATTCCGTAATTCACAAGTTACTGTCCTCGCTCCCACCGGAACAATTGGTTTTATGATGGACTGTGATACCACAGGAGTTGAACCTGATATCGCTTTGGTGAAATATAAAAAGTTAGTAGGCGGCGGGTTTATGAAAATTGTGAATAATACTGTCCCCGAAGCTCTCCTCAGATTAAATTATGATGAGGAACAAATCGAACACATACTTGCATACATACAAAAAAACGATACCATCGAAGGTGCGCCACATTTTAACGAAGACCACTTACCAATCTTCGATTGTGCATTTAAACCGGCGAAAGGCAAACGATCTATCCAATATCTCGGACACATTCAGATGATGGCAGCCGTTCAACCGTTCATATCAGGTGCCATTTCAAAAACTGTGAATATGCCGAATGATGTAACCATTGATGATATTCAGAATGCCTATATCGAAGCGTGGCGATTAGGACTCAAATCAATCGCTGTTTACCGCGATGGGTCGAAACGGACTCAACCACTTAACACCTCTGTGGATGGCGAGAATGTTAAAAAACAACAAGCATTCAGACGGCGTTTAGCCGATGAGCGGCAAGCTATCACGCACAAATTTTCGATTGCCGGACACGAAGGATACTTTACAGTTGGATTATATGAAGATGGGCAACCAGGCGAAATATTTATCACAATGTCGAAGGAAGGTTCAACGATATCCGGATTGATGGATGCTTTTGCCACCTCAATCTCGATGGCTTTGCAGTATGGTGTTCCTTTAAAAGTTTTGATTGATAAATTCAGTCACATGCGTTTCGAACCGAGCGGATTTACAAACAATAGAGACATTCCGATGGCTAAATCTATTTTAGATTATATATTCCGCTGGTTGAGTAAAAAGTTTGTTCTGAATCCCGATATTTCAATCACAATTTCACCTGAAGCCACATCGGAAATAGAATTCTCTATAGAAAGCAAAAACACAGCAGCAAAAGAAGCCGAAGTTTACAAAACACAATCGGACGCTCCTCCCTGTCACGAATGTGGCAGCTTAATGGTCAGAAGCGGTAGTTGTTATAAATGTATGAACTGCGGTGCCACATCAGGTTGCTCTTAATTCCACTGCACATATAATTTTGAATCTATACAGTGGCTAATGAAAAGATAAAAACTCCGAAGTTGTTAACAGTGATAGTCGGTATTTTAGCTATTATATCCGCCTCCGGATTTTCATATTTAATCCATCAATTTGCCCACATAGAAGCGGCTGAGTATTTTTGCAGCAGCAATCTATCGCTGATGAAAGGTGTCCTAAATGTTCACAACGATTGTATCCTCGATCATAATTGTGTGATGTCGGTTTTGGCGGGACCTTTTTCTAATATATTTCTTACAATCATCTCCTTATGGATACTTACCAAATTTCCGTATAATCATTTCATAACCTCATTAGCTTTAATTAATGCTTCGGCTCGTATCGGCGAGGGGTTCATATTACTTTTACAGATGCTCTTGTTCCGTTATAAACCTACAATCGTGAACGATGAACGATATGTATTGGGATTCATCAACTTTCCCGATATGTCGAGTGCATTAGTTATACTTTTCTTTTACATTTTATTTTTTGGAGTTATGATAATTATCGGAATTCGGACTTTTGCCTGGAAGGGCTGGTGGAAATGGGTATTCGTTTTGGCTGCAATTATTTTACAGATTCCTCTTAATGCACTCTTCCAAAAATATTTTTACCTGCTCTACGGTTAATGAGGCAATCTGATAAAGTCTTTCGGGCAAACTACCAACTGGTTCCCCCGCTTCGCATTTACCGAGATTCACAACTTCACTCTCTTCAATTTTCCCTTCTAATTTCTGACTATTTAGAATCGACATTTTTACATACGTGTTGGGTGTTCCATTATATTCGTGTGTATTCGTGGAATTTGTGGATTATTTTTTTGCCACGAAATACACTAAATCCAATGTAGCAAAGGTGCAACATCTTTTACACTAAATTCGGGTGTCTCAACTACGAAAACAGGAAGAACGGCTCGCCAACCGAAGCTTCAGCGTAGCATGGCGGAGAGGGAGTCCACCTGCGCTAAAGCTTCGGTGGACAGACGAACTTTTACTCCTTTGCTTTTCATTTTAACAATCCTGTTTGATATTGAATGCCATACGAAGCTTCAGCGTAGTATGGCGGAGAGGGAGTCCACCTATGCTAAAGCTTCGGTGGACAGA
>CAMTWO010000030.1:0-27557 GCA_947085405.1 uncultured Ignavibacteriota bacterium
AAATCAACTGCCATCCCTTACCAATGCTATCGGTAATTGATAACTCGTCTCCTCTTCCCACAGCGGCAGCAGAAACGAAGATTGTATCCGGCTTAACACTTTGATTATAATTGAGAACTATATGCCCTGATTTATCCCCCACACTCAATGGGGCAAAGCGTACAGTAAGTGCTACACTGTCTCGCGGCGGAACGATGATATCATCCGGAGTAATTGAAAAATCCTGTTCATTTGAAACGAGGGCAGAAAGTTGCAGCGGGTCGCAGCGGAGATTTTTCACCGTCACGACCTCAGACCTACTGCAGCCGACAGTGAGCGTGTCGAACTGGAGAAATGTTCTTGATAACACGTTTCCTCTTCCCACAGCGTCAGCAGAAAAGTGGATTGTATCCGGCTTAACAATTTGTTTATAATTGAGAACCATATGCCCTGATTTATCTCCCACACTCAATGGGGCAAAGTGTACAGTCAGTGCTACACTGTCTCGCGGCGGAACGATGACATTATCCGGAGTAATTGTAAAATCCTGCTCATTTGAAACGAGGGCAGAAAGTTGCAGCGGGTCGCAGCGGGGATTTTTCACCTTTATAACCTTAGACTTGCTGCAGCCAACACTAACTGTGTCGAACTCGAGGAACGTGCTTGAGAGTGATGGAGTGATCTGCTGCAGTTCTCCTCGGCGGTAGTATATGTTCCACTTGTTATCTTTTTTTTCTGTCCAGGCAACGTGTACGGCTGAGTTCGAAAGGACTATCGAGGAATTGCCCGCCCATGCTGTATCTTCCGGCGTAAGGTTAGTAACGGCTTTCCACGTAGCCCCGCAATCAAGGCTCACCCTCACCTTGACCTGAAACGGACCACCGAAGTCAGACCCTTCGTGATCCCAACTGACAGCAATGACGTTGTTTTTAATAGCAACACTATGGAACGAGCCGAAGGGTACATCACTCACGACCTGCACCGGCTGCCAGGTTTTGCCGTTATCGTACGAAAGGCGAACCGCCATACCTGCGCTAAACATCGCTCCGCCCCACTCCTCTCCTCGCCACATAACTGCTATTGTCGTCTGGTTATACACATTTTCAAATGTTGCTACTTCAGGCATGTCCGACCCATCGCCGTCAATTGGTGAAAGAACCACAAAATCCCGCCACGTGTTAGCCAAGTCAGTCGAACGGTGCAGAACGATCTCAGGTGCCGGACCGGGCCAACTATCACCCGGATGGAAAAAGTTCAACAGTCCAGGTGTGAGTGCAACTCTGAGCTGGTTAGAGCTTGATGAGGGCATTTCCTGTGCCGAGCGGGTCCAAGTCGATCCTCTATTGATAGTTCTTGTTATGCGGGGATATTGTACTCGGTAATTTATTCGTGGTACATAGACCACCGCCATTGTATCTTCACGCACACTCGTGGACCAAAACGCCCCTATTGTGTCGCTCGTTGCCGGTCCATACATTGACCACATTTCTCCACGATCAGAACTTTTTAAATAGTACACATTTCCACTGCCGGCAAGCATCCCAGTGTCTTGTCCCCCAAAGAAAACATACAAGTCATCTCCATCGACCGCAAAGAGGCTGCCCCCTACACTAACAAATTTTAGAGAGTCTTTTAACAATCCTATTGGTTGTTCCCATGTTAGCCCATCCGTAGTTGAACGGATGTACGGTATGCGATATTGGCCGGAAGTCCAGACGCAGTGAATTGTATCACCCTGTGTCGCCAACAGTGGTATGTAGTTCCCACCCGATGGCCAAGGATCGTCAGGAGAAAGTTTAATAACTGGTCCCCAAATAACACCGGAGGTCGAAGACTCCCTATCTACGATACCGTAGGTACGAGACTGTAAGTCGACTCGTCGAGAAGTCTCTCCATTATTTACAATCTCGCCTGGAGAACTTAGCTTAGCTCGTAAACTTGTTTCTCCACCAAAGCCGCTATGCTTTACGGGAGGCGGAAATCTGTGTCGTGTAGGTTGAGCGTAAAAAGAATTAAATAATATCACGATTAACGAAAAACTGATAACTAATATTTTCATAATGTAGCTCCTTAGTTTAGATTGTTTCTTTATTGATTTCTTCATTGGTTCAATCATACAATGAGTCAATGATAAAATATTTATTGTTCTGCACCGAGGAATCTGACCTGACCAAGTCGTGGAATATTTTTTAAAAAGATGAAAAGAAAAATATTTATTAATGTAGGTAAAACGTTTTAAAACGTTCTGAAGAATGTCTCTAAAATATAACTTCTTTTCCAATTTTGGAATCTCCATTTTATTATTAAATATCAATGTTAATGCCCATTACTGATTGGCTGAAGTAACTGCAATAATATAAATTTAAATCGACTGATTGTCAAGTGTTTTTATAAAAATATTTACGTCTATTGCCTATTATTTTTATACTATATAATGAAAACGGTCTGTTTTTAAGGATTTAATCCCTACTATTGAAATTCGATCCACCTCTCTGAATCGTCTTCTTGACTCTTTAAAAAATCTTACTGAATTCGAGTAATCAATAAAATATCACCGGGCTTTATAAACCTTGTTACTTCTGAGCAAGTATGTTGAAACCTGCAGATATGATAGCATTTCCCTTCTTAAAACGTCAGCAGTTTTCAGATTCATATTTAATTTATTTTCGCTCAGATACCTGTCAGTTTTAAAATGATACAATGCAATATTTTTATCGAAATCGCCCACTAACAGCCAGTCGCCCTTTATCCAGCCGTGCAAACCGCCGCTCGCAAGATAGGCAAATCCATCGTTCCCGGCAATCGCCGTTAAACCAAACGACGAGTGTTTTGTTTGTAATTTCAATAGATCAATAATTGTCGGGAGAATATCTACCTGACTATGAACCGAAGAAATAATTGCGGGGTTCACAAATGCAGGCGAATAGAGTAAACAAGGAATCTTGAAAAGTTCGTATATATTTTTTTCTCTAGTCCCTTCGGCATGGTCGGCAGTAATAACAAAGAGTGTATTCCGAAAATAATCGGATTTCTCTGCTTCTTCTAAAAATTTTCCCAAACTCCAATCCGAATATCTTAATGAATTTAAAAATTTGTAATTGGTAACAGTCGAGTCGTAAACTTCAAATTCTTTAGATGGCAGTGCATACGGTGCGTGCGATGATAGCGACATCACTAAACCTAAAAACGGTTTTTTTATTTTACTAAATTCTTCATTCGCTTTCTCGAATACGAAATGATCGAATATTCCCCACGTGCCGTCGTCTTTTACTTTATTCAAATCGAAATCAGATTTTGATATGTAAGAATCAAATCCCGCCAATTTAGAAAACGCCTCGAAGCCCATCGAACCGGAACGCGCACCGTGAAGAAAAATCGTGCTGTAACCACTCTCCTTTAGTATCACACCTAAAGGACGGAGAAAATTTTGCTCAATCGGGCTTCCCAATATATCGTCGTAAACTACATTTGGTATCGAGCCAACAATTGCCTGCATTCCTTGAATTGTTCTTTGCCCTGCTGCAAAGAAATTCGAGAAGTAAATACCTTTGTTCATCAGTTTTCGAAACTCGGGCATCGGAAAAGGTTTGATGGATTCGAGTTCTGCAAAATTTCCGGGCCAGCTTTCCATTATTATGATTACGACATTCAGCTTGTTTTGTTGTTTAGTTTCAGGAAGTGTTTGCCTCATCAATGGATATTCTTCATCCAAATAAATTTCGTTTGGACTTTTTAGTAAGTGTCTCATTGATTTTATGGCTTCGTCCATCGGAATAAAATTATAAGATTGAATATCGCCTCTGTTCAAAGTCCGTAAAGTCGTGAAGACGGCATTCAACGAGAGATGCCCTAAAGCAATATTATCGCTTCTGAAAGCGTAACTTTCGCGAAGGGGCTTCAACTGAAATCCACCACGTATTGAAATAACTACCACACCAATCAATAAAATAAAATATATTAAATCGTTAGCAATTCCTTTGTAGGGGGTGCTTTTATATTTTCCAATAAATTTAAACCATAAATATCCAAGCAAGACAACTGCTGCAACCGCAATAATTAATTGGGCGAGATAGTCGGCAAGGATAATTGTTATTAATTCGGGAATAGATTTAAAAAGATTAAAAATTTCATACGAAATTCTACGTTTTGAATAAGGATAATAGAAAATATCTCCCAGCGATAATATGAGGGATGCAATAACAAACAGAAATAATAAACTTATTATTGAAATTTTATATAAGCGTTTGAATTTAAATTTGCCGGGCAAATTAAGAAGCAGCAAAAACAATCCACCCACCAACATCGTTGAAGCTAAATCAAAACGCAAACCGATTAGAAATGATAACCCGATTTCACTAATCGGAACACCATAAAACTGCGGCGAGTAAAGAACGTAAAATACAAACCGAAGTAGCGTGAAAATAAACATCATTAAAAGCAATACCTTCACCGAGAGGATGATATTTTGATTCGGCAATAATATTTCAAAACGGGATTTATTTTTCATTTCAATAAGTTTTAATAAATTTTGAAGACATAACATGTCCGCGATTTGTTGAACTTTGGATTCAATTTATGAGCTATGAAATCGCCTAAACTTGGCTCAATGGTTTTTTCTAAAACAAATTTTCTCTCCATTATTTTTTCTAAATCATTTTTGTCTTGTTCCAACGAGTCAGTATATAATACAGAGTAGTTGATTATCATTTCTTGTTGTTGCAGTTTCTTTTTATCATCAATGATATGAATAGGAATTGTTTTCCCAAGATAGTAATCGGGCACCAAAAATGTATAACTGAATTGAGCAATCAAAACACCGGCAGCATCCTGTTTTTCATTTATATAAACGAGCGGTTCGACTCGGTCTTTCTTTCCATAATGGAAAATAAAAAAGACTAATAAAATTGAATTCAGCACCCAAAAGTAAATCCAGTTGTATTTATAAATTCTTGATAGATTTTTTTTCTGAAACCACTGTTTCAAATTATTAAATCCTGCGACAGCTAAAATTATTAACATCGGAATAATTGGAAGTAAGAACCCCTCCTGCTTGTTCTCGATTACACTATGAGCAATCAAAAAAGCTAACACTGAAATACCTATTAGCATAAATTTCTTGCTTCCCCTTAACGCCGAAATAAGAAAAAGAATTGAGAAGGGGGGTATGAACGCAGCTAAAAGTGTAAGCAGGTATCTTGATGGCGGTCCGGCAGGATAACCCTCGGATTTTATGATGCTGTTATAATCGCTTAATATAAAACCGTAATTTTGGGAAAATGAGTAACCGAATTCACCGTTCACATATAAATTACTCAACGACTGCAAGAAAATAATTACAAGAAACCCGAATAAAAATAAGAATGAAAGCTTGCGGCTGCTTTTAGTAATTATCACACCAATCAAAAATGGAACAACAAACGATATAAGGGGAAATCTAAGTATTAATGCAACCCCAATAAATATTCCCGATAAAAATAAGTAGAGATTTTTATTTTCCTTTTCAAAGCGAATAAAATACCATACCGACGCAAGCAAAGGAATTTGACAAATTACTTCCTCAAATTGATGAACTGAAAAAATCGGCATTACAAAAAATGCAGCCATAAAAATTCCGCCGATTGCAGCACTTCGTTTATCCACTTTAGCTTCTAAAATTTTAAAGACGAGATAAATTCCGATGACGGAAAATAAACCGTGCGCTAATCGAACGAAGAACATTTCGGTATCCGGAGAATTTATACCGAAGACCCGCACAATTAGCATGATGAGCGATACGATGAAAGGGTACAACGCCGAATCTTTAAAATCAGCGGGCAGCCCCGCTGTAGGCGGGAAGCCGCTCGCAAGAATATCAGCATCGACTACCAAGTTATGATGGTCGTCGAGGGTAAGAAATCCTTTGCTAAAAAAGGAAGCAAGAATACGCAGAATAATCCCGAAAATAATCAGAATAACAAGCGGATATTTTTCAAAAAACCTTTTCATTTCAAGCATAATTTTTTATATTAAAGCAAAAATTAAAAAGATTTCCAAATTATGAAAGTTAGCGGCTTCACTATACTCCGTAATGGCTCAAAATACGGATATCCTTACATCGAATCGATAATGTCTATTTTGCCAGTCTGCGATGAGTTTATTATCGTTGTTGGAGATTCGGAGGATGATACTTTTCAACAAATTGAATCACTCAGCGAGCCGAAAATAAAAATAGTTAAGACGGTTTGGGACGAAAGCTTACGAACAGGCGGAAAAATATTGTCGCAACAAACCGACATTGCTCTATCGCACATTACAGGCGACTGGGGAATTTATTTGCAAGCCGACGAAGT
Organism: uncultured Ignavibacteriota bacterium; assembly: GCA_947085405.1. Classification (GTDB taxonomy): domain Bacteria; phylum Bacteroidota; class Ignavibacteria; order UBA10030; family BY39; genus JASEGV01. The sequence continues at coordinate 6,309 of CAMTWO010000030.1, forward strand.
AATCCACGAAAAATATTTAGCAACAATTCAAACTGCTATGCACGATAATTTCCCAAAAAAAGAAGTTGAAGGATTACTCTTAAAATACAAACATTTCTATGGAAGTTACGACTATGTTGCCAATTCAAGGAACTGGTATCGTCAGGAAATTCGTGTAATAAGAAACGGAATCGGTGTAAAATCGTGGAAGGATGCTCAGGGATTTAGAATCGGCGGAAGGAAAATGTTCGTAAAAACTATTGATGCTTATGTTTACCACTATGGCTGGGTGAAACATCCGAAAGTTATGCAAGAAAAGATAAAATCATTCAACAAACTTTGGCACGACGATGAATGGATGCAAAAGAATATCCCAGAGCAATCTGAGTTTGACTATTCTGCTATCGATTCAATAGAAAAATTTACAGAAACACACCCGCAGTTAATGTTGGCAAGAATTCAAAATTACAACTGGGACTTTCAACCTCGTAAGCTAAAAAGGAAAAATATTAAAACAACGCTTTTAAATTGGATTGAAAATATATTCGATATAAGAATCGGTGAATACCGGAACTTCAAACTTTTCCGTTAATCTTACAACCTAAACTGTAACTCATACAACTTTTTAAACAATCCATCTTCTGTAATTAACTCAGCAAATTTACCAATCTGAACGATGCTTCCCTTTTCCATAACTACAACTCTATCGGCATTCTGTATAGTCGAGAAGCGGTGTGCGATAACAAAACTCGTTCGGTTTTTCATCAACCGTTCTAATGCTTCCTGAACTAACATCTCGGATTCCGGATCGAGAGCCGAAGTTGCCTCGTCGAGTATCAGAATCGCCGGGTTTTTTAGAACAGCACGCGCAATAGCAAGCCGTTGACGTTCGCCACCTGAAAGTTTTATCCCCCGGTCGCCGATTGTAGTTTCATATCCCTCTTGCATTTTTTCAATGAAGAAATGTGCATTAGCTATTTTGGCAGCTTCATTTATTTTTTGGATTGGAACATCTTTAACTCCATATCCTATATTGGCAGCGATTGTATCGTTGAACAGGATGGTTTCTTGAGTTACAATTCCCATCATATCGCGAAGCGAATCCTGTGTTACATTTTTTAAATTAATATCATCTATAAAAATATTTCCTTCAACAGGGTCGTAAAATCTTGGGACTAAGTCGACAAGCGTAGATTTTCCCGCACCACTCGGTCCGACGATGGCAATCACTTCCCCTTTTTTAACTTTCAGATTTATATTTTTTAAAACTAATGATGTAGTATCGTATTTGAAAGAAACATTATCGAAGACGATTGTATCTTTAAACTCTTTCAACTCGGTTGAATTTGGCGAGTCGATTATTCTTGGTTTGATATCCAATACAGCGAATACTCTCTCGCCGGCAGCCGTTCCCTCTTTCACAGTATTAAAAACCTGTGTAACAATTTTTATCGGCTGTAGCATAGTTATCAAAATTGTGAGATAAAAAATAAACTGTCCTGCCGTCATCGGGCTGGTTTTATCGATTATAGCCGAACCGCCGAACCACATCACGATGACTGCAATAACAATTCCTGAATATTCGCTAAACGGACTTGAAATATTTCTGATCCTTTGAAGCTTCACAAATATTTTGTATAACTTCGAGGTGTGGGTTTCGAATTTTTCGATTTCGTGTTGTTCCATCTTGAATGCTTTTATCACCCGCACTCCCGATATGCTTTCATCAATCAAAGTTGTAATCTCGGAAAGCTTTTCCTGAAAAAGTAAACTGTATTTTTTGAGTTTCTCACCAATCCTGCCTATAAAATAACCGACGACCGGAGTAACAATAAGAATTGTAAGTGTTAACTGCCAATTGAAAATAAAAAGGATAACCGTACTAACAATAATTGTGAGAGGGTCGCGAAAAAAAGAACCCAACAAAGCCATAATAGATTCTGTAATCATACGAACATCGTTCATCACGATGCTGATTAACCGCCCCTTCTTGGTTGCCATAAAAAAATGGAGCGAAAGTTTATGCAAATGGCGATGGAGTTCATTTCGTATATCTCGTAGTATTCCTTGCTCGATAGCCGCATTCATAAACATTTGCATATAAGCGGTAAGGTTTTTCAATAAAAAGCCGACTGCAATAAATATACAAACATAAAACAGCGCCTCTTTTTTAGGATATTGCCCTAACGTGTGATACAACCAACCCATCAACTGATCTTTGATATTCCCTTTTGTAAGATCGATTTGAACCTCCGCAGCAGTTTGAGTTACATCGGTGAAGATTACGTCGATTAGCGGAACCACCATTGCAAGCGAAAATATATTCAATACAACATAAATAAGCATCGAAAAAATCAGCAGCAATACAGTTTTTTTATAAGGGAGTAAATACTTAAGTATTCTTAGGAATGTTTTCATCTGATTTCTTCGAATATTTTTGAATCAGTTTCACCTTCGAAGAATAATTTATGGAGCGACCGGACAACAGGTATAGTATCCTCTTCATTGATCAGGATATTCATACTCATTTCCGATGCCCCGAAGGAAATGAAGTGAAATTTTATTGCACTCAACACCGAAAACACATTTTGAACAATTGTAGAATTATGATTTATCTTTTGACCCATCAAGCTAATGAGGCATAAATTTCCAAGTTCTTCAACTTCGCCTAACGTGGATAATTCGGCTTTGATTGAATCACGCATATACTTGGTTTCAATGACTACTGCAAATTGATACTCGGAAGTTGAAGTTACAATCGGTACAACTTTGTATTTATTCAGAACGCTGAAAATATTTTCCCAAAAAATGTAAGGACTGAAACGAATCGTTGGCTTTATGTTTAGCAGCGAAACTTTTGATTTGTAGGTAACCGACTTAATTAAAGAATCGGATTTTGCAGTAGTGGAAGATGTATTAGAAATTAAAGTTCCGGAAATTAGCGGACGTTTTGAGTTATAAACATAAATAGGAATATTTTTTTCGGCGGCAGGAATCATCGTGTTGGGATGTAAAACTTTTGCTCCGAACAGCGACAATTGAAAAGCTTCTTCGAAAGAAAGCTCCTTTATTTTTTTAGGATGCTCAATAATATTCGGGTCGCCGCTCAGCACCCCATCAACATCTGTCCATATTTGAACATCATCAGCATCTAACACAGCCCCGATAACGGCAGCCGAAAAATCGGAACTTTCGCGTCCCATAGTAGTCCGTTCACCTGTTGGTGTAACACCTATGAAACCTTGAGTTACAATTACTTTTTTTTCTTCAATCAACTTGAGAGCGAGAGGACGCAATTTTTCTTCAACCACTTGCATATTTGGCTTCGCCTCAGTAAAAGCATTATCGGTAACCATAAAATCTTTTGTATCTAACCAAACCGTATCGATACCATTTTCTTTCATCACTTCTGAAATGATATAAGATGATAATAACTCACCGTAGGAATAAAACCTGTCGAGCGACTGTGGAGTTAACTCGCGAAGTATTGAGACCCCTGTAATAATCTCCAAAATTTCTTCGGAGTAAGAAAAGATTTTCGTTCTTATTTTATCCTGAGTGTCCGGATTAATACCCACAGTTTCGACGATTGCAAGGTGCCTGTCGATAAAATATTTTAATACATCTTTGGCTTCAGCAACTTTGTTCGATTTTGATAGACTTCCCATAGTCTCAAGTTGGTTAGTGGCTTGAGCAATGGCTGAAATCACAACGACAGGATTTTTAGAAGTTCTCGATTTTATAATCACAGTTACATTCAGCATAGCGGCGGCATCTTTCGTTGAAGTACCGCCAAATTTCATAACAATCATTTTACTCTTTTGTAAATGTTCCTCAATTTTGTGGAAAAATATACAAAAGATAGGTTTAACAAACAAACGTTTGTATTAGAAGGATTTCTGTTGTGGCTCAGTTTGATTTTTTTCGGAAGGATGAGAGCTTTTGCTTGAGATAATGGAGGAATTTAGATGCCATCCGATTTTTAATTTGAAATGCAACTGCAAGGAGAAGAATTGCTAATATTATTCCGGCGACGAGTACATTAATGTTGGTAAAAAAATATGATTCCATCTAATAACTAATTTTCTATTTTGTCAATAGTAAAATACGTAATATTTAATTGAACTGCAATTTAGTCTGAGATGTTAGACAAGGGATGTAGTGCCTGACTCATCAATAAAGTGTGGATAACCTCAGGGAGTTCGCTAATTAAATTTTCTTTTAGTATGAAGGCGTCGACGAGTACCTTTTTTGCTTCGAGGCGGTATTCGTTCTCATCGTAATTAGTTAAAATAACTATCGGGATAAACGGATAATTTTTCTTAATTGTCGATGCAGCTTCGAAACCTGAAACTTCAGGCATGTTGATATCTAATATCACTAAATCAGGGATTAGTTCATCAGTTTTTAGAATAGCTTCACGTCCATTTGTAACCTGAATTACTTTCACTGAATCGAATTGAGCTTTCAAAAAGTGGACAATAGTTCTACGAAAAGTTAAATTATCGTCTGCTATTAAAATTGTTGCATTTTTTTGAATCATCAAAATCCTTAAGTATTTGAATGCCGCCGTGAATATTCTTCTAATTTCTCACGGGTAAAAGCCAAATCAAACATCAGGCGGCTGTTCTCCTGTCGCATCCATCTTCTTTCTAAACACTTGAGCGAGAGGGCAATGATTTGATTTGAAACAATAGGCTTTTGTACGAACAAACTTGCACCGCTTAATAATGCTTCGCTTAATAAATCGGGGTTCTGAAAATTTGTCATAACAATAATTTCTACATCGGGTGAGGCTGCTTTCAAACGATTAATCAATGTTACTGCCGATGTATCTGGTAACAACAAATCCATAATTACTAAATCAACATCGCGCTCCTGCAGCGCTTCAATTGCCGACTCGCCATCGGGAGCTAACCCGACTGTATAGTTTAAAGACTTGTAGATTTCAGCTAATTCAGATGAAGTTTCTTCATTATCATCAACTACTAAAATTGTTTTTATATATTTCATTAGAATTTTCTATAAATAATTTATCTATTAAATGATAACATTATTCCAACTCGCATACAATAAGTTAATTTACTTGATTTTAAGCTGATGCTTTTACGAGGAATGTTACTGTGGAAACTACGAGGTTTAATCCGCCAAAGGCGGACGAGGGTTAATTAGATAGCTCGCTGCTTGTGGCGATGAGATTCATTAAAAAACGGGCCGAAGCTCGGACCCCGCGTTAAGGGGGTAGGACCGCAGGGCCCGGCTTCATTTAAAGTATCACGGGAGGAATGATACTTACCCAAATTACTGTAAAAATTATTTCTAACTTAAGAACAACAGAACTTTCAAAGTAGTTCAATGCTCTGATGTAAATTTAATGTATCGTTTATTAAAAAACAATATGTAAAACTACTTGTTTTAAAAACTCGTATATATACGAGGTTGCTGTTATTTCCGTTTCCTTAAAGATTTAAAAATAGCGGGAATCAACTCGCTAACTAAATTTACTTTATTTACGAAACCATTCAGCTTCAATTTTTCAATCATTTCACGGGCATCGGTAACTTCGTTGCCGGAAAGAATAATAATCGGCATATCAGGAAACTTACTACGAATTATTTCAGATGTTTCAAACCCGTTTAAATCCGGCATAACAATGTCCATCAGTATAACTTTCGGTGTAAATTTTTCGAGGCTCTCGATAGCTTCCTTCCCCGATACCGCCGTAGTTACTTTTTGAACTTCCTGCTGCTGTTCCAAAAAATCTTTAATTAATTCCCTAAAGTTTTCCGAATCATCAACTACAAGTATGTCGATCTTTTCCATTATGGATTAAGGTTCTGTTACGTGTATGTATGGTATTTGTTTATCGGTGAGACCTACTTCGACAGTATATTTTTTATTTTTTGAAGCTTGAAAAGAACCGGGGGTCGCAACATCTGTCGAAGTTACGACATAGAAACCATCGGGTACTTTAGTATAGTCTGTGGTATATCCAGCATCGACTTCTTCAAACAACTTAGTATATCCATCTGTTTTTTTCAACTCAACTTCTGTATAAATTGTCAATTTATTAGAAACCCGAACTAACGGGTCTTCTTCTTTCTCACACCCGATAAAAGAAAAAATAATTAATGCAGAAATTATGAGGTTACTTATTTTCATATATTCTCCTTGATTGAATTAATTTGTACAATTCCTTTTTGAATTGTGTATTTTATTAAACTTGCTAAATCGTTCAATTGTAATTTGTGCATAATATTTGCGCGGTGAAATTCGACTGTTCGCACACTAATGAATAATTTTTCGGCAACTTCCTGATTTGTACTCCCCTCGGCTATCAATTGTAAAACTTCTTTTTCACGATGAGTAAGTTCGGGTGCTTTATTCTCAGTATGTAAACCTTTCGTCCGTTTTATATAATCGTCTAATATCATTCGCGATATCGAGGGACTAAAAAACTTTTCCCCTTTTTGAATTTCTTTAATAGCTTTAATCAAATCATCAGAGACCGATGTTTTTAATACATACCCACTTGCGCCTACTTTTATAATTTGCATTACATACTCTTCATTTTCATGTTGAGTAAGAATCAGTACTTTAACGTGAGAAGCGTCCCGTTTGATTTGGTGCGTAGCTTCCAAGCCGTTCAAATTAGGCATACTCAAATCCATTATAACGATATCAGGATTAAGTTTTTTCGCAAGCCGAACTGCTTCAATACCGTCGGAAGCTTCACCGATTACTTCCATATCCGATTCATTATTTAGTAAAGCTACTATTCCTTGTCGGACAAGATTATGGTCGTCAGCGACTAAAATTTTTATTCGATTATCTTTTTTCAATTGTTCATTTCTCTTTCAGCAGAATTTCAACAGATATTTCTGTACCTTTTCCCATCGTAGAGTCAATATATAATTTTCCCCCTAAAAATTCAACTCTCTCCTGAATATTTCTCAACCCGAAATGTGCTTCCTGCTCTTCACGTTTAGATAACTTATCCATATCAAATCCAATCCCGTTATCCGAAACGGTTAGGGCTAAAACATTATCACGTTTAAAAAGCTGAATACTTACCTGAGTAGCTTGCGAGTGTTTTACGATATTCGTTAAAATTTCTTGCACAATCCTGTAAATGACAGTTTCAATCGTGGGATCAAAACGGCGGTCTTCTACTCCAAGATTTAACGTAGTTGAGATACCAACCCGTTTTTGAAATTGCGATGTTTGAAGTCGAAGGGCTGCATTCAATCCAAAGTCGTCTAATACCGAGGGCCTCAAATCGTAGGATATTTGCTTAACTTCACGAACTGCTTCGTCAACTAAATTCCGGCATTCCTCGATGTACTCTTTTGATTTCAAGATATCTTCATGTAAGGATATGCTGGTTAAATCTAAATTTATTTTTAAAGTAGTTAGCACTTGCCCTAAACTGTCGTGCAATTCACGCGAAAACTTTTTACGCTCCCTTTCTTCAACAACAACCAGGTCGTTCGATAATTTTTCTAACTCCGTTTTACGTTTCGTGGCTTCTTTTAACAGGTGCTCTAATTTTATATTTGCTAATTTAATTTCCTGTTCTGCCTTTTTACTGTCCGATATATCGCGTCCGCTTCCGATTATTGCCACAACTTTACCGTTTTCATCTAATTCGGCTTTATCCGACCACGCCAGCCATCGCCAGCCGTATTTTGTAATTGCTCGCTGTTCTACATAGCATGTATAAGGTGGTTTGAAAAGATTTTTCATCTCCTCAGCAGTATGCTCTCTGTCTTCTTCATGAACTAGAGGCATAAAGATGTTACCCAATAAATCTTCCTTAGTTTTTCCGAACAAATCACAATAAGTCTGGCTGACAAACAAGAGCCGCCCATCCAAATCCACTTTCACTATCAGGTCCGATTGATTTTCAACTAATAAGCGGTATTGCTCTTCACTAAAACGTAAGGCTTCTTCTGCTTTTTTAATATCAGTTATATCACGGATTATAGTGGAAATATATTCCACGTTTCCTGATGTATCTTTATGAGCAATTATGACTTGTGAGACGGGTATTTCATTACCATCACGAGTGAGTAAAGCAGTTTCGCCATGCCAAGTTCCTTCACGCAATGTGGTGGGCACACCAACTTTTAAAATAATATCGCTTGCCCATTTCGGATGAAAATCAGTGATTTTTAGATTAGTTACCGTTTCAAATTCGCCTATTCCTACAAGTTTTCTGCCAGCACGATTTATGAATAAAATATTATGATTCAAATCAGCACTCGATACAAAGTCGGTAGTTGCTTCCAGAATCGCTGTAAGTCGTTTCCGAGTTTCTTCGATTCGTATCCGTTCCGTAATATCGCGCGCAGTGGAGATGAAATGTGTTATCTCACCTTTACCATCCTTAATTGGTGTGATGATACAATCCTGTTGATAAAACGTTCCGTCTTTTTTCCGATTAACAATTTCAGCTTGAAACGTTTTTCCACTGCATATTGTGTCCCAAAGTTTTTTATAAAATTTTGAGTTGTGTTTACCAGATTTTAGAATACTTAGTTTTTTACCGATAACTTCTTCGGGACTGTATCCTGTTAATTGAATAAACGAGGGATTCACGAACTCGACAATTCCTTCTTTATCCGTAATAACCACGCTATCGCCAGTTTGTTTTACAGCGCTCGAAAGTTTTTCAAGTTGTTTCTCAACAACTTTTCTCCGTAATGCGTTTGCTATAATTTCTCCAAGCATCAATAATGATGTACCAGCTTCTTCGCCCCAATTTCTTTTTTGAACTACAGAATCGAAACCTAAAAAGCCCAATAAATTTTTCCCATGAATTAACGGAACACATATCAACGATTTTATATCCTGAGATAAGAAAATTTCTTTTTCATGAAGTGCTTCTTCCGGGATCTCGTGTACATCTGGGATATTTATGACATTGTATCTTGTGATTTGTTCCATCCACCAAGGCATCTGTGTGGCCGGAACATTTTTTAAGTTTTCGATTTCAGATTCTATTCCGCGGGCACACCACTCATGTGTATTATCCATAAAACTCATGTTTTCAGAAAATAAAAAAACATAACTTCGGTCAACATCAATAAATTCACCAACTTCTTTCAAAGCTTTCTCGATTCCAATATCGATTTCATCGGCAGAAAGATCTACAAAATTTGTAGATATTTTTACAAACAGTTTCTCAAGGTCGTAATGGTAATGGAGCGATTCCTCAGTTTTTTTCCTTTCTGTGATATCCAATAAAGTTCCAATTATAGCCGGTTTCCCTTCGAATTCAGTTGTTGTGCTGTGAACCTCTACGAATGCTATACTTCCATCTTTCCTCTTCCCCCGAAATGAATAGCGTATTTCACCCGTTTCGCCACTTAGTTTTTTCTGTATGTTTTGAAATACTAATTCCCTGTCTTCCTCATAAACAAGGTCGGCAATTGTTTTGGTGTTGATTATTTCCTGCTGAGAGTAACCTGCGATTTCAGCAAAATGAGGGTTTACGTATAAAAATTTTCCATCCTGAATAATATAGATTCCTATAAGCGATAGTTCAACAAGTGTGCGAAATTTTTCTTCAGCTAACCGATAGGCTTCCTGAATACACCGCTGCTCAGTAATATCTTTCACTAATACAAATCGTGCGTGCCGTCCTTCAAAAGTTGTTTCATGCGCTGTTATTTCAACCCAGATAATGGAGCCATCTTTTTTCAAATGCCTCCAACAACCCGATTTTTCGATTTGCCGGTGGATTTTTTTGAGGTGTTCCAAAATCAATGGAATATCTTCAGCCGGACGAATATCGAGAATTGTCATCTGTAAAAATTCTTCCAGCGAATATCCGTAAAGAAGCAGAGCTGCATTGTTTACCTCAAGGATCTTTAAAGTCGCTACATCATAAACAAACATTGGTTGTGGACTTTCCTTGAAGAACAATTTATAATGATCTGTAACTGCGTTCATAATTACTTGATGAATTCTATTTCTTTTATCTTGTCTATTGTTACTCTGAAGTATGTAAAAGCATCAGTAACACCCGTTACTACGCCGGGTAAATCGCCGTTATGAATTCGCCGTTTCATTACATATTGAAGACTTTGCTGTTTACCATCTTTGAATTCAACTGCAACAATCGCCGATTTAATGTCCATCTGTAATTTTTTAATTTTAGAAAACTTCAACTCATCACCATTGCGTAGAAGCAAAGCGGGTTTATGCCATTCCGACAGTGCTTCTTTTTTAGCGGCTGAAGATAAGGGATATTTAATTGATATGCAATATACTGTGTGTGTTGAGCCATCAGTTAAAATTACTTTTGCATTGAATGCTTGTTTCTTCCAATTTGCAATAATCCTCCGCCGATCATCGTCGGAAGATTTAATTGCAACCGCACATTGATCGTCGCCCCCTTCTGTTTTATTGGCAAGCCGTGGTTCGGGCGATTGGAATGCTTTGTTAAACTGCAGATAGCGGATACAGTTCTGTGTCTCTTCGATAACTATTACATCCTTAACAGTAATTTTTTGAAATTTTTTACCTATTCTTCTTTCGAGATTAATCTCGTCGGCAGACACCGAAAACGTAAACAGAAACGACGAGAAAAGTAAAATTATTTTTGTGTAACACATGGAACTTTTCTCCTTTCATAGTTAACCTTTTAATTTTGGTAAAAACCAACTTACTATAAATCCGAGTATCACAATGATTAAAGCTACAAAAAAAACATTTTGTAAACTATTTGTAAAAACAGATAATACCGTTACAAGGTCTTGATGTTGCATCAGACCACGCAAGTGCGAACTAAGTAATTCGTGCGGTTCGCCTAAATGTTTTCGGACTAATTCCGGTAGTGAATTTAGTTTCCCGGTTTTTGATAATTCACCGAATTCAATCAACATCGAGCGGGCTAAAGTTGTGCCCATAATGCTAACCCCCATTGTGCCTCCGAGTGTTCTTGCAAGCATTTGTGAAGAAGTTGCTACACCGATTGCGTTTTTGTTCATACTATTTTGAACTGTAACTAAAATTGCAGGAGTACTGAAACCCATACCGGCACCGATTAATGATACAAATAGTATTACAAAATACATCGGCGAATCGTAGTGAACAAATGTTGCCGCCAAAAATCCAGCTACCATCAATATCAAGCCAAGGCGGATAAACAATTTTTCGCCGTATTTTTGAATTAAGCGTCCCGCTGAAAAACTTGCTGCCGACCAAGCAAGCGCCATAGGCATAATGGCTAAACCAGCCGTTAACGGGCTTCCCCCCTGAATCGATTGCACGAACAACGGCACGAAACTGATAATACCATACATCGCAAAACCAGAAAGGAAGGCAAGTAAATTTCCAACCCCGAAGGCACGGTCGCGATAATAATCGACTCGGATAATCGGATCTCCGAATTTCCCTTCATTAAGAATAAAAGCGATTATCAAAACAACAGAAACTATGATCAATCCTGTTACATTGAACGAGAAGAAAGCCGCCCCTTTTCCAAACAGAAGAAAAGCCATCAACAACGAAAACACAGCGGAAATAAAAATGGCGGCTCCTGCATAATCGATACGTTCTCTTTTTGCTTGTGTAATTTCGTTCAAATTAATTTGGATGAGTATGATTGAAAGGATTCCAACCGGAATATTAATAAAAAATACCCACTGCCAATCGAAGTGAGTAACTATAAAACTTCCGGTGAGCGGTCCCAGCAGACTTGAGATTCCCCAAGTAGCACTCAAAGCTCCTGCACCGCGTCCTCGTTGTGCAGGCGGGAATATCGTTCCGATTAATGCGTACGACACTGCCGCTAAACCTCCGGCGCCAATTCCCTGAACTCCTCTAAATATAATTAACTGAACCATATTTTGAGAAGCCCCCGAAAGTATTGAACCGATTAGAAAAAACAAAACGGCAATTTGAAAAAGAGTTTTCTTTCCATATACATCCGACAGCTTGCCCCAGAGGGGCATTGATATTGCCGTAGTCAGCATATAAGCCGAGAAGACCCAAGTATAAAGCGCCATACCTCCAAGAGCCGAAATTATTGTAGGCATAGCTGTACCAACAACAGTAGCATCGAGTCCGGCAAGCGTTACACCGAACATTACACCGATTACAATCTTTGTCCGGTTCTTTTCGTTCAGAGCAACTTCATCTATAGTTTGTGTTTGATTCATCTACTCATTTAATAATTTTTGACTGTGAAAAACAGTAGCCGTTGATAGAACAATCGAGACATTTTGGTTTACGAGCCTGGCAAGTTTTCCTTCCGTGCCAAATCAGGTAATTTCCAAAATCGATCCAATATTTTTGCGGAACGATTTTCATCAAATCAACTTCAATTTTTTCGGGATTAGTTTGCGATGAGAAGCCAAGCCGTTCGGAAAGTCGTTTTACATGAGTATCAACTACAATCCCGGAAGTAATACCGAAAGCCGCACCTAAAACTACATTGGCAGTTTTGCGTCCCACACCGGGTAATTTAATCATCTCGTTAATATCTTTGGGTATATTCCCGCCATAATTTTCGACCAATGCTTTGCAGCAATTTATTATACTTTTTGCTTTTGCACGATAAAAGCCGGTCGATTTTATTATACCTTCAAGTTCTGCAACATTCGCTTCGGCAAATTGCTGAACAGTTTTATACTGTTTGAATAATTGTGGAGTAACTTTATTAACCCGTTCATCGGTGCATTGAGCTGAAAGAATTGTAGCAATTAACAATTCGTGTGGGTTGTTGTGCGTGAGAGCAGTTCGCACTGATGGATACTCTTTTTGTAAAACTCCGATAATTTTTTGGGTGCGAAGTTTTAATTCGGCGAATGTTTCCTTTGACGGCATTACTTAATCAATTTTTTAGTAACTAATTTCCCTTCATCAATCAGTGCGTGCCGCACAAAACCAACTTCTTTGTACATCGAAAGCCAACGTAGAGTTTCCGTCAAATGTTCGTGTGCTTCCGGTAGATACAACCGCAGAACAAACTCGGAGCCTTTTCCAAAGCCTAATTTTCGTCGCATTAATGTGATATACGGAATTTTGAGAGAGACCCATAATTTATCGAGCATCTCGTTCATCGAAGGTTGAAATGTTTCATCCGGAACATCTTGCGGTTGTGCAAAAAAGAATGCAACTTCGAAAACTTCTTTCTCTAATAGCTTATTTGCCGCGGCACCAGATGAATAAATCAAGTTATACAATGAGTTTTGTGAATTATCAATATGCAGTTGGTCTTCATAATTTTTTTTAAGAAGCATCTGTTCTATCAAATCAAGATTAACGCTGCTTTCAAAAATCAAAAGCGTTTCATAGATCTTCCTGTGTTCCTTACCAGCCTCAAAGCCAATCGTTTTCAGATAATCGCTCCCCGCTTTTTCGAGACGCTTCAGCAGTGCATACTGAGTCGGCAACACGACAACTTCAGAAATATATGCTAACTCGAGTCCGTACTTTATGTTTAACGAAAACTGTGTTGATAATTTTTCTAAAGAGTCTCTCAGAGTCTTTCGGATTTCTTCGTTATCTTGTTGCAACGGAGTTTGCAAGTATTCACCCAAAATAGTTGTAAGCATTTCGGTATTTTTATCTAAAATTTTTTCAGAATACTTGGTTAAAGTTTTTTCGATTTTCTCGGTTTCTTTTTCCAAATGCTGCTGCATACTCTTAAAAGATTTCAAGTATGTTTCTTTGATTTCACCCTCTTTTAATTGATAAAGGGATGAACAGCAAATCATTCGTGGTTCGTGCGATAAAGCTTTGTATATACTCATAATATTCTCAAATCACCAAAAATTTGTGAGACCTGAATTTTGATTTTTTTTGCTCCGTTAGCTAACGGAGTGTGATAATCGGGAGAAGTAAATTTAATTTCTTTAAATAATCCACCGGCTTTTTCGTTAAAGACTTTCAAGTCGCCGAACACTGCACTTGCTGTAACTGCAATACCGCAGTCTTTTGGAGCTTGAACGATAGTATCGCCAAATACTGAATTGAGCCGGAGAACGTGTTCGCCGTCAGCGATTATGGCTTTCGACAAATCTAAATCGATATCCCCGAAAACATTTGAGATAGAACCGCCTTTAAAATTTTGTGAATTTACAGAAAACGATTCATCTCCAAAAATATTTGAGCGATGGATCAAATCCCCGACTGACTCCGACGGCTCGGTAGTAATTTCAATATGGCTTTGCTGTTTTTTTCTTAATAAAACGTGAATACCCCATAGGATAAAAATAACGGGCCAATAAGTTCGTATTAAATAACTAAAGTCGACAATTTCCATATTATCTAATAGGAAAAGAACACCTAAAGTTATTAAAACCAAACCCCAGAATAGATTTCTCATAACGTTTTTAAATTATTTTATTTTTAGAGATAACTGAAATATAATCATACAGCAGATTCTGAAGAACGTAATCCGTTCTGAAACTGTTGAAACAGTTTATCATCTTTTCTTTTTATTAGTAACCCACGACTCCCGCCTGCTGCGGGCAGGTAAGAGACTGTGTGATAATACCGAACTCACCCTTGCCAAAGGCATCCCTTCGGGAAAATCCCCGCCTGCCTCAACGAATTCACAGAGGCGGGCAGGGCTCTCTTACGAAGAGAGGGACTTGCTGAATCTGAGTTCAATTCTCCCCTTCTCTTTTTAAGAGAAGGGGTCAGGGGATGAGTTCCTACAGTTTTCACACGACCTGTTAAGTCGTGGGTTAACCAATAATCATTTCAGCATTTAACCGTTTCTCCAAAGGAGTCTCCAACGGAGCACTTTGTGCCTTCGGACAACGGTTTATAAACAATTTTCCAGAAGTCTCATTTAGATATTTAGTAATTTCTTTTAGCGATCGAGTATTTATAACATCCGATTTTTCGAGCCATCCTTTGCGTGCAATGCCAACACCGTAAAAAACGTCAGTTAAACTATTGATATTATGCGCATCCGGATTTATTGCGATTTTTACATCTGATTCTTTTGCAAATTTGCACAACCTCCAATCGAGGTCGAGCCGCGACGGATGTGCGTTAATTTCAATAACCTTTCCGAAATCGGATGCTGTTTTAATTATCTCAAGCATATTCACAGGATAAGGCTCTCGTTCGAGAAGCAATCTTCCGGTCGGATGAGCAAGCATTGTAACATATTTATTTTTCATACCTTTTATAATCCGCTTGGTCATATCTATTTCCGGCATATTAAATTTAGTATGAATTGCACAAATTACAAAATCAAAGAGTTCTAAAATTTTATCGGAAAAATCTAAACTTCCGTCGGGAAGAATATCTACCTCAATCCCTTTCAATATACGAAAATTTTTGAAAGATTTATTCAAGTCATCAATTTCTATTAGCTGCTTCTTAACCTTGTTTTCATCAAGCCCGCCGGCATAAGCCGCCGACTTGCTATGTTCAGCGATTCCAAGATATTCCCAACCCAACTTTTGCGAAGCATCAGCCATTTCGGCAAGTGTGTTGAAACCGTCGCTGTATTTTGTATGGCAGTGGAATGTTCCGCGTATATCTTTTGCTTCTATTAAGTTTGGAAGTTTTCCGGTTGCTGCTGCTTCAAGTTCTCCGAAATTTTCACGCAGTTCGGGGAGAACGAATTCAAGTCCTAGTGTTTTATAAATTTCCGTTTCGGTTTTACATTTTATTTTTTGTTTTGCTTTGCCCCGTGTTTCTTCAGTTCCAAGTTCAGAGAAACCGTATTCATTCAAACTCAAACCAAACTTTTTCGAGAGTGAGCGCATCTCAACGTTGTGTTCCTTGCTTCCTGTGAAGTATGCCAGAGCAAACGGGAATTCTGCTTCGGTAACTACACGCAAATCGCAGTGGATTCCGTTTTTCAGGATTACACTTGATTTTGTTTCACCTTTTGCAACAACTTCAGCGACATCAGGATACTTTACGAAAGCATCCATTATTTTTGTTGCATCTTTCGCACTCACAAGAATATCGATATCTCCGATAATCTCTTTCTTACGCCGTAAACTTCCGGCTAATTCAATTTGGATAACCGATTTTAGTTTTTTTAAATCGCTGATAATTTTATCAGCAGATTTTTTGGCTGCGGGATAGAGAAATTTATCGGCGTGTTTTTTTAGCTGCTCGATGCCTTTTAAAATATTTACTTCAATTTTTTCACCGA
Organism: uncultured Ignavibacteriota bacterium; assembly: GCA_947085405.1. Taxonomy (GTDB): domain Bacteria; phylum Bacteroidota; class Ignavibacteria; order UBA10030; family BY39; genus JASEGV01. The sequence continues at coordinate 22,429 of CAMTWO010000030.1, forward strand.
ACCCATCGAGTTCCTCGAGTTCTTTTTTCTCAGCAGCTTCCTTTAATTTCTCGATTGTTGTGATGTTCAGTTTGTCGTACAAAATTTTGATTCTCTTCGGACCTAATCCCGGTATCCGAAGCATATCGAGTAATCCTGACGGAAGCGAATTTTTCAACTCCTCGTAATATTTGAGTTTGCCTGTATAAACAAGTTCAGCCAACTTTTCGGCTAAACCTTCACCAATTCCTTTTACATTTTTGATCTCCCCACTCTCGATTAATACTTTCAATTCAGTTGTAAGAGCAGCAACAACACGCGAAGCATTATGGTACGCACGACACTTGAAGGGATTCTCGCCTTTTAATTCAAGCAGCGTCCCGATTTCTTCCAATATTTCTGCAACAGTTTTATTATCCATGGTTGATATTCAAATCTAATAATAATTAAACAGATACACAATGATGGTAAAAAACAAAAAGAGCCGATCCATCCGTTAGCTAACGGACTGAATCGGCTCTGTCCAACTTTCGATTTCTGACCTTGTGTAAACTAGTAAGTCGGATTTCAAATCCGACCTACATTGCACTAACAAAAAAAAGCCGACTTCCCATGAACGTAAAAAACGTAAAACGTTTTAAAACGTTCTAAAACTGAGAAACCGGCTCTATTTTACCACTGATACAATTGCATCGAAGACGCATCCGCCTCAGGCGGAGATTCGATTGTGCCATAGGCACATCAGCCTTCGGCTGACAATTATTCTTACCGCATCAGGATCATCTTCTTCACATCGTAGAATTTACCAGATTGCAACCTGTAGATATAAACACCACTCGTTAGATTACTCGCATCAAAATGGAAAGACTTATAACCAGCTTTCTGGAATTCATCGATGAGTGTTGCAAACTCTCTTCCTAAAATATCGTACACCTTCAACATAACGTGTGCATCTTCGGGTAAGCCGTAGTGTATTTCTGTTGTTGGGTTGAAAGGATTGGGATGATTTTGTGATAGGATAAATCTATCCGGAACACTGACCGTATTTATTTCTTCTGATGTTGGTAGATATCCGGATTTGTAGGCAAGCGGAGGACACGGTGGACGTATTGCTTGTATAGGATGGTTCTAAAAATCCAAAAGAATATCGAATATCGAACAAGGAATTATGAATTTTGAAGTAAATTTCCCCTTCGTCATTCGACATTCGGTGTTCATTATTCATTATTAGAACTACCCTATAGTTATCCCGTTACAGGGAACTGGCGGTGGGGCACTTTGTGTCGTAAATTGCCATACACTCGACCAAGGACTGGTGCCGTAAATATACGACGCATTTACTCTCCAATGGTAGGTTCTGCTGTAATTTAGACCTAGAGGTTGAGAAGTTTGTGTAATAGAAGCGATATTAACAACTATTGAATTAAAATTCTCATCTGTTGCAACCTGCAAGCTGTACGAAGTTGCTCCTGGTGATGCATTCCAACTTAGAGTTGGAGAAGTTGAAACTCCAGTCGCAAAGTTGTGTGGAGAAGCAAGCAGCGGGGCTTCCGGTGGAATGACAATGTTATAAACACCCCTTGAGGTTGCCGCATAAATCAATGCACTATTAGATGGATCGGTGCGTATGTCATTAATTGGTTTTAGGTTTACGTCTATGTTTTCTTCTGACCAATTGTTGCCACCGTCTGTTGTTTTATAGATATTATTCCCATTATTTGCAAGGACCCAAATATAGTTTGCCGAGTTTGGATAATAAGGATGGAGGAGAATACGTTTTACGCTGGTAAACGGTGTAGTCAATTTTGAAAAACTACTTCCGCTATTTGTTGATTTCCATATACCATTCGAACCACCAGCATACACTACGGATGACTGGTTTGAATTTACACTTAAGGTAGTAGCCGATTGACCAATACCCATATTAAAAATTGCTGAACCCCAAGCCGTACCATTATATCTGTACACCTCTCCATTGCTCAAAGCAGCATACCTAATTTCTATACTTGAGATTAGCAACACGACGAGATCATTCACATAATTATTACCTGACCCTAATGATGCATCCATTGCTTGCCAACTCGAACCACCATTTGTGCTGTAAAATAAATTTTTCCACGTACCCCCTACAGAGCCGCCACCATACAGATACATATTTTCTGTAATTGTTGGATGTACTATTGTTCCATTAAATTTAGATGTACCGGTGGCTGGGAAATATACAGCATCGTAGATATCACCGTTATTCTGGCTTCGATATAAGTAGGCAATACCATTTTGTGAACCTGAGAGAAAAAGATTTGTGTTATTTGGGTTTCTGTAAATGTGTCCGCTGCTGAATGGATTGCCAGCGTTCAATACATAAACATTAGACCAACTGGTGCCATTAAATTTACCCGTGTATGCATTATCGCGTGTAACAGTCCATACGAGATCTCCCGAAGCATCGACAGATGAGCAATTCATCATTCCAACATTCACCCACGTAGCGCCGTTGTTGGTTGATTTGTAGGTTGAGTTGGAGGTGCCGATAATGATTGTGTTGCTCAACGGTTGTACTGCAAGCGAGAGGACATCGAGGTCAGTTCCTAAACCGGTATTTGTAATAGACCAATTGGCGCCCTCGTCGAGCGAGCGGTAAACACCATTATTTGTTGCAAGAAAGGCATAATTGTTTGAGTTATTAATACGCACCATACGTACCGCAGTAGCACCTGAGAAAGTGGTTTGGATCCACTCGCTCCCTCCATCCGTAGACCTAAACACACTACCGTCGTCGGTTGATGTAAGGAGATAAAATGGATTTGTTCCTCTATGTATGACTGCAATTGAACGAAGATTAAAGTCACCCATTCTTAGCTGTGTCCAATCTTGCCCAGAATTTGCAGATTGCCACACACCAGATGTTACAGCGAGAGCGGATGTACTTTGTGTCGGTGATTTATATTGTCCTAAAGGAACAGAACCACACACCCAGAGGAATGCATCTCGATTAAAACCACCGATTGGATATGTTATTATGTCATAGACATCCGTTTCCCATGTGAAATTATCGCACTGGACCCAATTAGCTCCATCGGTATTTATACTTCGCCAAACAGATTTTGTTGATGCATCATATTTCCGACCAAGAAACATGTTACTTGTGTTTACAGGTGATGCTGAAAGACGAAGAGGTGTGAGATTAGTGGGTAAATCACCAGTAAAGATTGTCCAGTTTACCCCACCATCAACCGATCTCTTGAAGAAATTCAGCCCGCTTGCCATAACAATGTCGGCTGCATTTGGTTTACATAATGTAACAAGTGAACCGGAAACTGTTGACGGAGTTGCCCGCCATGCAGTTCCACCGTTTGCTGATTTTAAAAGATAATCGTTCTCAGCGATGTAAACAACATCACCGCTTAAAGAAATATCTTTTACATTTTTTGATATTTGCGGACCGTTAAATGATGTCCACGTTTGAGCAATTACTGTTGTTGATGTTATTAATAAACACACAGCAATTACCAAGTTTAAGATTTTTTTACTTCTAAACATATACTGTTTCTCCTTATATTGATCCCGAACCAAGTTCGGAACGAGGTTTTTAATTCATTTGATTAATTGCTACATTTAAACAAATGCAGATTGGATTGGCAAAATCCGTTTGCATCGGCGGAAGAAGGTAACCTTCTGTTTGGATATCATTAGTTACTTTCAACTTGGGGCGGCTGTAGCATGTGGCTATGTCGGCTCCTGTTTTGTTCAAGCACTGCAGGTACAATGACAAATCACCACGCCGCCCCGTAATTATTTTGTAAAACTTTTTACTTGCCTTTTTTTCCTTTCTCCGTCAGCTGACGGATTGTTATTCTTTATTAATATTTTGCTCCTCTACAACTACGGAGCAAATCTTTTCAATCTTTCACCTTTCAATCCTTCAATCTGAAATCTAAAATCTGAAATCTTTTCTCATTTCATTAAAATCGCTTTCTTTGTCTCCGTCCGCAGCGTAAATCTTGAATCGTAATTCGTCAATCGATAGAAATAAACACCGCTTGCAAATCCATCTGCATTCCATTCAACCTCATACTCGCCCGGTTGTTTTTTCTCATTCACCAACGTTGCCACCTCTCTTCCAAACACATCATATACTTTTAACGAAACAAATCCGAAATCTGAAATCCGAAATCCGAAATTTGTTTTTGGATTAAACGGGTTCGGATAATTTTGACTGAGTGAATATCCACCAGAGATATTATTTTTTTCTTCTTTTACATCGGTAGTAAGAAATACTCCTCGGCGGTAAAAGATTTGAGACCTTCGAATACTATCTCCGATCATCTCTTGCCATAAAACGTGTATTGCTTTTCTTGATATTGCAACCGCTGGGAGTGCGGTTGCCCCCGCATACTCGGTAAAAGGAGTCAAATCGATTGCTTCACACCAATTATTAAAACGGCCTCTTCGCACTCTTGTTAAGAGATGGAATTTTTCTAATTGAACATCATGATACCATACTATAACTGCTGAGCTATCATTTAAATCAACTGCAGGATTTAATCCTTTTGGGTCATTAGTGAGTATTTCTTCATCCATCCAGTGATTTCCATCGTCATTACTTTCCCTCTCAATGATACTGCATCCTAAACCATAACCACTGAAACATCCAAGTTTAGCATCTCGCCATGCAATCATAACAGTTGTATCGTTTTCAGCTACACTCGCCGCAACAGCATGTTCATAAGACCATTTCCCATCCACAGTCGAAAGTGTTTCTTTATCAACCCATGTATTACCGAGGTCGAAGCTTCTCATATAGAGTTTTTCCTGCGCACCTCCAACAAATACATCTCGTACTAAATGAAGTGTACCCGGTGTTAACGCTGTGCGTGTCCAACCGTCAAGTGTGTCTTTAGTGTGTGTCCAGGTTTTGCCGGAGTCAATCGAAAATATCAATCGGGGCTTTTGTGAAAATCCGTTTTTCTCAGCAGAATATATAAGTACCAAAGTATCATGGTGTAAGTTAGCAGAAAATATACCAAGCGCTGTATCGGAGCTAATTCTTACTCCTTGACTCCAAATGCTTCCCCCATCTGAGGAGTGTCTCATTAAAATTGGTTTATTAATATTTCCTTCATTACAAGCAAATATATATGTGTTATTTC
>CAMTWO010000031.1:0-200047 GCA_947085405.1 uncultured Ignavibacteriota bacterium
AGGGATCACTTCGTGACCGGCTAGCGCACTTGTTCCAAAGGAATCCCTTTGGGACTTGGGGTGAAGGTGTTGAAAATGGAAAATGTTGTTTATATATTACAAAGCGAAACAACAGGTAAGTATTATATCGGACAGACTGAAGACCTTGAAGATAGATTAAATCGACATAATCGAGGCGATTCTAAATCAACAAAAACCGGTCGTCCGTGGAAAGTAGTTCATGTTGAGCGATACAACACACGCAGTGAAACTGTTTTACGAGAAAGATATTTAAAATCTCCGAACGGATTTTTAGAATTAAAAAAGATAAAAGAAAATATTAGTAAATTTCGGAACGTAGCGCAGCCCGGCTAGCGCACTTGCTTGGGGTGCAAGGGGTCGCGGGTTCAAATCCCGCCGTTCCGACAAATAAGCATATTATATGTAGAGATGAAATTTTATACATATATATTACGAAGCTTGAAAGATGGCAAACACTACATTGGTCAAACCGCAAATTTGGGAAAAAGATTGCGGGAACATAATAATGGAACAGTTCGCTCTACAAAACACCATGCACCGTATGAGTTGTTACATTTTGAGGAATTTTATTCGCGAACTGAAGCTATTAAAAGGGAGAATTATTTTAAATCAGCTGTTGGTTGGAAAGAACTTAATCTCATTAAACAGAGTAGTCGCGGGTTTCCCGAAGGGATCCCATAGGGACAAATACCGCCGTTCCGGAAAAGCAAAGCCTCCACTTCTGGAGGCTTTGTTATTTGATGAAATTCAGAGGGATAAGTGAACGGACGTTAGCTCCCTGAATCCCACTGATGTTGTTTGACTTTAAAATTCTTTTTTCTCATATTTCAATTGGAACTAAATGAAAGGTGAATACAATGTTAAACGCAGAAGCTCATCCGACTAAGCGGGTCATTAATCTAAAGAAAATCCTCGTCCCAATCGATTTCTCCGATTTTTCAAAGAATGCTCTTAAATACGCAGTTCCGTTTGCAAAGCAGTTCGGCGCCGAAATTTTACTCGTGTATGTTGTCGAACCTACAATTTATCCGGCAGATTTCAGTTTCGGTCAGGTAGGATTTCCGAGTATGGAAGCTGAAATTTACAAACGGGGGAAAACGGAGCTAGATAAACTTTCCGAGAAAGAAATTCAGGGAATCGTTCGGGCACGCACCCGGGTCGAAACAGGCAAACCGTTTGTAGAAATTAACAGGGTAGCAAAAGAGGAAGAAGTAGATTTAATAATTATAGCAACACACGGCCACACAGGAGTTGAGCATATTATTTTTGGCAGCACTGCTGAAAAAGTTGTTCGAAAAGCTCCGTGTCCGGTTTTAAGTATTCGAACTCCCGAACACGAATTTGTTACGGAAATATAATTACTTAACTGATGTTACGCAAAACAGAAAATAGCACACGGATTACACGGATACAACGGATTAACACAGATAATAAATCTGTCAAATTCTGTGTCATCAGTGTTCTATTAAAAGTTAAAATGTTCATTTTGTACACGAATAATTAGATAATGCGTAACATCAGTTACTTAATTCTATCTACTACAAAGGAGAGAAATTTTACTAAGGATTCTTTGCTGGGCGATTCGGGGAAAGCTTTTATTTTCGAGTAAGCTATCTCGGCGTATTGTTTTGCTTTTTGTTCAGAGTAGGTAATTCCGTTGTAGTCCTCAACGAATTCTAAAATAGTTTCAAGGTCTTTCCGTTTTACACCTTTTTTAATTAATCGCAATACTGCCGCCGACTGTTTGCGAGGTGCGTTCTCGATTGCGTGTATCAGAGGCAAAGTTAATTTCTTTTCAATCAGATCTTTTCCGGTTGGTTTGCCTGTGATGTTCTTCTTTCCGATAAAGTCCAATAAATCGTCGCGTATCTGGAATGCGAATCCTAAATTTTCGCCAAACTCACGAAGCAGATTCCGTTGCCCGCTGTCAACATCGTTGCTCACTGCCCCGATTTCAGTGCACGTTGATAAGAGCGATGCGGTTTTACCGGAAATTATTTTCAAATAAGTTTTCTCATCTAAATCCAACTGACGGCTTTTAACGATTTGCAAAATTTCGGCTTCACTCATCTTACGTACCGATTGTGAAATTATTTTTAAAAACTCGTGGTCGCGATTGTCGAGCGATAAAAGTAATCCCTTCGCCAGAAGATAATCGCCCATCAAAACTGCAATTTTATTTTTCCACACAGCGTTGATGGAAGCAAATCCTCTGCGAGTATCAGCATCATCCACGACGTCGTCGTGAATTAAAGTTGCAGTGTGGAGTATCTCGACTAATGCTGCGCCGCGGTAAGTGCTCTCGTTAATTTTACCGCACATTTTTGCAGTATGTAAAACAAGAAATGGTCTGATTTGTTTCCCCTTTTGCCTGACGATGTAGCGTGTAATTAAATCTACATAGCTGATATCCGAGCGTATCGCCTCGCGAAATTGTTTATTAAAAATTTTTAAATCTTCTTCAATCGGCTTGGAGAGTGATTTTATATCCATAAAAAGATTTTATTTGGTGTCTAAATTATTTTTGGGCTTGCTTGCAATTTTTGAAATCCAAATACTTATTTCATAAAGAATCAATAAAGGGATAGCAAGCAAGATTTGACTAATAGGATCGGTGCCCGGTGTTAAAATGGCAGCGAGAATCAGAATTATTATTATTGCATGCCGGCGGTAGCGGCGCATAAATTGGGGTGTTAGTATGCCTAATTTAGATAAAAACCAGGAAATCATCGGGAGTTCAAACACTACCCCGGCGCCCAACATCATACTCACAACAAAACTCATGTATTCAGTAACGGCTATGTTATTTTCGATTTGAGGTGAACCAAAACCAGCGAAAAATTTTAAAGCTGTAGGCAGCATCAGAAAATATGCGAAAGCAATTCCGGCTAAAAAACAGAAAGTCGAAAAAGCTACTATCCGCGAAATATATTTTCGTTCTTTGGGGAGAAGTCCGGGAGCAATAAATTTCCAGAATTGATAAAACAAATTTGGCAAACTGACAATTAGCCCGCCTATGATTCCGATTTCCATGTACAAAAGAATTTGACCGAACGGTTTCAAGTTTTGTAAAATAATTTGAGGACCGTTTGGGTTTTGAGCATTTACATTTTTTACCGGTGTTAGCAAAATTCCATCAACAAGCCAATCGATAAACGTCCAGCATAATATTGCGCCCACAACGACACCGATGAAAACTTTGATTAACCGCCAGCGGAGTTCCTCGAGATGATCGAGGAAAGTCATTTCGTTTCCGGGGCGAACCGTTCCGGTGTTTTGATTATCTGTCAACTGTTTAATTCCGGATAGAGAGGAAATCGGCTGCAAAGTTTTTCTACTTCCTGTTCAACCTCGCCATAAATTTTTTGGTTTCCGATATTAGTAAGAACCTTGTTAATAAATTCAGCGATGATTTCCATTTCGGATTCTTTCATACCACGGGTTGTAACTGCGGGCGTTCCGATTCGAATGCCGCTTGTTATCAAAGGACTCTTATCGTCGAATGGGACTGCATTTTTATTTACAGTAATACCTGCCTGATCCAAAGCTTCCTGTGCGTCTTTGCCTGTAAGATTTTTATTCCTTAAATCTACGAGCATCAAATGATTATCGGTACCGTTCGATATTATGTAATATCCCATGCTGATAAGTTTGTTTGCGAGTGACTGTGCATTTTTAATTACTTGCTTTGCATAAGTTTCAAATTCAGGTTGCAAGTTTTCGAGGAAGCCGACAGCTTTTGCAGCAATTACGTGCATCAGCGGACCGCCTTGAATACCGGGAATCACCATCGAGTCGATTAACTCCGACATCATTTTTATTCTCCCCGATTTCGGGGCAACTGCACCGAAAGGATTTTCGTAATCTTTGCCAATCAGTATCAATCCGCCGCGAGGTCCACGCAAAGTTTTATGTGTCGTCGATGTTACAACGTGGCAATGGGGGAGCGGGTCGTTCAAAAGTTTTTTTGCAATTAAACCGGCAGGGTGCGCAATGTCGGCAAACAAAAAAGCACCAACCCTATCAGCAATTTCACGGAATGCTTTGTAATCGATGTTGCGTGAGTAGGCGCTTGCACCGACAGTTATCATCTTCGGTTTTTCACGAAGGACAATTGTCTCAACTTCATTGTAATCTATGAATCCTGTATCCTTGTTGATTCCGTAAGCCGAGAATTTGTAGAGCTGTCCTGAAAAATTTACAGGCGAACCGTGAGTTAAATGTCCGCCGTGCGAAAGGTTCATACCTACAACTTTGTCGCCCGGTTTTAAGAAAGAAAAATATACAGCCATATTTGCCTGTGAGCCGGAGTGGGGCTGAACATTGGCATATTCAGCGCCGAATAATTGTTTCGCCCGGCTGCGAGCTAAATCTTCAGCAGCATCAACAAACTCGCATCCTCCATAATATCGCTTTCCGGGATAGCCCTCGGCGTATTTGTTAGTCATAACCGAACCCATCGCTTCCATCACGGCTAAGCTTACAAAATTTTCGGAAGCGATTAGCTCCAATTTGGTATTTTGACGGTGAGTTTCGTTTTTGAGTGTTTTAAAAATTTCGGGGTCTTGTTTTAAAATGTTTTTCATAGCTTTGTTGTCGGTTGTTAGTTTAGGCGGGTGCTCGAGTGTCCCGCCCACAACAGTTAGTTAAATTCCTGTCAGCTTGTGTATCTTCTCAATTCTACTTGCGTGGCGTCCGCCTTCGAATTCAGTTTTTAAAAAAACTTTCACAATTTCTTTCGCTTTTTCCAATGGCGTGATTCGCGCACCAAGGCAAAGTACATTCGCATCGTTATGCAGCCGCGAATATTTTGCAGATTCAACCGATTCGCAAACTGCGGCACGAACACCGGTTATCTTGTTTGCCGCAATCGACATTCCGATTCCGGTTCCGCATATCAAAATTCCTTGAGTGAATTCACCGGAAGATACTTTTTTTGAAAGCGTAATTGCATAGTCGGGGTAATCGACCGACTCGGATGAGTGGGTACCCATATCTTCAGAATCGAATCCAATCTCCTCTAAAAATGTTTTGAGTTTTTCTTTATACTCGTATCCGGCGTGGTCGCTTGCAATTGGGATCTTCATGTGCTATTCCTCTTCGGGTCTTAAAAACCAAAGTTCAGCGCCGTTAATTCCGAATGAAACCCGATAAATATTATCCTTTTGTAAATTAGTTGTTCCGCGAGTAGAGTAATCGAAAGCGACTGCTAAACGGGTCTCACCAAAAATCGGAAAATCAATACCAGCTGTAAATCCAAGTTCGTTAATCTTTTGGTTCTGTACAAGATAGTAGGTTTGGTTTTGATAAAAGCCAAGTCGCAAACCGATTCTATTAAAATCCGAAACTTTTGTGCCCGACTCTGGTAATAACTCAGCTCCAGCACTAATACGTTGATTCTTTTTTAATGTACCGGGCATATCTCGCAGCATTTCTGTTTTGCTCCAATCTTGAGTATAGAAATCAGCCGCAAAATGGTAGCGACTGTTTGTAGTGTATGAAACTCCTAAACCTAATGCTAAAGGAATTTTGAATTTATTTTCTCCAATCAAAATCGAATCACGCGTGATAATATTTCCACCGGCATAGTACTTATAGTATCGGTTGAGTTCTGCATTAAGATTGGATGGAGTGGAAATCAAAAATCCAACATTAATTTTTTCTGAAACACTTAGATTCAAAATCTCATTTAAACCAGTGTAAATTACGCCGGCTGTTCCATTGATGCCGAAAAGTTTACTTACGCGATGCAGTTCAAAACTGTTTGCATCGCCGGATGTAAATGTTTGTTTTATTTGGTGATTGATGTTGCCGAAAAAATAATTGAACTTGACGCCGAAATGAAGTTGAGATATCGGTGAATACGAACCTCCGATATATGCAGTTGATACACCACCTTCACCGGAATAATTTAAATCGTAATTGAAATTGTTGAATGTGCCCTTTGTAACTATATTGTAATCAACTTTGCTGTAGGGAAGAAGTCCCGCTGCAATAACGATTCCATTTGAATCGGAAACAGGGATTGCAAAATCGAAACCGTAATAATTTATTCCGCTGAGGAACGATTTCTGTTTTCCATCGTCAATCGAGAAGCCCTGATAGAATAAATCTGCAGAAAATCGTGTTCGGTTAATTTGTGTCCAACCTGCCGGATTTAATCTGTTTGAATTGAACGGGCTTAAATTTGCAATTGCAGTTCCGCCCATTCCTCTTGTTGTGGCGTTGCTGTGATATTGCAAATCGCCGATGCCGTAACGTGAATAGGTTGAACCGCCGGTGCCGGCAACTAATTGATTAAACGAGAGGAGGATAAAAAATAGATAAATAAAATTTTTCGTATTCATAAGTTTATGGTATGTAAGTGTATTGAATTGTCAGTTTTGGTCTTTTAATTTCTACTGCATTAAAACCGAAGACTGCGAATCGTTCGAACTCGGTGAATTCGTTGAATGTTCTTAATGCAACTCCGAAGTTGCTTTTTCCGGCAACCCATTTTTGCACAATCTTCCGAACGTCTATTACAATTGAATCGGCAGTAGGTTTGTTGGAAGCTGTTAGCGAACCTAATCTCGGAATAGAATCCTGAGTTGTTATTTCATGAATGAGAAATTGCCTATCAGAAAATTGACTGAACTTTGAAAGTGTTGTATCAATTTTAAGCGTTAAAAATGCCTGAGTGATTGTGCTGCTGCGTGGGATAGAATCAAGGTTAAAGTATAATTTCCCCCTGTTTAGCAAGCCCCCCTGAACATACAATAATTCAGAAGTTGATGCGGGACGACTGCCTGAAAAAACTGTTGCATCCTGTGTGGTTTTAAAAATAAGAGTTTTATCGGATGTATCTGTAGTTTTCCGGTAAGTTACTATCAACTGCGGGCGTTTATCATCTAAATCACCTAAGTAGTATGAATGGAATCCGAAAATATTTTGCATAGCAGGTTTTGGGATAAGCATTATCCCGTTGTTCGTAGAACCCTTTAGCCAATTGCGCACGATGCTTATAGGAATTTGAAATGTTACAGGCAGCGTATCGCGTGTTCTAACCTCTTTTGAAATTTCGACCAATGGTTTAAGATCGTAACTACCTAACAAACTGTCTTTCGTAAAAGTGTAGTCAGCCCACGTTTTACTCATTTCGTGGATACTAAAATTTAATAGACCAGCCGTATCGGGTGTGGAATAATTTTGAAACATTTTTATTTCGGCTGTTAAAATTGAATCAGCGATACTTGTGTCTTTTATACCAATTCCAAACTGCATAAGTATTTTTGCTTCAGCTTCAGCATATTTACCGAGCAGCAATGTGCTTGAATTATTGCTCGCATCAATTTCGTAAAAGGATGAATAGGAGGCGTTCGTGCTGAAAGCGTTAGTTTGCAGGTTATCCATATCAGGAAGTAATTTTTCACCAATCGAAGATGGATCGTCCGAACATCCGAATATTAAAAAAGAAGTAATTAACAATAGCAGAAAATTTTTCATTTGAGTAGTTTGTTTATGATTGAATTTTAGATTTTACAAATTGCATTGCATCGTATAAATTTTTTGCAATGTAATCTACATAAATATTTTGAGATTGAATTTCATCAATCTGGTTTTTGCCGTAGCCTGTTAAAACGAGAATTGATTTTGCTCCGACAGAGTGTGCGGCTTTTACATCAGCAATTCTATCGCCGATAACGAAGGATTGTTTCAAATCGATACCGAACTCAGCTTCGGCTTGTTTCAGCATTCCGGCGTTCGGTTTGCGACAGTCGCATTCTACACGGTACTGCGGCTCGCCGTATTCGGGATGATGCGGACAGAAATAAATTGCATCTAAATGAGCGTCCTCGTTGTTTAATAACTCGACCAAAGTGTTGTGAACCGCAGCCAACTCGTCTTCTTTTATAAACCCTCGCGCAATACCCGATTGGTTTGTTATCACAAAAACTTTTAATCCTAACTTGTTTGCTTCCTTTATAGCTTCGGCTGAACCGGGAATCAAAATTACCTCGTCGGGAGACGAAATAAACTCAAGCTCTTCGTTGATGGTGCCGTCGCGGTCTAAAAATATTCCAATGTCGTTCATTCGGGAATCAAACTCTTGTATAATTCCATATATTTTTTAGCCGAAACTTTCCACGAAAAATCCTGCTTCATTCCGTTCTTCATAATTTGAAGCCAGTTTTTCTTGTCGCCGTAAACTTCTAAAGCATAGCGAACAGTTTTGCTCAGTTCATTCTTATCGTAATCGTAAAACTTGAATCCGGTTCCCGATTTAGTTTCAGAATTATACTGCTCGATGCTGTCCTCCAATCCGCCAGTCGCACGAACAATCGGCACTGTTCCGTATTTCAAACTGTACATCTGGTTGAGTCCGCAAGGTTCGTATCGCGATGGCATCAAATACATATCGCTGCCGGCTTCGATCAGATGTGCAAGTTCGTTACTGAAGCCGATATGCACACCGACTTTTTCGGGATTTCTTTCTTTAATACGTTCTAAAAAGAGTTGATATTTTTCATCGCCAGCGCCTAAAAAAACTAACTGCAAATCGAGTCGCAGCAATTCATCCGAGGCAGCTTCAATTAAGTCAAGCCCTTTTTGATCGGCGAGGCGCGATATCATTCCTATAACAGGAATGTTTTCGTTGAAAGGCAGTCCATATTTTTCAAGCAACGCTTTTTTATTTACTATTTTCTTAGTGATATTTCTGCCTGAATATTTTTGAGGAATTAACTCATCGTTCAAAGGACTCCAAACTGAATAATCGACGCCGTTCAAAATTCCAAACAAATTCGATTTACGTTCTGCCAACACCCCTTCGAGTCCGTAACCGAATACGACTGATGAACATATTTCCTTCGCATAATTCTTGCTCACGGTTGTGATAGCATCTGAATAAATGATACCGGCTTTCATCAAATTTATTCTATCATAAAACTCTATCCCATCAATTCTGAAAACATCCCACGGTAAACCCGTTTTTGGTAATTCATTCTTATCAAAAATTCCTTGGTAAGCTAAATTGTGAATTGTAAAAACTGTTTTGGTATTTACAAAAAATGGATCGTTGCTATAAAGTGTTTTCAGATACAGCGGTAGTAAACCTGTTTGCCAATCGTTGGTATGAATGATATCCGGCTGCCAGTCGATTATTTTTGTTGCTTCAAGAACTCCGCGCGAAAAGAAAACAAACCGTTCAAAATTATCTTCGTAATCAAAGTTATTCAGTGGATTAACATACAACCCGCCTCTGTCAAAATAATTTTCGTTGTGAATAAAGTAAACAGTCAGTTGCTTTCCGTTCACATTGAGAGAAGTAAGTTTAATTTTTCCGTTTAATTTGTTGCTGCCGATTTGAATTTCAAATTCGGAGTTTGGCAAGTCTTCAATATTATATTTAGCCGAGTCGATTGTGCTGTAATGCGGAAGGAAAATCCGTATATCGCCATTCAGTTTTCTAATTTCTTTTGGAAGCGATCCGGATACATCAGCCAGCCCCCCGGTTTTTGCAAACGGCTCAACCTCACCCGATGCAAAAAGTATATTAAGTTTATTAGGCATTTTCAGTCCGAAAATTTGTAAAATTGAATAAATTCAGCATAAATTTGATTGCAAGTTACAAATTTTGAGGGAGAGAAACAAATGAATTGAAATCAGAATCCAACTATAACGAGTACGTCGGAATCCTTTTTCAATCAAATGATCTGCACTTGTCTTCCAACCTCACACTCATCGCACTTTTCTTCAGCACAATAAAACTTATATAGCTGAACCGCACCCTGATACATCGGAGCCGTGTCGATTTTGAATCTGTCCCTGATCAACTCCGAATTTATTGTGCGTATTAAAGAACTTGTTTTCGATGACTTGATTGATTCGAATATGTGTAAAGCGTTTTGCCTGATTTCGCGCTTCTTGAAAATCCGCGCATACAAAAGGAGTATCGGAATCACTACATTGATAATTATTTCGATGACTCTTTCTTTTCCTACCAGAACTTTTATTCGTTGGTCAGATTTTTTATCGAGTGTAAAATGGTTTTGCCAAAAACTATCTGCATCTACTTTGAGCAAAGCAACTATGTGTTTCAGCTTTCCATCGTTTGATAAATTTTCGTCGGAAGTAATTTTTATTATCGATTTAAAAAGTGCTGATGAAATAATTCTATCAATTATCCGTGAAGCGCCCGCGATTCGGATGGTTGGAAAATTTTCGGGTCTTAAACGGAAAAACTGCCACTCGGCTTCATTCATTTCAGCCGAGCTAACATTCAAATTTGTTAATCTGTTTTTTAGTTTGGCTACATAAGCTCTGCTCTCTTTATCCTCAACTTTTTTAATCGAAGGCAACAGTCCCGCATATCTGAAAAGCAGCGCTTCGTATGCAAAAACCCTTTCTTCAGATTCTTGCGTTTGGATGATTAGTTTTAGTTTGTTTAATGGCAGGAGTCGCGCAAGTTTTAAAAACGCGAATTGGTTTTTTGTATAACCCAATGCCTCCATTGTGTATTCGTATAACACCTGTTCCCAGTGATGGATGTTTGTGAAATCGTTTGCCGAGTATTCAGGTTCAAAGTTTGGCATTTCTTCAGGACTGATTTCAACGGGAATCTCGCCGTAACGTGCCGGCGGCTCTTTCAGTTTTTCAAACCTGATTAATTCCTTGAGCCGTTCCTCAATACGTCGAACTTTGTATTCTAAACGTTCGACTGATAATTTTTGAAGCCAATTGCGGATAATATCGCTGCTGATACCTTCGTTAATGGCGTTGCATTTTAATGTACGCCGGGTTGACTCATCAGAATATTCGTTTTGCAATTCGTCCCAACTGATGTACGATTCAAGATAAACAGTTGGCACCACCCGCTTACTTTTCGTTTTAATTGAGTAGTTGTTTGAATTTTTGTTGGAAAGTACTACGTGTAAAATTACACGGTTATATTTTGGGTCGGTTTCGTGTGTGTGCTGCTTCCAATCTTCGATGTTCTTATGAAGTTCGACATCGCCTGTGTAGAGAGTGCCTCCGATGTAAATTTGGGCATCTAAAAAATCGGGACCACCGTCCGGATTACTCTTGCCGGGCGAAACAACTTTGATTTCTTTTCCATCGTTTGTTAGCAGAGGTAGTTTGTAAAAACTCTGACCTCTCCAAATTTGCCTCAACGTTTTTTCTGAAATTATTTCTGATTTCATAAAACCTCCGGGTTGTTAAATATAATATTTCTTTCTGTAATAATTAATCGTGTGAGAATAATATTCTGCCGCTTCTCTTACTTTATTATCGAATATTCTTTGCATCGAAACGTAAATAATACTTCTACCGATATTGATTAGTGCTAAGTCGCCCTCGTTTGTGCATCCGTATTTTACAGATTGTTCTAAGTCGCCTTTTTGCGCACCGACACCCGGAATCAGGAACGGCATTTCGGGTGCAATGTGTCGAATTTTTTTTAACTCCGATATTCGCGTTGCCCCGACTACAAGTCCGATGTTCTGGTTAGTATTCCACTTTTTAGATTTTATAGCGACATGCTCGTAAAGCGGTTTGCCCGAAATTTTCAAATGTTGAAAATCCTTTGCACCTGAATTTGATGTTACACAAAGCACGAACGCACCTTTTTGCTGCGATGCGGTGAACGGTTCAATTGCGTCGAAACCCATATACGGGCTGATTGTTGCTGATGTAAAATTCAGTTTATGCAACAGGGCTGACGCTTGTTTTTCAGCCGTGTTACCAATGTCGCCACGCTTACCGTCTGCAATTGTGATAATGCCTTCGGGAATTAACTCAAGTGTTTTTTCAATCGTGTCCCAACCTTTGGCTCCATACTCTTCGTAGAAAGCCAAGTTAAGCTTGTAAGCACAGACCAAATCTTTCGTAGCTTCAATTACGATTTTGTTGAACTCAAGCTGAGGGTTTTCTGCTTTTAAAAGATGTTTTGGAATTTTCTTGATATCTGTATCAAGTCCGATACACAACAACGAATTCTGTTTATGCTGAATTTTTCTAATTTTTTCTGTAAAGTTCATTTGATAATTTATCCTCCGCCAAAGGCGGATGCGCCTTCGGCGCAATTTATCCATTTATCCATTGACTCATTTATCCAATGATCCAATGATTCAATCTTCTCATTTTCCCCACTCATTCAACCAATCGATCATTGTTTTGTACCACAACTCATTATTTTGCGGTTTCATTATCCAATGTCCTTCGTCGGGGAACCAGAGAAATTTTGATGGAACACCTTTTCGCTGCAGCGCTGTGAACATCTCCATTCCTTGCTGAATCGGCACGCGGAAATCTAACTCGCCATGAGTTATGAGAGTTGGTGTTTTAAAATTTTTCACCAAAAAATGTGGCGACCATTTCAAATACAATTCAGGATTTTCCCAAGGTGTGCCGCCCATTTCCCATTCTGGGAACCAGAGTTCTTCAGTTGTTCCGTGCATCGCTTCTAAATTGTAAACACCGGCGTGCGAGATGAGAGATGCGAACCTGTCGGTTTTGCCTAAAATCCAATTCACCATATAACCGCCAAAGCTCCCACCGTAAGCCGAAATTTTCTTTTCATCAATGTAGCCGAGTGAAACAGCATAATCAAATGCATTCATTATGCTTGTGTAGCAATTGCCGCCCCAGTCCTTGCTGATTGCTTCAACAAATTTTTGTCCATAGCCCGGACTTCCTTCAGGATTTGTGAACATCACAACGAAGCCCGCACCTGGAAATGCCTGCCAATCATTGCGGTACGCATTACCGAACATCTGCTGCGGACCGCCGTGGATGATGAGCAAGAGTGGGTATTTTTTCTTAGCATCGAAGTCGGGTGGTTTTACAATCCAGCCCTGAACTTTTCCAGCAGCGCCATCGAACCAAACTTCTTCGCCCTTAGCAAGTTTAACTTCGCCCAAGAATTTGTTGTTCACATCTGTAATGCGTTTTACTTTTTTTTCTTTCATCGAAAATGTATAAACTTCATTCGGATACGAAATTTCGCGGCGCGTGAAAGCTAAAAATTTTCCATCCTTCGAAAGACGAACATTCTCGTGCCAGTACGGTCCGCCCGTTAATTCTTTAACTTCTCTTTTTAGATTCACCGAATAAATCGGAATGTTGCCTTTCACTTCAGCAGTGAAATAAATTGTTTTACTATCGGGCGACCACATTAAATCATCCGCCCAGTTATCGAAGTTTACCTCATCCGTCAGTATTGAAGTTGCGCCGGTTTTTCTATTGTATATCAATATCCGCCATAAATCGGCTTCATACATCGGAGTTTTCTGTGAACGGTAAGCGATATAGTTTCCGTCGGGTGAGTAACGCGGCGATACATCGGCACCATCGCTGATGCTTATTCTTCTTGGTTTTCCACCGCCTATAGGAATAACATAAATATCGTTGTTCGTACTCCAGGCGATGTCTTTATCCATATTTGTTGCAAAAGTTATTTCATTTCCGTCCGGTGATATTTGAACATCCTCGCTGCCGTTGAGGGCAAGCGGGGGGACTGTAAATTTTCCGTTCGTTAATTGCCTTACTTCTTTTCCATCTGCTGACGTGATGAAGATGTGGCTGCGGGTTTCTTCGATCCAGGTGTTCCAATGCTTGTACATCAATTCGTCGATGATACGGGCTTTAACTTTGTTCTTTGCTTTTTCTTCATCTTTCTTTTCGTTACAAGCTTTATCTTTCGTCCAATCACCTGTGAAGCAATCAGGGTAAACACTCGTTTGAAAAATCAGCGACTTTCCGTCGGGTGTCCAAATGTGGTTAGCTGTTCCGTTTGGAATTGTTGTAACTTTGCGTGCCTCACCGCCGGTAACATCAATGAGATAAATTTGTGGATTCCCATCGCGAGTTGAATTGAATGCGATAGTTTTTCCATCGGGCGACCAGCGCGGACGGTCGTCTGCTTTGTCGCTTGCTGTAAGTTGACGAGGTGTTCCTCCTGTTGACGGTATTAGCCAGATGTCGCTGTTGCTTCGGTTCTTCTCTTTATCAACGACTGTAGCTACGTAAGAAATCCATTTCCCGTCAGGAGAAATTTGCGGGTCGGCAACACGTGTGAACTTGAACATATCATCAATAGTGAACGTCCGTTTCTCCTGTGAGATAGAAATTGATGAAACAAAAATTATTAATAGAATTAATATTAGATGTAGATTATATTTTTTCATTGAGAAATCCTTTTTCTTATTTATGTTAATTTAACCGTCGTCCTGAGCGATTCCGTTCCGATTTTTCGGAACGGAGGAGACGAAGGATGACTTTTTCGTTTTAGTTGATTTTGATAACTCGTGTAAAGTTTCAAAATCACCTCGCATAAGTGCTTCCTTCTTTGCACGTGTCCATTTTTTGATTTTTCTCTCGGCTTCAATTGCATATCGAATTTCACTAAATTCTTGAGACCACAGCAACTTCACTGGTCTTCGTGATGTGGTATAACCACCGAAAATAGCAGCGTTATGTTGTGCAATCCTCTGTTCTAAGTTTGAGGTACTTCCAACATAGTAAGATTTATCCGAACATTCTAAAATGTAAACACAGCCAGTTTTCATTCTTGCAATTTGATATCTTCACTCTTCGACTCCACCGACTTTCGTCGGTGTCGCTCAGAGTGACAATAGTTATTTTTGCCTTTGCGCCGTTTTGCGATTTCTTTGCGTTCTTTGCGTGAACCTTTATTTTTTCAAATACTTTGCCAACCACTCAAAAACAGTCTTATGCCACAACTCACTGTTCTGAGGTTTCAATACTCCGTGCCCTTCATCGGGGAAGTATAAAAATTTCGATTCAATTCCCATCCGTTGAAGCGTTGTGAATAACTGCATTCCTTCAGTTACAGGAACGCGATAATCAAGCTCGTTGTGAACTACTAACATCGGAGTTTTGTACTTTAACATATTCTTTGCGTGCTTATGAGGCGAAAATTTATCGTACCCTTCTGGTGCATCCCAGGGAGTTCCGCCTTGTTCCCATTCATTGAACCAAACTTCTTCGGTCGTTCCGTACATCGAGTAGAAATTCCAGATGCTTGCGTGAGTTACAAGAGTTTTAAATTTCCCGGTTTGTGTAGCGAACCAGTTCATCATATAACCGCCGTACGAGGCACCCGCCGACGCCATCTTGTTAGCATCTACATAAGGAAGTTTTTCGGCATATTCAACGCCCTTCATCAAATCTTCATAAACTTTACCACCCCAGTCGTTCGATATTTCATTCAAGAATTGCTGTCCAAATCCCGTAGAGCCACGCGGATTCGGCGACATCACGACATATCCCTGTGCCGCCCATATTTGCGGATTCCAGCGATAATGCCATCCATTTTCCCACGCACCTTGCGGTCCACCGTGAACAAGATAAACAAGCGGATACTTTTTATTCGGTCCGCCTTCAGCGGAGAACATCGGGGGCTTGATTAACCAAGATTGTATTGTTGTTCCGCCGGCGCCGGTGTATGTGATGCTCTCTGCTTTGTTGAATAATATTTTTGAAAACAATTCGTCGTTTGTGGTTGTGAGTTTTTGGGGATTTTTTCCATCGCTTGTTGCTGAATAAAGTTCAATAGGCCGTTCTAATGTGTGCTTGGTAAAATAAATCAGCTTCCCGTCTGCCGATATATTCACAGCGCCGTTAACGCCCTCCTCGATAATTCTTGTTATCTTTTTATCTTTGAGTGAGAGACAAAAAATTTTTTGATTGGCATTTTCTTCTGAGGGGAAATAAATCTTCTTGCTGTCGTCAGTCCATTCAAAATCCAAAACCCAAGCGTCAAATTTTTCTGTCATTCTTTCGTGCTTGTTTGTTGCTCGATCGAACAACATCAGTTCCCATTTATCGGCTTCGAATCCCGGTGTTAGTTGTCGACGATAAGCAATATATTTTCCGTCTTTTGAATATCGCGGAAAACCATCGGCTGCAAGATTGGTTGTAATTTGTTTGCGGTTCGTTCCGTCAATCGAAACTGTGTAAATGTCGTGATTCGTATTCCATGCTTCGTTTTCTGTTGGAGTTGCTGTGTAGGCAATTTCTTTTCCGTCGGGTGAAAAGGCAAACTCATCACCGGCTGCAAATGTGGACGAGGTTGGCACACCGTCACGGTCGCCGGGAGTTAAGTTTTTCGGCTCACTTCCATCAACCGGCATTACGAAAACATGCTGGCGTTTATCGTCAACCCACGCATTCCAATGGCGGTACAACAACTTGGTAATAAGCCGCGCTTTTACTTTGCTTTTTTCTTTCTCTTCATTTTTCTTTTTGTTCGCCGCATCGGCTTCTTTGAATGGTTTATCGGAAAATTCCGGATAGACTGTTGAGACGAATGCAATCATTTTTCCATCGGGGGACCAAACCGGTTGAGAGGCACCGGTCGATATGGTTGTGAACTGCCGGGCTTCGCCGCCTGTTACATCAATCAGCCAGATGTGTGAATCGCCGGAGCGAATTGAAACGAATGCGATTGTTTTTCCATCGGGCGACCATCGCGGATTGTTATCGGCAGCAGGACTCGACGTAAGTTTACGCACCTCGCCGCCTGATGATGGCATCAAATAAATATCGCTGTTCGATTTGTTTGCGGCTTTATCAACCTCGGTGATTACGTAAGCGAGCGATTTTCCATCGGGTGATAGTTGCGGGTCGGTTACACGTTTGATTTTGAAGATGTCATCAATTTCCATCGGTCGCATATCTTGCGAATAGCTAAACGAAGAAATGAGGGAAAATACTAAAATCGTAAAACTAAAAAATCTTATGTGTTTCATTTGAATATCCTTTATTATTGTGAGTGTTAATATAATTCAAAATATGCCACGAAAAAATTAGTGGAATTTAGTGTTTTGGTGCTTTATGCCAAAGGCATCACTTTGTGAGTGGCAAAGAGATCGTGAATGCAGAATAGATTAAAGATTTTCTAAATCTGCAAGGTCTTGATATCTTCCGACAGCTTTTTTATTTTTCTTCAAATTTTCTAGATTGATAAAATTTATCTTTATACCTTCGGTTTCTATTTCTACTTTGGAAGAATAACATTGATCGAAATTAACACCATCGAGTTCGGTAATTAAATCAATACGATTAGGTGGGTTTCCAAGCTGGATAACGACATCACGATTAAGAAAATCTTCGACTTTAATTTCAAGAGAGCCAAAGCCAAAATCTTTTAAAACCTTCATTATCTTTTCAGCATTATTTTTATCTGGCTTAATACAAATGTCCAAATCTTTTGTATAACGTGGATGTCCATGGAATGCAACAGCATACCCACCGACAACCAGATATTTAACTTTGTGTTCGTTTAATAATTCTAAAAACTCTTTGAAGTCTTTGCTTATTACCATTGTGATATTCGTTTCTTATTTCTTCTACCATTTCGAGTCGCTTTTCATATGGTTGAGATTGCCAATAATAGAAATCTCTCACTGGCTTAGTTTTGGATACTATTCGTATAACATTATCTATTTTTCTTGATTTGATCATCTCGTATTAGGAATTTAGAGTACAGGACTTCGAATTTAATTTACCAAAATATAAAGGAAAAACAAAGTTGATGAATCGTTTCGGTTTAGCAACTTAATTCGAATTATACTTTTATCATCTCTAAAAACTTATCTTCCTCAACAATCTCCACACCTATTTTTTTTGCCTTCTCTAATTTCGAACCGGCATCCGCTCCAACAACAAGGTAAGTAACATTTTTTGAGACGGAAGAAGCGACTTTGCCCCCTAATTTTTCAATCTTTTCTTTTGCTTCTTCGCGTGTCATACTCGAAAGTGTTCCAGTTAAAACAAAAGTTTTTCCGCTTAATGGCAAACCTTCTAACTTCTCAGCTTCAAAATTTAATCCCGCCGCTTGCAATCGGTTTATCAAATCAATATTGTGCTTCTCGGCAAAGTAAACCTCGATACTTTCAGCAATTTTAGGACCTATCTCGTAAGTGTTTTGTAACTCATCCTTGTTTGCAGCAATCAATTTTTTTATTGATGGATAACTTGTGCTTAAAATTTGAGCACCACCCATTCCGACATGCCGGATACCGAGTGCAAACAAAACACGATGATACGGTTTCTGTTTGCTGGCTTCAATTCCGTCCAATAAATTTTGCACGCTCTTCTCGCCCCAACGTTCTATTGCGGCTAACTTTTCTTTTTGCTTGTGGAGCGAATATAAATCGGCAACATTTTTTATAAATTTCGACTCAACCAATCTATCAACTACAGCTTCGCCCAAACCTGAAATATCCATAGAACCTCTTGCCGACCAGTGGAGTATTCTTCCTTTAACTTGTGCCGCGCATTCAGAGTTTTCGCAGTAGTAATTTACCTCGCCTTCGGGACGGTAAATTTTTGAATTGCACTCAGGACATTTGGAAGGAAACGAAAAAACTTGAGCGTTAGCCGGTCGTTTATCTTTTATTACTTCTGTAACTTTCGGAATTACATCGCCTCCTTTTTCAACTATAACGCTGTCGCCGATTCTGATGTCGAGTTCTTGTATGTAGTCTTCGTTGTAGAGCGAAGCACGACTGACAGTTGTTCCTCCAATAAAAACCGGCTGCAAATTAGCGACAGGTGTGATCGTTCCGATGCGGCCAACTTGAAGTTTAATATCGTTCAATTTTGTTTCGGCTTTACGCGACGTGAACTTGTATGCGAAAGCCCATCGCGGACTTTTAGCAATTGCACCAAGCAAGTCTTGCTGACGGAGCGAATCGACTTTTACAACTACACCATCAATGTCGTAGGGAAGATCTTCACGTTTGTCCTGCCATTCTTTCCAGAACTCGATTACTTCTTCTATATTATTACACAATCTTGAGAAATCATTAACCGGAAATTTCAATTGCTTTAATGTTTTCAAACAATCGGAATGATTTTTCAGATCCGCTTTTTCTGCTTTTAAAAAATAAGTATAAAAGTTTAAGGGACGATCAGCAACTATTTTCGGGTCTTGAAGTTTCAATGTGCCGGCGGCTGAGTTACGAGGATTTACAAAAAGTTTTTCACCATCAAGTTCACGCTCCTCGTTCATCCGAATGAAATCATCCTTTTTCATAAAGACTTCTCCGCGGACTTCAATATCAAGAAGAGCTTTGTTGTTTGTATCTAACTTTAAAGGTATCAAGCGGATGGTTTTCAGGTTGTTCGTGATATCGTCGCCTTGTGTTCCGTCGCCGCGTGTTGCACCGACTTTCAGAATGCCATCAATATATTTCAAGCTAACTGCGATGCCGTCGAATTTTAATTCGCATACATATTTATACGATTGATCAGGCAGGAGCGATTTTACACGGCGGTCGAACTCGCGCACCTCTTCCTCGGTGTATGAGTTCGATAAACTTAACATCGGAACCGAGTGAGTTACTGTGGGAAATTTTTTTGTCGGTTCACCGCTGACTCGCTGCGTGGGTGAGTCGGGTGTAATTAATTCGGGATACTGCTTTTCGAGTTCCTCAAGAGTAGTCATTAATTTATCATACTCTGCATCTGAAATTACCGGTTCAGCTAAAACATAATAACGGTAGTCGTGTTCGTTAATTTCTTTCCGCAGCTTCTCGATTTTTTCAATCACCGATTTTTGTAGAGGCATATTCTATCGTTGTGTTTGTTCGAGAAACTGCCGTGTTAAAACAAAATCGCGTATAACAGCCCCTCGTTTGCCTAATGAGGGAACCTCCTTATTATTGAGTTTAATTTTTATACCTCCGGCATTTCCGACTGTAAGTTTGAAATCGTGTGCAGCTTTCCACTGCATACTTTTATCTGCCAATAAAAGAATTTCGCTTTTTACTTTTTCATCAATTATTAAACTTATCCAGGCACTCTCGGAAGCTGAAATAAAAAGGAGTAAACTATCTCCCGACACTGAAGCCGAAGGGAGTAAACCTTGAGGTGAGTGTTTGCTTAAATTAGAAATCGAAGAATCGGGTGTAGGTTTCTTTTCAGTTTCTTCTACCGCTTGCTGGAACGGGATTTCCTCAACAGTTTTTTCGGAATCATCTCTAAAAAAAGTTAACGAGCCAATCAATCCTACAACCACGATGATTGCGAGTATAGCCAGAACGGTAGTTTGGGATGCACCTTTTTGTTTTGAGAGACGGACTTTCGTAGCAGGATTCGGAGACGTAGTTTCATTGTTTATTTGAGGTTGAGTTGACTGTTCATATTTATTTATGCAATCGTCGGGATTCATGCCAACCTGAGCCGCATACTCACGGATAAAAGCCCGCACATAGGCCTGTGGCAAAATGGAAAATTGTCCCTCTTCAATAGCTTGAAGAAATTTAACATTAATGCGTGTTGCGGCTGAAATATCTTCCAAAGAAATTTCTTGACTTATCCGTGCATTCTTTAATTCTTCGCTGCAGATATTCATAATATTTTAATTTGGTATTGTATTTTTATCGATAGCTTCACGAACCGCTTTGGCAAGCTCTTCGTACATATACGGTTTATGTAAATATCCATCTATAGATTTAATAAAATTGTCGTCGTTCAAAATAGTATCGCTGTACCCGCTGCAAATTAAAATTTTGATAGAAGATTTTAGCTTCTTCAATCTATAAAAAACCTCTTTACCACTGATGCCGGGCATATTGAGGTCAAGTATTACCAAGTCGTAGATATTGTTGTTCTGAAATTTTTCGATGGCTTGAAAACCATCTTGAGCAATGTCAACTTTATATCCAAGTTCACGTAGGATATCGCCACCTACAACGCTGGCGCCTGCATCGTCGTCAACTATCAGCACGCGTTCACTTCCACCGACAAGATTTTCAGCAGTTTTATCTATTTCGAAGTCGTCTATTTTTTCAACTCGCGGAAGATATATCGTAAAAGCAGTTCCAACACCGACTTCACTATCTACTGAAATATAACCATCGTGGTTTCTGACAACGCCGAAGACCACCGATAAGCCAAGTCCGGTTCCTTTCGATTGGTCTTTAGTTGTAAAAAACGGTTCGAAAATTTTTAAGATGATATCATTCGGGATTCCTGTTCCGTTATCAATTATTTTTATCATAACATATTTGCCTGGAGGAACATCATTAAAAGCTGCTGGGAGATGTTCCTTTGTAGTGATCGACTTGCATAGCACAGTAATTATTCCACCGTCTGGCAGAGCAGCCTGTGAGTTAATGAACAAATTTAAGATAGCTTGTTCTAATTGTCCTTCGTCGCCGTGAACGACTAAAATTTCTTTCGAAGGTGTCCATTTAACTTGAGTCGATTTAGGAATGCTCCTTTCGAAGAGATGAAAGGTTTCACTTATAATTTTATTAATATCGGTATTGCGGAAATAAACATTCGATTTTCTTGAGAATGTTAATAACTGTCGTGTAACTGAAGCTCCCCTGCGAGCCGAATCTTCGATTAGAGTTATGTATTTATAAAATTTATCGCCCTCGGAAAGTTTTCGTTTCATCATCGAAGCAGGTCCGAGTATCGAGTTGAGTATATTGTTGAAATCGTGTGCAACGCCGCCAGCCAAATTTCCGATGCTGTCGATTTTTTGTGCTTGGATGATCTTCTCTTCCATCAGTTTTTGTTTGGTTATGTCGCGTGCAACCATACGGACTAATACCGGCTTTCTTTCGGAGTTGTAAACAATGGAGGTATTTACACTCACGTTTATTCGAGTGCCGTTTTTGGGTTGCATTATTTCTTCGATACCTTTTAAATCGACTCCGGTATTAAAAATTTCTTTAATGCGATGCAAGATTAGATCGTGGTATTCGGAGGGATATAATTTTGTAATTTTTTTTCCGATTATTTCTTCTTTTGTAAAACCCAAATAGTCAAGTTCAGTTTTATTGCAGCTTACTATTATCCCGGTGGAGTTAACGCTATGGTACATATCGGGAAGGTTTTCGTATAAATCGGCATACAACCGCTCGGATTGTTTCATTTGTTCGAACAGGTATGCATTATTTAAAGCAACACTTATTTGGTTTCTGAAAGCTTGTAGTAATTCGAGCTGTTTTGGTCTGAGTGCATTTGAATCTTTGCTTGCTATTATAATCGTTCCGACAAATTGTGTGTTTAATTCGAGTGGAAGCGATGCCCATGTTGGAATGTTATACCGGAAAAACCGCTCGCTGATTAATTGTTCTTCTTCGAATGTAAATTGCGACGGTTCATTGTTTAATTTAAGAGCTTCAGCCAATTTTGAGTCTAAATAAATCTGGTCGGGTAAAATTTTGGTTTGAATTTTATAACTATGCTTTAACTCCATTTTGTCATTTTCGACAAGATAAATCCAACCGCCATCAGCATTCAGAAGGTCAACTACTTTTTCAAGAGAATTTTGCAGAACTGTTTCCAATTCTACTGAGTGGCTAACAGCTTGTGCGATGGTGTTGAGGGCAAGCAACTGACGATGTTGTTCGTTTATTTGCAGTCCATATTTTGAAATAAAAAAAACAATCAGAAATCCAAATATACCGACGGTAATTAATGTAATAAAATCTACCCATCTTAAATCCTGTCCGGTCGCAATGTTGATACTTAAGATTGTCATCATCAACACGATAACTGCTGTTGAGGCAACAACTTGCGATTGTTCAACTAAGCCCAACGAAGAGGTAAAATTTTTGATATGTTTTAAGGGGTTTATCATTTCCGATGAAAATTTATAAAGAAATTAAATGAGTTACAAATTCAAACGGAAAACTATGTTAGCCTGCAAAGCAGATGACCTCGAATCGAAAAAGAAAAAAGTATTTAACATAGGCGCATCGTTTTTATTTTGATGATGAATAGAGGAGAACCCCTGTCCGACAAGTGTTCCGAGAAGGGCGCCGCTCAAAACATCGGATAAGTAATGAGCATTCGAGTTGATCCGTTGTAACCCGACAACCGAAGCGAGAACGTATGCCGGTATGCCCGCTTGCCAGCCATATATTCCGTTTAAACTTGCAGCCATTGCAAATGTAGATGAAGTATGTCCGGAAGGAAACGAGTGGTCGTCTGAAAAATTTGGCCGCATCCGCTGTGTCGATAATTTTAAAGTTTGTGTAATTATTTGAGTAACAGCGATCGACTCTAACAACAATTCTAACTTTGTAAAATATTCTGTAGAAGAGTTTCGTGATATTAAGCTTTCGAAAGTAATCAGCCCCGCTCCGGCAAAGTAGCCCCAACCGAAAGTTTCGCCGAAGTTGTCGGCTGCTTTAGATAGCGATTGCGACATAAACGGTTTGTGATAAAACTCCTTGCTGATATCTGAATCGAATTGACTTAAAGCTATGATCGCAGCCGCACTCCCGATGAAGGTGTATGGAGTATTTTTTTTTAAAAAAGCTGCTTCGACTCCTTCAACTAAATGATTTGGGTATGTTTGTAAAAATGATGAAATATTTTTATAACGATAGCTAACAAGTTGAGAGCTATCGGTTTGCGAGTGGGTATAACTGTAAAAAAAAATGGTGCTGCTGATTATTAATACTAAAAACCACTTATTTTTAGTTGCTCTCGCTGGTTTCAGCTTGGGGTTCCTTTTCGGGTTTCGCTTTTTTCGATTTATTCACGTCAACGAATTTGAGCGTATTGGTTTTAGGATTAAGCTTGATATTTATTATGCTACCCTCGGAAAATTTATTTCTGAGAATTTCTTCTGCAATAGCATCTTCAACATATTTTTGAAGTACACGTTTTAACGGACGGGCTCCAAAAGCAGGGTCAAAACCTTTGTCGATTAAAAACTCACGGGCTGGTTTTGTAAGCCGCAGTTTGATATCCAGAGATTCCATACGTTTTACAAGTTCTTCCAATTGGATATCGATGATTTCATTTATGTGCTGGCGCTCTAAGCTATGAAATATTATAGTATCATCAACGCGATTTAGAAATTCAGGATTGAACACCCTCTTCAAAGCATCTTCCACAGTCTGTTTCATTGCCGTGTATTTGTCTTTTGGTGTTTCGGTCCCGAAACCAAAACCTCCTGTAGTTTTAATATCTCTTGTTCCGACATTCGAAGTCATTATCAGGATAGTATTTTTGAAATCAACACGTCTTCCGAGACTGTCTGTCAAAATACCGTCGTCCAATACTTGCAAAAGAATATTGAAAACATCAGGATGTGCTTTTTCGATTTCATCCAACAGGACGACAGAGTATGGTTTGCGGCGGACTTTTTCTGTGAGTTGTCCGCCCTCTTCGTATCCGACATATCCGGGAGGTGCACCAACGAGGCGCGATATTGAGAACTTTTCCATATATTCACTCATATCAATCCGGATTAGTGCTTCTTCGGTGTCGAACAAATATTTTGTAAGCACTTTTGCCAATTCGGTTTTCCCAACGCCGGTTGGTCCAAGGAATATAAACGAACCAATCGGACGTTTCGGGTCTTTCAAGCCGGATCGTGTTCGCCGAATCGCTTTGCTAAGCTTAACGATGGCTTCGGACTGACCGATAATTTGTTTTTGTAATACTTCTTCCATTTTCAGAAGTTTAAGCGATTCTGATTCGGCAATCTTGTTCACAGGAATACCGGTCATCATAGCTACGACATCGGCGATGTGATTCTCTGTAACCTCGTAAACAAGCGATTCCGATTTTTGTTCCCATTCTAACTTTGCTGTTTCGAGGCTGCTGAGTAGTTTTTTCTCGAGGTCGCGTAGTCGAGCTGCCTCTTCATAATTCTGACTTTTTACGACATGGCTTTTCGATTGTTTTACTTTTTCGACTTCAGCTTCTAAATCCAAAACGTCTTGTGGTACATGAATGTTAGAAAGATGTACACGGGCACCGGCTTCGTCGAGGACATCGATTGCCTTGTCCGGAAGATAGCGATCTGTGATGTAGCGGTCGCTAAGTTTAACGGCTCCTTCAATTGCTTTGTCGGCGTATTTTACACCATGATGTTGTTCGTATTTGTGTTTTATGTACTTCAATATCTGTATAGTTTCATCAACGGATGTCGGGTCGATCATTATTTTTTGAAACCGTCTATCAAGTGCGCCATCTTTTTCTATGTATTGTCGATATTCGTCGAGTGTGGTTGCACCGATGCATTGTAATTCGCCTCGCGAGAGAGCGGGTTTAAACATATTCGATGCATCAAGAGAGCCGGAAGCTCCACCGGCGCCTACTATTGTGTGAAGTTCGTCGATGAATAAAATTACATCTTTAGCTTTTTCAAGTTCGTTCATTACCGCTTTCATTCTTTCTTCAAACTGTCCGCGGTATTTGGTTCCGGCTACTAAAGCTCCGAGGTCAAGTGTTACAACGCGCTTATCGTGCAGTACTCGGGAAACTTTTTTCTGTACGATCCGCAGCGCAAGTCCTTCGGCGATTGCAGTTTTCCCGACACCTGGTTCGCCTATGAGTACCGGGTTGTTTTTTTTGCGACGACTAAGCACTTGGGCTACCCGTTCGATTTCTTTTTCACGACCTACGATAGGGTCAAGCTTATCTTCCATAGCTAAGCGGGTTAAGTCCCTGCCGAAGTTATCGAGCACAGGAGTTTTCGATTTATCGGTTTTTTTCTCGGCTTGCGGAGAGGCGGGATGTGAACTGGGAGTTTTACCGCTTATTATATTATCGAGTTCAAAGCGAACTGCTTCGTATGTAATATTTAGCTGATGTAATATTTGAGCCGCAATATTATCGTCGTCCCTCATTAATGAGAGGAGTAAATGCTCGGTGCCAATCACATCGGCTTTGAAGAGTTTGGCTTCAAGGTAAGTTATCTTTAAAACTTTTTCGGCTTGCTTGGTGAGTGGGATATTTCCCATAGTCATCGTTCCGCCCGTTGAGCGGACTGCTTCCTCGATTGATTTTTTAAGTTTTTGCAGATCAACACCTAAGTTGCGGAGTATTTTAACGGCAATGCCCTGTCCTTCGCGTATAATTCCTAAAAGCAGATGCTCGGTTCCGATATAATCGTGCCCGAGACGCAAAGCTTCTTCACGGCTGAGCCGGATAACATCTTGTACTCTATTTGAAAAATTACCTTCCATTTTCGTCCTTTATTAGCAATAGCATATAAAAAAATAAATTTATTTTCGTGTTACTTAATCATCTATCAATATCTAATTTTAATATAACGAAATAGATAAGATTAATCAAATCTGTAGAAAAAAAGTATTGAGTTGGTTCAATTGCATTTAAATATTAATTTCGTTATACTTAAGTCAATTAAATGACTGTCGGTCATTAAAATGTTAAAATATGACTAAATTGATTTCAAATGAGTAAAATTGAAAGAAAAGAGAGAGAAAAACAACTTCGCCGCGAATCGATATTAGATGCAGCGGAATCTGTTTTCTTTGAAAAAGGTTTGATTGCCTCGACGATGGATGAGATTGCCGAGAAAGCGGAACTTAGCAAAGGCACATTGTATTTGTATTACCGAAGCAAAGACGATTTATATCTTGGAGTCATTTGCAGAGGATTCGATATCCTCATCATTAAACTTATTGAATCAGTTTCGCCGAATGTTTCGACAATACAAAAGTTACTGAACATCGGCTCGGCGTATTATAATTTTTCGCAAAAGCATACACATTATTTCAGGATGTTTTCGTTTCTCGAAAGCCCGCAATTCCATACAATGGCATCGGAAGAATTGTTAAACGAAAGTCATAACCAAAGCAAAAGAGCTTGGGATGTTATCATAGATGTTATTTCAAATGGAATAAAAGATGGAACCTTCAGGGAGAACATCGACCCCGTGCAGATGGCAATAATACTCTGGTCGAATGCTACAGCAATAATGAAATTAAAAGATCGAAAAGATCAATTTTGGATAGAAAATTTAAACGTCGATGTAGATACGATTTTGCAAAAGTCTAATGCAATGCTTGTATCAACGATGCTCACAGAAAATGCAAAAAGATATTATCAACCGAAATTATAAAATTAAAAAAAATACAGGATAAGTTATGAAAAGTTTGTTTTGGACAGTTGTGGGAATAGGAATAGGAGCAGTTGCAGCATATTTGATTTTAAAACAAGGAAAAGAAAGTCAGGCATCGTTTCCGATGTTCGTAATGAAAAAAGCAAAAGGTTCCATCAACGATGAAGTTTTTGCCGGAGTAGAGACCAACGAAGACGAGAAATGGATTTAGATTAAAACTGACTATATATAGTTCTAAACGTGCTTGTAAAAAGGAAACTGGTTATTCCGATTGCTACGAACCACCAAAGCCATGCATGCACTCTTGCTTTTAATGTAGGAAACATAATTTATATCCAATACTGTTGATTGAATATATATATCTTTTAAACTAGAAGCAAGCACTAATTGACTTTGGTATAATTAATTTGTAGATTTAAGCACAATTTATCGTTTTTTAAACAAATTTGGAGATTTTTAAGCATGTTTGCAATTGTTGAAATAGCAGGACAGCAATTTAAGGTAAGTCCTTCCGCGAAACTGTTTGTCCCTAAAATAGCAAACCAAATTGGCAATAAGCTGAAATTTGATAAAGTTCTGCTATACAGCGATGATAAAGGTATCAAGGTTGGCAAACCAATAGTTAAAGGTATTGAAGTTGAAGCACAAATTTTAAATCATCTAAAAGATGATACTGTGATTGTATTCAAGAAGAAGAAGCGAAAAGGTTATCGAGTCCGCAAAGGTCATCGGCAGCAATATACACACATTGAAATTACTAAAATTGGATAAGGAAAATTAGAAATGGCACATAAAAAAGGTGGCGGTAGTTCACGAAACGGACGCGACAGTAACGCACAGCGATTAGGTGTAAAGCGGTTTGGCGGCGAAAAAGTTTCAGCAGGAAGCATAATAATTCGTCAGCGCGGTACCAAAGTATTACCGGGCGAAAACGTTGGAGTCGGTTCTGACGATACAATTTTTGCGCTTGTTGAGGGTGTTGTTAAATTCGAGAACTCAGGTAAATCTCGAAAAATGGTAAGTATCGTTCAATCATAATCAATTATATAAACAGTTCTTTGCATTACCCGTAAGAATTAGATTCATCAGATAATCTGGTTTTGATCGGGCTTATTTTTTTCAATCTTTTTAGTTCTTAATTAACAAATCAAATAACTTCTTATTAGGAGGATACAATGAAAATTGCAGTAATTGGCGGTGGCAACATCGGCGGTGTGTTAGTACAGGAAATTGTTCGACGTCGGCTCGCGCGGTATGTTGGCTTAGTGGATGTAAAAGGACCCGATCTATCCAAGGGTAAATGTTTAGACATCGCAGAAGGTTTACCAATCATTTCATCGGATGTGGTGGTCGAAGGTTCAAAAGAATACAACGTTATTGAAGGTGCTGATTTGGTTATTAACACGGCGGGCGTGCCGCGTGCAGCCCGGCCAGACGGCACCATTCCTACACGGGAAGAATTATTAGCTACCAATTTAAAAATCACGGACGCTGTGAGCGAGGGTATTTCCAAATTCTGTCCGAAGGCGATTATCATTTCGATCGCGAATCCTTTGGATGCTATCGTTTATCGTCTATCCATGAATTTAAAACCGGCGCGTGAAAGATTGATGGGTATGGCTGGGATTTTAGATTCTTCACGATACAGATATTTTATCGCAAACGAAGCCGGTGTAAGTGTTGAGAATGTTGAGGCTATGGTCCTTGGAGGCCACGGCGACGACATGTTGCCAATACGTTCGGCTAGCCGTATTGCTGGGATGCCGGTAGAAAAATTCATATCTGCTGAAAAATTGGATGCTATCGAAGCTCGCACACGACAAGCAGGCGGCGAAGTGGTTAAGTTGTTAGGCAGCGGCTCAGCATTTGTCTCTCCATCATGGGCAGCTTTGGAAATGGCCGAGGCGATTATTTTTGATAAGAAAAAGATTCTGCCGGTCTGCACACTGCTCAAGGGTGAATACGGCGTAGATGGTTTATTTATCGGCGTGCCGGTCATTTTAGGCGCGAAGGGTATTGAAAAAATCATTGTTATGGATTTGACTGACAAGGAAAAAGAGGCTTTCGCAAAATCCGTCGCATCGGTAAAGAAATCGAGCGATGAAGTTCTGACCCTGTCGAAGTAAAAGCCAATATCGAAAAGCTAAACATGTAACAAAGGAATTTCCTTTTTTATGAAAGAGCCATTTCTACCCTCACAGGTGGTATGGCTCTTTTTTTTAATTTTGTTTGATATCACATTTTTTATTAATGAATTCGATATATTATAAAAAACAAAGGGCTTGTTTAGAATGAAAAATATCTATCGTAGTGTGTTATTTGGTTTTTTCTTTTCTACACTTATCTTTGCTCAAACAAGACATGATGTTTTTGTTCCAGTGGGAGCGGGCGACAGTCTTGATGCTACATACTTTGTTCCGAGTGTTGCACCACCCGCGGCAGGTTTTCCCGTAATGTTATTTGTCCACGGGTTTGGATTGGACAAAACCAACGATACAGCGTCTGCTCGAATTTATGCACAAAGTAAGTTCCTCACATTTTGTTATTCAGTTCGTGGGCATGGAAAATCTTCGGGTCAATCTACAATTATGTCGAGGCGAGAACGCCAGGATTTATCGGAGTTAGTTGCTTATATAAAAAGGATTCCAAACGTGGATACAAATGCAGTCGGTATACTCGGAGGTTCGCAAGGGGGTTTGCACAGTTTATGGGCGGTTAAGGATAGTTTGGTTGCATGTGCCTCTGCCGATGTTATAATTCCTAAATGGGCCTCCGATATGTTTGCAAACGGTGCTGTCCGAAGATCTTTTGGTCTTCTTTTACACGCATCGACAGTAAGATACAATCCAATTCGTGATACTCTGTGGAAATTGTTGCGCACTAATGCATTCGATTCGCTAGCAGCAATATTTCCTTTAAATCGCGATATAGATACTTCGATATTAAATCAAAAAGAAATTCCACTTTTAATGTTTATAAAATATCAAGATTACTACTTCGAAGCGAGCGACGGGCTTAATTTTTTCCCTGACTATCCGGGGCTGAAAAAAATGTATTTAGGCACGGGCGGTCATTATTCGGATGAGAGCGATGATGAATGGAACTATCAATTTGATATACTAACACGCTGGTTCAAATATTTTCTTAGAAACGTGAACAACGGAATTTTAGATGAGCCAAAATATACCTACTCGTTCAGCAGCCTGCCACTCGATTCGTTAGGACATTTTAAATGGTATCGTGTTCCTACTACACAATTACCTTTTAACGATGTTACAATGCACCGGTTTTATTTTCATCAAGCTGGGAAGCTAAATTATTCGGCGCCGGGTTCATCGGGTGGATCGATGCTGTTTGTAAATGCACATAAAGATTCCAATTATACTTTTGAAATGGGTTATGCAAGTAGTTTCAAGGGAACCGCATTCGATGCTGCATTTCAAAAGACTGCACTTGTTTTTGAAACATCCCCTCTTGATACTTCTGTCCTGATGTTCGGGAGTCCCAAAATGAAATTGTTAATTAATTCAACCACGTCTCAAATGCCTTTTAATATTCAAATTTATGAAGTGGATAGTTCGGGGAATAAATTCTTTATTAACCGCATCAATTATGTAGGGCGGAACATTCCAAGCGGCATGCAATCTTCGGTAGAAGCGTCGGGATATTTCCACGCTCATCAGTTTCAGAAACACAATAAAATCCGGATTGAAATAACTAACATCGATAAAACAAACCGGGCATTATTAGGCATCTATCCGTTTGTGTTCCCGATATTTAAGTATGGCGAAAGTTCAATTGCTATGAACGAGTCGTATGCATCATACATCGAACTTCCTTTTTTAACGAGCGAACAGGTTTTATACGTCGGCGAACCGATTGCCGGAAATTTTTCGCTCTCTCAAAATTATCCGAATCCCTTCAATTCAACCACAGCGTTGGAATATTCTCTTCCTCAAAATGCTCATGTAAC
This sequence comes from uncultured Ignavibacteriota bacterium, assembly GCA_947085405.1. Classification (GTDB taxonomy): domain Bacteria; phylum Bacteroidota; class Ignavibacteria; order UBA10030; family BY39; genus JASEGV01. Next base: position 30,852 of record CAMTWO010000031.1, read on the forward strand.
TTTGAAAGTTTACGACATATTAGGCAGGGAAGTAAAAACATTGTTCGAGGGGAACCAATTTGCCGGCACATACAAAGCAACCTTTAATGCCGATCAGCTTGCGAGTGGTGTATATTTTTATAGATTAATAACAGCCGTAAACGATAATAATGTAAACAATTTATCGGAATATACGCGAAAAATGATTTTAATAAAATAAAAATTACTTGATTGTTTGGAATTATTTTTTGTATATTATGTTAGTATATGAAACGATGCAAAATAAAAATATTAATAGATCGGAGAAACTATGGACACATACAATTTCGACGAATCTGATGATATAGATCAGCCAAGGAACCAATATAACGAAACGAAGGATCTTCGGGATAAAATAAAAAATACGAATGGAAAACTCAGCGCTGAAACTTTAGAAGATGTAGTGAACCTCTTCATAGAAGAAGGAGACTACACAAATGCGCTGTTTTATATAGATATGCTGATTGAGCAGAATTCATACAGTTCTGAATTCTGGCAGATGAAAGGGAACATTCTCAGTCTGTTAGAGAAGTATGAAGAAGCCCTCGAAGCATTCCAAAAATCATTGATGTTAAATCCTTCAGACAACGAAGTTATTTTATATAAGGGGATAGTTCTCGAACATTTGAACAGGTTTGAGGAAGCGAATGAATGTTTTAATAAAGCCATTGAAGAGGAGCCAGATAATGAAGACGCTCTCTTTTCGAAGGCGATTATGCTTGAAAAAATGAGCAAATACCACGAAGCCCTCCCGATTTTAAAACATCTCCTTCAAATAAAGCCGGATGACAAATTATTAATATACGAAGTCGGCTTTTGTTACGATATGATGAACAAGTTCGATGACGCTCTCCTATATTACAAAAAAAATTTAGAACTCTATCCGCTCAATTATAACGCTTGGTACAACTGCGGTATCATTTATAACCGGTTAACGTATTACATTAAAGCTATCGATCATTATGATATGGCGATTACAATAAATGAGAATTTTACGTCGGCTTGGTACAACAAGGGAAACACTTTTGCCAACTTGGGAAAATTTTATGATGCGGTCGAATGCTACCAACATGCTATCAGGATCGATTCTGATGATTCGCATGCATGGCATAATATGGGCAACGCTTATCAGGAATTAGGGGAATACGACCAAGCGATCAAATGTTTTACTCAGGCGATAAAGATCGATTCTGCTCATTACGAATCATACTACGCGAGAGGTGTTTCCTACGACTATCTAAAAAAATACCGGAAAGCTTTAGAAGATTACAACCGTGCTTTGATGTTATTCAAAAACGATTCCGACTTATGGTATGCAAAAGCAGATACTTCCTATAGTTTAGGATATTGGCGCGATGCACTGATCAGTTATAAGATGGCTTTGAAAATTAATCCGGAAAATTTATATGCTTTATTCGATTTGGCTGAAACCCTCCTCGAGTACGGATACTATAAACAATCTTTAAAATCTTATAACAAATGTATTGATTTAAAATCCGACTGGGCAGATGCTTACTACGGAAAAGCAAAAGTTCTTTTCCTTCTGCAAAAACATCACGAAGCAATTGAATCGTTGAGAAAATCTTTCACGATTGATGACACCAAGAAAGAACTTTTCGAAACAGAATTTCCGGGCATCCGTTCAATCAAAGAATTTGTACAGTTGTTAAAAAAATAATTCTTTCCATACATTCTTCCACACATGAATTTACAATCGAGCTTTAAATATAACCGTCTCAGGCAAATTTTGTCTGAGATGGAAAACGTTGTTATCGGTTTTTCGGGAGGAGTTGACAGTACGCTCCTTTTAAAAGTTGCAACTGATGTGTTAGGCGATAAAGCTTTAGCCGTAATCGGAAAATCTGAAACTTATCCCGTCCGCGAATACGAAGAAGCCGAAACTTTTGCAAAAAGCATCGGAGCGAGTTACTTCGTCGTTTACACAGAAGAAACCGATAATATAAAATTCAAAGAGAACCCGCCCGACAGGTGTTACTATTGCAAGACCGAATTGTTTTCAAAACTTTCTGCAATTGCTGCTGAAAAAAAAATTAAATGGATTGCAGACGGAACTAATAAAGATGACTTGCAGGATTTCAGACCGGGAATGAAAGCAGTTCACGAGAAAAACGTACGCTCGCCTCTGCTCGAAGCCGGCATGACCAAACAGGATATACGAGAAATCTCGAAGGAGCTTTCGCTTCCGACTTGGGACAAGCAATCGTTTGCTTGTTTGTCGTCCCGTTTCCCATACGGTTTTGGAATAGATAAGGAAAAATTAAAAAAAATTGATGAAGCCGAAACATTATTACGCGATAATGGCTTCAAATATTTCCGAGTTCGGCATCACGACGATAAGACAGTACGCATCGAGGTCGGTAAAAACGAAATCGAAAAAATTTTAGATAAAAATTTACGCCAGTTATTAGTTCAAAAAATTAAAGAAATCGGTTTCACCTATATCACACTTGATCTAGAAGGATACCGCACCGGTTCGATGAACGAAGTATTAACCCAAACCGAAACCGAAAAATATTTAACCAATCACAAACAAATATAACCGACTTAATTATGTTAAAACAAAATTTGAAAATATTAAACAGCATATTGATATTCTGTTTTTTGAGTGCTTTACCCGCATTCGCACAGCGTTCAAAACCAATGAATATCGAAGACCTTGTAAAAAAATCGGAAGTAATTATTCACGGGATAGTAGAAAAAATTGAAAGCGGAAAGGATGCGCAATCCGGACTGTTGGTTACTTACATAACAATCAATGTCGTCGAAAATTTTAACGGTGCTGCAACAGGCATATACACATTCAAACAATACGGCGGGAAAGCGGATGGTCTTGTTTATTCTCCCGCTGGCAGTCCACGATTTACAGAAAACGAAGAAGTTATTCTGATGCTTTATCCTCAAAGCGAAAAAGGAATGCAGAGCCCGGTAGGTATGGAACAAGGAAAAATTTCGGTAGTAACTGACAATAGTTCAGGAAAAAAGTTTGTGCAAAATAAAACACCGAACCCGAATTTATTTAAGCATCTGAAAAATCCGAAAGCAGTTGCCAATCAAAAGTGGCTAAAACCAATTCGTATTGAAAAATACGACTATGCTGAATTCGCTGAAACATTGCGCAAACTTGTAATAACATTAAAAACTAAATAGGAAGCGAAATGCAGACACTTCGAATAATAATTGCTTGTGCATTACTTTACATTCTACTAGCTTTAATTGTTGTTGCAGGCGGACCACTTGGGACTTTTCAAAATCGGTCGATAGTATATAAAACTATGCCGATAACTTATCGGACTGATAAGGGAAATTTAGGTGCTTTCTCAAACCTGACGGCAAAAAATCTGACGATCGGAAGTTTTCAAGTTTGGCAAGATGTTGCGTCGTCGAATGTTGCCTTCACAAATCAAGGCGAACTGCTAGTCGATGTTGATGGAACAAATTTTACAAACTACTTAGATAATTTTTCTGACGGAATTAATCCCGTTGTTTTCGATAATAACGGAGCGATAATTGATTCGATCTTTGGCATTGGTGCAAGCGACGATATTTTAGGATACGCAGGATCAGCGTATTATGATGCAGGTCCCGACGCGGGTTACTACGCTGAAGGGGAAGCTGTATTAAACGGAAAATTTTCGCAATCGCCGTACAATCTTACAGAAATCCAATATAAAGCTACTATTGTTCACGAGCTTGGGCATTTTATCGGACTTGACCATACGCAAATAAACGATGACTTTGCCGGCGATGGAATTACTGCAAACGATATTTATATCCCAACAATGTATCCAACTGCGACAGATGATGATGTGTCGTTAGCAAATTTGAATCCGGACGATATCGCTGCTATAAGCTTTTTATATCCTGAACCTTTCTTTGCAACTATGACAGGAAAAATTAGCGGCACGGCAGTTCGTTTCGATAATTCAGTCGTTCGTGGTGCCAACGTTGTTGCGATTAGTACAACCGATTCTTTGATGAATCAAATTTCGACGGTTACCGATTATTTTGTTCAAAATACAGGCGCCTACACGCTACACGGTTTGTCGGCAGGAAATTATTTTATTAAAATTGAACCGATTATTCCCACCTTTACAGGTGGTTCAAGTGTGGGTCCGTATGCCGATGATGGAAGCGGTATCTCATTTATTAATCCGGTTTTAGCCGAGTATTATAACGGACTGAACGAATCGCACGATCCTTTGATTGATTCCGTGAATGCGCGGGTGTCAGTATCTGTGAGTGCGGGATTGGTAACGAGCGGAATAAATTTTCTCGCCAACAAAGTACCCGACCAGCCATTAACAAATATTTTGGAATATCACGGAACCCCTTCATACATTATTGATTTGCCATCGGAATTTGAAGATCTTGCTTATGCAGTACGGTTCACTCCGGGAGCGGATGCCAGGTTAAAACGAACAGAGTTTTTAATAAACGGTGGAACAAATGGAATTAAAGGCAACGGAACATTGAAAGTAACAGTTCATAATAACACAAGCGGAAGTTTGGGCGGTATCCCCGAAACTCAAATCGGGTCTGCAATAAATATCCCTTTTTCGAATTTAACAAAAGGTGTATTTAATACAGTCGATTTAAGTCCGCTTAATATAACTATTCCGAAAGATGTAAATTTTCATATCGTGTTTGAAGTGGTGGGAACAGCGGGGGATACAATTCAATTTGTAATTGATAACGGTGCAAATCAAACGACACGTAGCTCATCTCTCTTCGATGCGGGGAGCGGTTTAAAGTGGTACAATTTTCAAGATGTGAATAATTTTGGAACAGGATATAATTTGGTTATCCGAACGGTTGTAGATTTGCTAACAACGGCAGGAGAGGAAGAAACTTTATTGCCGGATAATTATGCATTAATGCAGAACTATCCCAACCCATTTAATCCCAGTACAATTATCAATTGGCAATTGGCAGTTGGCAATTATACAACGTTGAAGATATACGATGTATTAGGACGTGAAGTGGCTACACTTGTAGATGAGTTTAAGGAAGCTGGATATTATGAAGTTAGTTTTGATGCAAGTAAATTAACAAGTGGAATTTATTTCTACAAACTTAAGGCAGGCACGTACACATCGGTGAAGAAAATGTTATTGGCAAGGTAATAGTCAATGGTCAATGGTCAATTGGCAATTGGCTATTAACAATTAGCCCCGTTAGCTAACGGGGGCTATTAACAATTGGCTATTAGCAATTGGCTATTAGTAATGGATAAATGACTGATTATCTCATTTTTTCTATCGAACTTATTTCACGCAGCAAGTCCTTCCTTGTAAACTTCTGCTTGCTCATCACGGTGGTAACAATGTTTTCCATTTTTTCGCGTGTGTCCGGATCGACTTCCATCGAGGTTAAAATTATTATCGGAATATTCTTCGTTTCATTGTGCTGCCGCATTTGATGTGCAAGCTGAAAACCGGAAATCTCCGGCATTATTAAATCGAGTATCATCAAATCGGGATGTTCCGTTATAGCAAACTGTAATCCTTCCTTACCGTTGTAGGTTTTTACAACGTCATAACCTTCCGTCTCCAAAATTACTTCAATTAACTCGACCGCCGTCGGGTCGTCATCAACTACTAAAATTTTGGGTCGCGCATTGGATGAAGATTTTTTCAGGGGTATTTTTTTTAACGTCGCGAGCAATTCTTCTTTATTTACTGGCTTCACAAAATAATCTGCTGCACCGAGTGTAAAACCTAACTTCTTCTCGTCGGTTATCGAAATAATGACTATCGGAATATCTTTACATATCGGATGGTTTTTTAAGTCTTTTAATACCTGCCAACCGTCTCTTAAAGGGAGCATTAAATCGAGTGTGATTATGTTCGGTCGGAGTGTTTTAGCTTTCTCGATTCCTTGTAGTCCATCGCGCGCGGTTTCGGTTCTGTAGCCGGCGTCGTGAAGGTACATCTCGAGCAATTGCACAGCTTGTTGATTATCTTCAATGATTAAGACCAGGGGCTTTTCTAGCTTCGGTTTAGTTTCGATAATCAGCCCTTCGAGTTCAGACAACTGGTCGTCTGGTTTTTGAGCTAAGAAAGCATTTTCAATTCCGATGACCATTGGGATATTAATGGTAAAAGTTGTTCCGACTCCCCATCGGCTATCAACTCTGATTTGTCCTCCGTGTAATTCAACCAAGCGTTTAGTGATGGCTAAACCTAAACCCGTTCCTTCTTTTAATGCCGATGTATTTTTTGTCTGTTGGAAAGGTCTGAATAGTTTTGAAATTTCTTCAGGTTTGATACCGGTGCCTTCGTCTTTCACGTAGATTTCGATTTCATGTTCAACTCTATTAAATCCGATTTCGATAGAACTGTTGGGTTTGCTGTATTTGAGGGCGTTCGATACGAGGTTCACTAAAATTTGTTTAAACCGGGTTTGGTCCACGAAAAGCATATCTACTTGCGGGCTAGTTTTGAAGACAAGATTAATATTTTTCTTTTCGAGTTCTTGATTTAAAACGCGCGTAATGGCGTCAGTAAAGTATTCGATAGGAAAGCCCTCGATGTGCAAGTCCATTTTTCCGGCTTCAATTTTCGAGAGGTCTAAAATATCGCCGATGAGGTGCTGCAAGTGTTGTCCGCTGATTTGTATATTTTTCATAAAATCCCGGATCCTGTCGGGAGGTAATGTCTGAAAATCCGATGCAATCAAATCCGAAAAGCCGACTATATTATTCAGCGGTGCTCGCAATTCGTGGCTGAATGTTGCGAGGAATTTTTTTATAGCATTGTTTGCTTCTTCTGTTTTTAATTTTTCGTTTTCGAGTTCAAGGTTCTTCACGGTAATTTCATCGAGCAAACGTTTGCGGCTCAAACCTATAGCAAGTTCGTTTGCAATTACCCGGAGTAAATCTAATTCGGTGTTAATAAACTCTTCTTCCTTGCGCGACATTACTTCCAACACACCTTGCAAGTCGCCTTGAACTAACAATGGAATCGAGATCAAAGTTTGCAGCCGATTTTCATCTATCTCCGTCAGGAAATATGCAGCTAACGTACTGCGTGCTAACTCATCGGTTACAATAGTTTTGCAACTTAATGCTGTACGAACTGCGATCGAGGTTGCTTTCTCGTCAACAATTTGGTGCTCGATATCCGGCGGAATAGGAATGTTGGAAAACGTGGGAGCCATCAGGTGTAGAAGCGATGTGCGTGAGTCGTAACGGTAGATGCATATAAATTTTATAGGTATATCTAAAAACTTTGCTATCCGGTCAGCGGCTTCTGTGCACATATCGTCGGCGTGTTGGGCTGTGTTAATCACTTGCGATATTTCCAAAAGCATTTCTTTTTGTTTTTGTTGCTGCTTTTGTTCGGTTATGTCCTGAAAGAAAACTGATATACCGCTTTCAGTCGGATAAATCCGGATATCATACCACGCTTCAAAGCGGTCGTCCTTGTATGAAGATTGAATGGACTGAAAGGTATTCGTTTCCATCGCAAGTTTATATTTTTCGCCAATCTCAGCATCTTTTGCGTTTTGGAAAATTTCAAAAACATTCTTTCCTAAAACTTCTTCGCGTTTAAAACCGGTACCTTCCTCGGCGGCTTTATTCCAATACGTGAATCTGTAAAGTTTATCCAACGCAAAAAAACCGCCCGTTATACTTTCTAAAATTTGAATTAACTCTTTAGATGTTTCCATAGTCCTAATATTTTTATATTCGGGTATTAGATAAGCAATTTTTAAATAAGATGCAAAGGGAAAATCATCTCAACAAAATCAATTTTTTGGTTTCCACAAATTTTCTTGTTCCCATTTGATAAAAGTAAACGCCGCTTGGAAAATTTTCAGAATTCCACACTACTTTATATGATCCGGCTTCTCTGTGTTCTTCTATTAATGTTTCAACCTCTTCTCCAAGAATGTTCATAATTTTAAGTGTAATGAATTCCGAAGTCGGAAGGTTAAATGAAATCGTCGTTATTGGATTAAATGGATTAGGATAGTTTTGATAAAGCTGAAAATTATTAGGTAGAGTAATATTATTTTCATCAACATTTAATAATTCATCTTTAATTGCAGTCATTGCCTGTTTATACGTTGAATCGTTATGGAATAATCCATACGATCTCAATACCTCGCTTTCTGAATGTTGAGCAATCTGATAATCTGGATAGAAATAAAAGATTCCGTAAATGTTTGTATCGGCTTTACATATTCGAATAAAATCTCTTACATATAAAGCCTGTCCCTCTTCTGTAAAAGGATAACCGGGATAGATTGGTCCCATATCCGATACAAATGAGCTTGGATATGAGAACTCTGAAACAATAATTTTTTTTCCGGTTTGACTTGTTAATAGTGAACATAGTTGAAAAAATTGTTCGAAAGTTACTTGTGTAGGTGAAGGTGAACCCGGGGGATATCCGGTGGTATAATAACTTAATCCGATAAAATCGAACGGAACACCGTTGTCCCTCATATATTGGTAGAATGCCTGATGAATACTATCGAACCAGCCCACCGAATTAATATGAAGTTTAATCTGTGCAGTTGAGTCGGCTCTTTTTGTTCCTCGAATTGCCGCTTTTAATAAAACTACTTCTTTACTCCAAACACTGTCTCTTAAATAATTCAGATACGTTCCCAAACCATTCCATTGCGTTATTTTCCCACCTGGATAATAACTACAGATTCCATATTCTATTTCATTACCCATTTCATAAATTTGGACATTCAGCCCTTTCGTTTTAAAATAGTTTGCAGTTTCATAACAATGGTTTTCTATTGCGGCTGCGGTTTGTTCAAGATTATAAGGCAACCATTCAGCAGGGCCGTCTTGTTGACCGGCATGCGTAGCCCTGTCGCTGAAGTAAAAGAAAACACTTTGGTTTAAATTGTATTGAGCTGCTTCGTGTAAAACTCGCTCGGCAAATTCACGACTGCACCAAAATTCGCTGTTCCAACCAAGAGAGGGCCAGTTCTGGTATGGAGTGGCGGCAAGTAATTGGCTCGACGTTGTAAGGACACCAACTCTGATCCAGTTAAATCCATTGTTTTTCATCACTTGTAATGGATTTTGATATTTCCAGTAAGTACTCCATTCCCGATATGCCATATAATCGTAAGCAGTTCCACCGAATTGAAGCGTTGTATTATTATTTTTTTTATCGATGATACCCTGAGCTGATACGGGAGTATTGATGATAAATAATATAATAAAGACACTTAAAAAATAAAATAAAAATCTCATACTGATTTCCTTCATTTATTTGCACTGTTTGAATTAATAATATGCTCAAGCTTTTCGCTGAATTCAGTCCACTTCTTATACAGCTCGTCCAAGTCGCCCGTTATCTTTTTATACTCAAAGTTGGTTGATTTCACTTTCTGTGCGTCGGAATAAAAATCGGGTTCAGCCATCACAACCTCATATTCGATTTTTAGTTTTTCCTTTTTCTTAATTTCTTTTTCAACCGCAGCCAATTTTTCTTTTAATGGCTTAGTGATTTTGTAAAGCCGCTGCCGCTCTTCTGCTTCAAGTCGTTTGCGTTCCTTCTCTGATATTTCTGAATTGTTACTTTTCGCTATAAGCTCTACGCTCTGATTAAGTTGTGTTTCCTTTTCTTGTGCAGCAATATAATCGGAGATGTTGCCAAGATAAATTTTAATCGACTTGTTTCGAACTTCGATGACTTTATTCACAACAGGATCGAGAAAATGTCTGTCGTGCGAAACAATTAAATATGTTCCCTCAAAATTAATTAATGCTTCCTGCAAAACTTTTTTCGATCGCATATCGAGATGGTTTGTCGGCTCATCCATCACTAAAAAGTTTGCCGGCTGAAGCAGCATTTTTGCCAGAGCTAACCTGCTTTTCTCGCCGCCTGAAAGAACACGTACTTTTTTGAAAACATCATCACCTTCAAACAGGAAACATCCAAGAAGAGTTCGTATCTGCGTTCGGGTTTCACCGGATGCTGCGGCTTCAACAACTTGTAAAACTTCCATATCACTTTCAAGTTCATCCACTTGAGTTTGTGCAAAATAGGCAGTCGTTACGTTGTAACCGAATTTCACTTCTCCCGATGTCGGCAACTCGCTGTTGCTGATTATTCTGCTTAACGTCGATTTTCCGGCGCCGTTCACACCAACAAGCGCAAATTTATCGCCTCGTTCGATAGTTAAGTCAAGGTGATCTAATACGGTCAGATTACCGTGTTGTGTACGATACTGTTTTGTCAAATCTTTGATTTCCAACACGACTGCCCCCGACTGCTTTGGCTGGGGAAAGCTAAAACTAATTTCCTTCCCTACTCCCTCGACTTCAATCAAATCGATCTTCTCTAAAAGTTTTATCCGGCTCTGAACCTGTCGTGCCTTTGTAGCTTTATATCTGAAGCGGTCAATAAATAGTTGAGTTTGTTTTAACTGCTGCTTCTGATTTTTTGCTGCGTTTACCAAAAGCTCGCGACGGTTTTCACTTTCGGTTTCATAAAATGTATAGTTACCCGAATATATTGCTAACTTGCTGTTTGCCAAAGCAAGAGTTTTGTTAGTCATATTATCAAGAAAAGCTCTGTCGTGAGAGACGATAACAATTGAGCCGTTGTACGATTTTAAATAAGCTTCTAACCAGCGAAGCGAATCGAGGTCGAGATGATTCGTTGGTTCGTCGAGCAGCAACAGCGAAGGATTGCTTAACAATAACTTTGCAAGAGCAATACGCATTTGCCATCCGCCGCTGAACTCGTCAGTTTGCCTGTTGAAATCTGCTTCCGAGAAACCAAGTCCCATCAAAACTTTTTCGACTTGCGATTGCATTCGGTAAGCGTCTAAACTTTCGAGTTTAAGCTGAAGTTCACCTTGAAGCTCTATTAATTCACTGTAATCCTGATCGGAGCTTGTTGAGCTTACGAAATTCTGGATTTGCGAGTTGATCTCGTCTAACTGCCGATCAATCGTGTTGATATCCTCGAATGCCGTTTTTGTTTCCTCGTAAAGTGTTTTATTCGAGGATGTTACAGCTTCCTGAGGCAAATAACCGACTGAGACATAATTAGCTTTTTGAACAGAGCCGGAATCGGTTTGAATTAAACCGACTAAAATTTTGAGCAGCGTTGTTTTGCCGGTGCCGTTTGCACCAACAAGTCCGATGCGGTCGTGAGCTCCGATTTGCAGAGTAACATTCTTGAAAAGATACTCGCCGCCGAATTGGATTGATATGTTTTGGAGTAGAAGCATTGGTTAAATATACGAAAAATAGAGTTGAGGGAGAAATAAGATGAAGCGTACAGAATGGTTATAGTGTGTATGGAAGATGGAACGAAAACCTGGTTTGGCAGTTTAAGTGGTTATTCCACCTCTCTCTCAAACTCCCGGAAGGTAAGAATTTTAGTATGGTTTGATTTTTTTCAAGACTAATAAATCTTCATCTTCGGTGATAAGATATTTTGCTTTACCGTCTTTAGCCAACGAGAGAAGAAAGTTATCATTTGGATCTCGACAAATTCCAACTTTTGATTTTACTTGTATAAGTCGTCCATAAAAAGTAAATAACTCAAGTATTTTTTCTGTATCTTCTTCTGTAAAGTATTTTTACAGTCGGGGTCTTTTGATCACATCCAAAAACTCACTCAATGATTCGTCGCTAAATAATAATTCAATCGAACCCTGCTCAAAATGGTTATCCAGTTTTACATAGGATTTAGAAATCATGAAGCGGATCAGTATGTTGGTATCCAATATTATACTAATCTTGCTTTCTTGCATATCTCCTTTTTCTGATTTGTTTTACGTCTATAGCAATTTCCTCTGATGTTGGGGCGGTTTTCCACTTACTTCTTAATTTGGACGTGAGTTTAAGAAATTCTTTTTCACCCAATTTATATGCTTGCATTGAATTTTTACACCTTGTTTTATCATTATTGAAGATATTATACTGAAAAATTTGTTACGCTTCAAGTTTTTAATCCTGCCCAAAATTCTGTATATTTATACTCAAATTAATAAAGGATTTATGAAAATAGGTATTATTGGATTGCCATCGTCGGGTAAAAGTACGCTTTTCCACACGATTAGCAAAGCATATATAAAAGAGTCGGATCTTAAGAAAAACAGCAGTAATCAGACAGTTGTTAAAGTTCCTGATGACCGGCTGACAAGTTTGATTGATATTTTTAAACCGAAAAAAGAGAATTATGCAGTAATCGATTTTGTTGAAATCTCGGACCTGCAAAATGGAGATAGCGGCTCCGTAAAATTCACAACAGCTTTTTTGGATAAAGTTAAGACAACAGACGCCCTGCTTCAGGTTGTGCGTTTGTTCGATGATCCCGCCGTACCGCATCCCGAAGGAAAGCTGGATGTCCTTAGGGATATAAGTATGATGGAGAGTGAATTCATACTTTCCGATATGGCTCTCATTGAATCACGCATCGACAGGATGAAAAAGAATTTTCAGAAGTCGGGTGCAGCAATTAACCCAAAAGAATTATCGCTGCTCGAAAGATGCTTGGTCTCGCTTGAAAATTCTACTCCGTTGCGAAATCTTGAATACGACAAAGAAGAAATAAAAATCTTGCGCGGCTACCAATTGCTTTCAGTAAAGCCGGTTTTGGTAGTTCTGAATTTATCGGAAACCGATGTTCATACTTATGAAGAGATTTTAACAAGAGTAAGAAGCATATACAACAGCAAACAAATTAATGTTGATATCTTCTTTGGGAAAATCGAAATGGAAATTGCAGAGCTTCCTGCAGAAGAAGCTAAGTCGTTTATGCTTGAATACGGAATTCAGGAATCTACGCTCAGCCGATTAATTCGTAACGCTTATGATCTGTTGGGTTTGCAATCGTTCTTTACTGTCGGCGAAGACGAATGCCGTGCATGGACGATCAGAAAGGGAATGAGTGCTCAGGAAGCTGCCTCAGTCATTCACACAGATTTTTACGATAAGTTCATACGAGCAGAAGTAGTGCATTACGACCATTTCGTAGAGCACGGTTCATTTGCGAAGTGTAAGGAGAAAGGAGTTTGGCGGTTGGAAGGTAAAGAATATATTGTTGATGACGGCGATATAATTTCGATAAGACATAGTTAGGTAATAGTTATATGCGAGATAATAATAAAAGGTACAAATGATGTTCAAGGAATTTCCAGTTGGTAATGGAAAGATTATTCAAGGCGACTGCGTTGATGTACTGACAACTCTACCAGAAAATGAAATTGTTTTGGCTTTTACTTCGCCCCCATATTTGAATGCGATAAATTATGAAGAGCACATCGAGAAACTTAATGGTAAAAGAAAAAGATGGGATAGAAAAGAAGTTTCTTATGACGATTACAAACAATTTCTCAAAGAAAGATTTAAGGAATTATTGCGAGTCATCCGTCCTGGTGGGCATAATGTAGTAAATATTTCACCAATCTCCTGGAATGGTGAACGAACCGCACTACCTTTTCATTTTGTAAGTTGGATGGAAGAAATCGGATGGAAATTTAAAGAAGACATAATTTGGGAGAAACCAATTGCAAGAGATAGACGATCGGGAGTTTTATTACAGCATCCCTACCCTGGATACTATTACCCAAGTCTTGTTGCTGAATATGTTTTTGTTTTTCAAAAACCCGCGGAGAAGGAGCCAAAAGCAAATATTTATTGGAATCGCACACTGCAGGAAAAAGAGAATAATGTTATAGATTTATCAGACTATCAGGGTGAGAAGAGCAAGAATGTTTGGAAGATTCGTCCGGTTGCACCTCAAGAAAATATTCATCCTTGCCCATTTCCAATTGAACTTGCTGATAGAATAATTCAACTGTATTCTTATAAAAACGACATTGTTATAGATATCTTCACAGGTAGTGGCCAGACAAACATTGCGGCAGAAAAATTAGGAAGAAGACACATCGGTATTGAAACGCAACGTGAGTATATAAAATATGCTATATTGCAAGTTGAGTATCTTAAAAATATTACATTCTGAAAAATGTTGTTTTCAATTGTCGTCCCAACATATAACCGTTTATCACAGTTAGAGTTAGCTTTACGAAGCATACTCAATCAGAACTTTGACGATTACGAGGTTATAGTTGTGAACGACGGCAGTACCGATGACACCGAACAATACCTTAAATCGTTAGCAACACCGAAATTGAAATTTATTAGTCAAAACAATAAAGGTCCCGCCGCAGCGCGTAATGCCGGGATCAGACTTGCTCAAGGAAAATACATCGTCTTCACAGACGATGATTGTACAGTTCCCCAAAATTGGCTGAGTAATTTCAAGAAAGTTTTTGAATCTAACGAGGTTGATATTATCGGCGGGGCAGTCAGGAATTCCAACAAGAAAAATATTTACTCAGATGTAAGTCAGCACATTACAAATTTTTTCGTAGAATACTTGAACCGCGAAGGCGGGTCATCGCCGTTTCTAACATCCAACAACATTGCTTACCGAGTTGATGTTTTGAAAAAAGTCGGTGGCTTCGATGAAAGATTCAAAAAAGCCGGCGGCGAAGAGAGAGGGTTGAATTGGAAAATACTGAGTACCGGCAGCAAATCAGCTTATGTATCCGAGATTATTGTTGAACATAACCACGAGATGAACTTGTCTGGATTTGTCCGGCAGCAGTTAAATTACGGGCGTGGTTCGTTTGTACTATATAAAGTTGCAGGCAAAGAGTTCAAAATAAAAATTCCGAAGATCTCACTTGCGGCTCATCTTCGACTAAGTCTATCTTTTTTTAAGGGGAATATTTTTTTAAGTATTAAAAAATTTATATTGTATATTGGTGCTCAAAAATTAGTAGCAGCAGGATTAATAATTTCTTTTTTTCGAGTCAGGTCAAAATGAGTGACTCATAGTTTCAAATCCAGTTACCTGTTGCTGAATTATCAAATTTTAATGACGTTTGCGAAACATGAATTTAAGCCGGTCCAATATTAGTAAATTATTTTTTTTATTAGCATCTTCCGTATACATTTTTATTTTCACGATAGTTGCAATAAACACTTTCTTATTTGTGGTTGGATGTTCAGTCTCCAAATGGAGTCTAATAGCTTCTTTTTTTATAACAATTTTAATTTTACGTTTTCCAGCTCGTGGGTATTTCTCAAGCAACTATCTTCCTGTACTGATATTTACCTTAGTATTACTATTTTTGGTTTCACTATTTTCGATTATTAATGCAGGAAATGTCTATGATATTGGATACGATGGACAGTCTTATCATCAGGAAACTATAATACATCTCTCATCAGGATGGAATCCGTTTCACGAGGAAATAGAAACCAAACATCCGCTCTGGGTAAATCATTTTCCAAAATCTTCACACATTGTAGCTGCGGCACTTTATCAAATGACTGATAACATCGAAGCAGGAAAAGCATCCAATTTGCTTTTAATCGCAGCGACACTTTTTCTGGCGATCTCTTTTTTTTTACAATTTGAAGAAATCAAATTACATTATTCAATCGCATTAAGTATTGTATTTTCTCTGAATCCCGTAAGTGTTTTTCAAATAAATAGCTTTTACCTCGACGGACAAATTGCATCGTTGTTGACTTCGTTGATGTTCTTATCGGGCTTATTATACATCAGCGTTGATAAATTTAAATTAGCAGTGTTCGCAATTATAATTGTCAGCCTGGTCGGTATCAAATTTACATCGTTAGTGTATTCATTAATATTTGTGCTGGGATTTTTGACGTTACTTTTTGTATTAAAACAAAAAGCCACAATGAAGCGCGTTATATTGTTTGCTGCGTCCGCCTATCTCATCAGTATTTTTGTAATCGGTTATAATCCGTATGTAACGAATATAATAAACAAGGGGAATCCGTTCTATCCATTAACCGGAAAGAATAAGGTTGATATTATCAGCTCAAATTTACCCGCAGATCTAAACAACAAGAATAGATTTGAAAAATTGCTGTTGACCACATTTTCAACTCCACAAAATTATGTCGGCAACACGTCCAACTTGAAATTTAAACCTCCGTTCGCATTTGATCTATCCGAATTGCAAGTGTTTACTCCCGACATCAGAATCGGAGGTCTTGGTATTCTTTGGGGCACTATCCTTACAATTAGTTTTGTCGGAATTTTATTGATTTTAGTAAACAAAAAAGGTTATAAGGAGTATTTTATCTATATGTATATAAGCTTAATAACGATTCTCGTTTCCGTAATAATAAATCCGGAGTGTTGGTGGGCAAGGTATGTACCTCAATTTTGGCTTGTTCCCGCGATAGTATGTTTCGGTATGCTATTTTTCAAAAATAATTTAGTAAAGCTCACGAGCGTAATTTTGATGATTTTTTTATCGGCAAATGCAGCCTTTGCTTCTTATACATCGATGTATTACAGCAATCAATATTCCACCGGCTTGAAGAACACTCTAAGATCGCTTGCGGCTAAGGGAGAAATGTTCGAAGTTTACTTCGGAGATTTTAAATCTAATAAAATTAGATTTAATAAGATGGGGGTAAAATTTGTTGAAATCCAAGAAGAGAGAAAAATAAATTTAGAGTGCGATCTTGGAGTTGTAAAAGTATATAGGAAAAATGAACGGTAAGCCCTGTGGAAATAAATAAGATAAAAATATTGTTTATCAATCTCTTTGTCGAAATGGGCGGCGGCGAGTATTCGATTTTTAATTTTTTAAAAGGAATTAACAGAGAAGAATTCCAGCCCATAATGATGTTCAGCCGAAGAGGTTCTTTTTCAGAAAAAGTTGAATCACTTGGTGTTGAAACCGTATTCATTCCTTATCAGACAGTTGAGCTAAAAAGTTTAATTAATCCAAAAGTGTTTTGGCGAAATATAAAAGCTGCTTTTCAAATCTATAAATATTTAAAGAATAATAAAGTTGATTTAATCCAATGCAGCGATGTTCTCTCCTTGCTTATTTTAATTCCATCAAAAATTCTACTGAAGATTCCAATTATCTACAGCGTAATTTTCCAATACGAATTGCTCCGACTGCTGCTGTTTAATGTACTCTCAGTGTTATTTGTAAATAAAATAATCACGAACTCGAAATTCATCAATAATTATTTACTGAATAACACGATGTTCCTTCACATCAAAACATCGGTGGTCTATAATGGCATTGATATTAATTTATTTCAACCGGTGGGAGATAGAAAAAATAATTCTTTCAGGAACGAATTGGGTATTACTAACTCGACAAAACTAATCGGAATGGTGAGCCGTTTTGATGTGTGGAAAGGTCATAAAATATTTTTGGAAGCAGCTTCAGTAATCTTGAAGAAAAATAAAGATATACAATTTGTAATCATCGGTGGATTATTGAATAAGAATGAGATGCCATCGATAAATATTTATTATAATGAAGTAATGAATCTTTATCATAATTTACAATTAGGCAATAAATTTCTGTTTATTCCTCACCGCGATGATATGCCCGAAGTGGTGCGCGGGTTGGATATCCTCGTGTTACCTTCTCAGAATGAACCTTTTGGTCTTGTTTTGCTTGAAGCTATGGCATCGGGCACACTGGTTATTGCCTCTGATTCAGGCGGTCCTCTCGAAATAATAGAACCGCAGAGAGATGGCTTTATGTTTAAAACCAACGATGCTGAATCGCTTGTAACGGTTTTAGATTATTGTTTACAGGGTAGAATTAATTTATCCGAAATCACGGTATCCGCGCGCAAGAAGGTCGAGGAAAAATTTTGTATCAATGAATATTGCCGAAATTTAGAGAAAATATATCGACAGGAAATTAAAGAAAAAATGGAATATTAAATATTCCTTGTCATTTAGCATCTTTTTTCGTAATATTAGCACGAACTATGCAGAACGGACTTCAACCAAAATTATCAGATTTCCGGAAATCGCTTAACATCGTGCGTGAATTCGCACTTACCGATTTCCGACTTAAGTATCACGATTCAGCGCTTGGCTATCTCTGGTCGATGCTCAACCCGATTGCTCAGTTCGTGGTTCTTCACTTTGTATTCTCGTATTTGTTTGTAGTTCAAGTTCCGAAATTTACCTTTTATTTATTATCAGGCATCGTGTTTTGGAATTTTTTCTTTGATGCGACTGTAAGTGGAATGAATGCAATTCAAGCTAAAGCATCCATAGCAAAAAAAATTTACTTCCCTCGCAATCTGATTGTATTTTCAGCGTCGGCAACAGCACTGATTTCTTTCGCAATCAACACAATACTGCTTTGGCTAGTAATAATTGTTTTTGACCATTTTTCGTTTATCCAATTTTTGATGATTATTCCTTTTATTTCGATAGTCTTGTTAGCAATGGGGACATCCTTTATACTATCGACTTTATATATTTATTTTCGCGATACGATGCAAATTTGGCTTGTATGTTTGACTGTCGGATTTTGGTTAACACCAATAGTTTACAATGCCTTAACAGCCCCGCTCCCCCTACAAACAGTTGCCCTCTATAATCCGGTTGGAAGAATACTGATAATGCTTCGAGCCTTTTTTGTGTACGAAAATATACCGTCTATCGAATTTATTATTAGCACTACCGCATTAAGCTTAATGGTCTTCGTTGTCGGCTATTTTATTTTTAATAAACACTCGCATCAAATTACAGAATATTTATAATTGATAGAAGTAAACAACATATCTAAAGTTTTTAAGTTACCTCATGAAAAACACAAAACATTTTTTCATAAACTAACAGGTACTTTCCGATCGTCGTTTCGGTACGAAGAATTTTATGCTCTAAATAACATTTCTTTTAACGTTAACCAAGGTGAATTTTTAGGGGTCGTGGGGAGGAACGGGTCGGGTAAAACAACCTTACTGCGTATCATTGCAGGAATATATAAACCTACCACAGGTGTTGTGAATGTGAACGGAATGATGAATACTTTTTTAGAAATTGGCGTTGGGTTTCAATCCGACTTTACATGCAGGGAAAATGTTTATATTAACGGTGCATTGTTAGGTTTTTCTCGAAAAGAAATGGATAGAAGATTTGCAAATATCCTACATTATGCAGAACTCGAAAAATTTGCAGATGCGAAACTCATCCATTTATCTTCGGGGATGCAAGTAAGATTGGCGTTTTCTATAGCTATGCAAGTGGATGCTCCAATATTTTTGGTGGACGAAATTTTTGCGGTCGGAGATAATCCTTTCCAGCAGAAATGTAAGAAATTATTTTGGGAATATAAGCGACAAGGGAAAACCGTTCTCTTTGTCAGCCACGACTTAGATTCGATTCAGGAATATTGCGACCGTGTAGTGATACTGGAGAATGGTGCCCTCGTTAAACAAGGACCACCTTCCGAGACGATTGCGTATTACACAAATGAAGTCTTGAAAAAATGAGGAACACCTTTGTAAAAATATTTCTGATCTTGTTAAGTCTATTCACTGCAAGCATTGGTTTTTCACAATCTGTATTCAAATCAGATTGGTACACAATAAATCCGGTTAACTCGGTTGCGTTAAGAACATACTACCTCGATTCAAAATATCCGCGGGTCCGATATTTTTTAAACAACTCCGATGGTGAATATTTAGAGAAACGGTTCACCCCATTTTTATCGGCTGACGGGAGTGCACAATTTTTTTCAAAATTATACTTCAACTATCGTTTCAACATTAATCATACAGAAGGTATTCTTTTAAAGAAAGCCACGGCAAAATTGCAACTTGGCTCTGTTTCGTTCGAAGTAGGTAAACAGAATGTATGGTTAGGACACGGATATCATGGTTCGCTTTTGTTATCGAACAATGCAGAACCTTATCCACTAATCAAATTCCAAACTGAAAAACCATTTCGGATTCCCTATATTGGCAAGTTCACGTATCTAATGATGAACGGTTGGCCCAAAGATTTCAAGATATTTGCGCACCGTTTTACTTACCTGCCGGTTTCTTGGTTTGAATTTGGCATCACGCAGACGGTAGTTTATAAAGCGAATTATAAAATTTGGGAATTTCCAAAGATTATAAGTGCGTCGCAAGAGAATCTGCCTGGAAGATTCAACAACGATCAGCGGGCAAGTTTGGATGTTGCGTTTTATCTTCCGTTTTTGAAAAATTTCCCGCCGTTCGAAAACGGGAAAATATATTTCGAATATGCGGGTGAGGATTTAGAAGCTTGGTGGCAAAAAGAAGATAATGTATGGGTAGGTCCGTTAGGATTTGAATTTTATGATCCCGGCATGACAGCGGGTTTACATTTAGCAGCAGAAAATACAGAATTACGCATCGAATATTCTCAAAATTATAAAATTATTAATTTATTTCATCAAGTTCACACAGGAAAGAGTTATCAGCTTTACACTAAAAAATGGTATCTTTCACGACAGTTCGATACTTTTATACCGTTTGCAAATTACGGCTCAAATATGGGGCATCACATGGGGAGCGAAGCTGATGACCTATACTTTGAGGTGATTCAAAAATTTAACAACAAACGTTTAAAAATTTTCTTTGATATTGAACGACACGGATTAGCTTCGGGAAAAGGGTCGGTTTACACAGAAAATGTTTCACCTGAAAAAGTTTATCAATCTGGTTTGGAAATAATTTATCCGGTTAAAAATATTTCTGTCAGCTTTATTTTTATGTGGAATTATTATAAAAATATTGACCTCGACCCAAGCTTATTACGCATTGTTCCTTCTCAGAAATTATCCTTGAATGAATATATTACAGGTTTTTCGGTGCGCTATGATTTTTAGAAGAATAAAAATAATCATGAATTTTTACCTGTTGATTTTTATCTTTACTGCATTTTCGTGTCATATAAATCCTGTGGAACCGGATTTTGGGTTTGATTTTATCAACCATTTTGATGAAGCTTTTGCCTTTCCTGATTCCATCCCGAAAAGCCGAGTTGCATTTACTCACAATGATTGGCCTTTGTGGGGAGACACTTCCAGAGCAATAATAATAAATGCTTGGGGAAGATTAGTTTTTAATATACCACAAAAATATTCAAACGGTAAATTAATTTTAAGTACTGGTTTAAGCCGCCCTTTTGGTGACGGTGCCACAGCAATAGTTACGGTCGAATATGGTGGCGTAATCGATACAGTTTACAAATGCGGTCAGGTCCCATCTGTACAACTAAATGATAGAAAATGGAAAGAAGCTATAATAAATTTATCCCGTTATAAAGGGAAAGCAATATCGATCAGTTTGATTTCGGACCCAGGTCCAGACAAAAATGGTGATTACGACGATCTTGCCTGGCGTTCTCCAATAATATTAAATTATTAAATTTATGATCTCCGTTATAATCACATGTTATAATTATGCACGGTATCTTTCTGAAGCTGTAGAAAGTGTAATTCAGCAAACTTACAAAAATTTTGAGATTATTATCGTAAATGATGGAAGTGCAGATGAGACACAAAATATAGCTGAATCGCTGATTGCTAAGTATCCGGAAAAGAAAATTCATCTTATAAATCAGGAAAACCAAGGAGTGTCTGACGCAAGGAATGCAGGTATTACGCAAGCTGATGGCGAGTTCATACTTTGCTTAGATGCTGACGACATAATTAGCGAAACGATGCTTGAAGAAACTTATAAATCTCTTGAAAAAAATCCTCAAGTTGCGATTGCTTATACTGATCGCCAAGATTTTGGTGCATTCAATCAAATTGTGGAAGCTTCGGAGTATGACTTCCACAAATTGAAGTATTTCAATCAGCTTTCTTATTGTGCACTCTTTAAAAAAGAAGTTTGGGAAAAAGTTGGTGGTTATCGAACTAACTTAAAAAATGCACCCGACTGGGATTTCTGGATTGCTGCCGGGGCTTTAGGATTTTATGGAATAAGGATTCCTAAACCTCTTTTCAAATATAGGAGACATAAACATGGTTTATTCACACGAACACAACAGCATTTTGTAAAAGTCAGAGCTCAGATTATTCTGAACAATCAGGTAATTTATTCACCGCGAGATATTCTTCTTGCTAAAAAAACACTCCAAAAGTATGAACAAATTCCCAATTACTTACCACCACTTGTATCTGTCATTATCCCCACACTCAATAGACCTAAAAAGTTGGCAAATGCTATCGAGAGCGTGTTAAATCAGATTTATCAAAATTTTGAAATTATAGTTGTGAATGATGGGGGAGTTGATGTTGAATATATTGTAAAAGAAAAAAATACAGGAAATAAAATTCTATATATAAATGAAAGTTCAACACACGGTCCGGCATATACACGAAATATCGGCATAAATTGGGCAAGTGGAAAATACATCTGTTATCTTGACGACGACGATGTTTATTATCCCGATCATCTGGAAACACTTGTGAATTTTCTGGATAATAATAATTATGACGTTGCTTATAGTGATGCTTACAGGTGTGTTTATTCACGATCAGATGATCGGCAGGTTCTTCGTAAAAAAGAAATTGTGTATTCACAGAAATTTGATCAAAATAAAATTTTAATTAGTAATTTTATTCCTCTTATCTGTCTGATGCATCGTAGATCCTGTTTGGATGAAGTTGGAATGTTTGACGATGAACTGCCTGTTCAGGAAGATTGGGACTTAATTATTCGACTATCACAAAGATATATTATTCATCACATCAACAAAGCTACATGTGAATATTCATGGACGATTGAAGAAAAATCAGTTCAGCGGCAAATATTTACAAATTTCTCCAAAACATTAGAGGCAATTTATAATAAATATAATTTTTTGGTTGTTAATAAACCTAATATCCTTGCTGAACAAAAACGAAATCTAAAATATTTAATGGATGTTCAAACGCAAACTCTAAGTAAAAATAAGTTACTTATAAATTTCGGACAAGGGTTTTATATTGACGAAGCCGGTTGGTATTGGATGGGAGAGGAAGCGACATTAGAGGCACAAGTCTTCGATGATAAACATGTATGTCTGTTTTTTGAAGTGGTTTGTTCGAAAAGCCAATATTATTCAAAGGTTCCTTTCCAACTCCATATTTTCCAAGACGAAGTTCTTGTCGGGAAATTAAAATTTGAAAACGATTATCATTCAATAAAATTTGGATTATTGCTTAAGGCGGGTTCTGAAAAAATCAACATGCGATTTGTCAGCGAAGAATCGTTTATTCCGCGTGCAGTTGGTGAAGCTGATGATGATAAACGAATGGCTGTACGAATTGGTAATTTTGTATCACTCGACAGCGAGTTAATAAGACAATTAAAGGGGGAAAGCTATTTAGCGGATTTGGTAAACGAGGCAGACTTACATAGCAAATTATCTGAATTGCAGACATTATATGGAGCAATAGTCGAACACCTAAAACCGGTTACTTCGTATCAAATTTATCAAGAACTGAAAAAAGATTATGATAGATTGCAGACGGCGGTAAACGATATAGCTGAAGATAGGGATAAATGGATGAAAGATTATTATGATCTTGAGAGGGACCGTGATAATTGGCAAAAGAATTATCAACTGCTCGAAGAAGATAGAAATGGCTGGGCTATAAAGTATTCCAACCTTGAAGGCGAAATTAACCATTTGCGAAATGAGTCTGAAAATAAAATCTTTAAGCGGCTTCTGAAAATTATAAGGGCAGGTTTCGGTCTAAACAAAAAACTCAATATATGAGAGCATTACAAGTAATCCACGATTTTTTACCGGAAGTTCGAGCAGGCAGCGAGTTATGTACTTATTATCTTTCATCTGAACTTAAAAAAAGAGGTCATGAAGTACTCCTCTTTTATCCTACTTGGGGATCAAAAGAAACATGTAGAAAACAAGTGGGAGGGGTCGATTGTTTTACATTTCCTAATTTTTCTAATCCTATGGGAATATTTTCAGACTTTAATCCGGAGGTTAATAATATATTTTCAAAAGTTTTGATCGAATTCAAGCCTGACGTCGTTCACATTCAAAACTTAATCTATCTCTCGCTCGATATAGTCAAAATTGCAAAAGCATCCGGTGCAAAAGTAATATTTACCTTACACGATTTTTGGTTGCTGTGCCCGCGAACCATTCTATTGCCGTACGATAATAAAATTTGTTCTTATATCAATCACATAAAATGTGTCGAATGTTGTAAGCGAATTGTTCCCCTTCATACACAAAATATTTTCCTATCTAAAACGAGAGGCAAGTGGACGGATAAGTTCAATCAGAATGTGCGAGCCTACTTTTATTTAAAAAATAAAAGAGCTGGATTTATAAAACAAAACATCTTTAAAAACGTAGATCTGTTTATTTCTCCGTCAAGGTTTTTGCGCAACAAATTTATTGAAGCAGGGTTGGATGAAGAAAAAATTATATTTCTCGATAATGGAACCGAGAAGGAGATATTTAACAACTTATACCGCCAGCAACCGAACGAAATAAGGTTCGGGTTTATCGGAAGCATACTGCCGCATAAAGGTATCGAAACATTGATCGAAGCATTTAACGGAATCAATGATGCTGAATTAAGAATCTACGGGAAAATTTATCATGCTAATCTCGCATTTCAAAAATTGGTTTCAAATCCAAAGATAAAATTTATGGGGGAGATATCCGACGACGAAAAGAAAGCGGCATTCGAAGGTATAGACGTTTTAATCGTCCCATCTTTATGGTTTGAAAATTCGCCTGTGAGTATTCACGAAGCTTATACTGCCGGTGTGCCGGTAGTAGCGTCGAATATCGGCGGGATGGTAGAATATGTTAAGAATATGGAAACAGGTTTGTTGTTTGATGTGGGAAATCCTCGCGACCTTTTTAATAAACTTCGGTACCTGATCGACAAACCATCGGAAATAGAGCGAATGCGAAAAAACCTGCCCGATTTTTTATCAATCGCTCAACATGCAGCTATGATGGAAAATGTTTACAACAGCGTATTGAAGCACGATAGTCAAATCAGAAATTTCCTGCCGCAAAAATATTTCGGAGATACTTCTTCCTCAACTACGCTGGAAAATAAATTAATCTTTTATCTGGCTACAACTTTAAAAACTTTAAGAGATGCAATCAGAGGTATGAAAGGAATTAATTCAATTCCCGTTAGACAGGAAGTATATTTTCGCGGAGTGCGGGAAAGCGAGAGTGCCTCGAGTATGAAAGAGAGTATTATGTTTGGCGAACAATACCAGTTGATCGCTTTCGAAAAAATTTCTAACGAAAATTCGGAGTTGACTTTATCGTTGAAATGGAAACTCAAAAAAACCGTAAGCGATATACATAAAGTCTTTATTCATGTTTGTGATGGCGAAAAAATGGTTTTTGGAAAAGATCGGCTTTTCTTCGATGGAATTCTGCCTCTATCCAATTGGTTGGTGGAGCAGACAATCGAAGAGAGAATAACGCTACCGGTTCCTTTAACACTCAAGAATGTGCGGCAATATAAAATAAAAATTGGTATCTACAATTCCGAAAATGGGAATAGATTAATCTTGGATAAGTTAGCCAATTATAATGTGGATGATAACAGCACACGTGTTGAGGTTGGCGAAGTAGATGTTAATAAACGATTCAGGAAAGAAGAGAACAATAGTGTTTCGGTTTCGGTGGTGATACCGACCAAAAATGGAGGTAAAGAATTTGGCGAAACACTCCGAATGATTTCGGAACAAAAATATTCCCAAAATTTTGAGATCGTTGTAGTTGATTCGGGTTCAACCGATGAGACGTTGCAAAATTGCCTGAAGTACGGCGTAAAAATCATTCAAATTGATCCTGCAAGTTTTAATCACGGAACGACGCGAAATCTTGGTGTGTACAACGCAAAAGGTGAATTTGTGATCCTCACCGTTCAAGATGCGATACCAACCGATGATATGTGGCTGGAAAATCTGGTTAAGAATTTTAGAGATGAAAAAGTTGCAGGAGTTTACGGGAGACAAATTCCTCGCGAAGATGCGGATATATTTATAAAACGTCAACTCGAAGATTGGCTTACGGCACGGAGCCATCCCGATATTAAATATATCGAAGAAAAAGCCGCATACGAGATGCTTAATCCAATGGAAAAATATATGTTTTGCAATTTCGACGATGTCTGTTCTTGTATCAGAAAAAGTGTGTGGGAGAAGTTCCCATTTCCGCGAACTGAGTTTGCCGAAGACTTATATTTTTCGAAGCGTGTGCTTGAAGCTGGATATAAAATAGTTTATGAACCGGCTGCGGCTGTTGTGCATTCTCATAATAAATCTACAATTGCCGAATACAAGCGTACGTATATTGGACATAGAAAACTCAACGAACTATTCGGCATTCAAACCGTACCTAGCTTTAAGTATGTAGTTCGTTTTTTTAATTTGAATGTAATAAATGATACAAAGTATCTCATAAAAAAAGAGAGAAATATTTTTAAAATTCTAAAAACTCTTTTCAAAATTCCTTTCTGGTCGTTTGCCGGGGTGTATGCGCAATATGCTGGAGCAAGGGACCAAATACGTGTAACCAATAAGGCGACGCAGTGATTTGCAAAATTATACAGTCTGTTCATTTATTTTTCGTAGAAAAAGAGTGACAAACAGGAAAAATCATACTCTATTACGCGTTATCCCAAGCCCTTACAGAATATATTTTGTTTATATTCTTATCGCAGCAATTGCTATGATTTTTGGAACACAATTACATAATCATATTTACGGTGATGATGCTGCAATTACTTTTCGATACGTAGAAAGAGTCGTGGCGGGACATGGTCTAACCTACAACGATCATGAACGGGTAGCCGGGAATAGCAACCCATTATATACGCTCGTACTAGCAGCGTTGCATTTTACCGGAATAGGAATAGAAGATGCCACTGGTATTATTGCGATGTTTGGTTATGTTGCTACCGCTTTACTCACCATATTTCTTTGTTATAAGTTATCAGGTTTGATAGGCGGGTTGCTTAGCGGAATGTTCATAACTGTTGCAGTTTTTTTTCGCGCACAAGCATTTTCCGGAATGGAATCAATTCTGTCTGCCGTTCTGGGTTTGTTGGTAGTTGTCTTCATATACAAAAATAAAAATATTATTGCGGGTGTTTGTCTTGGGTTGGCAATCTGGAATAAATTGGATGCCGGAATTTTAGCGATTGCAGTTTTCCTTGCATGGATTCTCGTGTATAAAAATATTCCTTGGAAAATTATTTTTTCATCACTTGGTTCTCTTTTACCTTGGCTATTGTTTTCTTACTTTTATTACGACTCCCCAATTCCAAACAGTTTTCTGACTAAAGCAGCCTTGCACTCAAATTGGATTCATTTCGACCATTTTTGGATTCTAAAATTTATCGAGAATAATTTTCTGTATGCCTCCTTACTTTTGCTTTCTCTACTTTTATTCTTCTATTATATTAAAATGGATAAAGCAAGCCGGTTGGCTACCATAATTTTATTATTTTGGTTTTTACTTCATTCTTTGGTATTTTCCGCCTTAAATTTAGGTGATTATTATCCATGGTATTTAACAGTGCTATTGCCGCCAATCGTTATTCTCGGGTCGGCGTTTATCTCCAATGCCACCAGTAAAATTTTTTCAAACAAGATTGTTGCTTTGATAATTGCTGTGACGGTATTTGGATTTATATCCTATGAAAGTGTTTTGGCGACAATTGAAGAACTGAAAAACGGTAACCGACTGAAGAATTGGGAAGTGTTTGATAATGATAGAAGAATGGCTGGTATATTTTTAAGCCAATTTTCCGACTCCAGCGAAGTAGTAGAATCGGCTTACGGATGGATTGCCTATGAGGTTGAAAATGTTTTTAACGATAAGGCGATGTTGAACAGTAAAGAACTTAAACAACCTGTTAGTTATCTTGTCGAGAGTGGAATCGCACCTGTCTTTGAGGGGTGCCGTCCTCCGGCGCAACCTCATGGCTACATTCCATTGGCGGTATTTAATTTAGCTTCGGACATGTTTCCTGGCTATACGTGGTTTACGGTCTTCGGGCTTCCCAATTCACATATTGCTCAATCCGGAAAAAGATTTTTGCAATTACGCCTATTCGAATTGGAAGTCCCACTTCCTTATTCCGCAGATTTAGGATTAAAGAATTTTTTGTTAAACGGAACGGATGCTTTTGTTCACCCGCCTTGCGGTGCAACTTTTGGCATACACAATAACCGGCAAACGGTGCATCTAGTTTTTACACCTGGTTTTAATTCGAATACTCCTATTGAAAAATCGGATGGTGTTACGTTTAACGTTTTGATCGAAGACAAATCAGTATATACCACCATCCTTTTGCCGGGGGTTCTAGAAAAAACTGTTATTATCAAAGTACCACAAAGTGATAAAATGGACTCTCTGCAGATTTCGTTCATAACATTGCCGGGTCCAAATTTAAACATTGACTACGATTGGGCAATCTATAAAAATGTGAAAATAATCATAGGAGACGCTTTTGTTGACATCAACCGTATTTACGACCCGGATTTACGAGAAGCATTGGGTTTGTTTAATCCCACATTCGAGGTAAAAGATGACAAATAAAAAAATACTTTTTATAAGTCATAGTGCCTCGCTTACGGGAGCGCCCCTGTTATTGCTCGATATTGCAACGCATCTTAAAAGATTAGCTACAGACTGCTCTTTCATACTTGGTGATGATGGTAAAATTAAAAACCGGTTTAGTGCTTTAGGTCCGACTTACGTTGAACCGTTATATCCCGACGAAATAAAATATTGGAGAGAAATAAAACGAGTCGCGGGGAGATTATCTATTTTAAAAAAGCTCAAACCTGATTTAGTGTATTGCAATACCGTTCACACTGCGAAGTGGCTTGTGTATGCCAGGATGCTGGGAATACCAACATTGATGCATATTCACGAACTCTCGATGGGGTTTGAAACTTTGAATGGGATGGAAAACTGGATGGTTAAGAAACTCCCCGATAAATACATTGCGGTTTCTGAATCAGTTAAAAATTATCTGGTCAACAAGCGTGGAGTTGATGCAGAAAAAATTGAAGTGATTCATGCTGGAATTAATATCGCAAATTTCAAATCAACACCCGATACGGTTCAATTAAAAAATTCACTCGGTCTGCAAAATGCTTTCGTTATAGGAACGGTAGGAAGAATATGTTTCATGAAGGGAAGCGATATTTTTCTTCGCTTGGCATCTGGGCTAAAAAACTCGGTGCAGAATGGCATAAAATTAAAATTTTTAATAGTTTGTACAGTTGAAGATACTAAGTTCTACGCTGATTTTAAAAGAGATCTTTCGAGTTTTGGTTTAGAAAGTGATTTTATTTTTATCGAGGATGCTGAGAATGCCTCAGTCTATTATTCGGCGATGGATATATTTGTCTCTACGGCAAGGGAAGATCCTTTTCCGTTAGTTGTTTTGGAAGCTATGGCTGCCAAAAAACCTGTAATAGCATTTGAAGTGGGCGGCATTCCCGAAGCCGTTAACGAGGAATGTGGCATTATAATTAATGGTTTGGATGTAGAGACAATGAAGTATAAAATTATTGAGTTGATTTCACGTCCGGATAAAATAGGCGAAATGGGTGATGCTGCACTACTAAGAGTTTCCAAGGAATTCGCTCTCTCTCACAACATTATGAAATTCAACAAAGTAATAGATGCGCTCCTATCAAAGAAATAACGTAGAATATTCATACGGATGAAAATTTCGATTATCATTATTACCTACAACTCGTTTAACGAAATCGGGAGATGTCTGGAATCTATCTATCGGCAAACCGATTCTGTCGATGTGGAAACTATTGTAGTCGACAATGCTTCAACAGATTTTACTTCAGAGATTGTAACAAATAAATTCCCAAGCATTACATTAATTCAAAACCAGACAAATATTGGTTTTGCTGCTGCAGTTAACCAAGCAGCCGTTCAGTCGAAATCTGATTATCTCTTAATACTTAATCCTGATACGATACTTGAGTCAAATTTTTTCAACAAGTTACATACATCTATCGAAGGGAAATCTGATTTATCAATTATTGGTTTCAAATTAATTGGAGCTAACGGCGAGCATCAACCCACTTGTTGGAAAAATCCGAGTTTAAAAACATTGTTCTTCGAAATGTTTTTACCTCACAAGCTTTCGCTTAAACTTGTAACTGAAAATAAGCACAGTTTAAGCGAAGTTGATTCAGTTTCCGGTGCCTGTATGTTGGTTAAACGAAATGTATTCCAAAAACTTGGTGGTTTCGACGAAAACTTTTTTATGTATCTCGAAGATCTGGATTTTTGTTTACGTGCCCGAAAAGCAGGTTATAAGGTTTTTACTAATCCTGAGATTAAAATAGTGCACCACGTCGCCAAAAGTTCATGGCAAGACATCCAAAGTTTTTTCTTAAATATTTACACAAGCAAAATTTATTTTTTCAGAAAGCATTATCGAACAGCAAGTTTCCTTTTAGCTTTATTGTTAATAAGTATTGGAATAATGTTGCGGATCGTAATGTATTTTATCGCCGGCGGTTTATCATTCAATAAAAAGTTGCTTCGTTTATCTAAATATCATATCTTTGTATTGAAAAAAATAATTACACGACCTGATATTATTCAATGATAATCCAAGCCCGAACAAATCCATTTGTATCAGTTATAATTCCTGTCAAAAACGGGGGAGAGAAACTTGAAGCTTGCCTGCGTTCAATTCAACGCTCGTATTACAAAAACATCGAAGTGTTTGTAGTTGACGATCATTCGACAGATAATAGTATGCAGATTGCAAAAAACTTTAACTTTACCGTGTTACAATCTTCAGAAGGCGATGGTGCAAACCAGGCACGCAACTTCGGTGCGAAAAATGCACAAGGTGAGATATTAATTTTTCTTGACTCCGACGTTGAAGTCAGAAGCGATACGATTCAGACTATAGTTGAAACGCTCGAAACCGGCAACGTCGATGCAGTAGTCGGAGTTTACTCAGCACAGCATCGAAATGAAAACATCGTAAGTCAATACAAAAATCTTTGGATCCGGTTTTCGTATTTAAAAAGTCCGCCTGCAATAGATTGGCTGTTTGGCGCCGTATCAGGTATTAAACGTGATGCTTTTGAAAAAATCGGGGGCTTCAACGTTGAGTTACTCGCACACAAAGGACACGACGACATCGAATTAGGCAAACGGTTTGCTCAGGCAAATCTGAATATCGCATTAAATGTAGATGTTGAAGTTGAGCATCTGAAACATTACACGTTATGCTCGTTCATTAAAAATGAGTTTCACCGCAGTTCAGGTTTTGCAGAGCTTGCAACAAAACTTGGCGAAACAACTCATTCTTTGAAACACGGATTTGTGAATGTTTATCCTGTCTTTATAATTTCAACTATCTTCACGGTTGTGCTGATTGGAATTTTGTTATTAAGCATTTTTGGAAAAATTTCGTATTGGTTTTTGGCGGGTGGGTTTGGATTATACTTAATAGCTAATATTCGCTTCCTGAATTATCTTGAACAAGCACGCGGACTTTTTGCAATGATGGCTATGATTCCGATTCTTTTTTTGGACCACATTGTTTGCTTTGTCGGGAGTGTTATAGGGGTATTCAAAGGTCTTGTAAAAAATCGACCCAAATCATAACATCATATTATTTTTGAGATTTCGATTCTTGAATTAATTCTGATAATTTATCCCTTATATATTTTATTTTCTCATCGTGTGGAGCCAGGTTGAGATAATTATTGTACATCAACAGGGACTTTTCGTATTCCCCAATTAAATAAAATGCTGTGCCGGCTTCACGGTACAAAACTGAATCTGCCAATCCATAGAAGATAGCTTTGTAATAATTGGCGGCTGCCAGTTGAATTTCGTTTTGCTGCATATACAAACTGCCAAGGTTTGCATAAGCTTTGGCTCGTGTAGAATCCATTGCAATTGCTTTTTGGTATAAAGCGATTGCCGTTGCAGCATCGCCTTGTTTAGAATACTCGATACCTAAGTTTATGTAAACTGCCGGGTTTGGGCTGTTAGCATCGGCGGCACGTTTTAGCGCCCAAAAGTTTCTATCTTTTTGATTCAACTTTGTATAGATTGCCGAAAGATTTCCGAGTATCCTTGGATTCGAAGAATCTATTTCTATATATTGCTCAAAATAATTTCGAGCTTCAACATAATTTTGTTGTGCCCAGTAGTAACTGCCAAGATTTTCATAAAAATTTAATTGAGGAACATGACCCAAAAGGTAAGGATCGTTTAATAATTTGACTCTATTCAAAGAACGATGTTCATCAGCATTCAAACCTATCCATGAAATCCAATGAAGAAAATTCAACACAACGATAAAGGCAATTACATGCGTATTTTTAATTGAAAAATTAGATTTTGCTAACACATATATATTTAAGAATCCCAGAGGGAGAAAGAAACTTGCCATAAAATCCCAATCGCGAGCCATACCAAGTGCAAAAAAAGTAATGAAGGTAAATAAAAGTCCGAAAAATGTTGATGTTAGCAGAAAAATAAATGTCCTGTTTTTCCATTCAATATTTTTCCGATTGAAAAAAAGAATGGAAATTGTTATGGCGATACCGAAAGGTGCAATTAAAAGATTTGCATTTAACCAATCAATCAGATGTGCCCAGGAAAAAACAGAGTAAGCAAAATAATTATCGGAATGGACTAAATGAAGGAAATTCCACCGGCTTTCGTTGATTGTGCGGATAATTATATTTTCCAACCTGTTGTAATAAATTAAACTCAAAATTACAGAAAGCAAGAGGGAAGTTATAACGATGATCAAGGTTTCGATTCTCTGATGACGCCATCCATAATACATAACGAGGAGTAAGCCAGGCAGGAGTACGATACTTCCGATATGCAATCCTATCAATACAATAAACAATAAAATGGGGAGCAAAATATTCGATTTTTTCTCTAACGTAAACCAACAAGCTGTTAAGTAAGCGGCAGTCGTAACGAAAAGAACCGCATAAGTTTCAACGTACCCAAAAAAAAGTTGGCTGCCTGCTGAAATAAAAATTAATACACCAAGCAAAAACTTTTCAGAAACCGGTTTTTGAAATAACTTCAGAAGAGAAAATATTATTAATACGAAGACTAAACCTGAGATACCACCTACAATTCTGAAAATTAATTCTGAATTTTCCAAGCTGCCTGATTGGAAAATGGTTTTCATACATTGTAGTAATAAACCCGCTAATAGTTGCCGGTTAAAAGTTGGGGGCAGTTGGTCGCCTAATTGTACGCCGGATATTTCCCTTAGCAAAAGCGCGCCGTCGCCTAATAAATGGAGTTTGGCTGGGAATAAGAATGTTGCTAAAAGCATTACCACTAACGACAAAATCAGGAAAAAGGCTGGATGAAAATTTTTTTTAATTTTTTGTGAAAGATGATTTATGTAGTGAATAAATTTTTCTTGAACAGTAGGGATAAAAAAAAGTATAGCAACAATGAATGCCAATATTGAATAAGTCGGTTTATAAAAAGCGAAAAAGTGAATTCCCCAGTTCAAATGGGAGGGTGAAAGAGCAGCCCATATATGGAGTACTAAAAATACAACTCCGAAGAGCATTATGAGTTTTGAAGATTTCTCCATTTGATTGCAAATATACGAAAGATGTATAATTATTCCAATAAAAAAGCCCCGACTAACTATCGTGGCTTT
Source organism: uncultured Ignavibacteriota bacterium (assembly GCA_947085405.1). GTDB lineage: Bacteria > Bacteroidota > Ignavibacteria > UBA10030 > BY39 > JASEGV01. The sequence continues at coordinate 64,401 of CAMTWO010000031.1, forward strand.
TGTTATTGATTTGAAATTTGATATTTTTTGCAGTGCCCCCAACGGTCCCGCAAAGCGGGAGAACCCGTGTTCCAAGTCCCAATTTGAAATAACTTAACGAACGCAGTGCAGTTAAGTTATAATTCAAATTGTCCCAATGGGATTCCTTTGGAACGGATCCCGCTGAACTGCTATCAACAGAGAAGCGGGACTTGAAAAGGAAAAGCCCTGTTGAATTCTCAACAAGGCTTCTTTAACCGAGTGCCCCCAACGGTCCCGCAGAGCGGGAGAACCCGTGTTTCAAGTCCTAATTTGAAATAACTTAACGAACGCAGTGCAGTTAAGTTATAATTCAAATTGTCCCAATGGGATTCCTTTGGAACGGAGCTCGCTTAACTGCTATCAACAGAGAAGCGGGACTTGAAAACTGGCTGGGTGGTTTCAAAATTCACAGTAGTATAAGGGAAAATTGCCATATTCTGGTAACCGATAATCTAACGATTTCCAATTCGATCACTTGACTAAAACAAAGGGTTTATATATATTAAATTTAATTAATCAATACGAATATAATATGTTTGCCATTAAAATTAGAATGTGGTTTTCTTCTCTCTTGATAATTCTAATTCTAGCTTGCCACGTTGTACTCTCTCAACAATATAAGTTTACACAATATTCTAAAGATAGAGGACTCCCTGGTAATCAAGTTTGGAATATATACCAAGACAGAGAAGGTTACATGTGGTTTTCCACTACTGCTGCTCTTGTAAAATACAATGGGAAGGAATACCAAATAATTGATAAGGATAAAGGTTTATTAGAAGATTTTGCTCTTAATGTAAGGCAGGACAGCAAAGGCAATATTTGGGCTGGCTGTCCGGGAGGAATCAGCCGGATTGCTAATAATAAAATCCGTAATTGGCAATTAGGAAAGTTTGACGACTTTTACAATGTATTTATCGACAGCTATAATCGTGTATGGGCTTATAACTTTCAATTTGCTAGTGATATTTATTTCGTAGAGAATGATTCACTTTTCAATTTTTCCCAAACCAACAACTTTAAAAATCAAAGCATCCTTTATGTTAACGAAGACAAAAAAGGCGCCCTTTACCTGCTTACAAGAGACGGGAAATTATACAAATATTTTACTAATGCTATAACCGAAGTACCTGTTTCTGGCTTTATACAAGAAGTTGCTGCAAGAATGTTTTTCTTTGATACTGAAGGCGATCTTGTTTTATGCGGACAAAAAGGAGTCGCGAAAATAATATTCAACCGTTTTACTAGCATACCCGAGGTTAAGTGGATATTAAAGGAGTCGGCTATGTATGGGTTAGAAAGCTCTAACGGATACTACTGGATAGCAACTCAAGAAAACGGCATCTTTCGCATAAAGGCAAGAAACAACGACAAAAAAACAAATGGAAGCATCCTGCATATTACTAGTCGGAATGGCTTACCGACAGACAACCTCTTTACTCTTTTCGAAGATCGAGAAGAAAATATTTGGATAGGTACAAACTTAAAGGGAATATCTAAACTATCGGGCATGAGTTTTATTACCTACGGTAAGGAAGAGGGATTTTCTGCGGAAGCAGTTCTTTCGATAGCGTCAAACCGAAAATCGATATACTGTTTAACCGAAAACGGGATATTTGAATTTAATCAGGATCGTTTCTTGAAAATCCAAGTCAAGGATCCGTCGAATAAATCCAGAGATGCAAAAACATATCTTTGTATGTTACGAATAGCCGAAGATTCATGGATTCTCGGTAGCGCCCCTGGCTTATATCGTATGAACAAAAATAAAAATATTGAATTAATAGGGTTACCACGTTTATTGGTTCAAACATTTTTTAGAGATTTAGAAGAAAATGTGTGGATAGGAACAAATAAGGGGGTCTATAAATTAGAGAACAATAATACGCCAACGTTTCAAGATTTTGGAATTCAAAATCGTTACGTTAACAAATTGCTCGAGGTTCGCAAAAAAGACCTTTACGTTGCAACAGATAGTGGATTAGTAATAATCGAAAATGCAACTTCTCCTTTTGGAGAAAAATCTGTTCGAAATGTTACTACTAGCGAGGGCTTGCTTTCGAACATGATTAACGATTTAGAAGTTTCTTATGAAGGCGATATAATTATTGCTACTAGCCAGGGAATAAACATTCTGACTTCGAATGAAACATATAGTGTGGTTGAAGGGCTCCATCATCGCTTCGTGATAGTGCTCTTTATTGATAGGAACGGTCAATTATGGGCAGGTACAGATAATGGATTACACCTCCTAAAAAAAGTGGATGGCAAGTATAAAGTGGTAGCAGTTTATTTACAAAAAGATGGACTAATGTCAAATGAGTTCACTCGGAATGGAACTGTCCATGAGGATAAAGAGGGGCGGATATGGTTTGGCACTTACGGCGGGCTTACGCTTTACAATCCGATGGAAAAACCTTCTGCAACTTTAAAACCATATTGTTATTTAACTGCTTTGCAGGCAAATGATTCAACTTGGCATAACGTTATTGGGGAAAATTATGAATTCAGATACACCCAAAATAAACTCAGTTTCTTTTTTGAAGGACTTTCTTATTTTGATGAAGATGCAGTTCGATTTGAATATTATTTAGAGCCGCTTGAAAAAGCTTGGTCTAATACTACTCTTTTGCCCACTATCTCGTATGGGTATTTAGACCCCGGAGCTTATACATTTCATATACGCGCAATAAGTGTCCTGGATTATATTAGTGATCCACAGAAATTATCATTCACGATTACAGCTCCTTTCTGGAAAAGAACGTGGTTTCTAATTACTCTCTCGCTTTTTATTCTCGTGGGATCGTATGGTGCGACACAATACCGGCTCGCCCACATTAAAAAAAGAAACCTGCTTTTAGAAAATATAGTCCATGAAAAAACCGAACAGTTACAGTTGAGTAAGGATACGCTTGAAAAGCAGTATAATCAATTGTTGCAGGCTCAAGCCGAACTTGTTGAAAAGGAAAAATTAGAAAAAGCTTATGAAGAGATAAATAAATTAAAAAACAGGTTAGCTGTTGAAAATGTTTATTTAAAGGAGAAACAAAGTATAGTTCACGAAATCAGTTCAATAGTAGGTAAGAGCGAGGCGGTTCAACAAATCAGAAAAAAAATTATTGATATAGCACCTGTCGATTCGACGGTATTAATCACTGGAGAAACTGGAGTTGGTAAAAATTTAATTGCCGAGGCAATTCATACACTTAGCACGCGGAAGGATCATGCACTGATTACTGTAAACTGTGCTGCTATTCCTGACGGATTAGTAGAGAGCGAACTTTTCGGACACGAGAAGGGTGCATTTACTGGTGCTAATGAGCGTAGGATTGGAAAATTTGAAATCGCTGACGGAAGTACTATCTTTTTAGATGAGATTGGCGATATGAATCTTTCAGTGCAAGCAAAAATTTTAAACGTTCTCGAAGAAAGAAAATGTACGCGTGTTGGTGGGAATATTCCAATAGATGTGAATGTAAGGGTAATTGCGGCTTCGAATTATGAGATAGAAGATCTTGTTAAGGACAATAAGTTTAGAAAAGATCTTTATTATCGTTTAAATGTTTTTAGAATTGATGTCCCGCCACTCAAAGACCGTCTCGAAGATGTTGAGCAGTTGGCAAAATATTTTATCGACCGATTTTCCAAATCTATGAATAAAAAAATTGACGCTGTTACCGCAGAAGCTTTAAGTATTTTGAAAAATTACAATTTCCCTGGAAATATTCGTGAGCTCGAAAATATTATTCAAAGAGCTATAATTTTATGTGATGGAGAGGTAATCACAGATGAACACATAGTCATACACTCCATGTCAACAAAAAAAGAAAAAGGCAACCTTTTTATCAGCTCAAACAAATATCAAACAATGGAACAAGTAGAACGGGAATATATCCTTCATATTCTTGAAAAAACTCAATGGAAAATTCGGGGTAAATCCGGTGCAGCAGAAATATTAGGGCTACACCCAAATACTTTAAGATCACGAATGATAAAGCTCCAAATACCATTCAAGGGTGAGAATATTTAATTAATTCTTCATTTCAGCTTCATCCCTAAAACCGCAATTATTTTCTCACCGGATTAAAACGATATTTCGTACCCGCACGATATATCGTTAAAAAATCTAACCTTCCTTTCAGCAAATCTCCCAAATTTATTCAAAATAAAGAGTTTTTAATACCAGCCAGATGGTATAATTATTGATTTACATTTCTTATCTTTCAAAAGCTATTTAACAATTATTCACTATGTATTGCTTAAAATTAATAACTAACAATGGTTCTAATCCTATTATATATCTGGAGGGACTTATAGAGCCAGTTTCAACTATTGAACAAGAATTAAATAAAATTTTATATGGTCTGAGGGATAGTAGTGAAATTATTATCGACTTGGACAAGATAGAATTTATATGTGTTGATTGTCTAAAAATGTTTCAAAGATTCAAAAAAATATATCCGCTAAGTTTTCAAGGCTACTCATTATACATAGAAATGCAATTACTAGAATACAACCTACTACAATTTTCTATATCGAATCGGTAGTTAGTCGGTTTATTTCTTTCACTAAACAACATAAATAAGTTCTGAATACACTGGTGAACAATAAAAAGGAAAACGCAAATGATTCATAGTTACAATTATTACTTAAGACCTTTCTTAATATTAATATTTTTTATCTTAGCATTCTTAACAGAATCTTTGATTGGGCAAACAATACTTCTTCAAGAAGGATTCGAAAATACCACATTTCCGCCTGTAGGTTGGCATATCAAAAATAGAGGGAGTAATTCAGCGGATACTTCGGGAACTTGGATTCGCACAACTGATCCGAATACTTATCACTCAGGCACTGCTGGAGCTTTTTCGCAGGATGGTGAAGCCGGCGAACGAATGGAAGAATGGTTGGTTTCAAGGTCGCTTACTATTCCATCTAGTGTTAATCTAAGTCTAAGCTTCTGGCATAGGTTACAATGGAATAATTATTCGGATGGACCTGAATATGTTCTGGTATCAAAAACAGATACTTTGCCGTCAAGCTTTGTGGATACTATTTTTACTCTCCCGGGTAGAGACCCTGCAAATTGGGCACAAGTAAATTTGACATTACCTGATTATTCCGGAAAAAAAATATACATCGCATTTATACACACCTCGCCAAATGGATTTGCTGATGCGTGGGTGTTAGATGATATAGTATTGACATCAACAAGCATGACAACTGTTGACGTAGGCGCGGTAAACATTATCGAACCACCATCGGTAATTTGGGTTGGACAGAGTTATACGCCAAAGGTTTTAATCAGGAACTTTGGCGCTACTTCACAAACTGAATTTCCTGTAAGTTTTACGATAAAAGATAAATCGGGATTATTATTATATACAGATACGACTATTTACACCGACACCGTATTGTCGCTAGCAAATGATACTGTGAGCTTTAATACTTTCACGCCAACATCCCCAAGTTTGGACACGATGTTTGCACGAACCCACTTGGTTGGAGATGCGAGACCTACAAACGATGCCTATAAAGCTCCCTTGGAGATTGCCGGACGTTATCATACCGGTGGACCCGATGCATTTGGCTATAAGTGGATTGATAGTGACACGCTTGGTGGACCTGCTTATGATTGGGTCGAAATTTCGCAAACAGGAACACCAATTAAATTTTGGTATTATAATCCAGCCGGTTGGTGGGATTCAACAAACAATGCGCAATCAAATCCGCCTATTCCCATCGGTTTCCGATTTCCTTATTATGGAATTTTAAGAGATACTTTGTCAGTCGATATTAATGGCGAGATAGTTTTGAAATGGCAAAACTCGTGGTATTCACAAGGTAATCCATTTAATTGGAAATTACCTTCACATCCTACTCAAACCATTCCAGCCAACATCGCTGTATTTTGGGATAATCTTGAACGAATATCTCCGGATGCTAAAGGATACCATCAATTATTCGGAGTGGCTCCCACTAGGTATCTTGTCGTACAATGGGACAAATTCTCATCAAATTATGCACGAGACACTTCTGTTTACGACTACCTGACTTTTCAAGCAATCCTACATGAAAACGGTGATATCGTTCTTCAATATAAAGATGCATCAGTCGGACACTCAGCTGTCGATTATGGTGTCGGAGCTACTGTTGGTATGCAGAATGATGATTACAAAATGGGTTTGCAGTATGAATTAAATGGAGTTCCACGCGGCAATGTTTTGCGCGATAGTCTTGCTATCCGGTTTTATCTTCCAACTAATGATTTGATCCCACCGACAGTAGTGCATAAAGCTCAAACAAACACTTTCAAGCTTTCTGAAGTTATCAGCGCTCAGATTGGCGACGCGCAAGGTATAACTGCCGACTCTATCTACTATAATGTTGGCGGCGGATGGGCAGCAGCAACTCATGATAGTATAAATTCTGCTACGAATACTTATTACTATCATATACCCGCTCAACCCCGTGGAACATCTATTAGCTATTATTTGGTTGCTAAGGACGGTTCGACATCTCTTAATACAACCGTGGTTCCCACTGGCGGGCAATCAACACCAATTACTTACAAGATACTTCCATCCGAAGGCGTCAAAATTTTATACGCGTATGACAGCAAGCAAGACTGGCGCGTATATAAAGACAATCCTGTATACTTAAATACTCTCAGCAAAACAGGTTGGACGTACGATATATTCGACCGAGCAAATAAAAATGCACGGTTCGATTTTTATGATTTTGTAATTTTTAACAGTCCGGGTCCCGGTTCGTTCGATGACGAGAACGATGCTGCCGAATGGTTAATGTCGTTCCTTGATTCAGGTACACCCGAAAACAAGAAAAAACTTTTTATGACGAGTCAGGGATATGCCTGGATGCAGACTGGTTTTTCGAATGACACGCCCATTTTAAAACTCTTTAGCCAGTATCTTCATAGTCAGTGGGTAGGTGGTGGAAGAGATGGAATGGATAATGACCCTACTGCTTATTCTTCGGGCACAATTAAAGGCGATCCCAGTGATCACATTACAGGCGGTCAGACTATCAATGTTTTTGCACTTTCGCCGAACGTCATTACTACGACACGGCCGCTTATTACCATAGATACATCAAAGACATTTGTTCGATTTGGGTCAGGTATGTATGCTTACGGGTGGTCTTGCGGTCAAAAGTTCGTCGGAGAGAATTTTAATACGGCATTTCTCTCCTTTGATTTGTTTTGCATTGATTCTACAAAAAGAGTCAACTTGCTGAAACGTGCAAAAGCTTGGCTCGATAATCCGGATAACCCTGTCGGCGTTGAAAACGATAAGGACAACAGCGTAATACCAACTTCATTTGATATGAAACAAAATTATCCGAACCCATTCAATCCGACAACAATGATTGAATACGACATTCCAACGAAGACTTTTGTGAAGATGAAAGTGTTCGATGTCCTCGGAAAACAGGTTGCAGAAATTGTAAACCAGGAAAAAGAACCAGGCCACTATTCAGTTGTCTTTAACGCTTCTGGATTAAGTTCGGGAATTTACTTCTATCAATTACAGGCAGGCAATTTTGTATCTACAAAAAAACTGCTCTTGGTCCGTTAACTACAAAACAAAATGAAAATGAATTCGATGAAAAATAATAATCTATTCCGTATTCTGCTAGTAGTTAGTATTTTTAACATTTATCAAACCGCGCTTTATTCTCAATGGGTTTGGCAAAATCCTAAACCGGCTGGTAACGATCTATCCGATGTTGCGTTTGTGGATACATTAAACGGCTGGGCTGTGGGAAGAGGAGGCATTGTACTGCATACCGTTAACGGCGGAACAGAATGGCAAGTTCAAAATTCGAATACGAATACCGACCTCTGGGGTGTGAGCTTTGTAGATAATTTATACGGCTGGGCTGTCGGTAATTCCGGGACAATAATTGCAACAACCGACGGCGGTGAAACATGGCAGCCGCAGATTAGTAATGTTACACCATATTTGAATGCTGTTGACTTCGTGGATAGATTTAACGGCTGGGCAGTTGGCGCTGCGGGTACACTTGTTCATACTACCGATGGTGGCGCTAATTGGCAAACACAATCAGCCGCAACGACTGAAATAACAGCTCTATCTTTCCTCACTCCTACTCACGGATGGATTGCTGGCAGAGGTGCCCTCGTTAAATATACTACCGATGGCGGTTCGACCTGGATTGACCGATCATCACCGGAAGGACATGCCTCAAGCTTCTATGCTATTAATTTTGTCAGCACGAATGTCGGCTGGGTTGGCGGGTTTGAAGGAGCAATTTTTAAAACCACGAATAGCGGTGTCTCGTGGACAAAGCAATCAACTGGTACAACTAAGACTTTTTTTAAAATTGATTTTGTCGATTCCGATTACGGATGGGCTACAACTGCATTGGGTGCACTTCTTAAAACAACAAATGGTGGAGCAAACTGGAACGGACCCACTCTTGAAACTACTAACGGTTTGTTGAGTATCGATTTTGTAGATAGAAATCATGGCTGGGGTGCCGGTGATATTGGAAAAATTGTCTTCACTTTTAATGGCGCTGCAACGTGGAAAAATCAAACCGCTGTAAGTTACAGAGATTTAGTTGCCGTAGAATCCTTCGGCGCAAATATCGCAGTTGCTGCCGGTGATTGGGGAACTGTTCTGCGAACAACTGATAGCGGTACCAAATGGAATGTTATGCCAACCGGAACCAACACACGTATGTTCGATATGGATTTTTCAGATTATAACAATGGATGGGTGGTAGGTTACCGCGGTTGGATAATTCGAACTTCGGATAACGGATTGTCGTGGGAAAAACAAACAAGCGGCACTACAAATACTTTGACATGCGTCGCTTTTATCGATTCCTTGCGTGGTTTTGCGGCAGGATGGAACGGAACAATTTTACGAACAGTAAACGGAGGCAACACATGGCAATTGCTGACAACTAATACATCCGAAGATATTTGGGATATCTCATTCTTCAACTCAAGCACAGGAATCGCCGTTGGTTTAAACGGTAAAGTTATGTCGACGATAGATGGTGGAAATTCCTGGTCTAATCTGTCCGCAGGTATAACGACAAATTTGTATGTAACACTAATGTTTGATGAATCTACATTTTTAATCGGAGGAGATAACGGGTTAATATCAATTACACCTGATAACGGTCAAAATTGGATACCTTTAAATACGGGGGTCACAACCTCATTAAAGAAAGTGTTCTACGTAGATGACGATCATGCTTGGATCGTAGGCGATAATGGTGTTATTTTATACACGTCAGACGGAGGTTTGTCTTGGCAGCAACAAACATCAAATTGTAGCAACACATTAACCGGAGTTTCTTTCAGCGATCCACAAAATGGATGGGCGGTGGGTGATTGGGGAACAATTATTCATACTACAACCGGTGGGTTTGTTTCTGTTCAGCCCGAACTGAATGGAAATTTACCATCTGAGGTAGCTTTATTGCAAAACTATCCAAACCCGTTCAATCCTTCTACCACAATAGAATTCACACTCGACCGCACTTCAAAAGTATCTGTGCGAGTATATAATGTTCTCGGGCAAACCGTTGCTACGCTTGTAGATGAAACACTATCTGCCGGAAAACATAAAGTCAGTTTTGACGGGTCAGGATTGACCAGCGGAATTTATTTTGTACGCTTAAAAACAGGAAATGAAACTCGAGTTAAAAAAATGATTTTGATGAAATAAATTAATATGGAAAAGGAGAAAATATGAAATACTTTATCTTGTTACTGAACTTTGTGTTGTTATGTTTTATCTTTTCATCTTCCTATTCTCAGGAACAGAAACTTACGAATCTTATTTATGAAAAGTTTGATGCTTCAACATCGTTACCTGCGGGGTGGTTGGTATCTCCAGATTCAATAGCAGGATACTATACTTGGGCTATAACAACTCCTTATAATCCTGCCACTACACCTCCAAGCTCACCATACGTCGCTTCATTTCAAAGTTATAATTTACCGTCGGGTTCTACTGCGCGGCTCATAACACCTATACTCAATTGGTCTTCAACATTTACTCCTCAATGTAAATTTCAATTTAGAAGAGACACACAATATCCGAGCACATTAGATTCACTTTATGTTGAAGTCTCCACTGATGGTGGGAGTTCTTGGATAGAGTTAGCTGGTTTCCGACGGTCGGTAGTACCACCGCCGTTTGGGGCATACTTCGAGGAAAAGACAGTAAGTGTAACTGCGTATGGAGGTTATTCTTCGGTTACCTTCGCTTTTCGTGGTGTCGGCAAGTACGGTAACTGGATACATATCGATAATGTATTTATCGGTGAAGAAATTGTAAATGATGTGGGCGTAACTGCAGTCTCAGCTCCTCCGGCTGGAAATGTTTTAAGGACTCCTCAAACAATTGCGGTAACAATAAATAATTTTGGAACCGCAAACCAGTCGGCAGGAGCTTTTAATGTGCGGGCTAAAATTTGGAGGAGTACAGAGTATCCGGGCGGAACACCGGTTTATAATAATGTAGAGGCAGGACCAGCAGTCAACTCCGGAAGCTCAGTTCCCTTTACATTCTCAACTCAATGGACACCTACTCAATACATAGAGTATGTTATACAAGTCCAAACAGAATTATCAGGCGACGAAATTCCGGCTAACGATGCTTCGCCTTTGCGCTTTGTTACAGTAGTTCCTACAGTCGATATTTCTGTAACTAATATTGTATATCCGACCTTGACAGGTCTTTATACGGGAACATTAGGATATGGAGTTAAAGCATCTGTTAAAAACAACGGAGTGGAGACAGTCCTGGGTGCAAATTATACAGCAGAAGCTTGGATAGGACCAACAGCGGGATTCCCGGGTAGCGCTACGTTTCATGAGTTTGCCGCTTTCTATCCAGATATCCCTCCTGCGGCGACGAGAGATGTTACTGTCAACGCAACCTGGGTTCCGACCGTGCCGGGGTCTCATACAGTGAGGTTTAAAGTTACAATGGCGGGTGATGAAGTTTCCGCAAACGATTCCCGTGATGAACTAAGAAATGTCAACTCTCCATTTGCCGGCGGACCAGATGCAGGCGGATATTATTATTCAAACAGTTTAAACCCTAACACCCCTAAACCAAGTTTTAATTGGGTGGATATAACGTCCGTCGGAACTCCTCTCACTCTTGCGGACGATGGAACCAGTTCACCAATCACTATACCGCAATTTCAATTTTATGATATAAACTATACACAACTTAGGGTTAACGCTAATGGATTTATTACATTTGACATTAGTTGGGGTGGCAGTAACTCGGCATCAAATCGTAGTATGCCTAATACCATTTTACCCGACGCAATTATCGCTCCTTTCTGGGACGATTTAAATCCTGCTGCATCCGGCGCCGATAATATCTATTATTACAACGATGCTGTTAATAATAGGTTTATTGTTCAATATCATAACATTCCTATTTTAGGCAGCACAGACTTAAATGATTTTGAAGTTATTCTAAACTATGGTGATAATTCATACCGCGCAAACACTATATTATTCCAATACAACACGATGACCGCTAACGAATCCGCCTCAACAATCGGAATCGAAAATGAGGATGGAAAAATAGGCAGCCAATATCTATACGACGGCACTCCCGCTGTCAGGTTGGATGCAAACTTCCCGGATAATTTTGCTATCATATTTGGTAAGAACATTTCGCCGCCGGGTAATATGCCGTCTTTTACAGTCAGCATCGGTTGGAATATGATATCGCTGCCGGTTACCCGACCCGACCGACGCAAAACTATATTATTCCCTTCTGCAACTTCTAATGCGTTTTTATATCAAGCCGGATATCAGCTGAAGGATACGCTTCAAAACGGTTTTGGGTATTGGTTAAAATTTCCTGCATCGGATGTTTTTCAATTGAACGGAACTGTTATTTCAACCGACTCGATAATCGTTTCACAAGGATGGAATATGATCGGTTCGATTAGCAGCCCTGTTAAAACCGCTAACATTACAACTAATCCTCCGGGTCTAATTTCCTCAAGTTATTATCGATACAATAACGGCTATTATACAGCCGATACTATAAAACCGGGTAGCGGGTATTGGGTAAAAGTTAGTTCTAACGGAAAATTGTTTTTATCCTCCGGCGTAGTTCTTTCAAAGAATGAAGCATCTGCCATCCAAAACATTGATAAATTAAATCGCTTAACATTTACCGACAACACAGGTAAAAAGCAAATTTTATACTTTGGCGCTGGAGTTGGAGATGATAATTTATTCCGGTATGAGCTGCCGCCTTTGCCGCCTCAGGATGGATTCGATGTGCGCTTTCAAACTAAATCCGGTGGAAGTTCCGTTGTTTCGTACAATATAGAAGATACAGATGTTAAAGATTACACGATTGCAATTCAGTCGCAAGCATATCCAATTAAAATAGATTGGGAAATAAAAGAAACAGGCAGTACGCGATTTGTCGTTCGGGAACCTGTCGGCGGGAAAGTAATAAATGGCAATACAAATAGCGGAAGCGGTCAAATACAGATTCAGAATAAATCGGTAAAAGCGCTTCAATTAAGTATTCAGAATTTTTCACAAACCGAAATTCCGAAAGAGTTTGCCTTACACCAGAACTATCCTAATCCGTTTAACCCGACCACTTTAATAAAGTACGACCTGCCCGTAAGCGGCTTGGTAACGTTAAAGGTATTCGACGTTTTAGGACGGGAAGTTCTAACGCTTGTGAACGAAGAACAAGAAGCGGGTAAACATTCAACTGAGTTTAACTCACAAAATCTTTCGAACGGAGTATATTTTTACTCGCTAAAAACAGCTAAATATAACAGCGTAAAAAAGATGATACTGAATAAATAAATGCGTTTCAATAAATAACTAAATAACTAATTAATCATTAACAATAATCAAAAGGAGAAGTTATGAAAACTTTCTTTAACATACGGTGGTTAGCAGTTGTAATTTTACTGCTCTCCGTAACAGGTAGTGTGTTCACACAAGTGAGCACGCTCGGTTTTACAGGTTCATCCGGTACTTATACTCCCATTGCGGGAGGAACGATTCACGGCACAACTTCCAATGATGACGAGAACTTTAATGCTATCGCCATCGGGTTTAGTTTTACCTACAACGGAACAGCCTATACTCAGGTGAGCATTCAGACCAACGGTTTCGTTGCGATGGGTTCTTCTGTCACTAGTAATTATAGTGCGATTAGTGCGACATCCCCCAACAATCTTGTTGCAGCATTAAGCGGAGATTTACAATCCAAGGCTGATGGAGAAATAATGTCATTGATGGAAGGAAGTGCCCCAAATCGTGTATTTACCGTACAGTGGAAAAACTATAAACATTACGGTGGTCCACAGACATATAACTTTCAGATAAAACTGTACGAAACCTCAAACAAAGTGGAATTTGTCTATGGCACAATGACTGCGGGAGGTGGTTCCCGAACGTATCAGGTTGGAGTGAGAGGGTCATCGAACGCAGACTACAACAACCGGACAACCACTACCAATTGGGCTGCGACTACAGCGGGTGGTACGAATGGCGCTACTTGTACACTCACCGATGCAGTTTTTCCTGCCTCAGGCCAAACATTTGCTTGGCAGGTAGCAAATATGACCTATTTATCCAGCACTACAACTCAAAACACGAGCAATGTAATGCGTGGAACTACTAATAATCAGATTATAGGTATACAAGTTGTCACAAGTGGGACAGCAAATCCGCTTAGTGCAACACAGTTTGATTTGAACACAATCGGCACAACCAGTACCGCGGATATTGCAAACGCGAAGATCTTCTATACAGGAACGAGCAGTACGTTTGCGACCACTACTCAATTCGGGTTAACCAATGCAACCCCAAGCGGTTCGTACTCAATTACCGGTAGCCAGGCGCTCTCAAGCGGTACCAACTACTTCTGGCTTACTTATGATATTGTTCCCGGCGCGACACCGGAAAACGTGGTTGATGCAGAGTGTACATCATTGACAGTTGGAGGTGGAACTCAGACACCAACAGTTACTGCGCCAGCGGGCAGCAGGACTATCAAGGCTCCGTTGTCGGGAACCAAGACCGTTGGTCCCGGAGGATCTTTTTCTTACACAACACTTACTGCTGCAATTGCTGATCTGAATGCATTTGGTATCGAAGGTCCAACGATTTTTGAACTCCAAAGCACTTATACAAGCGGAAGTGAAACTTACCCGCTCTCCGTAAATGCAATGTCGTTAAGCAGCGGAACAAATACTGTTATAATTAGACCGGCTTCGGGTGTAACTGCGCTTTCCATTTCAGGGAGTAGCACGACTGGAATAATTGTTTTGAATGGAGCCGACTATCTTACCATCGATGGAAGGCCGGGCGGCAGTGGAATAGCAAAAGAATTAACCATTGATAACATTTCAACTTCCAGCACGGCGACTGCCAATGCAATTCGCTTTATTAACGATGCTGACAACAACACGGTACAGTATTGTACAATAAAAAGTGGAAATAGCTCAGCATTAGGCGGAGTTATTCTATTTAGCACTTCTACAGGAACAAATGGGAACGATAATAACAGTGTGAGCAATTGTGATATAACAAGGACTGTAGCCGGAAGACCAACAACAGGAGTTGTTTTTAATGGGACGGCAGCTAAAGAAAATACTAATAATAGCATCAGTCTATGTAATATCTTTGATTGGAGCGGTTATGGTTTTTATCTTAATGCAAATGCGACTAGTACTACAATAAGTCAAAACAACATTTATTGGACAACCACGTTCAGTTCTTCATTGATAAATGGAATAACTACCCGCACCACTAGCGTTGGTGGAACGAGCATACTACGCAACAAGATCTATAACATACTAACAACCGCGGCGACTCCTACGGTAAAAGGTATCGATCTGTATGACGCGAGTTCAACACTCGTAACGACAGTTGCAAACAACTTTATAGTACTGGATGGCTCCTCAACTACTAATAACGCAGTAGTCTATGGTATTCAGGACGAAGCCGGCACGGGTAGGTTGTTCAATATCTACTATAACACAATCTATATCGGCGGCAGTCCGACAACGGGCGCCCAAAAAACTGTAGGGTTCTATCGCAGCTATCAAGGGAGTACCACAAACTTCAAGAACAACATTGTTATTAACACGCGAACGAATTCTGGAGCTACAGGTTCTCATTATGCCATTTACCTGGAAGGTGCGGGTCTTGGCACTGGTTTGGTCTCAAATTATAACGATTTTTATGTTTCCGGTACCGGTTCAGTATTAGGTTACTGGGAAACTGCTGCTACTACAACATTAGCGGCTTGGCAAACCGCTTCGAGTCAAGATGCTAATTCCAAATCGAAAGCAGTTACATTTACTGATGTGGCAACGGGTGATCTCCATTTATCCGGTGGTTCTATTGGTGATGTGGATTTAATTGCTGCAACGGGAACTGGTATAACCAATGATTTCGACGGCGAAGTGCGTGATGTATTATTTCCTTATATGGGCGCAGATGAAGTTCCCGGAAGTCCACTTCCGGTCCAGTTGGCTTTCTTTATCGGTCAGTTGAACGCAGAAGGTTCAGGTGTTTCCTTACAGTGGGAAACTATAAGTGAAATTAATAACTATGGTTTCTACGTCGAACGCCGTGCTGATAACGAGCAAAACTTTATCGAAGTTGAGAACGGCTTTATCCCGGGTTATGGAACAACTCTTGATCCTCAACAATATTCATTTGTTGATAATACAATATCAACTTCTGGAATTTATCACTATCGTTTACGTCAGCAGGATAATGATGGGCTAATAACTTATTCTCCGGTAGTAAGCATTAGTTTTTCTATGCTATCAGTTGAAGAAGTTGCACCTGAAGAATTCCGTGTCCACCAAAACTATCCGAATCCTTTCAATCCATCAACATTAATTAAGTTCTCGGTTGAGAAGACTGAACATGCGGTAGTTTCGGTATATAACGTAATTGGACAAGAAGTAGCAGTTTTATTCAACGGTGTTGCAGAACCCGGCAAATATTATTCATTGAAATTTGACGGAGCGAACTTCACCAGCGGTCTTTATTTCTACAAGGTTGTTACAAGCAGTCGTTCTGAAATAAAGAAGATGATGTTGGTTAAGTAATTCTTTATTATGTAGGGTTGCCTAAAAAGTAAATGTTGATTAGTGTTTCTTAGTGAACTTAGTGGCTTGGTAGTAAAAACAAAACCATCAACACTAAGACACTAAGAACACTTAGATTCACAAAGATTATTTGGCAACCCCTACTTGAATCGGTAAGGAAGTAGAAAATAGTTTTAAATTGTAAGAGGTTGCTTTGTTAGTATTAGTGAATAGTTCCGAAGGAATACCTTTGGTATAAATAGTAAACATAACAACTCCTAGGCAGCCTCTTACAAAATTATTCATAGAAACCTCTGAATTTAAATCCTATCATTGTTCAGAAGTTTTTTTTAATTCAATAAACGGTATTTAAGTTTCATGACAAACACAAAGAAAAAATTTCTATCAAGTTTCACTACTCTCTTAGTATTAGTGCTGTTCCATGCTTTCTCAATTCACGTCAATGCACAACCATGGATACAGAATGCCAAGAAGACCGGCGACAAGAATTTTTATGAAATTCAAAAATCCTCACAAGATTACTGGACGGGAAAGAATATCAAGGAAAAAGGCAAGGGCTGGAAACCATTCAAACGGTGGGAATGGTTCTGGGAACAACGTGTCTATCCTAACGGTAAATTCCCCGATGCTATGCATCTGTATAACGAATCTCAGTCTTACGTCCAGTCTCACACCAAGCAACAAAAAGGAGGGAATCAGCTAAAAATAAACAACTGGACTGAAATGGGTCCCTTCCAATCAGTTGGTGGGTATGCAGGACTTGGCAGGATTAACTGTGTGCGCGTAGATCCGAACAACTCTAATATTATATGGGTTGGTTCGGCAAGCGGTGGGTTGTGGAAATCAACTAACGGCGGCACGTCATGGTCTAGCAACACCGATGAGTTACCGACGTTAGGTGTAACTGATATTGTCATAGACCCGTCGAACACTAACATCATGTACATAGCCACCGGTGATGCACATAACGCAGCGACATACAGCGTAGGTGTTCTAAAATCAATCGATGGGGGAACGACGTGGAATACAACAGGTCTTAGCTGGAACACCTCACAAGGGAATGTGATCAGTAGATTGTTGATGCATCCAACCAACTCCAGCATTCTGCTTGCGGCAGGAAACAGTGGAATTTACAAGACAACGAATGGTGGAACAAACTGGACACAAGTCCGAACGGGTTCATTTCATGATATGGAATTTAAACCGGGCACTCCCGGAACACTCTATGCGTCCGGCAATAGCGGAGAGATATTTCGCTCGACAAATACCGGTGATGCGTGGACACAACTAACAAGCGGACTGCCTGCGAATGGACGGAGAGTTGCCCTTGCTGTCTCACCCGCGAATACGAGCTATGTGTATTCTGTTATTGTAGCAAGCAACAGTGGTTTACTTGGCATTTATCGTTCTACGAACAGCGGCGATTCATGGAGTTTGAGAGCAAGCACACCGAACTTGCTTGGATATGCAGCCGATGGATCGGACGCTGGAGGACAAGGGTGGTATGATCTTGCTATAGCTGTCTCGCCATCCAATGCCGAAGAGGTTTATGTTGGAGGAATAAACAATTGGAAATCTACAAATGGCGGTGCGAACTGGTCACTCATTTCATTTTGGTACAACAACGGATCGAATCCTGAAGTCCATGCCGACCAGCATGATTTGTACTTTGTCCCCGGAACGAGTACTCTTTATGCCGGTAATGACGGCGGCATTTATAGAACAACTAACAGCGGGGTTTCCTGGGAGTGGCTTGGGAATGGTTTAGGAATTACGCAGTTCTATCGTTTAGGTATTTCGGCGACGAGTCCTAATCTTATCATTGGTGGAACTCAAGACAACGGAACAAAGACAGTCAATTCATATACATGGTCAGATGTCATCGGCGGCGATGGGATGGAGTGTATCATAGATTATTCTAATTCTAGTATAATGTATGGTTCACTTTACTATGGCGACATTCAGAAATCTACGAACGGTGGAAGTTCTTTTTTTGGAATCAAGAACAACATCACAGAGAGCGGAGGCTGGGTAACGCCGTATGTTATGCACCCAACGATTCCACAAATCCTGTATGCCGGTTATGTGAATGTCTGGAAGACCACAGACGGCGGCGCATCATGGACGAAAATATCAAATTTTACGGGCTCTAATCTCAACGTTCTAACTGTTGCCAATTCCGACCCAAACACTATTTACACTGGCACTGGGTCAACACTTTATAAAACCACGAATGGGGGAACGAGTTGGACGACGGTAACGCTGCCTACCGGTGTCGCATACATGACGGCACTTACCACCCAACCTACAAATCCACAAGTTGTATGGATAACTTACTCAGGTTATTCTTCAGGTACTAAAGTGTACAAGTCAACAAACGGCGGAACATCGTGGACTAACATTTCCGGAACCTTGCCTAATGTACCGGTAAACTGCATCGTCTATCAAAACAATTCTTCCGATGGATTGTATGTTGGTACGGACATAGGCGTGTACTATCGGGATGCGACGGCTTCTGACTGGCAGGATTTTAATTCTGGTTTACCCAACGTTGTCGTCAATGAGTTGGAAATTCAGTACAGCACGAAGAAGCTGCGAGCAGCAACATACGGGCGTGGGATTTGGCAATATGATTTGCCGATTCCAGCAGTTACTTCGATCGACGAAAAATTTGACCTGTCAACATCGATGCCGATAGGATGGGCAGCGGAACCGGCGCTCATTAACGGTACGCAAACATGGTCGCTAAATGCTGGAACACTAAATCCCGTATCTTCAGCACCCAGCACACCGAACTTGGTTTCATTCAATAGCTATACTCTTCCCAGCGGATCAACAGCAAGGTTGATTACACCGGAACTTAATTGGAACTCCGTTGCCTCAGCGAAGCTTGCATTCAAATTTCGGCGCGATATAAAATATCTTAGCAATATAGATCAACTTTTTATTGATGCGACAACCAATAATGGTACGACGTGGACGCAGATTGCCGGACATTACAACCGACCGACAGATATACCTAACACTACCTATTGGCAAGACATCAGCATCGACGTTTCATCGTACGCCCTGCGTCCCTCAGTACGTTTTGCATTCCGGGCGGTAGGTGCGTACGGAAATTTTATGCACGTGGATAACATCATCATTGGTCCGCCGGCTAATGATTTGCAGATTACTTCGATTGTATATCCTCCTACATCTGTTTTGTACACCGGCTCTGGATATAGCGTGCGAGCAAGCGTCAAGAACAACGGCACAAATATAAGTGGTACCGCCTATACAGTCGAAGCTTGGATCGGATTAACGTCTGGCTTCCCGGGTAGTGCAACATATCATAACTACGCTACTTTTATACCGAATATCGCTGCCGGTGGAACAGCCAATATTGATATTCCAACAACTTGGACTCCGAGTGTTCCGGGCGAATACACAGTAAGACTCAAGGTTACATTAGCCGGTGATGAGATAACGTCTAACGACATACTTGATGCATCACGTACTGTGTTTAACGTGAATTATGGTGGAGGTAGTGCCGCTAACGGTTATTATTATTATGCTAATTCTACAGCAGGGGCGAGCGGTGCGCCTTCGCAACCAGGTTATGGATGGATAAATCCGGTTACATCAGGTCATACCGAAATAACCACGTGGACATCCGGGACCGCCGATGATGGATATAAAGGTCCTTTGACGATTGGATTTCCGTTTAGCTTTTTTAGTAATTCTTATACTAATTTGTATGTTGGTACGAACGGTTTTGTAACGTTTTCGGATCCAAGCGCGATACCTTATTCAACACAGCGTGCCCGTCTAACAATTCCTACATCATCGGGTTTAGATAATTTTATAGCGGGTGTGTGGACAGACCTTTCAGCAGCATATCCCGACGCTCACGTTTATTATGGTGGTGATGGAAGTAAATTTGTGATTACCTATATCCACGCACATCGGTCTGGTAGTGCAACGGACTATATTACTTTTCAGATTATTTTGTTTCCTAATGGAAATATTAAATTTCAATACAACGATTCTGAAACAACCAGTCCAATTCCAACAACAATCACGGACGATTGTGCGGTAGGTATTGAAAACAGTGATGGCACGCTCGGTGTCCAATACAGATATGGAACAGCCGGAGGCCCGATATTTGGGTCGCCGCTTGCTGTTGAATTTACACAAGACCAAGGTTCACTCCCAGTCGTGATTGTGTCATTTACAGGTATAAGTAATCCTAATGGTAGCGGTGTCTTACTTGAGTGGGAAACCATCAGCGAAATTAATAATTATGGCTTTTATATAGAACGCCGTGCTGATAACGAACAAAACTTTATCGAAGTTGAGAACAGTTTTTTACCGGGTAATGGAACAACTCTTGATCCTCATAAATATTCATTTGTTGATAGTACAATATCAACTTCTGGAATTTATCACTATCGTTTACGTCAACAGGATAATGATGGACTCATCCATTATTCCGGTGTTGTGAGTATAGATGCTTCAACACTATCGGTTGATGAAACAGCGCCAGCGGAATTCCGTGTATATCAAAACTATCCGAATCCGTTCAATCCATCAACTCAAATTAAATTTACAGTTGAGAAGACTGATCATGCTGTAGTGTCAGTATATAATGTAATCGGACAAGAAGTTGCGATTTTATTCAAAGGTGTTGTAGAGCCCGGCAAGTATTATTCATTGAAATTTGACGGTGCGAAGTTCACCAGCGGTCTTTATTTTTACAAGGTTGTTACAAACAGCCGGTTTGAAATAAAGAAGATGCTGTTGGTTAAATAATATTCACCATATTAATAAAAATATTATAGGAGTATTTATGAAAAGTATTATCCACTTTATTATGCTGTTGTCTTTCGTGTTAGTGATAGTTTGCCTCGGAAGTTCTACCGCAATTGCACAAGCATCGCTCATCGATGAAAAATTTGACGGGGTTACTGCTCCAAATTTTCCAGCAGGTTGGACTGTTGATGTTCCTGAAATCGGCGGATTATGGACTTGGCAAACTACCGCCGGGACGTATAATCCTGCAACTCCAGGTCCACCAAGCACACCTAATGTTGCTACCTTCCAGAGTTACAACCTACCGAACGGATTGACAGCGCGGCTGATTACGCCAACATTAAATTGGAGTGCGGTTACAACTCCCGCTTTTACATTTAAGTGGCGGCGTGCTGTGAATTATCTATCAAGTATTGACAAAGTCTTTATCGATGCCTCGATTGACGGCGGAACAACGTGGACTCAGATTTCTGGTCCATACGAACGACCTACTGACGTTCCGTTCACAACGTACTGGCAAGACATCAGTGTAGCTTCATCGGCTTTGACGCCATATACTGGACAATCTTCAGTGAAGTTTGCATTCCGTGGGGTTAGCGCCTATGGAAACTGGATTCACATGGATAACGTCTTTATTGGCCAAGTAACTGCAAACGATATGGGTGTTGTTTCGATAAGCACGCCTACCGCTGGAAACATTTTTAAAGTTCCTCAAACAGTCAGCGGAAGCCTAAAGAACTTTGGTACAAATAACCGGTTGGCTGGGTCATACAATGTTAGTGTAAAAATTTGGAAGACATCCGATTATCCGGGGGGCACACCTGAATTTGAACAGGTCGAATCTGGACCCGCAGTTACTTCGGGTTCGACTGTAGCTTTCTCATTTGCAATACAATGGACACCGGTAAATTATGTTGAGTATACAATTAAAGTCGCAACTGAACTTTCCGGAGATGAAAACCCCGCAAACGATGCTGCTCCTCTCAGGTCGGTTACGGTTGTCCCTTCCACTGATCTTGCAGTTACTCAGATTGTGTTTCCGGCGACAACAGGTTTATACACCGGAACGTTAGGTTATGGTGTGAAAGGTAAAATCAAAAACAACGGTTCAAGTACGGCTCTGGGTAGCGAATATACCGTCGAGGCGTGGATTGGATTGACGGACGGATTTCCGGGGAATGCAACATATAACAGCATGGCTGTGTCAAAGCCAAATATCTCTGCAGGAGCATCAGCCGATGTAAATCTATTTGATTCCTGGGTACCCACTACCCCCGGTATTTATACGGTTAGAATCAAAGTAACATTAGCCGGTGATGAGGTATCATCTAACAATACTCGAGATGAATCAAGAAATGTTTATACTGTACACTACGGCGGGCCTGATGCTGGAGGATATTATTTTGTTACCAATGGATACACAGGAACACCAAAACCTGCATATAATTGGTTAGATATTACATCGCTCGGCACGCCACTTAATCTTGGTGATGATGGAAATAGTGCGGCTATAACTATACCGAGTTTTACGTTTTATGGGAATACATACACATCGCTTAAAGTGAACAATAATGGACTTATCCGGTTAGATGCCACAGAACCGGATGCAAATTACTATAGTAATGTTGAAATCCCCAATCCAGCCGTACCTAATTTCTTCCTCGCGCCGTTTTGGGATGATTTAGCACCAGGCAATACTACCGGTGGAAATGTGTACTATTACAACGATGTGGTAAACAGTCAATTTATTATCGAGTATTTCCAGATATCCCGTTATGGTGAATCAGGAAACCCAATCAATACATTCGAAGTAGTACTCAACTATGCGACAAACTCGATTTTTTTTCAATACAATAATATGCTCGGAAACAAATCGGCGTCCACAATTGGAATTGAAGGAAATGGAACGGTCGGTATTCAATGGCTTAAAGATGGTAATCCAACGCCTGCTATGGATGCGCTCGTTAACGGCCGTGTTATATATTTTGGAACTGACCAGAATAATATTCCTGCAATTCAAAATGTGGGAACATATGCTCTAAATCTAAATATAGTTGGGAATGGGACGGTTATAAAAGATCCCAATCAGGATGATTTCTTCCCGGGTACTCCTGTTCAATTGACGGCTAATCCAAGTTTAGGATGGAGTTTTGCGGGTTGGAGCGGAGATTTTATTTCTACAGATAACCCTGCATCTATTGTAATGAATAGTCCTAAAAATATTACTGCAACTTTTACAATCAACACGTTTACAATAGCAGCTACCGCAGGAACAAACGGTTCAATTGACCCTTCTGGTGATGTGATTGTAGATTATGGATTTGACAAGAGTTTTACAATTACTCCAAACACGGGTTATCATGTAGATGGTGTAACCGTTGATGGAAACCCGGTCGATTCTACAACGAGCTATACATTCTATAATGTTACCGGCAATCATAGTATTAACGCAACATTTGCTATAAACAAATATTCATTGGATGTTACTAAAGTAGGTAACGGCTCTGTTACTAAGGATCCAGATCAAACCACATACGATCGCGGCACATCAGTTCAGCTCACCGCTACACCTGCCGAGGGCTGGACGTTTACAGGATGGACTGGCAGTGTTACCTCTACCGACAATCCAGTTACTGTGATAATGGATAGTGATAAGAACATCACCGCGACGTTCACGATTAATGCTTATACATTGGATATCACGATTGTTGGTGATGGAACAGTAACGAAAGTTCCCGATCAACCTACGTATAATCATGGTACATCGGTTCAGCTTACTGCAACACCTAATGTGGGCTGGACGTTTACAGGATGGACTGGCAGTGTTACATCTACCGACAATCCACTGACTGTGATAATGGATGGTAGCAAGAACATTACCGAGACGTTCACGATTAATACTTATACTCTAGATGTAACAATTGTTGGTAATGGAACGGTAACAAAAGTTCCTGATCAACTTACGTATGATCATGGTACATTAGTCCAGCTTACTGCAGCGCCTGCTGATCTGAGCTGGAAGTTCAAGGAGTGGAGTGGTGATGCGAGCGGAACTGCTACTGCTTTGGATATAACGATGTCTGCAAATAAGAACATTACAGCAACATTTTTACGTGATTCCAATTATTTAATGATATATCGAAGCTTCTTACACGACAGCATCGTTGCACTCGATGCTAAAGGTAAAGTTCCAAAAGCTGTTAAGAAAAAGAACATTGGTGGGTACTGGGAGTTCACTCTCACAAATCCATTAACAGGAGCAGCTACCGAACTACACATACAATTCAAGAACGATGTTCGTGAAGTAACTGTATATGCACCGTTTACTTCAGTTGGTGGTGATACAAAGAAGAAGTTCGACTTTACCGGCGGCAGTGTTGGATCTGGTGAGTCAGTTAAAATAAAAGGATACAGTAAAAAGGGTAAACCACAGCAGATAAAGAAGGCATACTTTGGCGCTACAAGCCCAAAACCACCTCATGCTGAAAATAAACCTGCTGATTTTGAATATCTCGAACTTGCAATGCCAACCTATGCAAACCTCATCAATGAAATTTATGCCGACAACGGTTTTGCGGCAGATGGCGGTTTGTTAGTCGGAACGGTCTTATCCAATCCAAAAGCTGGTGGATGGGTATTAATGAAGAAAGCTGGTGATGTCCAAAAATCATTACGTGATAAGACTGGTATTCATACAGGTGGTCCTTCGTTCTTTGTTGAATTTAAAAATACAAGACCATTTATCAAGGAACAAAAGACTTTACCACCAAACAAGCACGATAATAAACTATTTGCAGAAATCGTTGCATTGAAATTGGCGATAGCTGCAAGCGTTACTGAATATACTCCACTTGGATTTGGTGAGTTAGTTTATTACGATACGAGCAGTGCATATGCAGCGTTCAACGGAAAAATGGTTAAGGAAATTGCCGCTGAAGCCAGTGCTGCAATGACTACGAAAGATTCAACCTGGGGTAATGCTAATTCGTTCTTCACTGTCATCCAAAATATTAATGAAGCTTTTGACGGTCCAATCGATACTGCCAACTTTAGTACAATGACGGTATTCAAAGGAACTAAAGCTTTAATTGATGTTCCGTATTTGCGAGCGAATCCAAGTGGGCTGAAAGAAAAAATCACTTCAACGAATCGCATATATGCTGATGTCCCGGATATATTTGAACTTGGGCAGAACTATCCAAACCCATTCAACCCAACAACAAATATTCAGTTCTTACTACCTGAAGATGCTATCGTGACCTTGAAGGTTTACAATATTCTCGGTCAAGAAGTTGCAACCTTAGCAAATAGAGAACTCTTTACAGAAGGCATGAATGATGTAGAATTTGACGCCAGCAGACTATCGTCTGGTGTTTATTTCTATCAAATCACTGTCGATGGTGTTGGCGAGAATGTTGGTAAGTTCTCACAAGTCAAGAAGATGGTCTTGATGAAGTAAAATTCATCATTAATTCATAAGGCGGCGTATATTAAATATATACGCTGCCTGTTTTTTCAAAATAAAATTAAAGGTTTAATAACTTTATGTTTAAAATATTACGCACCCCATTAATCATACTAATAAGTTTTTTTTTCCTGATTAACATTGCTAATGCAACCGATAAAAGTAAAGACAAAAAGTATTTACCAGGGCAAATTATTGTCAAGTTTAAAAACTCTTTCGGTGCTATCGAGAAAAATTCAGCGCTATCAAATTTTTCTTCAAAATATCGGATAGAAAACATTGAAAAGGCTTTTCCGAATAAGCAATTCAATCCAAATCTGAAATCAGGAGACGTCAACTTAGCTTCTGTGGCTGTATTGACAGTGCCCTTTACAACGGATGTCGAACTGCTCGCAAAACAAATCAGTGCCGATCCGATCGTTGAATATGCAGAACTAAACTATCTCGTTACTATGGATGCAACTCCCAATGATCCGCTATATTCCCAGATGCAGCATTTGCCGCAAGTTAAAGCCCCTCAAGCATGGGATATTTCGAAAGGCGACACGAGTGTTATTATAGCAATAATTGATACTGGAGTTGATTGGGATCATCCTGACTTAGCAAATGCAATTTGGAGAAATCAAGTTGAAATACCCGATAACGGAGTAGATGATGATGGAAATAGCTTTATTGACGATACAAAAGGTTGGGATTTTGTAACAGGTGTAACGTCCGGCGGTTATCCTGGTGAAGACCTTACTATTGCAGATAATAATCCTATGGACTTTAATGGCCATGGGACACATGTAGCCGGAATTGCTGCTGGAACCACAAACAATTCAGTCGGCATTGCATCATTAGTCTGGACGGCGAAAATTATGCCTATTAGAATTGGTTATCACACTGCAGATGGAAATGGATCCGGTTCAATACTTTGGATGGCACAGGCATTTGTTTATGCCGCTGATAACGGTGCACACATAGCGAATTTAAGTTTTGGATCCGGTGATGGAATATTAATAAACGATGCTGCTCGATACGCACATATTAAAGGTGTTGTGGTGTGCCACTCAGCGGGTAATGGAGATGCAGAAGGTGTCGGTGCGTTAGGTGCCACTCCATTTGTATTGAGTGTTGCAGCAGTTAACGAGTCTGACGTTAAAGCAAGTTATTCAAATTTTGGTGCCGACGTAGATATCTCCGCTCCCGGTGGCGATGCCATTGGTATTTTAAGCACTGTCGTACATCCTTCAGCGTTCTACGGCAATCAACAATATACCAGTTTCGCCGGAACCTCTATGGCAAGTCCACTAGTTGCATCTCTAGCAGGTTTAATTAAAGCTCAAAATCCCTCTTTTACGCCAGCACGAATAATTTTTCAAATTCTTGGAACGGCGGATAATATTGATGCTATCAACCCTTCATATGTAGGGAAACTTGGTACCGGTAGAATTAACGCTTACAGGGCGCTTACAGAAACAGTTCCGATGCCGCTTCCTAAAATTATTTTAAAAAGTTATTCTTTTTATGAATTTGCCGGAGATATGGATAATAACATAGAACCGGGTGAAACAGTTGGTTTAACAGTTACACTTGAAAATCAGTGGGGTGATGCTATAAATACATCAATCGCACTATCATCGGATAATTGGGCAATTTCTATAACCAACCCAACGGCCAATATGGATACGATTTTTGGTATCAGCAATTTAAAACAATCAACCAAATCAAATATCTCAAATCCATTAGAATTTCAGATACATAGCGGGGCACTTCCTGAAGTAATCCCACTAATACTAGATGTTTATGCAGGTGGTTATCAGACAGCTTTTCTTTTACAATTACCTGTCAATCCTACAATTTTATTGGTTGAAGATAATATTGGACAAGTTGGCTTCAATGAGTATGCCGATGCTTTAAAAAACATAGGAATCGTCTACAGGTATTGGGACAGAGAAACTGAAGGAAGCCCGTCCGCAACAGTAATGCAAAAATACAGTGCAGTTATATGGTTTGCCGATGTTTATGTGCATCCTTATCTTGAGACTAATGACAGGGCAAACATCGGAACATATTTAGACAATGGGGGAAATTTATTTATCGCGGGTATGGATTTCGGTTTTGATATGGCTGACCCACAAGGAACGGAATATATTGCCTCCGGAGGCGCATCAAAAATCTGGTACGAAAACTATCTGAGGGCAAAATATGTATCAGACGGAACAGATTATCGGACAATTACGGGAGTGGCAAATGATACTATCGGCAACGGATTAGCATTTTCTTTCGATACACCATGGCCCTCCGTAATAGATACACTGAATGGTTCCAAACCTGTTTTCGCTTATCCTAATAAAAAATTGGCTGGCATACGATACGATGGAAACTATCGTTTAGTTTATTTATCCTTCGGAAGCATGGAATCAATCGGGAGTACATTAGTCAGACAACAAGTATTAGATCGGTCATTATCCTGGCTGACAGGGTTTAAAGTAAATGTGAATCGCATCAAAGACACAGAAGACCTTATTAACCCGATACCAGTTTCGGCAACTGTTAATTCACGAGATTCAGTTTTAAATGTATATTTAGCTTGGTCGAAAAATAATGAACGTCCCTTCAATAAATTATTGATGATTCAAGCTCCCTTAGGTGTTTATGAAGCAACTATTCCTCCAGCGATGAATAACGGTGATTTCAAATATAAGATTATTGTTGAGACCAACAAAGGTTTGGTGTCGGATAAATCATATACATTTAAAGTTGGTCCAGATCACGTACCACCAGTTATTAATATAACTAAACAAATTCCTTCATCGCTTAAACTTTCTGGACCATATAAAGCAACGGTAACAGTGACCGACAATATTGCCGTGGATAAAGATAGCACTTTTATTTACTATAAAAGAGAGAATGATGAGATTGAACAGCGGCAATTACTGACTTTACGTGATAATGACGAAACTTTCGGAGGACTATTTAATTTATCAGTACCAGCTACAGGCGGGCAAAATATTTTATATTATTTCTCTGCTACGGATTCTACATCCAATAAAAACTCAAAGAGATTTCCTGAAACCGGATATTATTCGTTTAGAATCGGTTTAGAAATAATCGACGATTTTGAAGAAGGGATCGAAAAATGGAATCTAGGGAAACGATGGACATTAACAGATTCTTCAAAAAAATCGGGTAAATATTCAATCACCGATGGCTTTGGAAAATATCCGAAAAACTTCCGTGATACACTAACACTCCTCGAATCGATAAACTTAACTAATTACAATGGAGGCAGAGTTAAATGGTGGCGGCAACAAGCCCTCCATAGAGGTGATACTTGTTACTTTGAGATTTCAAATAATAAGACTGATTGGAATATTTTACGCACATATATTACAATTTCCCGTCCACCCGGTGGCGCACTTAATGGAATGGATTCGGTTGTTATTGACCCGTTGTATTTTAGACCAGGCAATGATTCAATCTTTTTCAGATTCCGTTTAACCACTGATGATACACTCGAAAGCGATGGCATTTATTTCGACGATATTGAAGTCATTACAACATCAATTACAAATGTTTCAGATAATCTCGATAATGTTCCGGCAACTTTTGCCCTATTCCAAAATTATCCAAATCCGTTCAACCCTGTAACAACAATTAGGTATCAATTACCAACGAACAGTTATGTAACGCTAAAAGTATACAACATAATTGGTCAAGAAGTAGTAACCCTCGTGAACGAAATTCAGAATGCGGGATACAAACAAGTTGCTTGGAATGCGACAAACACTTTTGGGAATAAAGTGACCAGCGGAGTTTACTTCTATCGAATAGATACTCGAGAGAATTTGCAATCGGGTAAATCATACGCAGAAGTAAAGAAAATGTTGATTATTAAATAAATTTGTGAGCAACTCTTAATTATACCTCGGTTTGTTCAACCAAGCCGGGGTTTTTTATTTGTAGCAGGAGTGTCATCAGTCGAATTGCGGATCCCGCTGTATCCGTCGAAGGCGGAGAAGCTGGATTTGAAAAGCACACATCATCACTTAAAAATAAAAAAGCCCCGACAAACTATCGTGGCTTTTGTTATTGTTTTGAAATTTGTCCGTCTCCGGCGGATTTGTAGTTTGATATTTTTTGCAGTGCCCCCAACGGTCCCGCAAAGCGGGAGAACCCGTGTTCCAAGTCCCAATTTGAAATAACTTAACAAACGCAGTGCAGTTAAGTTATAATTCAAATTGTCCCAATGGGATTCCTTTGGAACGGAGCCCGCTGAACTGCTATCAACAGAGAAGCGGGACTTGAAAAGGAAAAGCCCTGTTGAATTCTCAACAAGGCTTCTTTAACCGAGTGCCCCCAACGGTCCCGCAGAGCGGGAGAACCCGTGTTTCAAGTCCCAATTTGAAATAACTTAACAAACGCAGTGCAGTTAAGTTATAATTCAAATTGTCCCAAAGGGATTCCTTTGGAACAGATCCCGCTGAACTGCTATCAACAGAGAAGCGGGACTTGAAAAGGAAAAGCCCTATTGAATTCTCAACAAGGCTTCTTTAACCGAGTGCCCCCAACGGGATTCGAACCCGTGTTCCAAGCTTGAAAAGCTCGTGTCCTAGGCCTCTAGACGATAGGGGCATTTATGAATCAAATCCGAAATTAAAAATCAGAAATCCGAAATTTTTAGGGTGTCCAGAGGGACTTGAACCCTCGACCTCCAGGGCCACAACCTGGCGTTCTAACCAGCTGAACTATGGACACCGTGTGTGCCAAAGGCGAAATTTCCCTTGGAAACTGCAAAAATTCTAATTTTCATAACAAACCCGACATGTAGTCGGGTCTTGAACGCTCAAAATATAGCTAAATAAATTTAAAAAAACAATATTTTCTCTACCTCAGCAGCAAAAGTTTTTTTGTTTGAGAAAATCCGTTACCTGTTGTAATCCTATAAAAATATACGCCAGAGGCGTATCCGCCTTTGGAGGACACGCCACTCGATAATCCGCCAAAGGCGGAGGAACCGTCAAACGTAACTTTGTGGCGGCCTGCCATTATTTCTTCGTTTACTAATGTCGCTACTTCCTGTCCTAGAATATTATAAACTTTCATCACGACTTTCGTTTGGACCGGAATATCGTATTCAATTATCGTGGTCGGATTAAATGGGTTTGGATAATTTTGATAGAGCTTGTATTCGCTTGGTATATTGGCGACCGGCGGTTTGTTTCCATTCAAAGTTCCGGGTTCAGTAGTTTTTAGAACGGTGCCATCATTGCCGACAGTTATTCCGTAAGTCGAATCGATAAAAGCTACAGCTAATAAATCGTGCGAGTCGGCTGAATATTGAGAGTACCAATTTACACCGCCATTATTTGTGTAGAATATTTTTCCATTATCTCCAACTACAAATACAGAGTTCTCAGATATCACGTGTAAATCATTTAGTTTCGCATTCACAGGGACACTGATGTTTTGCCATGTGGAACCTCCATCGGTGGATGAAATAACAGTTCCGCTGTCACCGGCAATCCAAATAGTTGTGTTGTTAAATATTTTTACAGATTGAAGCGAAGCCTTTGTCGGAGAATTGATTACTCTGAATTCTTTACCGTATAGATTCGTAAACAAAATGTACCCGCCGCCGCCGATAATAATTTTTCTACCATCCTCAAACGAAGCTATATCTTTTAGATTTTTAGTCGAATCTAAAATTTGTACGTTCCAAGTCTTTGCACTATCAGTGGTGGATGCAGTAAATCCTCTATCACCGACCACAAATCCGTTAAGAAAGGAATCCATCCAGATACTTCTTAGGTTAATAGTGGTTGGAATAGCAATTTTTTTCCATACATCACCATTATCAGTTGATTTATATAACGCACCGAATTCTCCGACAGCAAAAAAATTATTTTCCGATGGCATTGTGAATTTAAAGAAGTGTCCGTTAAACCCAATTTGTTTTTCTGTCCAATTCGCGCCGCCATTTGTGGTTTTCAGAAATGTTCCGTGCTCGCCGATTGCAAAACCGGTTTGATAATCCTTGAAATTTACATCATATAATCTCTGCCAGAAAAAATTTGGCTGTTTAAACCACTTCTGCGTGTAAGTTTCGTACATCATCGCCGAGATGAATTTAGTATAACCCGATTGTGCTTGAGTTATATTTTCGATGGTTATTGTGTTTGCAAATGAGTTTACCTCGGTTGGCAATCTTTCCCAACTCGTTCCATTATACAAGTGTGCTTTTAAGAGACGTTCGTCTTGTACACCGGTACCAACCTCACGCTGAGTTGCAGAATAGTCCTTGTACATAAATTGAAGCTTGGCGTTATACACTGCCAACGATGGGTGAGGAATGATTTTTATAAAACGTTTGATGTATCGCTGATCAGCAGGGTTGTTGACGAAAGGTGGAGTAGAGTCGGGGTAGGTGTAAATGGTAACGCTGTCCAATCCGCTGAAACTTTGAAACCACATCGTTGCTATCGTGCGACCGTCATAAGTTATAAAATCGTAAGGAACATTTGTTTGAGTTATCTTTAGTGTAGCGATATTATAAATTCCACTCGGTGGGTTGATGAAAGTTTTGTAAAGATAATTTCTTCTTGCTGTAACATAATATTTTAAAGCTTCAACATGCTCATAAAAATCCTGAACAGTTCCCCATTTTTGTGGGTCGGCTGCTACGTCGTTTTGGATTAAAGCAGCCAAGCTGTCAATCCGCCGATGTATTCGTGACTCGGTAAAAATATTATCGAGCGTATTTTTAAGATGAATCCTGAATTTTTCTTTTAGCTGCGGGTTTGCCATCCAACGATCTTTTAAAACATTAGGAGGTCCGGTCAATGGCGCGAAAGAGTAGGCAAATCCATCGTTCAACAAAGAAGCTGGAAAGGGTTTGGAATAATCTCCCGAACGTCCCCACGACAAATCGTAGTCCCACGGAATGAAAATCCAATTTTGTGATTGACGGGTTGTATCGTTAAACAAACTGTAGTTCTTATTGTAGCTATCGCCCATCATTGTTAAAGTATTAACTACAAACCAGTTTAATATGCTGCTCGTATCGAATAGTTGAACGACAGTATTTGCAAAAAGTGAGTCGTGAACTGTGTTGATTGTTGTAATCATTTGCGTTAGGTCCGAATAATCAGTTTTACTTCCCACCTCTTTTTTGTAGTAGAGTTTCAACAAACTGTCGGTTTCGATTCTAAGAGTGGCGCTGTAGTAATCGTCGTTTGCTTCGTATAAGTTGCCTAAGGTGAATCCTCGGTTTATAAGAAAGTACCTATCGATTTTATCAATAAAAGCGAACAGTCCCTTCGTTTCCGAATTAATTTTGAAGTTAGCATGATAGCAAAACGGTGCGACGGCACCTAAATCGGAGTAGATATCCCACGCCAGTTTTTCTCTTAAAAATGATTTGTCGGTGTACATCGAATTAAAATTAACATCCCCCAAGCCGTAAAATAATTGATCTGCTGCAAATCGAAGGCGGTACGATTTTTTTGAGTAGTATCGTGTTGAGTGTCCCTTAAAGCGAATTAGTGCTTTATTCCATAAAGAATCGTTCGAATAAAAAGGGGAAGGGAGGCGGTCATCGCTCCAAATACTTCGCGTATAAAGCAATTCGTAATCAGCTTGTGTCATTGTAACGCGGTATTGCGGGATTTGTGGAAATAGTTGATATGTTAATAATAACACTAATCCAAAGAGAATGAATAATTTTTTCATCTGTACACTTTCGAGTTTATTTTATAATTTCAGAAATCTTTTTTTCTAAATTTTCGCCGCGAAGTTCAAAATCGGCAGCAACCACTTTTCCCGATACGTCCACTAAAATTGGTTTTGGGATACCGACAATGCCGAATTTTTCTGCTATTTCATTTTGGAAACCATTGTTCAAAAAACTATGCAGCCAAGGCATTTTCCATTTACCTTCACGAAATTTATTAACAGCTTTAGGGCTGTTATCGAGTGAGATACTGATTATCTCAAAATTCTTAT
This sequence comes from uncultured Ignavibacteriota bacterium, assembly GCA_947085405.1. Classification (GTDB taxonomy): domain Bacteria; phylum Bacteroidota; class Ignavibacteria; order UBA10030; family BY39; genus JASEGV01. The sequence goes on from CAMTWO010000031.1 coordinate 97,813, forward strand.
CTTTAAACTTTTCGTATGTATTATGAAGGTTTTCCATTTCATCGACACAGGGTTTACACCAGGTTGCCCAGAAATCTAACAAATAATATTTACCTTTCAAACTTTCGTTTGTGTAAACTACATTTGGATCATCTAACGATACAAATGAAAATTCAGGAACGAGCGAGCCAACTAATTTAAGGTTCTTAATTCTTAATGCTTTTACTTCACGGCTGTTGCTGTAGCCATTAATTAATCTATTGTAGTATTTTTCTGCATCACCATCAAGTCCATCCGACTTTAGTCTCTCATATTCAGCATAAAGCAATGCTGATTTTAACTTGTCGTTTGTATTTTCATTCAGTACGTTTGAAATATAAAAATTAATATTACCTTTTTTGTTGAGTGAACTGAGTGTTTTAGCATTTAATTGGGGATCGACACTCCAGAATATTGAATTCAAGGGAACTTCTTGGATAACCCGATTTATTAAAGTTGAATCAGCATTCTTTGGGTCGAAAGAGTATAATTGAAAATAGCTTAAAAGTAAAAACTGCCGTAGCTTTTGATTTTGTTCTACCGATATTTTGTTTTTTAGTTTATCAACCTGTTCCTGAACCCAGTTGAATTTAAAATCTCTCAGTTTTTTACCGCTTGCGATGTGAGTATTCAGCGACAAGCTGTAAGCTTTCTCCTTCTCTTTATACAGTTGTGAATAATTTGAAAAGTAAGCTGAAAATTTTTGAACTGCAATATCATCGTGTTTAACTATTATTTCCGGTTTGTTCTGTGAACGGATTAGTTTTGCAGGGTCAAATATTATTTTAACTTTTCCATCTTTCGGGGTTACAATCGAGCGGTAATCCCCGCCGCCGTCGTATTCATAATCTTCCGACATTGTTCCGTTCACACTTCGGTTTGCAATAATTCCTAAAATTTGGTAAGAAAAATTTTCTTCAGACGTATTGAATACAGAGGTATAGGTTCCGTCAGGTTCTTTGATCATTGGCTGAGCTGTTTCAAAATCGAAAGCGTTAAAATCGCCAATAATTTTTACCTCGTTGACCACATCGACATATTCATACGGACTCAACTTTACTTCAATGTTGTAAGTGCCGGGATTTTCAGCTAACAAAGCAACATCAGTCAGATTATGATTAACTCCGCTACACGAAAATTTGAGAATGCCGCTACTACTATTTGTAAACTCAAACGCTCCATCTTTACCGACTTCGATAGAATTTGCTTTTTTGTTATCATAATAGTGGACGTGGGCTTTAGGTATTGGTGTACCGTCGTAACCTAAAAGTTTCCCTTTAATAATGGTTTGGTTATAAACCTCTGTGGTGATAAAAAATAAAAACAAAAATGAACAAAATATAATTTTCATAACCACTCCATATTTTTGATTAAATATAAACAAGAGCTTGTAAGAAACAAAATTACAAAATATTGGAAACTGCTACGAATATTCAGCCCGATAAGAAGAAGTTTTTACTAATTAGATTATAGTCCCCATGTATTGAAAACAAAAACAAGGAGAGTTTTTTAAATCCTATCCAATAACTTCTTTAATTCGTTTCTAGCATCTGAAAGAATTAAACTTTCATCAATCTGTGTAAAACCTTTTTTACGATAGACCCATTTCCCGTCTATCATTACCGAATCTACATTTGTCGGTTCAGCTGAATATACAATTGTTGTGTATAAATTATCAGCTTCATCTTGAATCAGCGGGTTCCAAAAATTGTTCAAGTCGAGAAGAACTATATCGGCTTTCTTTCCAACTTCAATACTTCCAATCTCTTTCTCAAGCCCCAACGCTTTTGCTCCATTGATGGTAGCCATTTCAAAAACCGTTTTTGCCGGCATCGAAGTTGGTCCGTGTACCGGCTTTTGTATCAATCCTGCAAGCCGCATTTCTTGAAACATATTCAAATTGTTGTTGCACGGGGCACCATCGGCGGCAAGCGATACCGTTATCCCTTCCGAAATATAACGTGGTATGTTTGCAATACCGGAACCCAATTTTAAATTCGAACCCGGACAGTGTGCAACACTTGTTTTAGTTTGCTTCATCAATTGAATTTCGTTTTCATTTAGATGTATGCAGTGAGCCAGCACGGTTTTTCCGGAAAGAACTTTGAGGTGATTTAAAAATTCGACATTATCCATTTTACATCTTTCGCGGACAGCATTCACCTCGCCGTAGTTTTCGGATGCGTGAGTATGATAAAGCATACCGTCGAATTGTTTTGTGATTTCGAATGCTTCCTTCATTAATTCATCAGTGCAGGAAAGTACAAATCGTGGGGCGGGGGCATATTTTACACGCTCATTAAACGAGTTATGCCACTTTTCAGCGAGCGACATTGTAGATGAGATAGAATCTTTTGTTGGTTCTTTTAATTTCGAGAACGCTCCGTTTATATCCATCATCGCTTTGCCTGTAAATGCGCGAAAGCCCGTTTCTCCGATTGCACGAATAACTTCCTCGTGATGATTCACACTTCCCATATCTAAAATTGTGGTAGTACCGCTTCGCATCAACTCAGCAATTCCAATCATCGCAGATGCGTACATTGATTCAGCGTTGTGGGCAGCTTCGAATGGAAAGATTCTTTTTTGCAGCCAATCTAAAAGAAGTAAGTTTTCAGCCATCCCGCGAAATAATGTTTGGCAGAGATGTATATGCGTTTGAACGAATCCGGGTATTGCTATACAGTGTGAAGCATCTATTGTATCGTAGTTGGATTTTTTGAGTTCTTCAACTTCCTTCCCCGTAATAATTTTTGTAATGCGATTTCCTTCAATAAGAATAGCGGCGCTCGTTAATAGTTCCGGCTGTGAACTCGTTAGTATCTTATTTACAATTATTACAGTAGGCATTTGATTTCAAGATTAATATGATTTGTGAGAAAAACAAAGAGAGTAGCAGAGTATAAATTTGTACGCCTGAAGGGACTTGAACCCCTAACCCTCTGCTCCGAAGGCAGATGCTCTATCCAATTGAGCTACAGGCGCATTCTAAAATTCCGTTAATTTAAGCGATTTCCTGAACTTCTAAGAAAATATCTACCCAAAAAGTGTTAGATGCACTGTTAGATGTCAGTAACCGTATCAATTTACAAAAATCTAAGAATGTTTGCAACACAATGCTTAGAGGAATAGTACAAAATATGGTTCTTACTATGCGAGCCTATTTCTCCCCAATTAAGTTTCCTCATTTCTATTAATCTATCATCATCCGTCCGATTGTAAATACAAAAAACAATTAACAACTAATAAATAATACAGAAAGGATATTTATATGACTCAACAAACATTTAACACACTTATGCACTTTACAGAGAAGCTAACCCGTGATCCGGATGACCGCAAGGAACTGGTTCTGCTTGCATGGAAAGAAGGCTTGCGTATCGGTAGCAAAGCTTCGATTCCGATTATGATCCATCATATGAAGCTGCGTTCGCTTGAGATGGGCAAACGCTGCGCACTCGGAGCAAAGATATCCGGCAAAAGCACTAGGGATGCCATGAACCATGGAAGAATTTCGCTCAACCAGCCATGCGCGGATGACCGGACATTTACGCTCCAGGATACATTATCAAGTTGCTTTGGTGATCCTTTAAGTTTATGTATCGTTAATGACTTCTATGACTCTTGTACTGATTTAGAACGGAAAGTTATGGAGGGCAAGATAGCCGGATTTTCGGATACTGAGATTAGGAAGCAGTTAAAAGTACGGTATAGACACTTCGACGCTTTGAAAAAGGCTGTGCGCGAAAAAGCAACTGAGTATCTGATTTAATAATTCTCTCCTGCCCCGATTCCCTTCCAATACATAAATATTATTTCCCTTCAATAGCATTTTACTGAAATTTTCTATCATAATATATCCAATAAATCATCATCACTATTAATATTCTATTTCTTGAATCTTAACCGGACTCAATAGGTTATAATGCATAGCTTTCATATAATAATGCTTGATTCTTTGGTTCGATTCATATATATTAACCCATCATTTTATAAACGAACTACCATAAGTAAAAGTGAGAATTGGTAGTAACGGGTAACCTGAAATACCAATACACCGATGGACGATTTCTACGAATATAAAGCTAACTGAATTTGAAGAATAAATTATGACACAAAAACAATTAGAAGATTATCTCTGGGGTGCAGCAAATATACTCAGAGGAATGATCGATGCGGCTGACTTTAAACAATATATTTTCCCTCTCTTGTTCTTTAAACGTATCAGCGACTTGTGGGATGAGGAATATCAGACGGCATTATCCGAAAGTAATGGAGATTTGAGCTATGCGGAGTTTGCAGAAAACCACCGTTTCCAAATACCCAAGGGCTGCCATTGGGAAGATATTAGGAAGAAAACCGTTGATGTGGGCGCTGCCTTGCAAAAAGCATTGAACGGTATTGAGAAAGCCAACTTTGAAATGCTGCACGATGTATTTGGCGATGCACAGTGGACGAACAAACGCAGAATGAGTGACGAAAAAATGCTTGACCTGATTGAGCATTTCAGTAAAATGAAGCTCACAATTGCCGAAGTGCCTCACGACATTATGGGTGAAGGTTATGAATACCTGATAAAGAAATTCGCAGACGACAGCGGACACACTGCAGCGGAGTTTTATACGAACCGCACAGTGGTAAAGCTCATGACACAAATTACCGATCCTCAACCGGGCGAAAGCATTTACGATCCCACTTGTGGAAGCGGTGGTATTTTATTGAGTTCCGTCTTGCATTTAAAAGATGAAGGCAAAGAATACCGTACACTAAAGTTATACGGACAAGAGCTGAACCTGATTACCTCTGCTATTGCCCGTATAAATATGTTTATGCACAATGTAGATGAGTTTTTAATTGTACAGGGTGATACTTTAGACAGCCCACAGATATTGGAGAATGACGAACTTAAACAGTTCGATGTAATAATGGCTAACCCGCCTTACAGCGTAAAAAAGTGGAGCCAGAAAAAATGGATGAACGATCCTTTTGGCAGAAATATTTGGGGAACACCCCCGCAAGGTTGTGCCGACTATGCTTTCCAGCAGCATATAATGAAAAGCTTAAACCCAGAAACCGGGCGTTGTGTAGTGCTCTGGCCACACGGTGTATTGTTTAGAGATGCCGAAAGCGACATACGCAAAAAGATGATTGAAGAAGATTATGTAGATGCTGTTATCGGTATGGGTAAAAACCTCTTTTACAACAGCAGTATGGAAAGTTGTTTGCTGGTATGCCGCATGAAAAAGCCAAAGGAAAGAAAAGGCAAAATTATTTTTATTGATGCAAAAGAAGAAATTCGATTAGAAAGAAGTACTGCTTATTTAAAACCTGAACACATAAAACGAATATCAGACACCTATTGGAAATTTAAAAACGATGAAGGATTTGCAAAAGTTGTAAGCAATAAGGAAGTATTAAGTGATAATAATGGTAATTTGAGCGTCCAATTGTATGTGAAGCAAGCAAACGACAATGAAGAGCATGAGCTAGAACACCTTCTTGAAATGACAAAAAACAATCAAAAAGAATTGAACACTAACATTGATAACTTATTCAAACAACTTAAAAATATTGGTATTGAATGAAGAAGTTGCATAAGTTGAATTGGAGGGAATGTGTAATTGGAGATTTGGTAGATGAAGCTTCCGATAGAATAGAAAATCCGTCAGAATCCGAATATCAAAAATTTGTTGGATTAGAAGAATTTGAACGAGGTCAATTCAAAATCAGAAAGTGGGCATCTACTGAAAATCTTGTATCAGCTATGAAACTTTTCAGAGCAGGCGATATTCTTTTTGCAAGAAGAAATGCATATTTGAGGAGAGCTTCACAAGTTGATTTTGACGGTGTTTGTTCTGGTGATGCAATTGTATTAAGAAAAAAAACAAATGTTGAAAAAGGGTTTCTTACTTTAATTCTGAATACAGACAAGTTTTGGGAATATGCTATAGCAAATGCTGCCGGAACTATGTCGAAAAGGGTGAAATGGAGAGATTTAGCAAAATATAATTTTCTTTTACCCCCACTCGAAGAGCAAAAGCAAATAGCATCTCTTTTCCAATCCATAGAAACGGCTATGGAACAGGTGGAGGGGCAGGAGAAGAATTTGTTGAACTTGAAAAACAATTTACTTAAAGATTTGTTTAATGAGAAGCAACAATTCGGAAATCATTTATCGGCAAAGGATTTTGAGAAAATAAGGTTTGACAAAGTAGCCATCAATATTTCTGAAAGAATTGAACCAAAGAAAACAGAGCTTACTACATATGTTGGCTTAGAACATTTAGACGCAGACAATTTGAAAATAGAAAGAACCGGTTCGCCTGATGATGTTATAGGAACTAAACTAAAAATCTACAAAGGCGATATTATTTTTGGAAAAAGAAGAGCGTACTTGCGAAAGGTTGCTGTATCGCATTTTGATGGAATCGCATCTGCCCATAGCATGATTTTACGAGCCAATGAAGAGCATATTGAAAAGGATTTTCTACCTTATTTTATGCAGTCTGATACATTTATGAATAGAGCTGTTCAAATTTCCGAGGGTTCGCTATCACCTACAATTAAAAGTAAAACATTAGCTAAACAAGAATTTATCTTGCCCAAGAAAGAAAAGCAAAAGGAGTTGATAACAGTATTTAAACAGTTTGATACTACTATGGAACAACTCAAACAACAAAAAACCACGTTAAAGAATTTAAAACAGAAGCTGTTGAATGAGATATTGGGGTAGGTTTATCGCATATCGCAATATGCGATAAATCAGGTATGCGTTTGCATTTCAAAGTATTTATTGGTAATATTGCATATCGCAATATGCAATAAAGGTATAAATATGGGACAAATTCAATATATAATGAAACCCCAGGATGTGGTTATCCTGCTAAAGATTATTGCCCTTGGCTCTGAGCCATGGCAACAAATACCATTGGCTGAAGCTTTAAAGATGAGCCAATCTGAAATCAGTCAATCTTTGGTACGGTCAAAATATGCATGTTTAATTGATGGTAGTGGTAAAAAAGTAATGCGCCAAGCATTGATGGAGTTTTTACAGTACGGTCTGCCGTATGTATTCCCACAAAAACCGGGTGCGGTTGTAAGAGGAGTGCCTACCGCGCATTCAGCGCCACCACTCAATTCAGTTATTCAAAGTGAAGAACTATACGTATGGCCTTCCGCCAGCGGTCAGGCAAGAGGGCATAGTATTGTTCCGCTTTATCCATCGGTTGTGGAAGCCGTAATAGAAGATGAAAATCTATATCAACTGTTGGCGCTCGCCGATGCTTTGCGTGTAGGCAGAGTAAGGGAAAGGAATTTGGCTGTCGAAGAACTAAAGAAAAGAATATGCTTATAAATTCCACAGTCAACAGAAAAGCTATTAAAAATATCGCTATAGCACTTGGTGATTTAAATGAACAGGTGGTTTATGTTGGCGGTGCGGTAATAAGTTTGTATATAAACGACCCGGCGGCAGAGGATGTCCGCCCGACAAAAGATATCGATATTAGTTTAGCCATTGCTACACTTGGTGAATTGGAAAACCTGCGTCAACAATTAAGCAAAAAAGGTTTTGTACAAACTGCCGAAGAGAAAGTAATGTGTCGTTTTGATTACGCCGGCATTAAGGTAGATGTAATGAGTACAAAAGCTGTGGGTTGGGCGCCCGCCAATCCCTGGTTTGAGCCGGGTTTTCGTTTTAAACAAGTAGTTGATGTTGATGATCAGAAAATTCAAATACTTCCTTTAGCTTATTTTTTAGCGTCAAAGTTTACTGCATTTAATGACAGAGGGTCTATAGATCCAAGAACCAGTCATGACTTTGAGGATATTGTTTATATACTCGATAACAGAAAAGATATTGTAGATGAGATATTCAAATATTCTGACGATGAAGTAAAGAAATATTTACTAAGCGAATTCATTGAAATACAAAAAGATAAATTGAAACAAGAAGCGATTTTGAGTAATCTGCTTTATGAAAATCGTGATATACGTTTTCAAAAAATCATGGACAAACTTAAATTAATAACAAATGTCTTTTAACGAACTCAATAGCGTAGAGCATTTCATCATTCACCAACTCACCGGTGTGAACCTTAACGCTGTACATGGCAATATCGTAAAAGAAGAAGAAATTCCTTATGGCGGTGAGAGCAAATGGCGTTATGTGCAATCTGAATTATTGCAGCGGGACATTACCGATGTTTTTTTAGAGAAGGAATTAAAAGAAGCGCTTTGCAAGCTTAACCCTGCAATTGCTGCTAATCCCGAAAGAGCCGAAGAAGTTATACATAAACTCAGAGCCATCCTCATTACCGTTAATAATGTAGGTTTGGTTCGTGCTAATGAAGAATTTTCCAGATGGCTACGGAACGAAGTGTCAATGCCTATCGGCAAAAACAACCAACATGTGGCGGTTCGACTAATTGATTTTGACAACATCAGCAACAACAGTTTTTTACTTACGAATCAGCTTAAAATAAGAGCCAGAGAAACTAAAATTCCGGATATTGTATTATTCGTTAATGGTATTCCTTTGGTAGTGGGAGAAGCAAAAACACCTGTTCGTCCTGCCATTAGCTGGTTGGATGCTGCACACGATATCAATGTTATTTATGAGAATACCGTACCGCAGCTATTTGTTCCCAACGTATTTTCATTTGCCACAGAAGGTAAAGAAATTTTCATAGGCGGCGTAAGAACACCTTTGGAATTTTGGGCTCCCTGGCGGTTGGAAAATGAAAAAGACGAATTAAGCCGTTATATCGGTTTACAAGATGTTGCCAAACAAATAACGCATTTACTCAAACCTTCAACTCTGCTGGATATTTTACAGTATTTCAATGTTTATGCCACGAACAGTAAGAAGAAGAAAATAAAAGTGGTTTGTCGCTACCAGCAATACGAAGGAGGTAACGCTATTGTAGAAAGGGTGAAAGAAGGTAAGATCAAAAAAGGATTGATCTGGCATTTTCAGGGTTCAGGTAAATCTTTGTTGATGTTATTCGCTGCTCAAAAAATGAGAAGACAGCAGGAGTTAAATAATCCTACTGTTATTATTGTGGTGGACAGGATTGACCTGGATTCACAGATTACAGCTACATTCAACACAGCCGAAGTGCCCAATATGATGACCACCGACAGCATCAAAGAACTACACAATCTCTTGGAACAGGATACACGTAAAATCATAATTACAATGGTGCACAAATTCAAAGATGCTTATCCAGACATGAATAAAAGAGAGAACATCATCGTAATGGTGGATGAGGCACACAGAACACAGGAAGGCGAGTTGGGTAGAAAAATGCGTAATGCATTACCGAATGCTTTTCTCTTTGGATTAACCGGAACACCCATCAATAGAGCGGATAAAAATACATTTTGGGCTTTTGGTGCAGAGCAAGACAACGGCGGGTACATGAGCCGTTATACTTTTCAGGAAAGTATCAGAGACAATGCAACTCTACCTTTGCACTTTGAACCACGTCTTCCAAACTACCACATTGACAAAGAGAGTCTGGATATTGCTTTCAAAGAAATGGCAAACGACCTGAGTGAGGAGGACAGGAATAAACTCAGTCAGAAAGCCGCGAACATGTCGGTATTTCTAAAATCACCCGAGAGGGTAAAAACAATTGTAGCCGATATTATAGAACATTTCAAAGCCCACGTAGAGCCTGAAGGTTTGAAAGCAATGATTGTAACACCCGACCGTTACGCATGCATTCAATACAAATATGAATTGGACAAATTTATAAGTACCGAAGCCAGCGAAGTGGTTATCAGTTCATCAGCCAACGATAACTTTGAGTTCAAGCAAAAATGGGCTATGGACAAAGACAAGCAGGAAAAGGTAATAGAAAAATTCAATGACTCCGATTCTCCTTTAAAATTCTTGATTGTAACTGCTAAGCTGCTCACAGGTTTTGACGCACCGATTCTGCAAACAATGTATTTAGATAAGTCATTGAAAGATCATACACTGATACAAGCTATTTGCAGAACCAATCGTTTGTTCCCAAATAAAACATTCGGAAGAATAGTAGATTACTTTGGAGTATTTGATGATACAGCAAAGGCATTAGCATTTGATGAGAAAAGTGTAAGAGCTGTCATTACCAATTTGCGCGAATTGAAGGATAAACTTCCTGAAAGCATAGAAAAATGTTTAGCTCATTTTCCCAGTGTTGACAGAACAATTTCAGGATTTGAAGGATTGCAGAAAGCACAAGATTGTATTAACACAAATGAAAAGCGGGATGCATTTGCAAAAGATTTCAGCAGCTTAACAAAGCTATGGGAAGCATTATCTCCAGATTCAATTTTAAACCAATTTCAGAATAATTATAAATGGTTATCACAAGTCTATATGTCGGTAAAACCAACATCAGACGACAATGGTAGATTGCTTTGGCATGCGTTAGGCGCTCAGACGACAGCGCTGATACATGAGCACATTCATGTTTCAGGAATTAATCGCGACATGGAGGAGATGGTTTTAAATGCTGAAGTTATTGATGATTTGATGAATAAGAAAGATCCGAAACAGGCAGAGAAAGTTTTACTGATCCTTATTAGCCGTCTTCACAAACATGGCAACAAGCCAATTTTTATACAATTAAGCGAAAGGCTAGAAGCCATCAGAGACAAAGCTGAAAAAGGATTAATAAATTCTATTGAATTCATCAAAGAGCTTTGTCAAATAGCAAAAGAAACACTTCAAGCAGAAAAACAAGTCGAAACTAAAGAAGAACAAAAAAGCGGTAAAGCAGCATTGACAGAGTTGTTCCTTGAACTAAAGACTGATACAACACCTGCAATAGTTGAGCGCATCGTAAGCGACATTGACGAAATTGTAAGAGTAGTTCGTTTTGATGGCTGGCAACATTCCACAGTAGGGGAAAGAGAAGTTAAGCGAGAACTACGAAAAGTTCTTTGGACAAAGTATCAAATAAAGGATGAAGATCTTTTTAATAGAGCTTATGATTATATAAAAGAATATTACTAACCTCAGCAATATTTGGAAGCGGATTTTCAATTCGCACAAACAGATATACACAGAGATCCATTTCGGAGAAGGTAAAAGGAGGCACAATTATCAATAGGAAATGGTTTTAACTCAAATTAATTCCAATCAATAACTCACAACAAATAAAGGAACACAAACATGAGATACTCAAGCCGCACTATCACCTGGCGTTTTCATGAAACTAATGAAACGCTGCCAGAATTAGCTAACGTAAAATCAGCAAAGATTTTTCCCCGACCGACCTTGTAAAATATTATAATCCCCTTTTCACTAACCACGTCAAAGAAAGATTTCTTGTCTTCTGGTTGGATAGCTCTAATAAGGTAATGGGATTCGAGGTCGTTTCGGAAGGTTCGCTTAATTCGAGCATAGTTCACCCCCGAGAAGTCTTCAGAGGCGCAATAGTCGGCAACGGCAGCAGCAATAATAATTTCGCACAACCACCCTTCCGGCAATGCAGAACCTTCTTCCGAGGATATCCAGATAACCAGGCAATTGGTCGAGTCCAGTAAGATAATCGGGATTCCGGTTCACGATCATATCATCTTTGCTGGAGAGAGCTTTACTTCATTCGCAGAGCGAGGAATACTTTAAAAACTAAAACTTCATTTTGCAGAAATAGATATGTACCCGGGTATCTGGCTGAATAGGAATATTGGCGCAAAATGCTTTTCGATGCGAGCCACCGGGGGGCTGAAAACATCAAACCCTCAACCGTTTTCAATAATGTCAATAGCCTTCTTTAATAAAAGATAAGTTTCTTCGGGCTATCATAAAAGGCTCATTCAATGATACCTTCTTTGAAAAGATCCATTCTTATATTTATCCTAAATAAAAAAAATGATAAGAATGAGAAAGACCAAAATGAATTCTAAAATTAAAAATCACAGCACAGTTGCAGAACAACATTTACCCTGGTATCATTACAACTTCATAAAAAGCTACTTGTACCTGTTGTCCAGTGGTCAACAAACAGATGCGGATATTGAAATAGTGAGCTTAATAGGTATAGCTGAACCTTATTCAAGACGCCCGAAAGCAATCTCAGTTTCAGATGACATGTCTGGGCGATATGTACGAATACCTGACGCAATTCTTAATGGCTCACTTAGATACTTTGGCGGTCTGTATCAGGTTTCTGTGTTTTATGAAAGTCACCATCATGACGAAGTTGAATATTACGCGCATGTTCTGGGGGAGGGGGAACATGCGAGTGATGCTCAGGCGCTCCTTGAACGTCTTCTCACGATGTGTGTCCAAACTAGTCCTTACCAGAACGAATCACTGCTCGCTACTTCAGAAAGAACAAACGGACAGACAATTTGCCTTTATGAAGCTGATCTTGGCATAGATTCTCTTGACGATGTCTTCTTACCAATCGAAGTAAGAAAGCAGCTTGATCTTTTTATCTCTGCCCTTTCAAATTTTAATAGTATCCGTACACCTTTACGATACCTCTTTTCAGGGAAGCCAGGGACCGGGAAAACCAAGATTATCAGGGCAATTGCAAATGCATGTAAAGGAAAAGCAACTTTTTTGTTTTCAAACGGTTCCGAGCAGCGTGTTGACGAATTATTCGAAGTTGCCTCCATGTTTTCTCCGGTTGTGCTTTGCATAGACGACATTGATATGCTCACGGGTTCAAGGGAGGACGGACTATACAACCGCCAGCTCGCAACATTTCTGCAGCGACTCGATGGATTTACAAAAGGAGATCAATTCCTCTTAGCAACGACAAACGATAAGGCATTAGTGGATCTTGCAGCATCACGACCGGGACGATTCGATAGAATCCTCGATGTCAGCCTGATACAGCCATCCCACTATTTAAGTCTTGTAAAGAGCAAGACCATTAACGAGAAGGTTGTAGAACAATTTAATGAAGATGTACTCGATCTCCTGAGAAAGAAGCGTGTCTCAGGTGCTTTTATAGCCACATTGATTAAACATCTTGAACTGATTTCAACTTTTGAACCAACACGACTTGACCGGGAGTATGTTGTTTCGACGATTGAAGGATCCTTGGAGGGATTCTATAAAGAGAATAAGGATGGTAAAATGGAGTTAGGGTTTAGGGCGGCCTAGAGATGTTATTATGTATAATCAATAGGCGGTCGACTATATTTAAAAACCTTGGCATGTATTAAGTATTAGTTTCTATTATAATACTATGAGAAAATTTATAATTTACTCAGTGTAATATTTAATTGCCTGTGCAACTTCTTAATTTGCAGGAGGTTCTGTTCTGCGGCTTGCCCTTGGAACTACCGAAGTTTCAAAACCTCAATCTACTTGATCAAACCATTTAACTCATTTTTTATTGAGAAATCTAATCCCTAAGAGACTAAGCTTATCCTCATAATTCAAAATATTTGTCTTTTCATTATGCAGTTTCTTCCACAAAAAATCGATCATTTCAATTCCTCTGTTTTTTATTGTGTCTTGTGTCCATTTGGAATTGTTTGCTACCAATTGTGCGCTCATACTATCATATTTCAATCCTTTATTCTTGTGTTCAGTACTCTTGAGACTCTGGTCAACCTTAAATTTGAAACAATCATTACTCAACGATGAATTCAACGGGGAAGTCAAAGCAAGTAGGTTACCCAAACTATTACACAATTCCCATCTCTCACTTGCTGGCAAATCCCTAAATTCCTTCCAATCCTCTTGAAGGCTATCATATTCAAGCTTCGCCTGATCTTTGTCTTTTTTATTGTATCGAATGCAATAGTCATCAAAACTAAGCGCGGCACTTTGGGGATAGATATGTTCGATACTATTTTTAGCATAAAAATCGTTCCATACAATTTCTGTCGGATTTGTAGATAGGTCATTTTCCTGACGAAGATATAAATCATATTCAAATAGAAAATATTTTAAACCAGTCCAACCATAATACCCTGGTCGTTCACCAGTCGTAAAAAGCTCATCGATTTGATTTTTAAAAAGATCAAAGTTGTAATAATAGTCAAGGTGTCCTTGGATATCGTTTCTGACATTATCGACGCTATAATTCTCTTTATAAACTTTATATGCTAAACGATATAATTTACTATCACCAGTATTCGATTGTCTATCAGCAATATGAAAAATTTTAAAGCTAAATTCTTCTATAAGTGATAAGATCTGACTAAAATCACTCCTGTCCTTTCTCAATAATATTGCCATAACTAACGGCTTAAATGATGCCCTGAAACCTACTCTATGGAGTTTTCTGACTAAGTTCTCAATTTCAGACTCATCGCTAGAAAAATAATCAGGATAATTCAGTTTGTTCCAGATGATAGACGATTCTTGTAATGATTCGGCATAGTGTTCAATTTGTATTTTTTGAAGTTCGTGCGCATAGATATTTTCAATAGTAAAATATTCTTCAAACAAATAATTAGCATATGTTTTGGCTTCAGAACGATCGTATTTATTAAAAAACATAATCCAATGGTTCTTGACAAATTCTTCATCATCCAGCGGATTTTTTTTGTTTGTTCCTAGAGATTGATAAATTGTTGTCCAAGAGGTATTTATACTTGTAGAAAGTTCTTTTTTTTGTGCATTTAATAATTTTTCCTGTTGAATAGGATCGTCTCCCTCGTATTGCTCCGAAGAGAGGGAAAGTTTATCGTTCAAATACATCATCCGGTTCTTCAATCTTTCTAAGTCTGATAAGGATTTGCCTCTATTATTCATAGTTTCAAAAACCACATATTGATTAAGTTCTTTTGGAAGGACGTACTCGTTAAACTTAAGTTGAGACGTAACTTTAATAAACAATGACTTAAGAAGTTCTTTCGGTTCAGAATCAGTAATATTGGATTTGCAATAAAGATTTACACAGTCTTGAAAAAACTGTTTAGCATTTTTTAAATTTTCTGTATATACACTTTCTTGAGCATCCCCAAGAATTAGACCTTTAGAATCTAGTATATATTTTTTAAAATATTTATCACTCGGATTATCATTATCGTAACCAAAAATGAATGCACGGGATGGAGTTTTTTGATTCCCGATCATCAAATACTGGGAGATCGATTCATCTTGTCTAAAGCCATATTCAAAACCTAATTCAGTAGCTCGATCAATAAGTATTTTTATTAGGATAAGAATAGAAGTAATCCTTTGTTGGCCATCAACAATTGCATACTGTCTATGGTTATGTAACCAATTGTATTCCTTATCCATTTCGTTGAGCGTTAGAAGGCCGGTATAATGCCAATTATTCTCATTAATGTTTTGAATATCATCCCACAAATCTCTCAATTGCCCTGTTATATTTTTGAAAGGATCAGAGCTTGTCACGTCAAGGTGTTTATTATTCGCCCAAGCATAGCCTCTCTGGTAAGTAGGTATTCTAAATATCCTTTGTTGAAAAATATCATTTATTGATTTTAAATCCATAATCATATCCTTTTCATTAAATAAATAATCTTTCGTTTGTTAAAATTTTCGTAAACTAATTTAGACTTATTTCTTTGAATCTTATTATTTTTTACCTGAATTACCTGCACTAATGATCTTTAACACACATCTCTGCTAACAAATATATCAGGCCTCCAGAAACTAAGAATTTTCTTGCTAAATTTCAATTAGCTGAATAGTAACTCAAATCCACAGATTTACTCTATATTGTCTGACAAATTAATAATTTGATATTACAGCTTTGGCGATAAAAACAACCAAACTGCGCAATTCCTTCGGTTCTAAAACTTCAATTCCTCTACCAGAGCCCGCTACCCATTTAGCAATTTCATCCAACGAATTCACGACTCCTTCTAAATCTATGCTTCCATCTTTATTCTCAGCAATAGTCTCAAATGAAATCAGTTGTCTTGATTTTAACCTTGGTGCAATATCCTTTGAAAGTCGTAACCGAACTGTGTGCTTTTCGCCCCCAGTCCAGCTTAAAAATGAGTACCTGAATATTTCATCAATCTTTTCCTGCTCAGGTTTTTTGAATCGTTCACCTGTCGGCTGAACACTCAATATCTTTGTCAATAAAAATTGTTTGATAACTCCATCATGCACAGCAAGAAGCCGCCACAGTTCACCAGCCTGAAAGAGTTGGAGCGGCTCAACAATAAATTCTGATGAATCCTTACGTTTTTCCGACTCATAACTGACTTTCACTTTAACTGAGTCTTCAATACATCTCTGCAGGGTTACAGCAGTATTGAGTGATTCAATGCCTAACTTCTTCGTAAGCAATTGACTTGCTTTGTCGATTGATGCGCCAATGGTGCAAATCGCCAGATAAGAGCTAACAATTCTCTGTAGTCTCGATACATCAATCTTACCAGACAATCTTACTCCCCTTTTTCCCTCCGAGTGGATATCAATACCGTGGCTCCTTAGTTCTTGCAGGTCACGTTTGATGGTTAACCGCTCGACCCCATACATCCGTGTTAGATCATTGGTCCCGAGAGATTCTGCATTTCTGATTACGATACCCAGAATCTCAATCTGCCGTTTAAATTTTGTACTAATTTCATTCATATCAAGCCCATCATAAAAACATAATAAGATAGGTAAATTATCCTATAGATTCAATGGTAATTTAAATGATTTATTTGTAGTTTGTTGCAAAGGAATAATTAAAAGGAAGTATCATCGGGTGATACCGGATATTCAAAACTTACATGGTATATTTAATAAAAAAAAGGAGTATTATACCATGTTCCCTATATTGTGTGAAGAAATGAAAGAACTTATGCCTGAAATGTATTTTGGTGGTATGGAAGTTCCCGCTTATCTTCACGTTGAGGCAGACTCAACTTTTTCCCTTGCGGATATCGTTTTCACAATTCGATCAATAGGTGGCAATTCATCCGGCTATATAGATGATGAGGGCATACATTTTCATATTCCCGATGATGAGATGATCCATGTGGATCTTTCAAAGAATTTTACCTTTATCTCTCAACCCGGAGTAATCGGAGTAGAAATTCCGAGTGCCTGGCAAATATTTGCTTTCTTAAAAGAACCGGTAAGTAAAGCATTGTTCATTGTTTCAGGACGAACAACTCTTGTAGAGAAAACTGAACAGACACTTGTAATGTGCAAGGCACTTGACCGACTTTGGGCCGAGGAAGGACGATTTTTAGATCTGTTGGGAGAAATGATTGTATCCGAAGAAGCGCGGGAAAGGGGACTTGCCTGCTTGATGAAAAGTTATGAGGAAGAAGCTCTTGGCTCATCATCTGAGATGTGGATGTTCTGGGATACATTTGGTTGTCTTCTAATGAAGAGCAACCTCGGATTAACAGTGCAAACTATTTTATTGTAATTATATTGGATTATATTTAATAAATTTAAATTAAAAGGAACTAATATGTCTGACCAATTCATTACCTGTCCGCAATGCGGCACAAAGATACCGCTTACTGAGGCGTTCGCTCATGAAATTGAGGAAAAACTACGATTAAAATATGAACAAGAATTGAAGAAGAAAAACGAGGAAACCCACAAAGCGATAAAAGTAAAAGAAAGGGAGCTTCAGGATGCGTTTGCAAAAGAAAGACTGAAATTTGAAACCGAAGCTAAACAGAAAGCGGAAGAATCAATTTCTTTGGAGCTCAAGGATTTGAAACAACAACTTAATGAAAAAAAAGAACAACTTGAGAAATCGAAGGAAGAAGAATTATCATTACGCAAACGGCAACGCGAACTTGAGGAGAAAGAACGTGATCTTAAATTGGAAGTTGAACGAACCCTTGATGTTGAACGAAAGAAGATCATCGAAGATGCGGAGACGAAGGTTGCGGAAGAACACCGTTTTAAAGAACTTGAAAAAGAGAAACAACTCAATGATATGCGTAAGCAAATTGAAGATTTAAAACGCAAGGCAGAGCTAACTTCTCAACAGGCTCAGGGTGAAGTGCAGGAACTTGCTCTGGAAGAGATGCTTCGCACAATTTATCCGTTCGATATTATTGAGGAGGTCGGAAAAGGAGTACGGGGTGCCGATGTCATCCAAACTGTTAAGAATAGACTTGGTACAGAATGTGGTAAAATTCTCTATGAGAGCAAACGGACTAAACATTTCAGCGAAGATTGGATCCAGAAACTTAAAGCTGATGCACTTTTAGTAAAAGCTAACATTTGTGTGATAGTTACGGAAGCCATGCCGGAAGGTTTGGATACGATCGGTCAAATCGATGGCGTCTGGATTTGCCAATTTAATGATGCCAAAGGGTTATCGCTCGTTCTAAGAGAGAGTATGATACAGATTCACTCGGCATTCGTATCCCAGTCAAATAAAGGTGAAAAAATGCAAATGCTATATGATTTTCTTACAGGTAATGAATTCAAAATGCAGCTCGAAGCAATAATTGAAGGTTTTAAGGGGCTTCAGGATTCTTATCAGGACGAGAAGTTGAAGATGCAAAGGTTGTGGAAAGAAAGAGAAAAACAACTTGAGAAAGTCCTTTTGAATACGGTTCATTTCTATGGATCGATCAAAGGCATTGCAGGCAATTCCATACCGGATATTAAACTATTGGAAGATAATAATAAAGCCTTAACTGAATAAAAATTCTTATATATTTACAACAGTTAATAATTATTGAAAGTAATCACTATGCGATATTTGACAAAATCCCGGTTTGGTTTAGCCCTTGAGTGCTTGACGAAATTATACTACACACAGAAGACGAAAGAATATGCGGATACAAATGTTGACGACTCTTTTCTTGAGGCGCTTGCCCAAGGTGGTTTTCAAGTAGGTGAATTAGCAAAATTTCTTTTTTGCAATGATCCCGTTGCTGAGAACATTACCATCCAAACTCTAGATTATGATCAATCAGTCAAAGAAACAAATCAAAAGCTAGCCAAGAGTGGGAGTGTGGTTATTGCAGAAGCGGCATTTCGTTTTGAGTCCCTTTTTATTCGTTCAGATATAATTGTTCGAGACAACAACACACTGAATCTTTATGAAGTGAAATCGGTATCGTCAGATGATGACGATCTCGGCTTTGTCACAAGCCGCGGGGATATAAAAGTCGCATCGGCGTGGGTAAAGTATCTCTATGACATTGCTTATCAGAAATCTGTTATCACCAAGGCTCTGGACGCACAACACATTAAAGTCGTGGCTAATATTGTTTTGCTAGACAAGAATAAAATTGCTACCGTTAATGGTCTTAATCAAAAGTTCAAAATAATTAGACAAAAAAATGAACGACCTAAGGTAGAAATTGAAAAAGGATTGACACGGCACGAGATCGGTGATTCCATTTTAAAAATAGTTTGTGTTGATGACGTCATTCAACGAATTTGGGATGAGTTCCCTGTACCAACAGACTTCGGTAAGAATATTAAATTTGAAGATTTTATTAAAATCTGCATTGAGGCTTATTCAAACGATAAACGGATATTCACACCGATTGGGAAAAAATGTAATAAATGCCAGTACAACAATTCATCTGTCGACATGAGTGGTCTTAAGAGTGGATTTCATGAATGTTGGAAGAATGAAACAAAATATAATGATGAGTTACTACGAAAAGATCTCGTACTTGACCTGTGGGGTGGTGGTGGAGGTAATCGGAGCATTATTCAGGAATTAATCGATAAAAAGATATACCTGATAGAAAGTGTGAACGAAAGTGATATCATTCGCAAACCGGATAATGGCAAACACAACGGATTAACGGCCGATCAAAGGCGAATGGAACAAATCAACAGAGTGAAACAAAGCACATTAGAGAGCTATTTTGAACGGTCAGGTCTTTTCGAGGAAATGGAAAGTTGGTCGTATCCCCTTCACATGATCGATTTCGAAACATCCATGACTGCTCTTCCATTCCATAAAGGTCGGCGTCCATATGAGGGCATAGCATTTCAATTTTCGCACCATATAATAGAACAAAATGGTTCAGTCAGACATGCTGGTCAATATATTTCGTTTGAACCTGGTGTTTTTCCAAATTACGAATTTCTGCGGGAACTTAAACGCCAATTAGAAAAAGACAAGGGGTCGATCTTCCGGTATCATAATCACGAGAACACATATCTCAATTTGATTCATGCTCAGTTATTGAGAGAAACCAATCCTCCAAAGGAACAAAAAGAGTTAATAGAGTTTATTGAGCACATCACCATGAATACCAAAGACTCTGCGAAAAATTGGGACGGTGAACGTAATACGATTGATTTATTTAAACTAGTTATCAAATATTACTTCTCCCCGAGAGCGAAGGGATCCAATTCGCTTAAGCAAATATTGCCAGCAATTATTGCAGATTCAAGATATCTACGAGATAAATATAGTAAACCGATCTATGGCAATGGAAAAGAAGTACACAGCCTCAATTTTGATTCTCATGTATGGATAGATGAAAAATATAATAATGATCCTTACAAAACTCTAGAACCTGTATTCAAGGATTACAATGAAGGACGGCTTGATCAGATGGTGGAAGGGTTAACTGGAATTGCTGATGGTGGTGCCGCTATGACTGCTTATAATTTACTTCAGTTTTCGGAGATTCCCGAATGGCAAAGAGAAGAAATCAAAAAAGGTCTTTTGCGGTATTGCGAGTTGGATACAATGGCGATGGTTATGATTATCGAAGGATGGATGAACTTGAAATAGCTTAAGAAATTTATTGTATTGTTATCCCTTTGGGAAATTTGAGTTTCAATATTGAAATACGTTGAATTAAATAAGGATTGTAGAGAGAGAAATATGTGAGTGCAGTCACCAACGGTTTTATGGAATCTCAATAAATTGGATCATGGGAAATATGGTATTAGATTGCTTGGGGATTAACATTTTGCTTGTCATAGGGCTTCTGCTCCATAACTTTTTGTATCAACGTTTATTTTTGAGGCGCAGGATAAGGCTAGGACATTATAAAAAAACCTCAACAGTTTCTAATTGAGAGTTTTATATTGTGAAATTTTTCTTCAATTGCTCCAGTTTTATTTCGTTTGGTTGTACAATACCAGACAGTTGGCTCAATGATGATTAATCAGCAAAATAACCACACGGACAAGAATTAACACCCAACCCACCCCTACTATAATCCAGGCAACTTTTTTAGCAATCTGGGCGATGATAAGTATTATAGTTATAATCGCCAGAAGTCCTATTGGGTCAGTTAATTGATATAAGGTATTGGCATTTGGGAATATCACAATAATGCTATCAATAATTTTTTGACCCACGAAATTAGCGGCTGTGTAGATAAATTCTAAAATCAGCGATAAAATATCTTTGGGTATATCGTTTGGTTGCATTATATTTTTACATCAGTTGTTTTAAAATAAAACCATAATAATTTACACTTCATAAAATACTTATTATTTCCCAAAGTGTAAAATCTGCCTGATGCGGGTAAATGTAACTATTTGTCATGAGCAAGTCGAAAGCCACTGTTGTCATCACGGTGTGTAGGCGCAAGCCTGGTACGACTAGCCGTGCGACAGTTGACATCAAAACTCATCCAAGAACCACCCCGCAGAAAACAATAAGTTCTACCTGTTCGTCCGAGGGGATTTTTATCAAGACCTTTACTAAACAGAGTTTCACTAGAACTATTACTAGAATATTCTCCTTGATACTGATCGGCACACCATTCCCAAACATTGCCGATTATATCATAAATTCCAATTTCATTAGAATTTTTTCGTCCGACAGGATGTGTTGTGTTGCCTGAATTATCAGAATACCAAGCAACGTCACCTATATATTTATAACTTTTGCTCTTATTACCGCCCCGTGCAGCATATTCCCACTCGGCTTCGGTCGGCAACCTGTACTTTCTGCCTGTTTGTGAGTTAAGTATCCTGATAAACTCCTGTATATCGTTCCACGATACAGATTCTACTGGGCAATCACTACAATCATTGAAATAACTTGGGTTATTACCCATCACTGCTTGCCACTGTTTTTGAGTTACTTCGTATTTTCCAATATAAAAGCTGTTCACATGAACTCGGTGAACAGGTTTTTCATCACTATATCCATCGTTGCTTCCCATATCAAACCAGCCACCTTCAACAAGGATCATTCCATCATAACCTTCTTTGTATTCACTGCTTTTATTCTCAGAAATAACTTTTACCGCATCTTTAAGCGCCGAGGAACCGGAGCTGTTTTTAAAATCGCCATCATATACCAGTACTCCGTCTGAACTTCTTAGTATTTTTAATCTCAATTCGTCATTTGATGCGACCTCGCCGCTTATCAGGAACATAATATCAAGATTATCAAACAGGGATTTTTGTGTTTTTCTGTCATTAAAGTTGAGTGTTTTAAGTTTGAGCACATCCCTTTGGTCCTGTAAAACTTTGTATGGGAAAATCATAAATTTATCGTGTATGCCAGGGATTTTTTTAAGCTCATCATAAAACTTAACCTCAAACCCTTCATTCCCTGAAAATTTTAATATGCCGATACCGATAGGAACAGAGTAACCGGCAAATGGGTTGGGGGAGATGTCTTTGTAGGTTACGGTGAGGGTTTGGGAAAATATTAATTGAGCGAAAGTAAAATATAAAAATATTGTAGTTGTTTTTGTGATTAGAGATTTCATATTATTTTAATTTATTTTTCCAAAGTGTAAAATCCGCCAAAGGCGGATAAAAGTTCATAGCAATACTATTTATCCTGAGCAAGCCGAAATCCGAGGTCAGGCGCCCTTTTCGTTGGCTCCGCGCTAAAACGTCTCGTTGAGGAAACTGGAAAATGTTCAATGTCAAGAGGATGTTTAGTAAATAAGCTCGAACCACCGCGGACAACTCGCTTTGTTCCGCTAGAAGGGCCAACGGGATTTTCTGCCCGGTTGTTTTTATAAAAATTTACGTCATACCGATCATACCAATCTGAACACCATTCCCAAACATTACCGCTCATATCATATATTCCAAGTTCATTAGGTTTTTCTGTCCTACGGGATGGGTTTTTCTGCTGAAATTTTTGCCATACCATGCTACCTCATCAATGTTGTTGCTACCAATGAATTTGTAACCCTTACTTTTATTCCCACCACGTGCTGCTTATACTCATTTTGCCGATAGGTTATTCAAATGTTAAAGAGTGGGACTAAAGAAAAAGAAAATTATAACATCATTATCGAATCTTATAAGTTGCAGAATGGTATGGAAAAATTTATTCCAGTTTAAAAATAAAAGTAACTTTTCCGATTTGCACCACCTGATCATGCTGAGGCGGTAAAGGATCAAACAGCCACGTTCTCAAAGCGGCTACTGCCTCGCGTTCCAGAATTTCATCGCTTCGGTTCAGGGGAATTATCCCTCTAATCGAACCGTCAGCTAATACAGTGAATTGCAACAAAACGGGCATTCCCTTATCCGTTCCTTCGGGATAAACCGGCATTCTGCCGCCTAAAAGTTTCCGAAAACCGACACCCGACCACTCGATAAAATAGCCAGTTGTTTTACCTTTACCCCCTTTGTATTCGCTTCTTTTATTTTCAGAGATAACTTTTACTGCATCTTTTATGGCAGTCGATTGCGAGCTGTTTTTAAAATCGTCTTCAAAAACTATTACTCCGTCGGTGGTTCTTACAATCTGTAATTTTAATTTATCGTTAGATGATAGCTCGCCGCTTATGAGAAACATAATATCAAGATTATCAAACAAAGATTTTTGTGCTTTTCTATCATTAAAGTTAAGTGTTTTAAGTTTGAGCACATCCTTTTGGTCCTGCAAAACTTTATATGGGAATATCATAAACTTATCGTGTATGCCCGGTATCTTCTTCAACTCATCGTAGATTTTTGCTTCATATCCATCTTCTCCTATAAATTTCATTATGCCGATACCAATTGAAGCAGAGTAACCAGCAAAAGGGTTTGGTGAGATATCTTTGTAGGTTACGGTGAGGGTTTGGGAAATGGCAATATTCCAAATAATGACTAAAATAAAATAAAGACTAATTTTCATTCCTATCCTCCAACAATTATACTTACTGATGATTTTTTGTTTACACTCGTTCCGGATTTTGGCCCCTGTTTTATAACAACATTATTATTATCACTCGAAGATTCCATCGTAGTTACCGAGCCAACAGTTAAACCGGCATTGATTAAAACTTTTTTAGCCACATTAATATGTAAACCGGTAACTTCGGGAACTATTACTGTTTCAATTTTTACTTCTTCGATTGATGCAGTCATCGGTTTTGCCGGCTGTTTCGGTTCAATTGAAACCGGCGTAGGATTACTTATTGAGTTTTGTTCGGATTTATCTTGAGTATAATTTTGTTTTGGTATTTGTTTGGGAGTTGGTGTTCCCTTTTGAACAATTGACTCTTTTGGTAAAATATCGTTATTGTTAAATAAATTAGAATAATTTAAAAAGAAGTAAAAAACACCGAATACACAAACAGTAATTAATAATGTTAATACAAGGATTTCGGCTTTACTCTTACCCCTCTTAGTATTATATATTGATTCTGGATTATGAAGGATCTCATTTTTATTTGTAGTAATTTTTTGTGTTTTATTTTCTCTAATTTGTTGTGGCTGATAAGTTTTGTTAACGGTTTTATATCTGCTTAAATAATTTGCAAGTAATTCTCCGTCATGAACACGTTTTTCAGGATGTTTAATGAGGCAAGCATCGACAATATTTTCTAACCAATCAGGAATTTCTCGTATCGAACTAATCGGCGGGTAACGTTCATTCAATATCTTATAAATTGTAGTCAGCGGATTATCGCTCGAGTATGGTAATCTGCCCGTCAGAGCATAATACATAACAACACCGAGACTGTAAATATCGCTTCTTCCGTCGATTCTTTTTCCGTCGGCTTGCTCGGGGCTCATAAATTCGGGAGTACCTAATACCGAACCGCTGACAGTAAGCTGATTTTCTTTTTTTGCGTGTGCAATCCCAAAATCTGTTAAAAGAATCCTACGATCATCCGTTAGGAATATATTAGAGCATTTTACATCTCTATGGACTAAATCGTTTTTGTGAGCATAATCTAAAGCTTTAGCAATTGGAACTATAGTATTGACAAGTTGTTCAGGGCTAAACACACCTTTTTCACATATCCTCTGGTGCAAATCTTTACCATTTAAAAGTTCCATTGCCATATAATGAACACCTTGTTCGATTCCCTCGTCGTAAATCGTAATAATATTCGGATGAGTGAGACGGGCTGTTGAGCGGGCTTCACGATGGAAGCGTTCAAGAAATTCTTTATCGTGGGTCATATGTTGGGGCAGGATTTTTAACGCTACTGTACGGTCTAAATTTTTCTGGACAGCTTTATATACAATAGACATACCTCCGCGCCCGATTTCTTCAATTATTTCGTACTTAGATGCCAGAGCGAGTCGGACGGGTGTGAAAGTATTAACCGGGGTTTGGCTTTCAGTCAACATACTTCCGCAAAAACGGCACTTGATTGCTGTTTCTTTAATAATTTCGCTGCAATATGGACAAGTTTTTGTATCGTTCATAAGTAATTATTAATACTCGTGTCTTTTTAGGAACAAAATTAGTAAGAATATAAGTGAAATAAAATTGAAAATCATATAACTAAAATTTTATCGCGGGGTTATTTAGAATCATTCATCCAGTCAACGATATCGAGTTCAACGAGATATCCGGGAGATGGTTTACCGGATCCGAAGTAGCGTTGAATTTCAATTGTGCATTCATCAAGTTTTACATACGTAACTACACCGGTCGCAATTTTATTCTCCTTCGAACCTCCTGCAGGATATATATAACACCTCACACCGGGTCTGTTGCTCACACGCGATCCGAGTTCAGCGATAACATAGCTACCGATTAGCCGGTTAATATTTCCGATATAAGAAGGTATATAATTACCTATTAGAATCGAGCGTGAAAACTGCCGCTGAAAAAGGTCTCCGCTTGAAGTTTTTCCGTTAAGATCGACAAAAATTTTGTAATTACCGCTTCCGGCCAACGGATGGTAAACTATTTTATTTTTAACAAAACTGTTTGAGATGTCTTTGCTCTCACCTTTCGGATTAATAACGTTAACGACAGATTTCAGAGTGCCAACATCGACATCCGAAAGGTTGAAATCCAATTCAAATTTAATAGGACCCTTCTCCGCTGTATTATTTTGTAAAACGATTGATAGAGGTGAATCGCCATTTACTTCGAAATTGTATGGCTCCTTGGGCTGCGAGACAGAAATTCCTTTTAAGTTAGCTTTCCATTCGCCTGCATCAGGGTTAATTATCTTCGCCGAAACATAGGTGTCGCTCACAAACCATTGTGCACCAGATCCATTTTGTGTAAATACTTGACCACGCGGAGAAATTAACGACAGCTCTAAAGTACTTCCGGGCCAGTTCAATGTAGCGAATAAATCTTTTGTATTACAGTCAATAGGAAATGTTTTCTCAATAATTTCTCCCTGTGCAATAGAACCGTCATAAAGACAAAACCGACTACTCCCTTTGAGAATAGATAGAAAATGATTGAACGCGTTTACAATATCAGCAGCAGAGTTTGCTTTGATATACTGGCCACCCGTTTGATTTGCTATGTTACTAAGTAATTGCGAGTTATCGTTTCCGATAAAGCTGATAGTATAGACAGGTATATTTTGCTGTTGAAACCAGTCCGCTTGGTTTATGTAATCCCCTTGTCCATCCGTAAGGAGAAGGACACCGGTTTTTCCGGTTTTGATACCGGCACTTTCGAAGGCAGAACGCATTTCATCAAGTCCGCCTCCGATATTGGTACCTCCGGAAGCATCGATAGTGCTGATTGCCTGACGCAGAGCATCTTTTCCCCATCCGCGCCAATTACCGCTATTTAGCCATGTGCTTCCATCATCAAAATCGACAAGGAAGACATCTTCTTTGCCATCAAGCCGATCAACGATCATACCGGCGGCGACTTTCCGGCTTTCCTGCGGATCGTTACCTACCATGCTACCGGATGAATCGAGTATGAGACCGATAGTCAATTGTTGATTCCTTAGGTCAGACTTAATGCCTAACAACTTTTTTAATGCAGCGTAATTGCCGATTGGTTTCGTTAAAAAAGAAAAACCGCCACCGTAACGATTTAGCCGCTCTCTTCTTTCTTTAATTTGCTTAATATCGTTACCGACGATTAACAATACTTTTTCTACAGTAGTTCTTGGAATTGCCCCAATACGGTTTTTTATTTCAGATCGGAGAGTATTGTCGAAATAGCTTTCATCAATATTTCCACGAATAAAATTATCAACTAACTGAACCAACGTTGCATTCATAGTTGGATTCATTCTTCCAGGTATTGCCTGATCTATGTTATAATCAAGTGACCTACCAGCATCACCAATAAATGTATCATTAACTAATTGTCTGTAGACCGCGACTTCGGCACGTCGACTTAACATCATTTGAAGAACCCGACGATATTCCTTCTGAGATTGATTGGAGGTCAATTTTAATAAAGACATCATAATATTTTCAACATCCTGAGCTATATTGACAGTGAAACTTTGGATTTCTATTTGTTTAGCAATCCTTTGGAAAACCAATTCTTTTTCTTTTTCGTCAGCTCTTAGTACACCATAAACTGCCATTCCGGTACGTAAACCAGGAACTTTTGAGCCAACCCATCTTTCGATTCCGGGGACTACTACAAATCTGTAACCCTGTTTCACAACATCCGATTGTTCAATTTTTCCATGCTGTGCAACAGATACAGCATCAATGGCGACACTGGTTAGTGTACCGATATCTCTCCATGACTCTACTGATTTGACAACAACTTCTGATTGACCTACTGATATAATAAATGCAACATCTTTGCTTACTGCAATTACAAGACCAGCCCAGGCGAGGCCATATTGAGGACTTTTGGGATATTTTATATCACTTTTAAAATCTGTTATACCAGGGAGATTATTATTATAGAACTGTACAAGTTCTCCTTCTATAGTGGTATTGCTTTGGCTCGAAGAATTATTGAAAAAGAATAAAAGCAAAATTATCGTTTTTAAAATAATGATTATTTTTGTCGTTTTAAATTTGTTCATATTTGGTTTCTTCCATCTCATAAATATATTGTAATTATTTTTTAGTGCCTGTCATTGTTTTGTTTTCTGAGCCCTGTATTAAATTATCTCAAATGTAGTGCTAACAACTTTTTTATTACCAATGAATATTTCAATTTTATATTTTCCTTCTCGCCAATTACCCCTTTCGTCATATCCGCATCCAAGAGAATTATTACTTTCTCTTTCTTGTGAATATATTCTCCATTCTTGTGTTTGCGAATAAAATTGGGAACCATCGGGGTTATAATAAAATATTTTTAATGGTATGTCTTTAGTTTCACCCGGCGGAAACTCTATATGTACAACCCAATTTATAAATCTTGTATAAGACCTGGTGAAGATTCGTGAAAATTTAGTTATGCCCGGTTTATAATAATCTTTTCCCCCAAATTCAAACAAACCAAATTTGGTAACACGCCCATCAATTAAGGGTATGTATTCCATTGAAGAAATAATTTTTTGGCATTCCTTTAAATTATTCTGCATTTCAATATTTGACGGGAATATTTTTAACGCTTTACT
Source organism: uncultured Ignavibacteriota bacterium (assembly GCA_947085405.1). Classification (GTDB taxonomy): domain Bacteria; phylum Bacteroidota; class Ignavibacteria; order UBA10030; family BY39; genus JASEGV01. The sequence continues at coordinate 126,397 of CAMTWO010000031.1, forward strand.
ATAAAGCTCCTCAGCTTTTTTATATCTTTTTTCTTGATAAGCGATATCAGCAGAGTTTTTCATTCTTGATTCAATTATTTTTCTTTGTGAAATTAAATCGCCGTCGTTCGGAAAATAACGGGCAGCTAATTGATATTGATTCTCTGCTTCGTCATAAGATCCATAGTTTATTTTTTCTTCTATTGACTTAACAAAATCATTTTTGATTAAGTTAATTCTTTTTAGTGCATATTTGTTCGTAGGATGAAGTCGAAGTACTTCTCTATATGTATCCAACGCATTATTACCTGCGGGGGTTACAAGATTATTTGAAATATACAAGGCGTCGGCATTTTTGAGCATACTCAACAATCTTTCTTTTCCAATTTTGGGGAATCTATCCCAAGCTGCATCTTCCACATCGTCCATATCAATTGAACCATCGCCAGATACGTAAGTATTACGTATAAGCATAAAGCCAAGCACAATGAATAATACGAACAGTAATCCCCACAAAATTGATTTTGTTGATTTTGACTCCATTTGTTCGACTAAGACTGGTTCCCCTTTTTGAGATTTATTTCTCGCGTACCCTATGTCGGGTTCTGGTTGTAACAGTTCTTCTTGTAGGACACGGTCAGAGTCCACTTTCAGAGTTTTTTTGGAACGCTCCGTGCTTGAACTATAACTTGAATAATAATATTTACGATCTTTTAGCGCTTGTGCAAACGCATTTCCCCTACTGAACCGCTCTACACGATTCTTTGCCAAACTCTTTAGCACAATAGTCTCAAGCCATACCGGAAGATCACTTCTAATCTCTCTCGGTGAACGAAGCGGATCGTGTAAGATTTTATTGATAGTAACTAACGGATTATCTCCTCTGAACGGGACTTGTCCCGTAAGACATTCATACATTACAACACCAAGACTGTATATGTCGCTGCGACCATCAACCGGTTTTCCGTCTGCCTGTTCAGGACTCATATATTCAGGCGTACCGATGACTGTTCCTGCCTGAGTTAGTTTTGTGCCTTCTGCTGCGTGTGCTATACCAAAATCCATTAATACAGGACGACCTTTTTTAGTGAATATGATATTGCCGCTTTTAACATCACGGTGAACAAGACCTTCCTGATGTATGTAGTCCAGAGCTTCGGCTATCGGAGATATGATTGAGATAGTTTCTTCTACACCCAACCTCTTCTTTTGGCGGATCAGGGAGTGAAGATCAGTTCCATCAAGGTACTCCATCGTAATAAAATGGACGCCGTTTTCTATACCTTCATCATGGATGTTCACGATATGCGGGTGACTTAGCTTTGCCAGCTCACGAGCTTCACGGTGGAAGCGTTCTAGGAACTCACGGTCGTGAATTAGATTTTGGTGGATAACCTTTAACGCAACAACACGACCGAGGTTCTTCTGCACTGCTTTGTACACTACGGACATACCTCCTCGGCCTATCTCTTCGAGTACTTCGTACTTTGCCGCAAGAGCAAGACGAATAGATGTTGTCGGGTCGGAGGATGCAGAGTGCGGAGTATCAGACAGCATGCTGCCGCAGTGTTTGCATTTGATTGCTGTACTCTTTATTTCTTCACTACAGTACGGACAAAATTTAGTGTCTGGTGACATTTTTATATTATTATTTATTTGAACTTCAACAAAATATCTATGTTAGCTCATTCTTCCAAATCGTACCCATTTTAAAAAATAAACGCAAAGTAACTAATGGTAACGCTATTGGAAGCACCATTACACACAGAATTAAGACTAATTTCAGAATATTTTCATCCTTAATAAAATGGGTAATGGAAAAAAGGAAAATGCTAATAATGGAGCAACCAAAAACGATCAGCACTCCAATCATTATTGCTTGATTCTTAGGTTCAAAGATTTTAACCATTTGTCTAAGGATAATAATACTACAGATCAGTAATGGAATTATTACTAATCGCCCATCTAAAGCCAATAAAAGCGTTCCGAAAACACATAAAGATAATGACCCCAAATATATTCGATGAAGAGACTCCCAATTTCTATCGATTATATTTACTTTCCGTTCTTCATTTAGTAATTCAATTTTATTATTTAGTATCTTTCCCCCATTTTTGTAGCGCCGTCCGGCTTGTGGGTCCTTTTTCAATTTAACTGTTTTAGTATATTCCTTATGCCCGGTATGTTCAGAGGATCTCCGTGCGATTCTTAAATCAAGATTAAGAGCTTTGGTAAACTCACCACAAGTCCGGTACCGTTGATTTGGATCTTTTTTCAATGCTCTCATAACAATAACATCCAGCCACGCCGGTATTTCACTCAACATTTGTGATGGCACCGCTGGTAAATCGTGAATAACTTTGTGCAATATTGATACGGGATTTTCTGCCTTGAATGGAGTTGTACCAGTTAAGCACTCATACAGGACTGTGCACAAACTATACTGATCACTCCTGCCATCAACTTTTTTATCATCTGCTTGTTCCGGACTCATAAACTCCGGAGTTCCCATCATCTCACCCTTTTTGGTGATTGTTTTTTTTTTTAGGAAATGTGCAATACCAAAATCCATAAGTACAACCCGTCCAGAGTTGGTGACCATTATGTTCGGACTCTTCACATCTCTGTGAACAATACCTTTCTTATGCGTATAATCTAACGCTTCTGCAATTGGCACAACAATCCGGATCGCTTCTTCAACCCCCAGTCTTCCCCGGCTTCTTATATGCTCATGCAGTGTGATACCTTCAAGATATTCCATCGAGATATAATGGGTATGATTTATAACGCCAACATCGTACACACTAACAATATTTGTATGATTCAAATGTGATGCAGCTTCCGATTCTCGATGAAACCGTTCCACAAACTCATTATCTGATGTCAATTGCGAAGGCAGTATTTTGAGTGCAACAATTCTGTTAAGGTTCTTCTGGACTGCTTTGTAAACTACCGACATACCTCCGCAGCCTATTTCTTCGAGCACTTCGTACTTTGCTGCAAGAGCAAGACGGATTGATGTTGTCGGGTCGGAAGACGCAGAGTGTGGAGTATCAGACAGCATACTGCCGCAGTGTTTGCATTTGATTGCCTCTACAAAAATGTCTTCATAGCAATAAGGACATTTTTTTGTTTTATTCATTTAAGATCCTTGACTAAAAATAGGGTTCACAGATTTCCTCATAATGCTCGGTCAAATATCGAGTTAGCATAAATTCACCGTGCGTCATATAGCTGTAGAATAATGGACATCCAAAATAGAAGGGTTTTTCTATAGGAAATATTGTGCCATAGGGATTTGTCGCAATAAAAAGAAATCTTTCATTTGTTATAATGTCGATAACAGAAATCATACCTTCAGGCAACGATGGCATTTTATTTTCTTGAGCACAATACCATTCCATTTTAAATTTATGTGTCAGGTAATCGTCTCTGAAGCAAGCTAGAGAAAAATGACCTAAACGGAATGGAATATGTCCACCCGGTCTTTGAAGTTTTTCATAAACATTGAGCAACTTTTCTGCCCGCAACAGATGAACATATAAAGGTGACTCTTGACCGTGGATAGATCGAATAGATTCAAAAAATGATCGTGCCGCGGCGATATTTCCTCTATAGATAATCTTATAAAAATTATCTAGAATTTTTGCCAGTGCATTTTCGTTTCCAACGTTTGGCATATTAAGCATCGTCTTGCAATGCTTACATTTGATTGCTTCAGCCAAGATATCTTCATGGCAATAGGGACATTTTTTTGTGTTAGTCATATTAAGATTTCATATTTATCCATTCTTAACATATAATTCAAGTAGTTTCCAAAATGGTATAAATTTTTATGCACTGCATTTATCATCAACAGTAATTACGCTCAGATACCATTTACCATCAACCAAAGAAAACCCCAATCTGATACCACCAGAGTTAGTCTGTATTACAATTATTTTTAATGACTGCTCTGCAAAATTGTATATTGATTTTTCATTCTCATCGACATTATCAAAATCGCCTATATTATCTAAAATAATTCTATATCTCGATGCATTGTCGGCAAAACAGCCATCCTTTGACCATTTATCATCGGCACAGCTATAGGTCGGGAATATCTCGAAGACAGGTGTACAATTTTGGACGTGCGGCATACCCTTAATCTGATATGATGAGCAATTAAATAATTCATTAAGCGTGTTGTACCTTAATACACTAATTCCAACCCCAGGATTATCAAGATAGAATATACCAATTTTTGGATGGATATAATTCGCTAACCGAGCATTGTCTTTTTTATTTATCAATTTCCCTACTTCAGTATACACTGTTAAGAATTCTTTTTTTTGTGGTTCTGTAATACTTAGACTTACGTCTTGGCTAGATTTTATTGCGAAAAATTTAGTTCCATTCCAACGATATGTTGTGGTCAATTTATAAGTCGGACAACACATCGCATCATTCTCCAGATAATGGGGACCTTCTTCTATGATTTCATTATTAATAATCTGATACCCATATATTCGACACCCACCCAGATCAGCAATTTGGTTCATTTTCCCATTTCTTACTGAAATCACAGATAATATCCTGTCATAATGATTAGCTGCACCACAGGGATTACCAGTAAATATTATGGTATATTCATTTTCCATATTTGTAAAAGATGTTTTGATAACAGTATCTATATACGTTGAACTGATATTTAATCCATTATCAAAGATTTCACACACACCATTTGTAAATTTTTCTTCGGAGTTATAGATTTTATAAGTTGCATTCATAAAATCGATTGGAAATGAATTAATCGGGGTCGATTCACTCTGAAATTTATTGTTAAATGCCAAAAGTTTATAATCCGTTTTGGCTTTAGTTGATTTAGTCTCACTTGTTTTAATAATAGCCCGTGTAAATGGGTTTGATTTTAAAGCAGCCAAAAACTCCTGTGTGTATCCTTGTCCTGTACCACCGTAGTACGATCCCCTCCACTTATTAATAAGCATACCAGCATGGAGTCGCATTAAGCCTCCATACCACTTATCTTTTGATATTTCTTCATTCCACCGGGGTACTTTATAACTATAACCATCTATTTCAGTTGGTAATAACTCGTTCTCTATTTGAGTCATTAACAACAATGAGGATTCTATCTCTACCCGCTTTGCAATACCCGTCATTATATCCATAATCAATTCAATGGAAACAAATCCTACAATTCCCGCTGTTACCTTACCAAACTGTGCAAGATACAGTACCTTGGGCAACACTAGCGATAACGCTTCCTTCACTGCTATACTACTAATAACATTACCAACCGCTTCTCTCCTCAACTTTAGTACAATGTCCTGCCACTTTTGAGATTTTTCTTTATTGAGTGTTTCTCTCAACTTCTCTATTGCAGATCTAAATGCCGGGTCGGAATATAGTTTAGATTTTTTGGCGCTCTCTGCTAATATATTATAATTATCCTCCTGAAAACTCTGATAAGCAACAGCGAGTAGTATTCCGTTTAAAGTGCCATCACGAGCAGCATCTGTGATAGTGAGTAAAATGCCTGCACCTTTTAATATACCCCACGCATAACTATACTTTTCAATAAAAAGTTTATTAAAATATTTTGATAATGTTATTGTTTCGTGAACAACAGCATCAAGATTTGAATTGCCTTTGTTCTTCACAAGCTCATCAACACATGCCTGTATTTGTAAGTTTGTTAGAGCACTTGCTTCCGCTGCAGTTTGCAGTACAAGTTCTTTCATTAAATCGTGGTACATTTTTTCACGATAACCATAATTTGTTATATAGTGCCATCCGGGGTTACGACCGTCAGCATAAACCATCGAGGGTTGTATGGGTAAAATAAGTTTAGATTTTACAGAGCCTTGCGGGCTATCGAGATTAAGCTGAGTATAACCAAATGTTTCCACTAAATGATTATTATCCACTGTGTATTCATTAGTATAGTCATTATATTTTAATTGAACATCACGGTTCATAGATAATCCAGCAGTAATGTCAAATTTATATTCTTCATGATTTGGAGCTGTAACCGTTACTTTCCCAGACTGGCTTTGTTCACGGAGCGGAAAATCTATTCGATATGTTCCATTGGATACAAATATTGCTATATAAGTTCGGAGTGTTCCGGTTTTAGGATCACCGCCAAGTGTGGCAACGATGGTGGCATCATTAATTTTGTAGGATGGTTTATTATTACTTTTACCGCTTACCACAATTTGCATTGCGATTGAAGTTGGTGTCGTGATAGTTCCGGTTCCTGAAGTGCTATTGGAACTGGAAGACTTCTGAAGAGTTATGGACAGACGTGATAGTCCGGAAAGGTCTTTCAATATCCTGTAGGGGGAATATCCGTTTGCGTTGACGGTTAAGGCTATCGGAGAGTAAAGCAAGTTTTTCAGGACACTCACCAGATAGTTACCATTCCCCTGTTCAACAGTATTGAATGTTTGGTTGTTAGCTGTATAAACAGAGGAAACAGATACCACTGCCCCGGTAATTGGTTTATTATCAACATCTGTAACTGATATTGTGATTGAAGATTGTTGGGCAAAAGTTGTGTGAAAATAAAAGAATACTACTACCGCTGCTTTTACGTAAGCCAATATTATTTTTACAGATGTTTTCATTAGTGATATTTCTCTAAATAATCCGGCACTGCCCAGAATTTTGTGCCTGAATTTGCAGGGATATAGCCCTCTTTATCTTTGTATTGAATTTTAATCAAATCATCTTTCTCGAAAAGAATTTTATATTCCTCATTTCTGAAAGCTTTTCCCAACATCTTTAGATTACCCTGTTCTTCAGTTACAACATCAACATTGTCATTCGTGATATTAATAAAGGGCACCGCAAAATCCTTAACGGTTATACTTAAATCTAATTCACCCCCATCCTCAACAGTACTACACTTCAGTTTAAAGGTCTGATCTGGATACAGGTATTTCAGGGAGTTCAGGTTAAAATCTTCAGCGATATTAACTTCAAGAAATCCCGATTGATCTGTTTGATATGTGCGGACAATACTATTTATGTTAATTCCGACTTTGACCTTTGGAGCTGAGGATGACTCACCTTTCGTATAATTTAATCTTTTGGAACCGTCCACATAGACGCCTGTTTCAATCTTTTTACCTCTGTCACTACCCGCAGCCCATATCGCTACTCCGCCCGTTAAACCCAGCAGACCTCCTAATACAAGATTTTTATTAATTAGCAATAAACCCCCAATAACTAAAGGTCCAAAGACCAAGGATGTACCCAGTTCACTTACTTCTTTAATTTCTTTGTATTTTTCAACTTCAGTGTATTCAATTCTTGGAGTTTGCATAACCTTGAAAATTGCTTTTGGATTCGAAGGAGATGGATTAGAGACCAGACTAACGTCCGCTTTGTAATTCATCACCCGCTCGGTTCCGGGCAAAGGTTCTATATGCGACAAAGTGCCGGCAGAATATGTATAACAACCGATATTAGTAATTATATATGATTGTAATAAGATATGAATAACAAATTGAGTGAATTTAGATATATGCATATTATTTTTTATTTATCCAATTTGAATTCTAAATCTTTTTTGATTTTAAATTTTCCATCCTGTTCTGAAATTTCAACATAGATAGGTAACTGAGCATTCCCCTCATACGCATAATTCACACTAAAAGGAAATTCTATTTCCCTCGTTTCGCCTGGACCGATACTATTAAAACTATAATAATCGATACCACCATAAAAAATATCTGAACCATCGATTATTATTCTTGCTTTCACATTTTTTGCTGTTGATTGCCCCGTATTTACGACTAAGAAAGAAACGTTGACTAATTTACCTTTTTCTATTATTCCATTGTTATTTTCATCGAAGTATTTTACACCTTCAATATCCAATACTGGTGGACCGATTTTATTAGAAACGATATAAATAACTGTTGGGGCAGCTTCGAAACCGTTAATATCAAAAGATTTAATTTCTACACCAAATTTTCCATCAGGTAATTCTATTCCGGCTGCGATAGGAACCTTTATAATTTTTTCTTCTTTAGGCAATAATTGAGCTATGGTTTCCTTTATGTCTATTGTAGGATAACCATTAGAATCTGCAATTAGATTATTAGCGATGATTTTTACATCGATAGCTTTAACAGTACCTTGATTTGTTACTTTGATATTTAGAGTTCCTACAGTACCGGCAAATAGAGTATCACTTCCATTTTCATTAACAATGTTTGCATTCAGAGAAAGTTTTGGCACCTCGCTATCACTAATAGAAAGAGGAATAATTTTGACATATAAATTTTGCTCTGAATTGAATCCATCTTTTTCTCTACATTTTATATGTATTTTAACATCTTGCTGTTTTAAAATCTTTGGATCTGCGGTAATATTAAATTCAAAATCTTTACTGCTGCCCGGTGAAAGAATTGGGATATAAGTTGGCGTAGGATCAGAAGTGATGTTTACCCCGGGGCCTATAATCCTGGCTTTAATCTCCAAATCGTCTGCGTTTCCCTGACCATAATTTACCAGCGTAAATTTGATTTTTTGATTATCTCCTGTTAGTATTTCATAATTTTCAGCGGCAAGAATTGAGAGTTTTGGTGTGGGCATTTCGATTATTTCATCTTCAATATATTTGTTGTTACCCCCCTGTAAACCTAAAAATCCGTTACCTGAGAAATTAAAGAGCTGGCTTGTTCCAATAGAAACTTGGGCGTAATATTGATTTAAATTATTAAATTTTCCGATTTCTGTAAATATGGAATTGAAATTCTTTTCTGTAAAAGTATATTTGTACCCGGCAGATATCGAAAATAAAAAATTGTAATCAAGTTTTAAGGACAATTCAGCCATGTTCGGAAGATCTGCTAAATTAACCCCCTCCATATATACCATTGAGCTAGCACCGATTGTATATTTATGTCCTGAACCTAAAGGAATATATAAACCAAATGGTAATAAATATAAAGGTTCACCAAACAATTTTGTTGTAACCGAACCTCTTAAAAGATTAAATTGCAAAAATTTTATACGCAACCCGATTAAATCTAAGGAGTAATATAAACCTGACGATTTTGATTGGACCCCTCCGTTAACAACTATAAAATAATTAACCCATCCGGCCGATTCCCATTTATCAACAGGCATTGTTTTATACTTTTTCTGAGCATAAGATTGAAAGAACAAAAACAATATCATTAAAAGTATTACAGTTTTTTTCATAATTACTCCTTATAAAATCTACATTTATTTTTTAAGTTCAGCCTCAGACCGTTTTATTTTGAGGAGCTTATTGTCAGGATTCAGCTCAAGAGCTTTCCCATAAGTTTGTACAGCAGCCTCATAATCTTTTTTCTCCCTCTGAGTATCACCTAAACGGGTTATTGCTTCAAGTACACGATCTTTGTAATTTGTTGCACGTGGATTTCCGGGAGATAGCTGCAGAACTTCGGCATACCTTGATAACGCACAATCCCAATCGGCAGAACGGAGACAGTTATCGGCTTGACTGAGAGTGCGGTTAATTTTTTCCTGCGCACTCTGAACTTTTATTTTTTGTTGAGATTCACTCAATTTAACTGAAAAATTATTATCATCACGAAAATACTTTAAACCGTCACGAAACAAGTCTGCAGCGCGAGACCACTTACCTGATACAAAAGCTTTTTCACCTTCCGATTGATACCGATTGTAAATATTTTTTAGTGCCGTAGATGCGATATTATTATCAGGGTCAATTTTTAGAATATCCTGTATATAATCGTACGCAACGTTCACCTCATATTCTTGAGCTACATATTCCTGTAACCGTTTCTCGAGGGGGCTTACGTATATTCTTTTTTCTAAATTTCTCAACTCACTATTATCGGGATAATACCGGGAAACTTGTTGGTAGATTGATTTTGCTTGATCTGAATTATTACCAGCAAGTTCTCCTTCCGCCTTATTTATTAAATCCTTTAAAATATTATCGAGCCTTTGTAAGGCAGTTACATTTGTAGAATGGAGACGCAGAACTTCTTTGTAAATTTCAACTGCATTTTTCCCCGGAGGATTAACCAGATTGTTTTTACTGTATAATGCAGCCGCCTCGTCCAACAGTGTTTTGATACGTCCTTTTTCAAACCCCTGAAATTTATTCCAATTACCATCCTTAAAATCTTCATCTCCGACACTATTAGAAAATACTTGCGATGACGGCTCAGAACCGGGACGCAATACTAAAAAACTTAAAATGGCGATAAGAATAATAATTACAGATATCAAAATCCCAGAGAATGAAATTGATTGTTTCTCTTTCCTTAGATTCGCTATCTTTGAGGAAATTTTAATTGTTCTGGATCTACCATCCACGATATTTAGATCGATACTCTTTTGTTTCCGTAATGCTTCGGAAAGCTCTGTCCCTCGCTGAAACCTGTTGGAAGGATTTTTAAACAAACATTTGGTGATAACACCTTCGAACCATATAGGAATATCCTTACGCAAAGACTTCGGGGAAACCGGATTATCGTGTACAATTTTATAAATAGTTGTTATTGGATTGTCTCCCTTGAATGGAACTTGTCCGGTAACTGATTCGAACAAAACAATACCAAGCGAAAATATGTCGCTACGTCCATCAATTCCGGCACCCTCGGCTTGTTCGGGACTCATGTATTCAGGGGTTCCAACTACGGCACCCGGGTTTGTCAGCTTAGTACCCGAGGCGGCAAAAGCAATACCGAAATCAGTTAAAACCGGTCTGCCACTATTAGTAACAATGATGTTTGCACTTTTAATGTCGCGGTGGACAATACCCCGTAAGTGGGCGTATTCCAGGGCTTCGGCAATAGGCGAAATGTAATTTATAGCTTGTTCGATACTTAGATATCTTTTTTGTTTAATCAGAGCGTGCAGGTCAATGCCATCGAGAAATTCCATCGCGATGTAGTGAACACCATTCTCGATTCCTTCGTCGTATATTGCAACAATGTTTGGATGACTGAGCCGGGCGGCTTGCCGAGCTTCACGATGGAAGCGTTCAAGAAATTCTTTATCGTGAGTAAATTGCTGTGGTAATATTTTTAACGCAACAACCCGGTCGAGATTTTTTTGAATTGCTTTATAAACAACAGCCATACCACCGTGCCCGACTTCTTGTTGGATTTCATATTTTTCGGCGAGAGCCCATTTTATATGGCTTTCAGAATCGTTGCCTCCGGGTTGAGTTTTTTGAATAAGCCATTCACCGCAAAAGCGGCATTTAGTAGCTTTTGATTTAATTAGTTCGCCACAATAAGGGCATTTTTGTTGATCATCCATTTATTTTTTTCCAAAATATATTTATTGCTTCTTTAGCAGCCATATAAAAAATTTTCCAAAGTGTAATCCGCCAGAGGCGGATAATAGTTCAAAGTGATACTATTTGTCCTGAGAAAGCCGAAAACCGACGAGATTGTTACGGTACGTCGGTGTGCTCCCGCCGCGGTCAGCCGCACGACAATCACCATCGATAGGGTTCCACGAACCGCCCCGAGCGACACGATAAGTTCCGCTTGAAGGACCCTGAGGATTTTTTTCAGGACTTTTATTATAGTAATTTTCATCATACCAATCAGAACACCATTCCCAAACATTACCGCTCATATCATAGATACCAAGCTCGTTCGGTTTCTTCTGTCCGACAGGATGTGTTTTACTGCCGGAATTGTTTGTATACCACGCAACCTCATCAATGTTATTACTTCCGCTGTATTTATATCCTTTGTTTTTATTTCCACCTCGGGCGGCATATTCCCACTCGGCTTCTGTAGGCAATCTCTTTCCTTCCCACTTTGCGTATGCAACAGCATCGTTCCAACTAACATGAATTACAGGATTGTTCAATTCTGTTTGGGTACTTCCTTTCACATCGTGACGCCAGTTAACACCAGTTTGCTTTTTCACCACACTGCCAGTCCTTATATAGCTTACATCATCCTTTTCCGCATCAGTTTTATAGCCTGTCGCATCAATAAATGTTTTGAACTCTCCAAGAGTTACTTCGTATTTGCCAATATAAAAACTATTAACATATACACGGTGAACCGGTTTTTCCTCGCTATGGCCATCATTACTTCCCATATCGAACCAGCCGCCTTCTACGAGTATCATAGCATCTGTGTTGTCATTGGAATTATTGTTAAAAGAAGATGTAATAGCTGTTTCTTTTCCCCCATATATGGTAATTTTATTATCTATATTTTTTTGTAATTGATCAAGCAGCCGTATATTAAAAAGCGGGTAACGATCTACCCACCGTTTGGCTTCAATTTTATTTCCGTCACTAGTATTCAATCTCCATATATTTGCAGATTTAACAAAAAGCGTCGAAGAATACTGCCTCATCTGCTCTACAAAAAACCGGTCTGATGGTGAACCTTGTTCCATTTGTACACTGAGTGGCTGAAAAATTTGCCTATCGAATGTTGTCAACGCAACCATAATTGCTTCAGCTTCCCTTGCGTTCATAGTTCGTCCTATTTGCCAGATCATTGCGGTAGGAAGAAATAAAGCTATTGCCCCGGCACTGGTACCTGTACCCAGCGCAGAAATCACAGCTTTTCCCACAAGTCCGCTAAATACAGTCTTACTTACACTTTTCATTACCTCTCCGCCGACAGCAGCGTTCCTTGCAGCATTTATAAGATCGGTTATTTCTTTTTTCCTTTGCTCTTCAATTTTTTGTCTTGCTTCCTTAAACCCTTCCTTTATTAACGGGTCAATGTCAGATAACTTGTCTAATTGTGACTGAAAAAGGTCGATCCTTGTATCCTGAAAAGCACTTAAAGCAATGTAGGTTAATAACATTTCAATTTCTGCTTTTGAGTATGCTTCCTGGGCGTTAAATACAGCTTCGACAATTGCAAGCGACGGACCTAGCTTCGCAGATACTTTGGAAGCTTTACTGCCAACAACTTTGAATTTGCGAAGTCCCTTAGTAATTTTAAGTATATCAATTGTCTTATCGATATTACTGACTGTTTTTGCCGCATTGCTTGTCTGGCGTGTAACCTTTTCCAATTGCTCATCAAGTTCAGGATCAATTTGCAACAATATTTTGTAGAATAAATCACGATATAATCTCTTTCTAATTTTACCTGTAGTAAGTTTATCATTTGGTGATGCCATATCAAAAACTTCCTTCCGTATATCATCTTCATAATAAACAGAACCGATGCCAAGGACATACGGTGGAATAAAGTACGGAACATAGAGAGTACCGAGCCAGTATGTTGTTTCCCTAACACCGGTTAATTCTAATTTTTGCTGTACTTTCCACGAGGACGGAACGTAATATCCTGAAAAGGAACTTGTTGTAGATTGGGTGGATTCTTTGCTCTGAGATGAACTATTTTGGGGCCAGAGGATTAAAGTAATTTCTGAAATTCCTCCTATCCTGTAATTTGTTTGTGTTATGTGATAATTCGGAGCAGTTGCAGTAATTTTTACATTTGTTGTAGTATTATTTCCGGGCACTTCAATCCGATAATTCCCGTTACCTAAATTATTAACAGGAAAATTTAATACTTTAGCTGACAAAGAAGAAACGATTTCAAATGTTGCATTCGCGATAGGATTTCCTGATTTATCTACAACTTTAATATTGAAATAAGGAGTTTGTGAAAATACATTCAGAGAGAGAAAATAAAAACAGATAAATAGAGTAAATATTTTTATTAAATTTCTCATGATTAATCTTTCTATACTGTTTTATTTGTTATTAAATAATTTGATAAATCCGCCAGAGGCGGGTAAAGTGTAACTATAAGTCCCGCGATAACCGAAAACCGAGGTAATTGTGACGGAATGACCGTGGTTTGGACCAGCCGCGATCTGCCGTTCGGCAGATGTAATCGATGTCGAACCAAGAACCGCCCCGAAGAACACGAGATGTTCCGCTTGTTGGTCCCTGAGGATTCTTTTCAAGACTTTTGGTATAATATTCTTTATCATACAAATCAGAACACCATTCCCAGACACTACCACTCATATCGTAAATACCAAGCTCGTTCGGTTTCTTCTGTCCAACATTATGTATTGTATTGTTCGAATTCGTACCGTACCACGCTACATCAGCTATGTTATTACTTCCGCTGTATTTGTAACCATTGCTTTTGTTGCCACCTCGGGCGGCATATTCCCACTCGGCTTCGGTCGGCAACCTGTACTTTCTGCCGGTTTGTGTATTTAACTTTTTCAAAAAATCCTGAATGTCGTTCCATGATACATTTTCCACAGGACAATCGTTGCACCCACTGAAATGGCTTGGGTTATTGCCCATTACTTCTTTCCACTGTTTTTGTGTTACTTCGTATTTGCCTATATAAAAGCTGTTCACATAAACGCGGTGGATAGGTTTTTCATCGCTAAGGCCATCATTACTTCCCATATCGAACCAGCCGCCTTCAACAAGGACCATCCCCTCATAACCTTCTTTGTATTCGCTTCTTTTATTTTCAGAGATAACTTTTACAGCATCTTTAAGGGTCGATGAACCGGAGCTGTTTTTAAATTCGCCTTCAAATACCGGTACTCCGTCCGAACTCCTTAGAATTGTTAATCTCAATTCATTATTTGATACAACCTCGCCGCTAATCAGGAACATAATATCAAGATTATCAAACAGAGATTTTTGTGTTTTTCTATCATTAAAGCCGAGTGTTTTAAGTTTCAGCACATCCTTTTGGTCCTGTAAAACTTTGTATGGAAAAATCATAAACTTATCGTGTATGCCCGGTATTTTCTTCAGCTCATCATAAAACTTAACCTCCAACCCTTCATTCCCTGAAAATTTCATTATACCGATAGCGATCGGAGACGAGTAACCTGCGAAGGGATTAGGAGAAATATCCTTGTATGTCACGGTTAGGGTTTGGGAAAACAAGGAAGCGCTTAAGATGACCTGAAGCATTATGTATAATAACTTAGAACTCATTTACATTCCATATTAGTATTGTTTCTTTATTCCAAACCTTATTGCAGCTTTCCAGGTTTTATCGATGTAGATCGGTGTTACAACATCCACTGCTTCGCGATTATCGTAACTTATCTCCCGATACATATATGCTAAAGCTCTGGATGATTTTGGGTAATATTCCTCATCATATTTACCCAAATCGCGATTGTACGATTCGTTTTGAATTATTTTCCCGTCCAACCCGTGATATACCATATACGAAATATATTCGCTTGATTTAAGCTGCGCCCAATATCTGGAAATATTCAAAGAACTTTTAGCGGCAAGTTCGCATTTTAATATCCCTGAAATTAATTCAATAATACTTCGGGTACTTGCATTTTGAACATGTGATTGCAATCGCTGCCAAGGTTCATCTGACATTTTTTTAATACGAATATCTGAGAGGATAAGCATTTCCTGATCCGATAATTCATCGGAAAACTGAAACACGATATAATTTCCGTTTATCCGATTAATCATCCAATTAACTTTTTGAGCATTATCATATGTAAGTGATGGATAGGAAACTGATATTATTTTTTGATTTGAAGGAAGAATAAAATTTTTCTTTTCACCAACAGAGTATATAATAGCACCGTTTACTGATAGGACATAAACACCTTTTAAGTAGTGTGGCCACATCGTCAGTAGGTTGTTTTGAAAAAATAAATCACGATGTTTTTCCGATTGGACTCTTTCCCAGAAGACCGGAAATATTTTTGCGACTGACAATAAATATTTTGCCCTTAGATTTACAAGACAAATTTTTAGTATGTTATCATCAGCATTTTGCCTGAATAATCGTTTATTCAACTTATACGCGTCATCAAATCTAAATGCTAACAAATATATTTGTTGTAAATGATCGAAAGCTTTGTCCCACTGAATAATATTTTGATTACGATTCCAATTAAAGAGTAACCATTCGTATTGGTCAGCCGCAACTGAAAAGTCGCCAATCTCATAACTGCTTTTTGCATACATAGCCCGTAAATCAAAATTATTTTCTATTAAGCTAAGATAGGGTGAGGCGTTTTGAAATAATTGTAAATAATTAATATTTCTATAATCCGAAATAATCGCTTCTCTAAGAGACATATTTCTTTTTTCAGAAATTGTCTTCTGAAATTTTGCATTAAGTGATTTTGAATAGTATTCGAGAGCTTGCCAGAACTCAGATTTATTGTAATGAAAGTCTCCTTTCAAGCCATTTATGTTACTTACATAATTGATGTTATCGGGATATAGCGCTCTTATTAGTTCCCACAAATCTATTCTCTCAGTTAAGGTGTTTTCTGTTTGACTAAACATATCAAGCTGAGCATTAAATAATTTATACTTTAATTCTTTATACCATTTTTCGTTGGTTGATACTTTCCAGTCATTTTCTGCCCGCTGAAAAAGTTGCTGATAATCATTCTCGACATTTTTTTTTACAATTGAGGAAGCGTATTCTCTGATGATATCCAATGCCCTATCACTAATTTCATTTGAATAAACCAATTTATAGCCCGCATATAAAGTGTCGAGTGCCGTAAGAAACAAGTTAGATTTTTGGTACTCAGCGCTTAAGCGAAGGTAGAGATTCGCTATAGAATTCCGGATAACAGAATCCGGAAAAGAGATATTATATGAATATGATAATTTAGCGGATTTATTCTTTTGTTTTAGATTATCACCCTCCAGAACAGAAATATGATATGGTCGAACTTTTTCCAAAGAGCGAACGTCGGGTACTTCATATTCAATCGTGTAAATTCCTTGATATGCCTTTGATAGACTGTAATATATTTTTTGTTGCAATACATCGTAATCGGTTGTAATCGGCTCTGTCAATAAAGTTATATTTGCAACTTTAGGATGTTTGCCCAGGTTTGTTTCTTTCTTACATAGGAGTATTAACCAATTCAATGAGTTTGGAATATTATCTTTATATATATCTTCAAGCCTGTTTAATTCCTCTGATTTAATAGACTTTGTAACAAACCATAAAATATTATTTGTTTCAAAAAGGGAAGTTTTGTTTTGAGAAATGAAATCTAAAGCCATTGTAACCGTTAATGGTTCAATAATTTTTGATTCTACTTTCCTCCGTATGATATCTTTATAAGGTAACTCTGAGATGCTGCCGTTGGTAGAGATGAATAGGCGAATCTTTAAAAATGATTTCTCAAAAGTTTGCAACGACAACAAAACTGTGTGAATACTTTCCAACTCTTCCTGAGCTATATATTCTAAATCTAAAAAAAGGTTTAGGTCGTATTTTAATGTACCGGTATAATTAGAAAGAGATTTTATAACACAAGGTTTATCCCCCTCAAATAAAGTCATTTTGGGAATAATATCATCAGGATTATTAGCTAATATTTGAGCGCCGTACAATAAAATAACATCCTGTTTTAATATCGGGTAATTGGAATAATCAATATTCAATGTTTTAATAATACTTGTATTAAATTCGTGATTGCCCGCATAAATAGAAAGGCTTGTCAAAGCCAACAAGCAAAAATACGCAATGGATTTGTGTAACAATTTCACTTAACACCTCGATAGTTAATTGATTTTAATTAGTATTTCGTGTTCGATGACTGTTTCATTTTTTAATATAACTTCTAACTTAACCTTATTAGTTGTATCACGTTTTAAACCCTTCACATTTTTTAAGTCACAGAAAATCATGTTGGTTTTCAAAGGGTTGCCGTCATTAAAAGTGACCCGATAATACGAAATACTATCAACAGGCTGGTACTCACTCCACGTAAACCTCTCATCAACCTTATAGGTGAGCAAATCACCCTCGAATGGTTTCCACTCCGAGTACAATATTACCTTAGTTTCCTTTGCCGGAATACGAGAACTGGTGGAATCGTCGTGTTGAACTTTCTCGACTTTAGTTTGTTTTTTGATTGTACTCTTAGTGTCTTCGCTTCGATCAAAACAACCAATCTTAAACATATTTGTTTGAATGACCAAAAAAACAAGTGCAATAATGATCAATCCAATTAAACCGATAGATATTTTATTGGAACTAATAGGAATTGGTAACTTGTTCAACTTTTCTTTAACAGGTATATCTGTTGGTGGATAAGGTTTTAATTTTAGGTTAACCTGCTTTCTGGGTATAGCACCATATGCAAACAAAGTAAGAGTGATATTATCAGTAGAACCATTATTAAAAGCATCCGATATCAACTGTTCAGTGGCAGTACGTAAATCTTTGGTTCCGAGTAAAGAATTGATAATTTTATTATCGTCAATTTTAATTTTATCATACAACAATCCATCGGAACACAAAAGAAATACGTCGCCACTTTCAAGAGTGCCAGTAGGTTCGTCTCGTGGAAATATGTCAGGTTTATCATTGCCACCGTCAATAACGCGAGTTATATAATTACCATATCGTTGCACAAGAGCTGGGTCAGGTTCAGTCGATAGTTCATCAATCATTTCCTGAATATACGAATGGTCGGTTGATATCTGGTCTAGTTTACCATTTTTTATGATGTATGTTCGGCTATCGCCAATATTACCAACGACATAACTTGACTTATGAATAAGAATGCATGTTAAGGTCGTACCCATACCTTGGAGAGATGGATTTTTCGTCTTCTCCTCCCGCACAACTTGCTGAGCACCGGTGAATAAATCTTCAAGACTTTTTTTCAAATCTTTGTTTGAATTTTTGTCTTTAAATTCAGCTTCAAGGAATGCTTTGGCATAATCGAGGACGATTTTACTTGCAATTTCACCGCCCTCCACACCTCCCATACCATCAGCAACCCCAAAAAAATAGAGATTATCGTCTAAAAGTAATTCCAGGTGTAAATCTTCGTTGTTTTCTCTCCGCCCTTTAAACGAAGCAGAAAAATAATCATATTCAAACATAATATTTTGAAATTATCAGTTACGGAATTTGGTATTGAAACTCCAACTCGCCCATTCTTATTTTCGAATTTGGTTTTACTTCGCATTTTTCATTTGGCTTAAGCTCAAGTCCATCTAATTGTGTTAAATTAGTTTCGCTTAAATTTCTGACAAACAAATTAGGAGCTGAATATATTAATTGCGCCTGTTTTCTCGAAACGGTAGAAAATTTATTATCAATTTGGATATGAGCAGATGCACGGTCACCTTTTACTTCTTCTCTTCCAATACTAACGACACTACCCTCAGGAGTTGGATATGCAGCGATTCTGAAAGATTTTCCGGTGTCTTCGCCTGAAGTTATTACCAACCGCCCTGGAATAAATTGTAGAGTTTTAGGACTGGAAGTTACGATGCGAACTGTTTTATAATCGTTGGAAGTAGAAAATACTTCTGTAGCGGGTCCTGTTGAGGGCTGTGGTGAGGACGATCCTAACGGACCTTGTTCCAAAAATGTTTTGGTTTGATTTTTTTTCATTTGAAGATATACAAGAATACCAATTAGAACTAGTATTAACGCAACAATAATATAAATCAAAGTATAATCTGGGGGGGGGGCAATGATGGGAGGTGGAACAACGATTTCAACAGACGATCTACTTTTTTCACTAATATATGCTTCTCTGGAGACAGGATCAACATAGAGAATTCCAATAACTTTATACTTTTTATTTGTTTCCGGGGGACCCTCCGCCGTATGTACTTTGAGGAACGCACCATAATCCCCTTTGATTATATAATAACTTGTTGTTGAAGAAGTCTCCGGGACGTATTGTGTTACTAAACCGGACACCCCAACTAAATTTTCAATAAAACTTCCAGGATTGTCAAAAATTGCATCCACAGTAGTATTAATCTGTTGACTCGTGACACTGGCGACAAATAAAAGAATGGCAAATGCCAGTAGAAATAATTTGTGAATTTTCATAATAAGCTCCTATTATTTAGTTAAAAGATTTTTATGGATTAAGAAATAATTATAGTGAAATAACTAATTTCTTCTATTTTATTATATATTTAAGAAACCGTTATTCTTTTAAAAAGTGAAGTTGATTGGTAAGTTTAATTATATTTCCCACAATATTAGAGCAACTTTGGCATCTAATTACCTCCGGTTTGATTTTCTCCTTACAAACAGAAAACAAGAATGTATTACTCATTTTTTCCCCAACAAGATATAAACAAAATGTGAATATTTAATTATTTAGGTAAAGCTAAATATCTATATAAAATAAAACAAATTTTTTTCCAGAGAAACCATAATCCTTGATAAATTCCAATTCAAATTAATAATAATTTCAGTGATAGTCAAGTAACATAGTTGATGTAATCGTGACAGGAAAAGCGTTCGATTATCGGTTGCTGGATTAGAGTGATTTTATGTACTGCTAATCATAAATATCGACGATTCTATTTGGAATTACGATATTTCTGCCAATGTGCTTAGGTATCCATTGAATTGAAATATGAAAATCAACTTATTTTCGATGCGAGCCACCGGGGGTGCTGAAAACATCAAACCCCCAACGTTTCCGCTGAGGGTCTAACTAATTAAAATCTACAAAAAACTTACAAAGTTCTTTAAACCATTTTTCCACCCTACGTTTGGTAACGATATCAATCTTGTCTAGCCGAGCTTTCCAAAGCATCACAAATCAATTTAAGTTGCTTAATAAAAGCGTGTTTTCCTTGACCATGAGAGGATTATTTTTTTTAAAAAATTTGTAGGAATGTAATCTAGGGTCTAACTTTATATCCTAAAAAGCGGAATACACCAACGACCAAAAGAATAGCAAACAGTAAATATTCGAACTTGTGATCGGGACTTGCTACCATTTGATAGCACATATAAATAGCTCCCAGTATATTAAATACGATCATAAACTTACTAAAACCATCCACCTTCTCACGATTACGTAATATTGTCATTATTTATTTCCCTTTGTTTTTATTTAAATCGACTATAATGCTGCATCCTTAAATGCCAGATGTCATAATAAGAGAATATTTATAAATATGCAACAAATCCAGGTATAAGAATAAAACAACTCTACATTAACAATGCGGGAACCCACCAATGAAATACCCACTCCGTACAATCAAATGGCGGTTCCAGGAAACACACGAACCTATACCTGAGCTTGCAAACAAATCTTCGCTTAGAGTACTTTCACCTCAAGACTTATTTCTTAACTATAAAACCTTATTTAAAGATCATGTCAGAGAACGTTTCGTTGTATTCTGGCTTGACGCTTCAAACAAGGTAATGGGATTTGAGATAATATCAGAAGGTACACTCAACTCAAGTGTAGTCCATCCAAGAGAAGTGTTTCGTGGAGCCATAGTAACAACCGCTGCATCTATTATACTTGCACACAACCATCCATCCGGTAATAATGAGCCATCCACAGAAGATGTGGATATAAACAAATAAAAGGATACATTTTCGTCGAGATGATCAGAACGGCGATGTTATTGCCGTTCTGACATTCGACGTTGTATCCGGATGGCTCCATCCCGAGGGGGATTGTGCCATCCATGCCCCTCGGGGCTTAAACATTGATAAAGGAATATTATGAAAACTTATTCAAAACAATTAGCAGCTGAACTGGCAGATGTTTTTCAGGACTTTGTAGACATGAAAGATATCGCTGTTCCCAATCTGGAAAAAGAAGAAATTAACAATGATGACGGTGTTCATCTAACGACGATTTATGGCTCAGACTGGGATTTTCTGATTGATGGACTGATTGGTGTTCTGGTGAGAAACGAAGTATGCAACGTATCCGATGACTATAGCTAATACGGATGTGTCGCTGTCTGATAAGACAAAAAAAAGAGTTATTAACGATACAGTTTATTAAAGAATATAAAAAAAGGAAATGATTCCTTTTTCTACCAGCTTTATGATGAGCATGGAACGCCGAGCTACATTAGTTACTAGGTGTACCGAAAGGTTTTCTCGCTCATCCAACAATAAACATATACAGTTTGCTCGGCTGTATAAACGTGGTATGGTTGGTAGTACCTCAGACGTGGTGTGGTGGATGCAAATCCTCACACCATTTATTTTTTTCAACAGGAGAATTGAATATGAAATGTCCAAAATGCAAACAAACGATTGAAAAAGTCAACGTAATATCTGAATGCTGGCAAAAATGTGGCGTCAATGAAGAGGGTCAAATCGCCTACTATGGAAGTATAGAGGAAATATTGGGAAGAGAATATGTTGAACATAGCGACAATGATTGTTTCGCTGTTATAACAGACATTATACAGGATTAAACATGATAGTAATACAGCCATCTACAGAAATTATCACCAAAATAAACTATGGTGATATGATAAAGAAGATCGAATTGTGCGGAAGAGTATGTTATAAATCCGAGGATAAAATCACAGACGATTCGGCGGAAAAATTTATCCGCAATCTTTTATCAAAAGATCCACCTCATGAATCGGTCATAGAACATGAATATGTAACCGTAAAGTTCATATGCGACCGCGGTGTGTCTCACGAATTAGTACGACACAGGATAGGATCGTATAGCCAGGAATCAACACGCTATTGTGACTATTCGAAAGATAAGTATGATAGGCATATAAGAGTGATTCTTCCTGTCTGGCTGAAGAAAGCGTGGGATTCTGAATGTTCAGATAGTCCGGTCGTTTCCTTTGACACATTAGAGAACATAGGGGATCAGGAATTATATATGTGGATTGAGTCTATGTTATATGCAGAAAGAAAGTATATGCATTTTACAACTTTTGCCGGGTGGACAGCCCAGCAGGCAAGATGTGTGTTGCCCAACTCTTTAAAAACAGAAATTATGGTTACATACAATCTGCGCGAATGGCGACTGTTTTTTAAACAGAGATGCGCGCCTGCGGCCCATCCGCAAATGCGACAGCTGACTATGCCTTTATTAAAAGAATTTAAAGAACTCATGTCTGTGTTCTTTGAAGATATAACATGGTAGACAGGATGTAGCTAAACTACGGGGCCATGTTCCAAGGCTAGGCGAACGGGTCTCCAAAACCTGTTGGTGTGGTTCGATTCCACAGCTCCGTGCTTTGTTCAGCATACAGAACAATAAATAAACACAACAAAATAAAGGTATTAAATGAGCATTTACGATTATTTTGCTAATTTCGCGGGCATCACTGCTTTAACATTGATGCTTGTTGGAATTATTAAAGCTAATTTAAATATGAATAAGATCTGGACGCAATGTTCCAGCTGGACAATAGCAATGCTGCTTACTTTCGGGGCTAGTAAAATTCCCCAATTTAACAGTGAGCTATACCAGATGGAATTAACAGGGGTTTTAATTCTGGGCTTTATAAACGGACTCATTTCTAATGGCATTTATGACATCAAGAAGTGGGAACCGATTCAGGCACTGATTAAAATGCTCCGATCTTAAATCAATGGTATGCCCAGCCCAACCAGGCTGGGTATACCTGTTTATTAATTGAGAGTATGAAATGAAAAAACAAATCATTAACAACGACGACATATGGTCGGCCGGAGGCAGCTATGTATATTTGTACACCGAAAATGACTCAGTGTTTAACTTTTTAAAAAGAACCATTCCCGCCTTTGGGAGGTATGGAAAAAACGGTAAAATACAGGGCTGGCAATTTTTATTGCCAAAAGACGATTTAGCACTTCTCAGACATGAAATTAGCAAAAATCTAACCGTTGAAAAATAAGGACTTACGGGGATTGGAAAAGTCGAATTTCACTTATAGGCCATTATTTTTTCTAAACCGATACATTGTATGGCTAAATATTAAAATCGCTGTAAAGCGAAATTTCAGCACACTTAAGGGAGCAATGAAACAGAAATTACTTTTAGATATAGACGGAGTTGTAGTAGACTTTACCAGCGAGGTAATAAGGATTCATTCGGAAAAATATCCGAACGATCAATTTAAACCTATCGATGAGTGGCACTTCTATACAGCGTTCACCCATGCAGACAAAATGTATGATTTAATGGAAGACGACACTATGCATGGGATTATCCTTAAAAACGCCCCGGCATATCCGGAAGCGTTGGAGGATTATAATAAGCTAATATCGGCGTACGATGTACAGTTCGTTACGTCTCGAAAAGAGATTTATCGCGACATAACTGTCGCTTCACTGTCGCGATACGGTTTTGTATTGCAAAACCCGGTGATATTCACCTCAGATAAAGAAAGTGTCCCCGGTAATATTCTCATAGATGATAATATATCCTTTTTAGATAAGTTTACGCAGTCACATCAGGATCGGATAGGCATAGCTTTAGATCGTCCATGGAATCAGAAATGGGGCGGACCCCGTATCGGCAGACTGAAAGAAATGGTAGAGAAAAAGGACTGGAAAGTGAAATATGTTAATAATTAAAACAGGTGAATCATTATGATAGTTACAATCAACGCTGAGTACACAGTGGAAATACCAGACCGATTTAAAGTCGTCGAATCTTTTGACGGTACGGACATCCTGGTGGATGAAAACGGTGTGAAGTACAATACTAATCTTTGTTTCTATACATATTCGGATAAGGAAGAATTTAAAGATTACTCTTTAGAAAAATTAAAGATGGCGATGGCCGACTTTGGTCCGGTAAGTATCGTTGATGAAGAAAAAGACAGTTTATTAAAGAATATAAAAAAAAAAACAAACAGATACATATTTAAAAAATTATCCACGACACACGCAGAATATACGTGTAACCGATATGGACATCGATGGATAATATCAAGCCCCGCGGGGCATTCTGCCAAAATAGTTATACCCGATTGGGTACGCATAAACAATAAATAAGGACTTACAGAATATTTTATCCCGAAAGGGTATAAATACCACGACACACGTAAAATATACGTGTATAATGTATCGGCCCAACTACAATGCTAAGATGTGTATTACACATCCTATCTATTGTCATTGGGCCGACGCGTCCAGCATGAAAGTAAAATCTAGAGGATTTATGCTGGGAAAACAGTCGGTTATCGGCGAAAAACAGCATGTAATGACTTCAGTGACCACATTTGGGTCGAAATGACATGTTGAAGTCGTTACAAATAAAGACCGGTAACCGATCCCGAAAGGGCTAAAGAACACAACACACGTAAAATATACGTGCATAAATTCCCCTCCTACACACTTCATAAACCGGAGCGTTACTCCTGTTTCCACTGTGTAGGAGGGAGCGAAGGTCCGGACTACTCGGGTGGATTGGAAATCTGCCTGAATTCACGGAAATGACCAGTTCTCATACCGAATGTACCCACTTTTCGGTACACGACGGAGGCGGCTTAAGGCTGCAGAGATTACGAGGACTGGCACCCGAAAGGGTGTGTATTTAAAAAATTATTCACGACACACGTAGGATTAAAATGAAGAAAATGACAATTGAAGAAGTAATGTTAGGTCTCAATGAGGCGGGTGGATGGATTGTTGAGGTTGTAAGTCCAGGGGACGAAGAACAACCACATATACAATATATGCTGTCTGCAATAGATGAGGCGTCTGATATGTTAATTGAATTGAAAAAATATAGGAGAAATCATGGCAAAGAAAAAAGTAAAAGATGAAGAAGAACAGATAGTTGATCCTGTTGAGATTCAGCTTGCAAAAGCACAGGTATTGGCTATTAAGGAACATAAGGGTAAATCATTATTCTTAAGTCCTAGTGACAAGAATGCAGATCCAAGCGTAAAGCGAATGGAGATGCCTTTGTTGTCTTTGAACAAAATCCTCTCTGACAAGTGGGGCGGCGAAAAAAGCGGCTTCGCGATGGGGAGGATCTATAATTTTTATGGACCCGAATCAATCGGGAAATCAGCATTGGCTGCACAAATCGGAGGAGAAGTATTGAAACGCGGAGGACGACTTTGCTGGCTTGATAAAGAAGACAGCTTCGATCCGCACTATTTCAGGGACACTTTTGGCATTGACTGGTGGAAGAATAAAAACCTCACACTTTGTAAGCCCGATACAGCAGAAGCAGCGTTCGATACGATACAATCTTTTATCGACAACAATGCAGCAGATTTAATAGTCCTTGACTCGATAGCAGCACTTGGTACTGCGTCGGACATGGACGGAGATGCGAGTACGAATTCCATGGCAGCAGTTGCCAGAAGACTTGCTTCGCACTTTCAGCGTATTACCGGTAAGCTCGGAAAAAGCAATATATCGGTAATATATATAAACCAATTAAGGGCGAACCTTTCCGGCGGAATGGCATATGGGGATAAATCAACGGGTGGCAATCCGATGAAGTTCTATCCGCATGTGACTTTAAGGTTCAGAAGGAAGTCGCTCCTTATAAAGGGACAAGGGGATACATCGGAATTTATCGGCACTGAAGTGTCAATCGAAGGCGAGAAAAATAAGACTTCGTGGCCGCATATTAAACGAACTGTCCACTTATATCCCGGTGAAGGATTTTCAAAAGAAGCAGACTTGTTAAACCTTGCTGAAGAAGTAGGCACGGTACAAGTTGGCGGGAGCTGGTATACTTTTGGCGAAAACAGATATCAGGGTTTCGACAAAATAAGACTGGCACTTAAAGAACATCCCGAACTATTTAATACACTCAGACATGCAACCCTGCAGGAACTGGAAAGACCGGTTGATATAGCTACCGGTGAGATACTTCCCGCAGAAGCTGCATAATACGGAACCACTACCACTAAGAGCAAAGATAAGTAACAACCAACCACAAACGACGAGCAAATGTTGATGAACGAGAAAACCAAAAAGCTGGATGAGCTTAATGATACTGTCAAGAGTTTATGCAGAAAGTATCGGCCAAAATGGAAAACAGGAGATCCGCATCATATTCTATATGGCGGAAATACTAATAGTGAAATAATGGTAATCCAAAACTGTCCTGAATGGGCAGAAGTATTTTGGGCAAAAAAGGAGGGTAAACATAAAGACTTTGTATGCACCGGACCTATGGGGCATGAATTTAAAAGCAATGCAAAACAGGTAGGTTTTCAGCCGGATGTCGATTTCTTCTACACCAATATTATTCCTTACTACCCTTTGGGTGGTGGACAATATCATAAAGATGTTCTTTTAAACGGCAGGGCAATATTGGAAGAGGTTATTTCCATCATGCAGCCCGCAGTAACTGTTGCATTGGGTTATCCGGTGTTTTATGCACTAACAAACGGTGAGGACTGGAATAAGTTCGACGACATGATAGAGGCTACACATCTGTGGGGATATCATGGTGGTTTAATAATGCCCCTTGACCTCCCGGGTGAAAAAACAGAGAGGACTCTTCTTATGATGAGAATGCTACGTCTGACCGTCCCTTATTTACTGGAGCGCAACTATGAATAATTCAACAATTGAACATGTAGACAGAACGGTCTTACGCATCAGATATCAGAATGTCGACAAAACAATATCTATCTCCTCGTCCTCTTTGGACGGACTGATACAGGGCGCAATGCCTTTAGACAGGAAATTCCTTATATGTTTTGAGATCAACACTGAATATTATGGAGTCGTAAAGTATCCGTTTTGCAGTTATCGCGCAATAAAATTAAAGAAGAATAAGAATGGAAAACCAAAACGCGTTCCCTTTTTAAAGACTGTGGAAAAGATAGTTTGCCATGGTGCGCCTCTGTTTGTTCAGGCACACATGGTTGCGGATATGACTCCTTTAAAAATAGAGAAGTTATACGAAAGCATCGAAGATGTCATAGATTTCGCACCGGAAGACGTGTTAAAAACCTTTCTTGAAAGGAATTCTTATGATTAATCAAACATATGTGCCATTGCATTTGCACACCCACTATTCGCTTTTAGATTCAATATCTAAAGTAAAAGATGTTGTGGCAAAAGCCAAAGCAATGGGACTGCCGTGCGTCGCCATTACAGATCATGGAACTATGTCCGGAACATTGGCATTTTATAATGAATGCGTTCAAAACGATATTAAGCCACTGCTTGGCAGTGAAATATATGTATCTAAAAGACACAGAACGCAAAAAGAAAACCGCACACTGGATGGATATTACCATCTGGTCTTAATTGCTATGAATCAAGAGGGATGGTCTAACCTGTCCCGGATAATTACCGAAGGATATAAGTCAGAACACTTTTATTACAGACCCAGAATTGATCGTGAACTACTGATAAAATATAACAAAGGACTAATAGCCTTATCCGCATGTATGGGCGGTAACGTGCCAAAGGCAATCATGAAAGACCTCGGACTTGACCCTCGTCAGCTGGAAGAAGAAAAAAGCGACGAAACATATATGGATGTGATACGATGGCATCAGAAGGTTTTTGGCGACAGATTCTATCTTGAGATTCAACGACACGGCATAAGTGCAGAAGAAGAAGTCAACAGACACATCCTTGCAGCCGCAAAAAAACTTGGGATAAAAGTCATAGCAACTACAGACTCGCACTATGTCAATGCGGAAGATAAGTTGGCACACAACGTTCTTTTAGCATTGGGCGGAAAGACCGAGTATGAAGGCGATGGATATTGGCTTTTTGCACCCGAAGAAATATACAAACGGTTTGCCGACATTCCGGAATGCGTAACCAATACACTCGAAGTCGCCGATAGATGCAGTCTTAATTTTACCTTTGGCGATCTTATGTTACCGCGTGTCTGTGAACCTCAAGACGAGGACGACTTGTTCCGTAAAGAAGTTATTAAAGGTTTAAGAAATAAATTCGGAGAAACAATACAGCCGGATATAATGACGCGGGCCGAAGAAGAAATGAAGACCATTATCCAAATGACCTATGTTCCCTACTTTTTGATTGTCTCCGATTATGTGAGAAGCAGAAAAAGGGCAGGACATTTAATAGGTCCGGGAAGAGGGTCCGCCGCAGGCAGTCTGGTATCCTATGTTCTGGATATTACCGATGTTAATCCTTTGGAATACGGACTTTCTTTTGCCCGGTTTTTAAACAAAGGAAGAGCATCAGTACCGGAGATAGATTTCCCGGAATTTTCGTTCAAGCAATGGAAAGAGCATTCCACAATTAATCTACCACAAATAAAAAGATGAGCAATGGCAAAATTTGAAAATTCACTTAACCGCACACTTCATGAAGAAGGCGGCTATGTAAAACATTCTAAAGATCCTGGTGGCGCCACAAATATGGGCGTTTCATTAAGATTTTTAAAAGAACTCGGACCGGACAAGGGCGATTTAGACGGAGACGGTGTCAGGACTGAACATATCGGAGATTTAAATAACGATGGCGTAGCCGATGAAAAAGACATACGCATAATGTCCAAGTCGTTCGCAGCAAAGATATACAGGAAATACTTCTGGATACCGCTTGCTCTTGATAATCTTAACAATCAGGATTTAGCTGATCAGATATTCGATATCGGCGTAAATACCGGATCAGGTCGCACAAGAAAAATATTGTTCGACTCTATTAAATCTTTTATTGGCATCGAGTTTACAACCTTGAATGGGGCATACAACTACCTTAACCGGTTAGAGTATCGTGATATGGTAGTTATAAATAACATTGTAGCAGCAAAGCGTAAGCAGTTTTATGAGTCCATAAATAATAAGGCATTCATTAAAGGGTGGCTGCTGCGTGCTATGAAATATTGGATCAAATAATTAAATGTAACACCCATGATTCACTCCTGCGGGTGACGTGTAAAAGCGTCACCTGTTTATTAAACTATAGGGAATAATTAATATGAAAATTAGAAACGGTTTTGTGAGCAACAGCTCGTCAAGCTCATTTGTTTGTGACATTTGTAACGGAGTCGAAGAAGGGTATGATGGGCTGGCAGAAATAGGTATGGTCGACTGTGAATATGGCCATGTGTTCCACACATCCTGTGCTGAAAACTATACCCAGATTGAACAGTATAGGGATATTCCTAAAGATGACCTTATCAATATGATTATTGATAGGTATAAGGCTATTATTGCGGCAGGAAAAAAGAAAGCATCTGAAAATCTCCCCATTGCACCCGGTGAAATAACAGAAGAAATGATAGAGGAATTCTACGAAGACAAAGACCACGTTACACCTTTAACTTGCCCATTGTGCACACTTAAGTTTATACAATGCACAGATGCTTATACATACCTATTAAAGAAGTACAATCTTAGTGCAAATAGTGTTGGCAAAGAAATTCAAGGGAAGTTCTCCAGTATATTGGAGTTAAATAAATATGAAGGGAATAATTAATATGAAAATCAGAAGCGGTTTTGTAAGTAACAGCTCATCAAGTTCATTCATCTGTGACATTTGTAAGGGAGCCGAAGAAGGGTATGCTGGACTGGCAGAAGTAGAAATGGTCCGGTGTGGCGCGGGACATGTATACCATCTCGGCTGTGGCGAAGATTATGTACAACCTATACGGTTCAGTGATATCGACCGGGACGATCTTATCAACATGGTCGTAGATGAAAACAAAAAAATCATTGCCTCCGGAAAAAAGGAAGCGGGAACAATTCTGCCTGTAGAGCCAAGTGAGATAACGGACGACATGATTCGACATCTTTATGAAAACGAGGACGATATTATATCGTCAAGCTGCGCTATATGTACGCTCAAATATATAGACGATGCAACACTATATCAACATTTACTGAACAAGTATGGACTTAATACGGATAGTATCGAATCAGAAATTCGAAAGCAATTTTCTAATCTAGCTGAGTTCGATGGCCAAAACTAAAATTAACGAGCAAAAAAATGAGTGAAAATATAACATTACAGAATATAAGCACAATTGATTGGGGTGCCCTTGTATTTAAAATTGCCCAATCAAATAATTTTGAAGATTGGTTCGCCGACTTTTCAGTTGCTGAACTTAATTCTTTTATAGAACAACTAAAAGATTCTAACTACGGTCAGTCGGGATATTACCATCATGAATGTAAAAATTGCGGCGGATTCTGGTTCTTTAAGACCAGGACAGAAGCTAAATTTTTCAAACACTTTCACGATGCGACCGGATGTGCTGTTGACATTTATTTCAAAGAAAGCAGTCCTAATAAGAATGCCTTCCTTACTTCTAGGGCGATTGGTGAAAATATAAACAAACCAATGTTGGATTTTCTTGGTAAGCTTTTAACAGATAAAACAGGAGTAACCGATGACATTGAGACAGATGTGCACAGAGAGCCCGCGATTTAGTGATGTCAGCTATTTAGCCTTTAAAAAAGAAATAGGCGCTCTCGAAATCCATGAAATGGAATATTACTTCCTTGATATATTAAAACAAAAGATTAAGGTTTCGAATGCGTGCAACAGCACGGTAGCGTACCTTATCGGCATCACCGACGAATTGCCCAAGAACAGCCTGAGATATAAAGGCGGTACCATACCGGACATCGATCTGGATAACCAGAGAGATTACCGTGATGAGGGCAAAGAGTATCTGAAAGCTACATACGGAGCGGACATGGTTGCTTCCATAGGCACGTATCAACTTATGTATGCGAAAGGGGCTATCCGCAACGTCGGAAGGTCTTTAGGTAAACCATTAGACCTGGTTAACAGGATGACGAATCTTGTCCCGGATACTGTTCAGGGCATCAACTGGCATGTTGATAAGGCGCTTGAAACAGTTGAAGAACTTGCTCAGATGGAAAAGACAGACCCTGAGGCCAGAGAGATATTAAAGTTTGCACGAAAACTTGATGGCGTTCTGTTTGCCAGAAGCAAACACGCTGCGGGTATTGTTATATCGCCGAGAAAGATTGCAGAGATTGCCCCGGTACGCACCGATGACGAGGGCAATGCGGTATTGGAGTTTGACGGTAACGAAACCGAATCTTTAGGTATGCTAAAGATAGACCTTTTAGGTTTAAAAACTTTAGACATTATACAGAAGACCATCGAGTTTATCAACCGGCGGCACAATCGGAACATTACGGTAAAAGATATCCCCTTTGACGATCCGGCAACATATAAGCTGATTGCATCAGGAAATCTAATGGGAATATTTCAACTTGAAGGTCCCGGTATCAGCGGTGTATGCCGCTCGTTTAAACCGAAGAATGTTCTGGATGTGTCAATGATTTCGGCTGTATATCGTCCGGGTCCTATCAAGTTTATTCCTTCGCTTCTGGCGGTTAAAGCCGGACGCGATCCGGAACTGGAACCCCATAGTAAAAGGTTTCCTGTACTGAAGGACATACTGTCTGAGACTTATGGATATTTTGTATATCAGGAACAGATACAGAAGGTAGCTGAGGTCCTTGCCGGGTTTAATGATTCGGAGGCGGATAATTTCCGACGTGTTATTGCAAAGAAGAAGGTTAAGGAAATGGCTGAACAAATGGTAAAGTTTGCAGCCGGCGCAAAAAAGAATGGTGTATTTGAAGAAGAATCCGAGATACTGGTATCAGAGATAGAATCTTTTAGTTCTTATTGCTTCAATAAATCACACTCTGTTGCATATTCACTGTTAAGTGTTATTACTGCATGGCTGAAAGCGCACTATCCGGCGGAGTTTTATGCTGCTAATATTATATATGAACTGTCATCAATCGATAAGGTTATTGAGTTTATCGTTGAGGCGCAAAAATATGGCATCATAATACAGCCTCCCGACGTCAATACTTCGCGTGATATCTTCACGGTCGTGGACGACACTACAATACGTTACGGACTCTCCGGCATAACGGAAGTGGGCGCATCGGCATCCGAGCCCATTATTAAAGAAAGGGAACGAAACGGACCGTATAAAAGCATAACTGACTTTTTATATCGTCTTAATCCAAAAACCAACGTCGTGAGAAACATGATTAAAGCGGGATGCTTTGATTTGATGGCATCACGTGCACAGTTGTTCTATGCAATAAGACATGAGGGCGAGACTCCTGTCTGTTATATAGACGACCTGATGGATATGGTTAAACATTTCAAAGAAAAAGAATGGGCGCCGCTGAGTTTTGACAGTGAATGGATACAGCTGCCGTCAGTAGGAGAGTATTCTACGAATATATTAATGGCGATGGAAAAAGAAGTAACGCACCTATGGCTGACATCCCATCCTATTCTGATTTATCAGAGTGAAATAGCTGAATATAAAAGCAGATACTCTGATGCCAGCGTAGGCATAATGGCCGAACATAAACTTTTTAAGAATAAAAATGGTTTGTGGTTCAGGCTGGAAGGTGTCGACAGGAAGTTTTTCATATTCCAAAAGCAGTTTAATGAACTTCAAAAAAAGGGAGGCATTAAAATATATGCCGACAAACTGATAATCGTTCACACGCGTCCTTTTGACGCAGAACAGGGAGCATATGCCGCAAATGGGATATACTTCTTTGAAGATAAGATTAAAGGGGTGTCGGAAAAGGTTCGATGGAACATTCCGTTAAACAACGATGGACTCAGGATATTACAGCAGAACAAACATGTTTGTTCTATGATTTCCAAAACTAATCCTTTGGACTATATGTTGTTTTTAAAATTCCAAGGCATGCGTTTTTCAGCGACTGCCTGTCCGGGATACCTATCTAAAATACCAACTTAAAATGAGAGAAAATGAGCGAGCAAATAAACAAATCAATAATGCCGGACTATTTGGGCTATGGTGACTTAGACCATTACGGCAAAAGACACGAACAACAATATATATCAAAACAACAAATCAAAAGATAAAATCTAATATTTCAGATGCAATCGAACAGTACTTACAGGAGAACATCCTTGATAAAACGTGTTCATTTATGTGTCCTGTAAGTGCAAGTAACAATAAAATGGCTATGATAGTCGCAATATTCGACAGTCATTTTGGCTGTGTGGTCAATAGGCGGATACCTGAAGATCCTAATACGTGGGAGATTTCTTATGATTTTAATATAGGAAAACAACGTATGGATATGTTGTTTAACAGTGCATTCGCTGAGATAACAAGACGCGGAAAAAAAGAATTCGATGAGATTGTTATTGTGATAGGAGGTGACAACTGCGATGGAGATGGTTCTATTTTTAAATCTCAGATCCACCATTTAGAAGCCGACCCTATGAGGCAAATTAAACTTTTCACATCCGCCCTTATGGACAATGCTGAGCGATGCTCACATTTCGTCGGACAAAAGGGATCGGTTAACATGTATGGTGTTGTAGGAAACCACGGCGAAATGCGGGGAATGCCTACTATGCGTCCTTTGACCGACAACTGGGACCGGAATGCATATATATGGATTGACAGCATATTGCTGCGAGATCAGGAGAAGTATAATAAATTAACAAATGTAAAATTCCTGCATAATCGGGCATATGACCATCCTCATCTTGCGTTCCGTGTAAAGGGACATTCCTTTTTGGGCGTTCATGCTTTACCGAGGAATCTAATATCCCCATCATCAAAATTGAAATTGATGAATTTAGAAAAGTTATATCCGGGATTAAAAATTATACTCACAGGACACTATCATGAAGGGCTAATAACCTCAGCAGGCGATGTTAGGATAATCAGAGTAGGAACGCCTGTTGGTCCTAATGATTATAGCGATGAACTGCTTATCTATTCGTCAGGACCTGAACAAGCTCTCGTCGTGGTTGCGCAGGAGAACCCACTGGTATCTTATATACCTGTACAGTTTGGAGTGTAATATGGATAAAGATAAAAAGTATCCTCCCCTGAGGGTGATTACAATGGACGATATAAAGAAAAATTCAGACGCTCAAAAAGAATCAAAGAATGGCCCTCGCAATGCGGACGAAAAAGATGATGCGTATCAGGAGGCGATTGTAAAAACATTGGTAATCAATGTGAGCAAGCTGAGTGAGAGCTTTAATACAATGTCTATGCTTGCGCAGATGATGCACAACTTGATGGCAACAGTGATGTTTATGGTGCCTAACTACCTTAACATCACTCATGAGCAATTTGAAGAGGCATATCGTCGTGCCGTAGGCGGGGAGTGTCCCCCGGAACTAATAAAAACAATGTATGGAGTAGAAAAAAAATGACAAAGGTGATTAAAGATTTTGAAGAATTAAAAAGGGTGCTTAAAAGCAAGCTGCCCGAATTCTTGGACCGCATGAATGTCAAGAAGGGAAAGGGTAAGGCAAATATGTACCACTCCTTCTATTCTGACCGTGCAGATAAAAATCCCTCTCTTCATATCTTTGCGTCTTTTAATAATGAGTCCATGTATCACTGCTTCTCCAGTAACCGTACCGGAGATATTTTCATGGCTCACAATATTATATCAGGGGCGCCATTGATTGGTTCTGAATTTATGATTCAAAATGTAAAAGTTCTGTGCGATATGTTTGATGTTAAATATGAATTTAAACCAATGTCTCCCGAAGATATTGAAGAAATGAACATACGCGCAATTTACTCCATGATAAAAGATATCGTGGTTACAGACTTCCGTTTTGCTCCAGATAATGTTGATGAAAAAGTAAAGGAATACTGTGCCGAACGGCAAATAAATCCCAAAGAAGATGGTGCCGATTTTTCTCTCGGCTACTGTGCTAACTACGAGAATTTGATGGCAGAACTCGGACAAAGGGGGATCGATAGAAAATATCTGGAAAAGATTGGGGTTAAGGAATATATCTTTAATCCCAATAATCTGATCTTCTCTATCCTTGACGACAGAGGGGTTGTCCGGGGGTTTGCCGTCCGTAATTGCCACTTTGACAAGAACAACCGGATTGGTTCCAAGTATTACAACACAGAGTCGAATGCTGTATATTCTAAGGGTAGCATATTATATAATCTGCAACGTGCTCTCAAGAAACAATCTGGGAAACATTCCGGCGTTTACATTACCGAAGGACATACTGATGCAATCGCTTTGGACAAGGTCGGACTGAAAGCCGCAGCACTTGGCTCTACTAAATTTACAAATGAACATATTTCTTTGCTCCAAAGAGTATCTACTACAGATATTATACTGTTACTCGATGGTGATGCCGCGGGGATAGACAACACTGCCAGGACCATTACTGAAGTGATGGAAGGCATCAGGAACTTTCGTGTAAGAATCGTTACGCTTCCGGAAGGGGAAGATCCGGATTCTTTTGTTCGGAAGTTCGGCAAAGAAAAGTTATTAATGCTGCCACATATAACCGCGTTCGAATGGCGGTTATATAAATTAAGAGATGAAACAGATCTGGACCCTCACGAACTGGCGAAACAGATTATACCTCTCATTGTGAATGAATCTTCTGCCCTACAGCGGGACAGAATGTGTAAGCAGATTGCTGAAGTCTGCGACCTGCCCTTAATGACCGTCCGCAAGGAGGTTCAGAACATTATGGAGAATGAGATCGTTCAACAGAATGATGAGCGTGATGCCATACTGGATAACATGCAGAAACTCTTAAAGAGAAGCCCTACAGACGCTCCTATTATTGTAAAGAACGCTCATGTCTCTTTGAATACCCTTGCAGACCGGGTGGGCAAAAATATTTATGACCTTGATGAGTTTGTAAATGAAATAGGTGTCATAAAATCTCATCAGGAAGGTGCAAGCCGTGATGATTATCTCAATATATTCCGAATGCCACGATTCGAAACAAAGATGAAAGGCTCTACAAGCGGAAAACTATTTCTGATAGGCGGACAGCCTAATACAGGAAAAACGCTTTGGCTCATTAACTATATCGTTGGATTGCTTCGCTCCCACGAAGATGCAGCATGGTATGGACAACGGGCGGATGACGATCGGTTTAACAATGTCTCTATTCTCTACCATACCATTGATGATAGCAGGGAAGAATCCATACCTCGCTTTATATCGGCACTGGCATATGATAAGTCAATGGAAGTAACCATTAACAGCATGGATGCGCCTAATGTGGAGGACAATATTGCGCATGTAACAAATCTTGATGAGCTACTCTCCGCTAGGGATTGGGCATATCAGAAATTTGAACAATGGGCAAAAGACGGTCGTCTTATTATTAAGGATTCGAAAATGGGCGCCACGCTTTCATCTGGCGATATGGCTATCCGCAATATAAAAAGACGCTTTCCCGACAGGCATATTCTTTACATAATAGACAATCTGCACAATCTTCAGGATTTCAGCAACATAGATGACGACGTTAAAAGGATAAAAGATATCAGTCTTGCTTTAAAACAAAACATTCTTGTTGCCCACGGAATCACAGGATTCTGCACCGTTGAATACAAAAAAGGACAAGGTGATTCAAAGTCCCGCATAACCCTGAATGAGCTGATGAAGGAATCTAAATCATTGGAATATCATGCTAACTGGGTGGGGCATTTGGTCAGTGAAATGCACGTTGATCCGGATAATACGGAGATGTTCTTTTATGATCCGGCAGTACCTCCCGAACTGCAAGGCCCCGACGACAAATGTCCTATTGTCTCACTTATAGTGGGCAAGAACAAGGTCAGCGGATATAAGGGTGAACTACACTATTATATATTGCCAAAGCAGGGAGTCGCGCGCGAAGTTACAAGGACGGATGTGTTAAACATGAGTGAAGGCGCCAGGAACAAATTGTGGCGATACTACTTCCGCAAAAATGAAGACACATCAAAACTCCTTGAAGAACACAGGGCTTCAATGCCGGGAGACGCCAATGCGGACGACTCTTTTGCGGCCTGATGATATCAAAAACTTTCATATATGCCCCAGGCTATATATGTTCAGCAATCCTGCTCGTCAATCAGAGATTGAGCAGGTATTGCGGGAGTGTGCAACATATGTCTTTACAAAGGAACTCGAACTGGATACGATACCCGACTACAGACCTCTGTTCACCTTCTGGGGAAAACAGTTGGGACGTATGCACAACCTTATGGAAAGAAAAAGAACTAACACAATTATTATACGATTAAAAGAGTTCTTTGACTCATATGTGTCCCGCATTTTTAATCCCGGATATAGAGCGGTCGCTGTAAAAATAGAACTTGAACAAGTGAAATTGCGAGGCATTTATGCTGACACAATACCAGTTGTTCTTTCAAACGGAGAAAAGTTTACACCGGTCTTTTTTACAGACAGTAAAACTTTTGCCGAACGGGACATTACCGCAAGGTATGGCTGTGCTCTTTTGAGCAACACTATCGGCATACCTATTCATGGCTACTTTGCTGTTAAGATACTTACAGAATACTCCTCGCATGTCGGTTTGAGCTTTGTAAAGATTGCACCCGACAGCTTGTTGCGCGCCAAAGAAGAGCTTGGCAATATGATAGATATTATGTCTCAAAAACTTATAGCTCCGAATACTAAGCAATGTTATAATTGTAAATTTTTATCACAATGTAATCTTTAGGAGGGTGATGATATCAAAACCATATAAAATATTTAACTATACAAAAGACGGGAGGGAATACAGTATCGGCAGTGTGAAGTTTCTTCACTTAGCTACGATATTTTATGAAGATAAAAGATATATCGTTTACCGTACCCTTGACACTGGTGAGCAATATATTGAAGAATTGATTACCTCCAAATTGTCCGATCATTTAATAGGACTGGACGATGTCCGCCTTGTTAGTGACGACAAGATATGGAGAGAACTTTTAATGATTGCACAATTAGAAGGGATAACCAATGAAAAACAGAGATGAATTAACCCTTGCCATCCGTAAGGACTACCTACTGGGCAACCACCCTGGTGTTGGAGCTTACGCCGAATTGGCAAAGGATCAATTTAGTGTATCTGTTGACTTCATTAAAAAGGTGCTAAAAAACTTTGACGGACCAAACAGTTTTAAAGGTGATGCAGATAGCATATTGATAGCCGAATTTGCGAGGCGAAGGTATGCCGTCTGACCATACAATTCATAAGCACACTAATGCAGCTATCCGTAGCTACAGATATGCGCCGAAAAATCATGTTGTCAGCCAAACATGTAGAAACTGCATATGAGCAGCCGTTCTATGGAGACGACGCTGATATTGATAAGGAATTCTTCCTTGAACCTGTATGGCTTGCAGGACTGCGGCACGGCGGCATAACAGGTCTCAGCAAATATGTTCTATACCTGTTTGCCAAAGGGCTGTCAGCGGCAGCGATATCTGCAAAATTAAAATATTCACAACATCAATTCAAACCTCTTTTAAATAAGATGTTAAACGCTTGTAAAGCATAAATAATCAATAAGGAGACAAGGTTGAAAATACCCTCAGATATACTTAGAGGGGCACTCCCATCTAACCAAAAAAAAGCGAGCATGAGCAAAGAGAAGGGGACAGAGCAGCGTCCCGACGATTACATAATGGACCTCGGCGACCTGAGCCTTAACGACATTGTAGGACAGGATAATGCCATTAAAGAATTCAGATCCTTTATAGAATCGTTACGATACGGCATGGTATACAGGTCGTGGGCACTCGATATTCCGAGGGGCATTCTGCTGACAGGCGGACCCGGATTAGGCAAGACGGCCTCAGTAAGGGCTGTGGCCAGAGAATTAAAGAACGACGTGATTTTAATGGAACTTCGCTATATGGATATTGCATCCAAATGGGTCGACTATCCTATAGAACAGCTGAAATCTTTCTTTAGTATGGCTGAAGAACAGTCAAAGGAGAAACATGTTATCATTTTCATTGATGAAATTGATTCTATGATTCCCCAGCGTAGCGACAACCTGCATGAGACCTCTATGAAAAGAGTTAATGTTTTCCTCGCATGGATGGACGGAGGCTTTTCGAAGCTGCGTAATGTAACTCTTATAGGTGCGACTAACTATCCGGAAGGCATAGATACCGCCGCCAAGCGTCCGGGCAGATTCGATAAGATAATTGAATATGTCCCCCTTACTGCGTCCGCCATAATGCAAGGACTGCAAAACCATATGGGGCGGCGCTCCCTTGGATATGCCAAGATCAAAGAGATAGACTGGGACCAGATACAATCTATCGTTCGTGACGGATGTTTATCTGGAGCAGACCTGCCCGAAGTAGTAAACTGCATTATCAGGGACAAGGTGACAGAGCACGTAAAAAACTTATGTGAAAAGGCAAACTTCAACACCCTGACAAAGGCCGAACAATCGGCTGCAGGGTGCAATCCCGAATACCTGCCGGAACCAATAGATACCGCCAACATCAGGCAACATATCTTTGAATACATAAAGTTCAAAGGAAAAGAAAGCAGTTCATTTGGTTTTATGATGCACGGAGCTTAGAATAATAATATTAAATATAGAAAGTAACTTATGAATTATGAAAAACTAAAACAGTTCAGGTTTTGGGACGCTTGCGACGAATCCCTGACTGGGTCGAGATATAGCGGGGAACGCCGCAATTCTCTGTATCCGTCCGAATCAGGCGTTACGGCAATCGACCCGAAGACCAAAAAGGCAGAAGTGCTGGGCACATGCTTTAGAAAAGGATGGTATCGGCTTATGGGCGTTCCTCAAAGCGACCCGACGACCATCAAATCGGAATATATCTTTTCCATGGGCAGAGCCATAGAGAATATGATAACCGACCTTGTTAAACTCACCGGACTTTATAACAACAGTTCTGTCAAATTCTGGGATAAGTCCAATTATGTATCCGGGGAAATTGACATTGTTGTGAATCTCCCGGTTGACAAAGAAGGTCATTATATATTCACAGAAGTAAAAAGTACATGGGGAGGACGACTGGTAAAAGGCTTCGAATCCGGATCGGCTCAGGAACTCTTTGACCGCCCGAAGGGCAGAGGCAAGTCAAGAGCGATGGTCAAGGGAAAGCCGAAGGATCAGAACCTTCTTCAGCTCCTGACATATCTGTATACTGAAAGAGATGATCCCAAGCTAATCGGCGGCAAACTTGTCTACTTTTTGCGGGACAACTGCAACCGTACGGAATTCGACGTATCGCTTGTAGAAGAGAAGGGGAAAACCAGGGCTATGGTGAACGGGGTTGTCGACAAACGCTTCTATGTTGAAGACATATATGCGCGATTTGCACACCTTCGTGAACAGGTAGGCGAAGATATTAAGAAGTTAAAATCCGGCGTACCATTCCAGGATATAGCCCCTCCGGACAGGGACTTCAGCCTTCAGTATACTGCTGAAGAGGCCAAAGAAGCATTTGACGATGGGAAGGTTAGTAAAACTAAATATGAGGACTTTACATCGGAAGGTAAGCCAATATCGGACTGGCAATGTCAGTATTGTAGTTGGAAAACAACCTGCTGGGCGATACAGGTAGCCGCAGTAGAGGAAGAAGAGGTGTCCATTGCAGCGTAATTTAACATCCATGATCGCCGAACTGTTGGCAAAGCTGTTCAACCGGCTTGTAATTAGTATCGAATATATAAGGGACTTCTGTCTTGCATTAATGGGCAAAGCGGAGTACCGCTCTTTCTGTTAAAGGCAAGCGAGGAAGTACTGCCGATTTTCCATATCTCGTCTTAAATAACGAGATCAAAATTCAAAGGAAAATATATGAAAGAACTTAAATCTCCAAACAAAACAAACTATCTTGATCAACTAACTGTATTTATGGGCAGGTGCTTCTCCCTTGTAGTGGAATGCACGCAGAACCCTGATGGGCAAAGAATAAGGTTATTCAATGCCTTCTCTGAAAAAGAACAGACCATTACGCCCGATGTTTTTCGGGCGCTGATGGAGATGTATGATGAAACAAAGGATACGGACTATCTGGCGGAAGGCGCTATGATGTTTTATCTGCTATATAGAAAGAATCGGATAGATAATAAAAAAATAGTAATGAATAGGAATATAATATGAATGATAATGTAGTTTTGATT
Source organism: uncultured Ignavibacteriota bacterium (assembly GCA_947085405.1). GTDB lineage: Bacteria > Bacteroidota > Ignavibacteria > UBA10030 > BY39 > JASEGV01. The sequence continues at coordinate 167,982 of CAMTWO010000031.1, forward strand.
GGGCTAGGGCATAAGGCCCGATCGGGAAAAGACTATGCCGCAAATTTAATAAGCCAAATGCGCCCGAATGCTATTGGTACTTGTCCTGAGCGAGTCAAGACGTTTCTTGTCGGGGCGAATCGAAAAATAAAAGTACTCAACAAATTCTCTCAGCAGGAGGTTATCCATTTAGCAAATTCTCCACCAACTCCTCGCTTGCTTTCTCGGCGTGCATGAGTTTCGTTTCCAACTCGTCGCAATGTGACACGAGATCCTTCACTTTAGCTACGATTCGCTCCCGTTCTAAAAGAGGAGGGATTGGAATGTGTGCCCGGCTTAGGTGGGTGGATCCAAAATTTGGTTGCATTCCTACTAACTGAATTTACAAATGTTTTAAGATAGAGTATCTCAGGAGTGAAATTGGCAAAAATGAATCTGTTGAAAAATAAGGACTTACGGGGATCAATATTGTCGAATTTCACTTATAGGGCACGATCTTCATCAAGGGGGTATGTTATAGCTATTCAATTATTTGAGTGGCGCAAATAGGCGTTAATAATAAAAATCTAGTCTGGTCACCATATCAAAGGAAGCCGGATTTTCCGATGCAGATATGATGCTTTGAAAAAGAATTTGCGCGAAAAAGCTGTTGAATATCTGATATAGTAAATCCTACTTTTTCAAATCCCATCCGATACATAAGTATTATTTCCCCTAATAGTATTTTCCCGTATTTCTCTATCACAATATATCCAATAAATCATCATCACTCTTTTCTTTGGGATGTATATTGCCAGAACCCAAATCAGAACCATTTTGTATAGCTAGAAATTCGCAACTGTTCTTATCAGTAAGAGGTTTTAATTCTTCCATCTCAGAATTTTCTATTGTGCTGAGGTATACCCATTTTGTCGCACGAGTAATGCCAACAAACAACAGACGATTTCGCCTTTCACTTTGTATATTGTAAAAGGAATTGCCGACAAGGCGAGGCATGATTACAGTATCGAATGTCAGACCTTTGATTGAATGGTATGTCATTAGCTTCGGTAAATCACTGTTAAAATCGAGTTCGTAAAATTTTCCTGTCATCTTCTCCCGTTTCGGTGTTTCCACTTCAAGGCCGGCTTCTCTCAGTGCGGTAGCAAAACCGTATACTTTTTTATTCTGCGGGAACAAAATCGCTATCCTTTCTCCCTTCGCCTGCCGGGTTCGTACAACATCGACCAACCTTGCTAACTCATCATCAAAATCTTTTGCAATGTAGAGCATCGGAGTTTCTCTTTCGGTTTGTTCAGTTCGGGATCTGTTGATAAACTGAATCCGCTCCGCTTTGTCCTCAATAAACTCAGCTGCAAGTTGTATAATATATGGACAGCAGCGATACGATTCTATCAAGGTCGTATTCTTAGTCGATATGCCAAGCACCTGAATGATATCATCCTTTGTGGATCCCTGTTCATATATTTGCTGACAGTGGTCAACACTTACTGATAGATGTCTTGCTATTCTTTTTAAAATCTGAAAAGTCACCGCATCTAAATCCTGTCCTTCATCTACCATAACAAAATCGAATAGTGGTAAATCTTTAGTCATTGTACTCAAACTATTGAGCACATCATTTCTGATTCTGGTAAAATCAGGTTGTTTATATTGCTGATTCCAGGGAAGGCGGTTATTGATTTTTTGTTGATAATAATCCGCGCACCAGGCATCGAAAGTTGACACACAGTTTTCGGGCAATTTAAGAAGTTCTAAAGCAGACTGTATATAGTGTTTTAAAACATTGGTATATACAAATATATGAAATCTATCATCAGCGGGATCCAGTGTTTCATCAAGATAATGTGCCCTATGAAGGAGTACTTGTGTTTTCCCGGAACCTGCCGCTCCAAAAACCAATCGATGTTCTTTTACATCAGCTTCAATAGCCCGAAGCTGGTCGCTTGTCAATTCATCCCGCGGTATTAACCAGGTCATAGTTATTGTTGTTTTTTATTTGTTATCGGCAGCAACCCTTCTACATCGCTGTATGCACGAGAAGATTGTTTCCTTGCCCTAAATTCGGCTTCGATTTCTTTTATCTTTTTTTCATCACCTATTTGTTTTAATCCGGTTGTATACCATCCCAACTCCCAATCGCTTTGTACAGTGTAATCATTAAACATCTTAAGTCCGGTTTTAAGCGCCTCATCGGATTCAGCTTTCCTTCCTGTATTTTTAAGTATGATCGCCCTCAAAACATGATAGGGACCTATCTTTTCTCTACCCAATGCCTCATCAATTTTTTTCAATGCCTCTGTATATAAACTACGGCGGTTCTTCGAGAGCGCAAGGTTGAACAAAGCTCCACCATCAGTAACGCTTGCTTCTGAGGCAGTGTTATAATATTTCTCTTCACGTTCATAATCACCTATCTCACCGCAGATTATACCTAACTTAATTAAAATATTATTATCGGGAGTGTTGATTATATGTAAGGCTCTTTTTAAAAAGTCTATTGCTTTTTCATGATGGCGTATCTCATAATAAAGATCGGCTAATTCAACAAGATAAGAAGCGGTCTCCCGACGTGTAAACTTTTGAGTCCTTAATGATTCTTCTATACTTTCTATCATTAGTCTGCTTGTTTCAGGATTGACAACGTGCGTAAGAGGATGCTCTATCGTCTCTTTAAATTCCTTATTATCTTCAGACGTTAACATTGAGATGTTGGTTTGAAAGACATTGTTTTCATCCAGTCTGTACTTCAGATATAGCGGATGACCTCTTTGGACAGACTCAGTAATCTCCCAAATTCTGCTGCCAATAATATATTCGTCATTACCGGCAACAAACTCGACTCTTAACAGCATCCTACCCGTAATATTTGTTTCAGGCACTGCTAATTCTGTGGATTGAGCGAACTCGCCGGATGCAGGAAACGGAAGCTCTACACCTTTTGGCACTAATTCAACGAGTCCCTTATCTCCGGTTCTTATAGAAATAGAGTTGTGACAAATTGATTTAGCGATACCGTGTCCGTATAATTCTATGGCAAGCGCGTGTATTGCCGCACCTCTTGCAATAGCAAGCTGCAGTGAATCTCTGTCGGAGTAGGTTAACATTTTTGCATTCTCAAAGTATTTTGCCATAGCTTCCTGGACTTGAGTTATTAAACTGCTGCCTCCGACCATCAAACAATAGTCAATTTCTTTTGAGTTTAGCCCGCTGCGCTGCAAGGCGTCTTCTAATGGTGCAAATATTGAACAAGTAAGACGGTATTCGGTATCGCGGGCAAAGATTAGGTCTGTATCTAAAAATGGTTTCAGTATATTTTCGAATTCGACTGCTGAAAGTTTGGGGGATTGAAGTGTCAGTTTTTTGTTCTTTAGATTACAATGATGCATTCCAGGTTGAGTTTTTATCAACTCCTTTTCTTCAGGTTTGTAGCTGTCAAACTTTTTTAAACGTGCAATTTCAATACATAGACCTATTTTCAACGCTTCAGCTAATCCAAGAAAAGCCGGCTCGATTATTTTCTTTTTATCTTCGTAAGACAGTTCAAATTCACTCAGGCCGTTTTGACTGCGTAGTTGTGGTACCAAACATTCGTAAAGTATAGCCCGGTCTAAGTCGCTGCCGCCTAACCTGTGATAACGTGAAACCGCTAAAGGAGCGATGTTAATTGATTGAGCGCTTTTACTTATTTTAAAAATAGCTACATCGCACGTGCCGCCGCCGAAGTCGAATATCAGTAGATTCTTTTCCTTGTCCAGAGTGCTCATAATATCGTCGCCGAACTGCAACAGATAATCGTAAAACGCAGCTACCGGTTCATCGACTAAATCTCCCGGCTTAACATCTATATTGGCAAGCGTTGACGCAAGAAGCGTGTCATGGCGTTGTGATATCTGAAAAGATGCAGGAACAGATATTACATGACGTGATATTTTATCTCCCTTGCTCTTGTTTATTGCTTCGTTGAAGAAACTTAATACGCGACTTGCAATTTCCGGAGCGGAACGGTATCCTTCGTGTGCGCGATGGTAAGTACGACGAAGCCCCATATCGTTCTTGCACTCATAGAATATGTCTTTATTTTGTTCCAGACCGTATTCCGATGCACGTGCTCTTAGACGTTTAGCGCCTTCACCAATGAATTCTTTTCCATTTAAAAGAGCTACCATAGATGGTAAAAACACACTCGTAAAATTACCTTCGAGAGTTGGCTGATCGACTTCTAAACAATTAAGCTGATATGTATCGGGATTTTTTGGGTCCCATATAATCTCAGCCGCAGTAGAGTTGGTGGTTCCTAAGTCAATACCAATAACTCGCACCGGTTCTTTAGGCAAATCTTTTGATATTATTTCAGGTTTAAAATCTAATATACTTTTCAATTTGTTGCCCCTTTTCAAACTGTGTGTTTTATTATCGACTCAAAACTTTCAGGCTATCTTTAGCCCATTGTTAACTAGCCAGATTAAGCCACAAAATATGAGCATAATGACTTAATAATTTTTATAAAACGCTTCTGCAACAAACTTCGTGAACTCTTCGGTTTTGATCCCGCTCTTAGTAACAACCTGCCAAGGCTCAAGTTTTGCAATTTCTGTTTGAAGATCTTTTGCGGTTTTCGGACTGCAGCCTAATATCTCTTGAATTGACCGTGCGGACACACCTTCGCATTCAAAAATAAATGCAAACTCTAGTAGCTCCTGGAAATTGAAATCTTCTTGTTGATAATCGCTGGGAGATTGGCTTGCAAAGAACACGACAATACCTTTAGAACGACCTTCGCGAATAATACGTTGGAGGAAAATATTTTTCTGACTTAGATAATTATGAGCTTCATCAATAACTAAAATAGTTCGAATAGTCCGCTGATTGTTTACTATTGGGCTGTCAGGTAAAACCGCCATCTCTTTATATAATCTCTCAATAATTAAATATGCCACGAGTTCTTTAAGAACCGGCATTGCATGTAAATCAATCAATAACGTTCTATCAGAAAGCTTTTCGATAGGATCGATTTCAGAATTATGTGACCAAAATAAATCAAAATTTGCTAAATCCCTGAGCACTTCTATTAATGTATCGTCATTCTTTCCTTCTTGTGCATATGATGTTCGTGCTACATCAAAGACATCTATAAAATCAGGATATGGTTTTGTAGTGTTTGATCTTCTCGTATAAGCCTCTCTAATAGCATCAGTTAGTGCCCCTTTTTGAACAACACCAAACTTTCTATTTATAGAAGCAAAGCTTTCTGCTTTTTCTCTCGCAGATAAATTGATGGTCTGATCCTCATATGATGGTAACATGAACGGATTGATCGGTAAAGTTTGCATTCCTTGCAGAAGCCGATACAAATGGACTTTGGCTACATCTATAAATTTTATATTGTCTGCGACATCTCCTTTATAATCAAAGTAGATAAAGTTCGTTTGATAATTGGACTGTATGCGAATATCGGCAAGAATTTTTAATAAAAATTGTGTCTTACCTACACCGGGTTTGCCCATAATTGCGAGATGCGAATTTGCGTGTTTCTGTGTATTATTCAATTCCAGTATCACGTCTGTTTTTTGTAATAATGTCTTTCCTAAAAAGAGTTCAAATCCTTTTCCGAACATTTCTTTCCTGCCCTTAAACTCAATGATCCCTACAATCTTCTTCAACATTAGATCTGCGTTATTACCGCTTTCAACAAATAATTTATGCAGTCGTTTACTGCCACTATCTACATGGTTTTTGATAATTGATTTGTTTGAATATAATTCATCTTCCTGAATATCTTGTTTGTTGTATACATAAGAGATTAATGTCCGGTAAAACAATTCATCTGTCCCAAAAAATGTGGGGCGTTTCATTTCCCCGCCACTAAAATTTGTGCTTACCGGGACATTCGCTCCCTCACTTGAAAGCGACATAGAAAAAGCAACTCGAGCTAATAGATTCTTTTCAAGTTTCGTTTCAAGACGAAGTGCGCTTAATATTTCATCTGTTTCCTGCGAAGTGTATAATCTGTCTGCCATAGTTATGACTCCCAAAAATAACCGGTTTTTACTGTCGTCAACTCCTGACGTGGATCGAATTCTAATTTTGCTGCACCTGATAAATGTGGAGAAAGATTGCGATAATAATTTTTATCGATTTCCGTATCCGTAGATAGTATAATAACTTGTTCACCTGCATTGGGGAAATAATTATTCACAATATTTTCTCTATGCGCACTATCTAATCGTGACAATGGTGTGTCGATAATGATAGGTAGTTTAAGTTCACTTGTTTGCGCAAGTCCCCACAATAAAGAAACTGCAAACACTTCTTTTTCACCTGCTGATAAACTGGATTTTTTTATCTCGTGACCGCTCCGATCTGTGATTTTAATCTCATACGTTTTTTCATCAATTAATATATCTTTTATTAAACCTGCTTTGCTCGATAGTAATCGATACATTTCGAATGTTTTTTCTTGCAACATGTGCACTTTATTTTTCCGTAATCTGACGATGAACTGTGTAAGTAAATTAGAAATCGCATCACACTCAGAAATAAAATCGGCTTTTTCTTTCGACACATGATGCTTTTCATATAATTTTTCAATTTCTAACTCGATTTCCCGTATCCGTTTCTCAAGGCTCATAATGTCCTCTTCTACAATACGAATTTGCTCCGTTTTTCTACCGATTTGAATATTACAGTTTTCAATTTCTTCCTGTAATTGGTCAAATAGTTCTTTTTCGGTTTCAGTACCTATACGTTTAAAGGTTGATTCAAGTGCTCTTATCTGTACTTCTAATTCTTTTTTCTCTTCTAACAGAGGAGATAAAACGAATACCTCGCTCTTTTCAATTTTTTCCATAATGTTAAGAACCTTTGCTGCATCTCGCTCAGACAATCCTAGAATTTTTTCAACATTTGCGGCATCACCATCTTTGAGTAACTTTTCAATTCTTCGTTCCAGTTCTAACATTTTTTCAGCAGATAGTTTCTCTCTATAGATCGGTTCCGGTTCTTCTACAACCCGTACAATTTTTTTTGCTAATTCAGCAGCATGTTCACGAATTGCTTCCCCTTGTAAACTATCCCGCTCTTTTTCTATCTGTTTGCTAATATCCTCAAATAATTTCCCTGTAATACTGAAAGGTAGGTAATTCTCGCAGATGTTTCTAATCTCAGTTTCCAGTTGAGTCAATCGATTACTCGCTAATACTCTTTTCTTTTCATTTTGTCGCATTGAATCTTTTGTTTCCGGAGATTCTTGAAAAGTTACTTGAAATCTTCGTTTGGCATCTTCCTGCTGTGATTTAAACTGATCTATCTCAGATTTTATCTCATCTCGTTCTAGTTTCTTTTTATCTTTTTTACTTTTTTCTCTTTTCAGTTCGCTCTCTTTAAATTCCAAATCAGCATCAGTGATATCCACATAGTTTTTGCGTTCTTCTTGTTTTATATATGTGATGTCTGAAGAAAGTCTATTAATATATTGAATACCTAACGCCGCCTCAAGAGATGATTGTAATCGAACTTCAGAATGGTCATCAGAGGCTATTTCTTGAATTTTTTCCCCATCGAAAAAGAAGAATTGTGTAATACTTGGTGGAATCGCCGCACGAATATACTCTTGCCAGATTTCTTTATTTTGAACAGTTACTCTCTTACCGTCTTTTACAACCACTAATCGTTCGACCAGATCTTTCGGTTTTGCATCTTCAATTGTTCCAGCAGACCAAGATCGTTTTACTATTAATTCTGCTCCATCATCTTCTTCAAGGACTAATTCAAATGATACGCTCGTATTGTTCTTCGCTTTTTCTTTTCTATTTATGTACCGAAATAGCTCTTCCGGTTTTACACCATATAAACAATAATTTACAGCTTCAATAATTGAAGTCTTTCCCGCTCCATTCATACCTCCAATTAAGAAGATGCTTTTTCCTTCTGCATTATCCGGGAATGAAATTTCTGTTGTAAACTGGAATGATTTATAGTTTTCAATCGTCAATTTTCTGATTTTCATTTGTAATCCTCACTTAACTCCCACATTCCTCTGGGAGAGCTATTTTTAATTATTCCGGCATCCTTCATTTTATTCCGTTCCCAATGTGCTGTATTCTCCCAAACAGGTTCACCGTTTTTCAAACGCTCCATATCTCGAGCTGTGAGCTTTCCTCTAAGTATATTCTCTAATTCATTAATCACTTCTCTGGACGATGCCGAACCACCATGTTTTTTTAATACTTTTATAATAAGTTCCCGATAAACAGAATTTCCAGTTTTCATACCTCTGGCGGATCTTGGTTTTCTAATCCCCGGACCAACTTGTTTTTGAGAATATCCAAGGGATTCATTAACGCTGTGATTTAACTCTTTAAGTCCACTTTGGATGATACCCAGCTTCTTCGTCATCGAGTCTCTAATACTAAGGTCGTTCATTAAGTCCATTTTTATTTTACGCAGCTCCTCTGGTATGGGAACTTTTAAGGATTCAAGCTTATTAATAGATTTCGATATTTCTTGAAGCTGAGATTCCTTATCCAACACGTTTTTAACTTTTCGACGATCGTCGATTTCAGCGATAACAGCACGGAGCAAATCGATTGCTTTTTCCGGATTATCTACGAAAGCAGAAATATCTACGTCTTTCATTGTTTAGCCTCTTTGGACTTGACTATTTCTTTTAGTGCGTCATAGATACCTGAACGACGATCCTTAAATTCATACTCACGGACCGTTTCAAGTAATTTTATTACCTTATCAAAACTAACCTCGTTTTGACGACAAAGATCTTGTAGTAATTGTTTGTCTTCACTAGAAAGGTTCATAATCTACTCACGATATTATTTTTACATTATAAATTGTTGGAGATAACATGTAATTATGTTCATTCTCAAATTCAGGTTCTTTCACTATCGATATTTCTGGTTTTTTACTCATAGCAGATGAAACAAAATAGATGTGATAGTTATTTATATCTTTTGATTTCTTCAATTCGTTAGATGAAAGAAAAAATCCACCACTAAAAGATTTCGAGGAAGTCGCTTTTACTTCAATTGGCTTTTCTGATCCATCTAATTCATAAGATAGTATATCATAACCTTTTCCATCAGTTTTATCAGCAACATGGTCGACTTTTTTTGCCAAATCATGTCTTCCCGATTTTTTCAATATTTCTATTTCATACATCAATACCAATTTTTCGCCTCTGTCTCCAATGCGCTTTCTCTGCTTTTGCAATTTTTCATAGTCCTGATTAGCTCTTAATTGATTCCCACCGTTGTGGCCCATCGGCAATTGATTATTAGCTCTTACCACAATTCCTTTAGCGGCGTCTAATAATGTTGGAGTTTTCTTACTTTGATTATCTGGTGGGTATCCAAAAGAATCGTATAATAATTTATTCCATAAATATGGTGGTTTATTTCTCAGTTCTCGAAAGGAATAACGACACTTCATAAGAGATTGCTGAAGATCGATATTATCTTTGCTTTTACATATAAGATTCAATTCTGAGATAAAATACAGTAGGTGGTCTTTAGAATAGACCATCGAATACTTTTCAGGATTATACACAAAGAGTATTTTCCCAAGAAACATCGGCGATATTTTACTATTTCGAATTACCTCAAAGTCGTTTCGTTCACCTGCAATAATTAAATTTATTATCGCCTGTTTAATCTTCCTGAATGCTTCTTTTGGAGTCTTACCCCATATCTTTGAATGCCGATATTTTCTATTTCTGTCGGTTTTTGTTATTCCATAATAGATACCAAACTTTATTGCCGGACTTCCACTTATTCGGCCAAGGCGGTCCAATTCTCTTTCAATTCGATAGCAAAATGATTTGTTTTCGCGACCCCTGCCTATGACATATTGATCTAATGATAATCGTGCTATTTTTTCCGTAGTATAATCTTTTACAAACCTTTTCCTCAGCTTTTCGTTCTTCTTCCATTTCTCATCATTTTGAGCAAGAAGTGAACCGGACCTTTCTTGAATAATATCTTTCATTTCGAGGCGATTCATTTCTTTACTGCCTCTTCAATTAGTTCTTCCACGCGGCGCTTAGCTTGTTCGAGGAGTATTTGGGATTCGATTTTTACTTTTTGACTGTTTGTAATTAAATTGTACAATTCAACTCGTAATTGCTTCGCTACCTTTGGAACTAAAAACTTACGAATATCTTTCGGATAAATATATTGTTGCGAGGTTCCACTTTGAAATACTTTTGATTGTAAGAGTCCATACTTACTATTTAAAAGAACCATAAGATAGCCAGAATCAAATTCCACAGGGCATCTTAACATAGTGATAAAACTTGCATGAACCGCCTTATCTTTGTTTAACCAAATATTTGTTTTCCCCAAATATGCTCCAACAGAATAAAATAATAGATCATTTATTTTTAGTATCGCTGAAGGATATTTGTGAACCCACGCATCATCTGCCAACAAGTCATTACCATAACCTGCTGGGGTGATATCTTGCAGATGCTTTTGTGTAATAATTGGAATTCCTTTACCTGAATATGTTGGATTCCCAAACTTTATAACTTTTGCATATTCTGTGATTTTTACTAGATCATGTTTTCGAGAAAGGTATCCATAATACTCTTTTAACATTGGATTATGGAATTCTGCATCCCCTCTCAATTTCCCCACCACGTCCGACAGCCTTGCCTCATAAGATAGCGGTTTGTCAAACTGGAGTTTGTCAAGTCCCAGTTCGCCCTCGAGAAGCTCCTGTGCCTGGGTGTAGAGAGATTGGGAATGTTGTTTTAACTTAAATGATTTATTAACTAAATCTGAAACTGCGTCTTGTATCGCTAATGGGAATAAAGGAATAAGAATCTGTCTTAATTCGGCGGCACTCACATTAGCTTGATTTATTGAAGGCATAGCGCGTCTTCTAATTTGACCGATCCCGAATTTGGTATTCAAATAAATGGCAATAAATTCTGGACGGATGATATTTATATCTGGGATCGCTCTAATAAGATAAGAAGCGAATACACTATTTGTGTTTTCTTTTACAATACCTGTTCTTCCAACAAAATCGATCGAGTTAGTTCTGTTAAATAATATGTCATTTTCATTAACCTTAAACTGATGAAATTCTTTTTCATTGATATTTGCATATTTTACAGCTTTGGTTGCGAAACAATTTTCAAGCTCATTCATACGAAAAATTGGATAACCTTTGCCAATCTCATTCATTAAAATAGAAATCCCATATTGGCATTTTTTTAAGCAACTACCAATTTTGGCCCAACTCTTTTCATCCTTTGGGATAAACCTATATTCTGGCCTAAAAAATTCTGCTGATAGTCTGTTATTCTTATATGTATCTACTAGTTGAGTGGTGAAATAAACGGCCATTATTCAGCCTCCCAGAAATCATACTTATTTTTCTGAGCAAAGCGGACAAAGGCTTCAGCAATGCAGAGTTGGTCATCGGGAATCTCAAACGCATCGGCAAGGTCTTTTGCAATCAGATTATAATTAACAAGGTCTTGATTGATAATTAGTTGTCCTTCTTGAGGGTGGCCATCAGAAAACTCCATCAGGTTGCCGTTTTCGTCGGTCATATATTCATAGTCACCGGAGTTGTTCTTTCCGCCTCGTTCGCTTACTGCCATAAAGATCGGGTAATCAAGTTTCTTAGCTACTTCGGCATCTATCCAGCGATTTTTCAATGCACCTATCAGGTCGCCGTCTTCAAGTATAATTTGCAGTTTGCCTCTGTTGGTAAGGAGTTTTAGCTCATATTCAGATTCGGGAATGGCGTTTTCAAAAACCTTAATTTCGGCTTTTAACCGTTTCTGTTCAGCTTTCTGTTTTGCTTTCAGGTTTTTTTCATCTTCTTTGTATTTTACCTTGACAGCAGTTTTTTCAGATTTATCTACTACTTCCAATTCTTTGTCCCGTTTGAGAATCAGGGCTTCCATATCTGATTCAAGGTCGGAGAGTTTTTGCTTTGCTTTAATCAGATCGTTTTTAAGCGTTGATATTTTTTCACAGGCTGCTTCAATCAGGTCTTCATTATCCACAGAACCCGCATTGCCAGAATCTTTAATTGGTTCTGTGTCGGAGTTCTCCTGTTCTTCAACATCAGCCTCATCGGTACTGAATGTTTCCAGCAGCAGTTCGGCAATTGCTTCTGGAATTTTTTCTTCAGAGACATCGTCTTTATATTGTTTATCGGAAATCAAATCTCTTATCATTTTTTCATAATCCGGACATTTTGCCGCGACAGTTTGTTTGGCCGTTTCAATACTCTGAAGTTCTTCATCAGTATATTTCTGGATGAATAGAACAGAAGTTTTTGTTCCCGTATGTGGCTTAAAGGTATTTCCATGCAATCCTACAACTGCAAGTAGGCGTGCTTTGCGGAGTATCCATTCACGAATAAAGGCAAGAGAAGAATTATTAAATTTGCCTTGAGGTAACACGATAGCCGCACGGCCTCCGGGTTTGAGAAATCTCAGAATTCTTTCGATAAACAGAACATCTCTTTCTTCTTTTGCTTGCTTATCCTTGGCGCGTTTCAGTGCAGGTTTTGCAAGATCATAATAGGCAAGCATTTTTTTGTCTTTCATCTCACCTGCAAATGGAGGATTTGCAAAAATCACATCGAATTTGAGGTCATGAAAATACTTCCAAGCAAGATCTTCATCTTTGATGATATTTGATTCATCTTGTTTTTCGATTCGTTTTCTTAATAATTTTGCGTCAAGCAGTCCTTGCATCAACTTCTGGCCGGATTGAGTGGAATACCAAGTTTTCGGATCAAGACTGCTCACATCTGGTCCAAAGATATTGGTGTGGCCATCCCCGGCAATAAGCATTAAGGCTCGCGAGGTTTTTGCTGCTCTTAATTCGAAATCAATTCCCCAGAGATATTTCGAAGCATAACGATGTTTGCGTTGTTCTCGCTGTTGATTGTCCGAAGTGGGATAGCACCATTCCATAGTATGGAGTAAAAATCCACCCGATCCGCAAGCTGGGTCCATTACATATTCAGTTCTTTGGGGATTTAACATTCTCACACACATTTCTACAACATGACGAGGAGTAAAGAACTGCCCTTTTTTCTTCTTTGCTTCAGTTGGTAAAAGGTATTCAAAGGCATCATCCATAATTTTAAGATTTGAACCCATTAGACGAACTCCTTCAATGGGTCCAACACAAACTGCAAGATGATCTTTGCGGAGCTTGATATCTTCATTTTCATCGAATATCCCCGGCCACTCCTCGGATGCTTTTCGAAATAACTTATTAATGCGATCATAGGTGATTTCTGGATCCAGCGATTTACGGAACTCTACCTCCTGATATTTTCTCTTCGGATTTTCCAGAGCTTCTTTTTCATCCCAAATTTTAGCAAATATCAATTTGAATATTTCATTGAATTCATCAACGCCACTATCTGCCAAAACAAGTTCTTCGAGGTCTTGAACAATTTTTTTAAAGTTGAAATTTGTCTTAAGGTGTCCAATCGTCTTCTTTGCCTCAAGAACGTCTTTTGGCTCTTGTCCACGTCGTGGGAGATCAAAAAGTGTATCATCAAAATCTTTTGGATAAGGACGGTAGAGAATTATACTGTCACTCCCATTGGACCATACACCAACCGGCGATCCTTCTGCATTCAAATAGCTTTTTAATTGTTCAATACCATCTTTTCTTTTCGGCTTTTTAACCTCAATAATAATCTTTGGAGTCTGCTTGTCAATATTTGTGAATACTACAATATCTGCTGCTTTTGTATTGATCTCTGTTCCGAAATGAACACTTTTCTCTAATTCGATCTCCTCGGGTTTGTATTCATACATATTTATAAGTTTGTATATCCATAATTGCCTAACAATTTCTTCTGGATTTGATTTTCCATCAGGTGAATATACTTGTACCTCTGTCTTTCCACTTGAGAATGGGACAAAACTTTTCATATAATATTTCGTTTTGCCTGCATCTCGTCCAGAGTCAGAGACTTTTGGATATATTTCTATCAACTCATGTATTTGCTTCCCAAGATTCTCAAATTCTGATAGCTTGTATGGTGTTGATGGATCTTTAAAAATTCTTTCGATGATTTCTTTTGTTTTCATAACTTATTCAAATGTGAAAAGTATTAATTTACAATTATAAAGCCGTAACATACTTAAACAAACTCATTTATCCGAAAGTCTGCTGTAAAAACCTTTATCCTACAAAACAATATTAATTTACACCCAGATGGATTAGAATATAAGAAATATGCTCGAATTTACAAATCATACTAATCACTCACAACAAAAAAAGACACAACATAATATATGTACACCTTCATTTCCTCTAATATTACGTTGTTGAGATTGCCAACTAAAAATATTTTATATAAACTATTGACAATTTGTATGATTCTCCCTATTTTAAACCTAAATTTAAAATATTAAAGATTTGAGTATCACATATTTATCAAAATAAACTTATAACAAACTACGAGAAGAATATGCTATGTCCATTCTGTGGTAACCCAAAACACCCTATTGCGAGACGTCCAAATCCCCGAATCGATAGAACTTTAGGCCGCACTGACCCTGAAGGTCTCAATCTCGATAACCGTATTCTAATTAATCAGAATAGATATGTAGCAGAGGGGATAAATCAAATTATAATTAACGAAATATCTTTTTCATTAATGTATGGTAGTAGAACTTTTACGAGGATTTATGTAAAAAACCATAAAGAAAAATTAAACGAACTATACACAATGTGGGTGTTCGATAATACTCTCGAAAAGCTACGTCAAAACTTAGAGACCAAAAGTTTTTCAGTGAATGAATTAGATGAAAACTTTAAAGAATTTTTACTACCCCAGACAGAAAAGGAAATCGAGTTTCTCGAATTTGATCCAGTCAACGAATATCAATCAGTGTTCATATTTTTACAATTCTTATGTTTTATAGAGCCGTTTACAAAAAATATTGATTACTTTACAAAAGCAATCACAGAATATTTGTCTATGCTCATAAACTTAAGAATGAAATCTAAAAATATCCAACAAATTGATATTGAAGGATTTAATACACTCCAAGTATGCGGTTATGGTCTGAAATGGTATAAAAGTAAAACACCCATAGGAACTGCTGGATCAGATAAAACAAATTTAGATTTTATCAATAATCGTTATTTGATATTTGAGAAATTAATTAAGCTTTCAAAATAGAATAAGTAAAAAATAATCGTTCATAACAGCTTCACCAGGTCGTTATATTTTGGAAAAAAGATAACGTATCCATTTTAATGTATCGAACATGTCATTCTAAATCCCTCCACATTATCGGGAGTTTTCTATTATTTTCATCAACATAAACAAAGAATAACAAACACAAAAAGGGAGTCCACATGAAATACTCAAGCCGTACTATCACCTGGCGTTTTCAGGAAACAAATGAAACGCTGCCTGAATTATCTAACGTCAAATCTGCAAGAATTTTTGTCCATCTGACCTTGTAAAATATTACAATCCACTATTCACAAACCACGTCAAAGAAAGATTTGTAGTCTTCTGGCTGGATTCCTCTAATAAAGTAATGGGATTTGAAGTAGTATCTGAAGGCACATTAAATTCAAGCATCGTGCATCCACGGGAGGTCTTCAGAGGCGCTATAGTGGCAACGGCAGCGGCGATAATAATATCGCACAATCACCCTTCCGGCAACGCAGAACCAAGTACAGAGGATATACAACTAACAAAACAATTATCAGAAGCCAGTAAAATTATTGGAATAGCTTTACACGATCATATAATATTCGCGGGTGAGAATTATACGTCCTTTGCAGAACGAGGAATATTATAAACGCAAATACTTCATTTTGCAGAAATAGATTTGTACCTGGGTATCCGGCTATATTAGAATATCTGCGCAATATGCTTTTCGATGCGAGCCACCGGGGGTCAAATAACGACATTAATTAACCACAGCCCTGTATAGTTTAATCTGTATGGGGCTTTTATTTTACCGAATACTTAAGGAGAATAACTATGTCACCTCAAGATTTATTAATCCACCCAGACATCATAATCTGTCCATGGTGCAAGGGCACTTTCTACGCCGACAGTGAAGCTGATGACGACATAGTTTGTAAGTCGTGCAGATGTATTATTACTCAAACAGATATTCAAAATCCAATCGGAGACTAATCCGGCAAAGAAGGTGTGCTTTCTTCCTTGACATCATTATCCATGTACGTTTACATTTTCCCACCTGGTCAATTACAATTTACCTAGAGACACAAATTTAAATGTCATCCCCTTATTTGAATGCATACCTTTCGCATTAATTACCGACAGACATCTATCCGGGTGTTTTCAATTGTGGCTATGGGACCCATTCCATCCCGATGCGAGCCACCCGGGGGCAATCTTTTTTGCCGGCACCTACTTTTCCGATCCTAATTTATCCCTTGCCCAGTTCCCATACTTTGAGATTGCAAATAAGCTAAGAACAGTTTATATTCAATTCACTTTTGTACATCCTACCTGTTGAATAAAGATATGCATCTATGCATGCATACACTTGCCACGTGCTGGGAGAACAAATCCAAGAATAATATTAGGAAAAAACATAAACTGGATTATTAATCATACACATAATTTAGAAGCAGCTATTTATGAGCAGAAAATATTTACCACCTCTACTTACCAATCCTGATGCATTACGAAACCAAATTAATAGATATAGTGGATCTAATGCAACAGAGAAAAGCACAGACGCCCTCTCAGAGGTAATCAATCACCTATATACTTCCGGCTGGTATTATGAAGATGTGATAAAGCATTTTCAAAAACACAAGTTCTTTCCAATAGCAGCTGAAAGAATTGCAACATTTGTGTATACCCGCGGCGAAAAATACAATCCCTTTGGTTATTGGTACAATTTTCCATATGAATTACCACTCGAAGTTCTTCAATTCACAAAGTCAGCGTTTAATACAGATTCACTCTCAACAGCAGGTTTTCTTTTCTCTTTGATCTTGTATTATCAAAATAAATATAACATATCTGAAAAACTCGATTCTGCTATCGCTCAGCATAATGAGAATGAAACAAAACAACATTTAATATCTCTAAGGTCGAAAAACGACCTTCTGCTAATTGAAAATCCAAGTAACTTCAGAGAAATTGCCGGAATATCTAAATATAAAAGGATAAAAATAACTGAACTCATAAATTCAAAACTAAGTAAGAAAATCACTTTTTATTACGAAAATTACCTGATCGGGACTTATAAAAAGAAACTGTGGATATATGATATTGAGGAATTGATAGAAAAATTTGAGAGGTTCCGGCAAAATAACCCTAAACCCAGTGATATTTTTTCCAAAACCGAAGATTCCATCAAGAGTGGTATTGATATATTTCAACTTGACGAACTGCTGTTAAATGACAAGCAATTATTAATGAAGCAATATAATATATATATCAAAAGCCATTTCAAATCAAGCGGAGATTTATCTTATTGTAAAGATCGTCTAAGAGCTAAAGGTATGCTAAGCCTGGAAAAAATGTACACATTTTATGAATCATTCTTTAAATATAATGCTACATCATATCTTCACCATTTACCTGTTGAAACAAATCCCTTTTTAAGAATATATTTACATTCCGGAGAGAAAATTATCGCATGTCAGAGTGATTTTCTTAACTACAATTTGTTGTTGGCAAATCTTTATGGTATTGAAAATATATCAGAAACCCAATTACTAAAAGGTGTTGCCGAGCTTCGCATACAGTTGATACTTGGCAATATAGGCAATCACCTGCAACCTATCTCAAATCCCACTATTTCCGTTAAGCATAAAAGAAAATCAAAGTTGATCAAAAGACGACGCAATAATATTGACCGACATTTTGAGCAGATAAAAAAAGTATCCGATAAAATAGACTCTATCAGTAATGCCGGAATAATGATTGACGTTAACAAGGCAAAGGAACTGCTGAAAAAATTAAAGCCTGAGGAGATTGAGGATGTTACTGTTCAGGATCCTGAAGAGAAGGATGAGGATGCACCAGATGACCTGGAAAATTATAATGATTATTCGAGCGAAGATGTTTTAATATCGGAACTCTATAAAAACAAGGTGCGCCGAAAAAAGTATGTCTTGATATTACGAAATATACTCGGATCAGTCACTAATTTAAGAAGAAATGGCAAAGACCGGATATTTGGCCAATTTACTCCTTGTGGCGCTTCCACGCACAGGATGACTTGCAGGCGAATAAATATTCAGGGAATACCAAAAAAACTGAAAGAACTGCTTTTCATTGCACCTGAAGGTAAAGTACTCCTGTCTGCGGATATTACGGGACAGGACATCGCCGTTACCGCAAACATTGCAAGAAAATTAGTAGCGCAACTTAACAACCCCGACATGGCTAATATTAAAGAAAAGATCAATTATACAGTCGATTGCTTTAGCAAACATGGTACACGCCCCCTTTTAGTAATTACCAAAAAAATAGAGGAATTTATAAAAACAATTGATGGAATAGAAAGTATCATCAGGGATAAGAATTTAAAAGATATGGTAAAAGCTTATATCTATACAGTTTTTTATGGAGGAAGTGCAAACACTATACTCAAAGAAATTTGGAAGCAGTCCCACAATGAAATAATCACTATGACGGATGCATTAATCCCAGGTGATAACTTTGATTTTGTAAAACTAAAACAAAAAGTTGATAGCGGTACAAGTGTAAAAAAAATGGATAAGGTCAAAAAATTGATCAATTCCATACTTGAAAAAGCTAATAATGGACATCCCGAATATGACGAACCGTTAACTGCTCTCATAGCCGATATTGAAGAATTGATCACCCGATGCATTGAAGAATACAATAAGTATCAGCAGATTTATAATTCTATCAAAGCAAATATTCAAAATATTTATCCGGGGTTATTGGAAATATTCGATTATTTAAAGGAATACACAGAAAATCACCCCATTAACCTCACCTATCCGACCTTATTAGGTTGGCAGACACCAGTTGACGAATATGCCCCCACGAATAAAAAACACTTGGCTACGCGAAGTAAAAGCTATCCGATTCAGGCCTCTGGCGCCGAATTGATGCGGGAATGGGTATATGATCTTACAATGTCTACGCTATACTTTATGAATAAATTCAAAATAGTAGCTGCTATCCATGATCAGGTACTTATCGAAACCGATGCCGAATATGAAAAGATGGCTAGAGCGACAATTAGAGATTCTAAGGACAGATCTGCCAAAGCAGTTGGATTGCTTGTAAAAACGATAATAATTCCTGAAGTAACACGTTTTTACCCGAAAGAAAACAACACCCCACAAAAATTTGAGAATTCAGGGTTAGCAATGCAAAATATTATTCGGAGACGAAAGGAATACAAAAAATATCTAAGGCCCAGACGTCTTATACCTAAACCATCGAATGAGTAAAATCGATTTAACGAAAAGATATTACGAGCCAATACTTGAGCAGATTATGTTGAATCGCTCTAAAAAATAATAGAATCTTCAATGCTATATATATCAATAACTTAATCCTGCCTAAAAAAACGATATATAATGAGTATATATTTGGCTTTATTGAGCTAATATAGTCAATATACTGAAATAATTTAACTATTATAACATTATGGCCCGCGTAATATGTAATCCATTCCCACATTATAGTGCTACCTCATTACCTCTCTTGACTCATCTTGTCTCATCTCTACCTCGTTAAGCCGTAGTCATCATTACCCTGGTCAATGCACTCTTGTTACCTCAAAGAGTATGTCGTTCCACCCCCCTTTTGCCTGGTGCAGTATATTGAGTCCCAAATCGTTATTATCGTCAAGGTGGATTTATCTCCCTTTATATTCGTTTTTTTAAGTATTATTCTTATAACATATCATCGACCCCCTTTTGAATCATAAGTCCAGCCCCCGCAGTCGGGGGCGTGAATGGATTTCATTATATCAGGAACAGTGTTATATTTGCAGTGATGGTCATAGTCAGCGGTATGACCTATTGGGCTTCCTTGACCAGTATACTTATCATCCTGATATATTAAGAAACCCAATGCTTTATTCCACCTGTCCGGTAATATGGCATAACCGGGAATACGCAAGACATTTTTGCCCGCGCCCTGTCGTTCATATCCTTGCCAAGTAAAAAAACTCCATGTGTATAAGCGTTCCTCCACGCATTGCCCCCTCCCGAACAAGAATATCAATAACGTGGGGCATTGTGTACTGAGCAATCGGATTATGCATGAAGTTGCTGCCTTACGGCGGTGGTTCATTAAAGAAAAAACGGGGCAGTTGCCGCCTTACGGCGGTGAATCATTAAAGGTAAAGCGGGGCAGTTGCCGCCTTACGGCGGTGGATCATTAAAGAAAAAGCAGGGATGGGTACTATCTGACTGTTCGTTATTCTATTGAGTAATTAGGCGCGTTAAAAGCGGTGTTGGCATTAAAGATGAAATAAAAGATGGTTTTGTGTTGACATTAAAGACGAGATGGAGTTTGTCGATTACCTTCCATAGGCGGGTTTTGCGCCAGTGGCTTGATAACTTTTGTAACACCAGTTTCAAAAAGTGTGGCTGCGAAAATTGATATTAAGTGAAATAACCAAGATCCCATCCGACGGCATGACCTCTTGAAATCCTTAGTGCCCAGACACAAAGACATCATTTTGATAAACGATTGATAGAATATAACATTACCAACAGGAATCTGCAATATTTGCACAATCTTACTATATATAATACCATTAATTGATAACGGTGTTTAATGGTAAGTACAGGGAGCTTCATTCTGCAAGGGGCTTATATTAATAATTTCTAGCTCCAAGTCTAGTAAACAGCCGTTTATCCGGGTCAAAATTCAGATACATCCTTATTAACATTGCTGGTAGTAACACCTTGCGCTTGTTATCCAGATTTTGTAGGGAGGATTAAAAAAATGTCGTACGATATGACATTTGACTCCGTTCGTGTATCATTTAACATTTTCTATCCTTTCGTAAAATCCATTTCACTTTAGTTTAACAAATACACTGAATAATTTTATTGATTTTACTAAATGTGCTCTTGATTCTACTAATTTGCCTCAGTAGCTTTATTTACCATTTAAAATGGGAGTGATGTAAACATTGACAACACAATTCTATATCTCTTTATTAATCTTAACAACAAATATTATAAGAAAGGCATTTATGAAACACTATTCAATCGCAGAAGTGGCAAAAATACTCAAAAAAAGTTACCAATGGATATGGGTATTAGTTATATCCGGTAGACTCCAGGCGGAAAAAGTCGGTAAAACATTCATCATCAGTGATGAATCACTGAGAAATTATAAAATTAACAATAATCATAAAGATATTAAATTAAACGAAGGGGAAAAATAGTAATGCAGCAATTTTTTAACGAAATGTACAAATACTTACCTGAAACAAATACTCATTTTCTTGAGTTGAGAGCTCTGCAAAATGAGTTACCGACTAAAATAGAATTTATTAAGCTTTTTAACGCTGAACAAGGTATTAAATCATTCATTCAAAAGCATAATGATACATATAGTTGCTACTTTGGAATCGCTGCTAGAAACAATAACAAATCAGGTGCAAAGCATTGTTCTTATTTACCGGCAATCTATATAGATATTGACTGCGGTAATATCGGGCATAAGAAAGCATCGCTCTTAAAAACCAAAGAAGAGGCGCTTAATTTTCTTAAAAGGGTAAATCTAGAACCAAATGTAATCGTAGACTCAGGCAATGGACTCCACGTTTACTGGTTATTCGATAAACCACTTGAGATAACTCCTGATAATATTAATCGTGGAGAGTCATTGATGAAAAAGCTAAGCGGCATCTTAGGTGGTGATTCCACACATGACGTATCCAGGATATTCAGAATACCGGATACGTTAAACCATAAACAAAACCCACCCGTAAGATGTCAGATATTAACGGAGAATTACTCTACTAGACATACCTTATCTGAATTAGAACAAATGGTAGCCAATCATCCATTAGGAAAGATTGACCATAAAAAGATAAAAGAAGAATATAAATATAAAATATTCGGCAATGTTGAAGTTGAGGATCGAAGTGCTGCCGATCAAAGTATAATCACATATTTATCAGGTATTGGTTTTTCGAGGGAAGATATTTACTCAATCTTCACATACTACCCGACTACCGGTAAATATTTGGAACGCTTAGAAGAAAATAAGGCGGGCGCAAATGCCTACCTGGAACATTCAATCGATAATGCACAAAAATACATGGCTGAAAATAGTAATAATTGTGCTACCGTGTCCACCGTAACTGAGACAGATCCAAATGAATCCACCACTGTTACTAATGATAGTGTATATTTTTACACCACAAGGGGAGGAGGCGTTGGTTATTCCTTTAACAATTACAGCTGTACTCCGCCAAGACGGGAAAATCTGACTAACTTTACAATTGAATTCGACGATCAGGTAAAGTATAAAATTGACGGACAAATATTATCTAAATTCCAAGGCAAAGTAAATCTTGCTGATAATACAACAATTTCTTTCGACAACTTTTCCGCAGACTGTCTCGCTTGTCCGGCAGAGTTTAAAAAATACCTGTATAACATTTGTGGCGCACGAGTGGCTTTTATTGGTGGCGATAAACATATAATAGAAGCAATAAAACAACATAATCGTCATACCAAAGTAATTACAGTTAAGGAGTTCGGTTATAACGATTCTCGCACAGAATATGTCACAGCCGATATGATAATAGATAAAGACGGAATAAAACAGGTCGATACTCCGATTCTCTATGATGATGTTGGTAACGGTAACTATCTGGGATTTAAAACGGTAGAAGAAATTGAGCTGGAACCTCTATGCAAATATATTGTCGAGGAACTATTGACTTGGAATGAGAAAAAAGTCATACTCCCTGTTTTTGCCTATACATTTCTACCTCTAATTTACCCTTTCATCAGACAAGTAGTTAAAGGCAAACCATATATGATGATCAAAGGTACATCTGGTTGTGGTAAAACCATGCTGATAGAATTAATGCAGCACTTTTTTGGGACATTTAAGAACCTAGAAAGCTGGACATCCACAACAACCGCGATTCACATCAGAGGCACCTCATATAAGGATGCGATCTTGGCAGTGGACGATTTAAAGTCCCAGAATGTAAATGAATACCACCGGAATCAGCTTATGATTCTTTTGCAAAACTACTCAGATGAAACGGCTAGAAATCGTTCGACCAAGACTTTGGTTGTCCGAGATCCACGCATCATCAAGAGTTATTTGCTGATATCCGCGGAAGATTTAGTCATTACTGAATGCAGCACGATTGCAAGATGCATCGTTCTCAATGCTTCCAAGCAGGAAAGAAACGTGGAGAAAGCTCGAGAACTCCGCCAAAAGCAAATATCGTTTAAAGCTTTTACTCCTCACCTAATCCAGTTCATTTTATCTCAAAAAAATAGTTTGGACTATTGTGACCTATTTACGAAGTGTCATAATGCGGTTGAAAAAATATGCACAGACAATAACCTCGAAGGCGACAATTTGCCACGACTCATCAATAACTTTGCCCAACTATATTTAGCCTGGAATATTACCTATTCCTTCATCAAGAAGCATTACAGAGGTGAGTTACTCGATAAATTTAATGAGTCGTTTATATCTGTCCTCGAAATTCTTATTAAGGATAACTTTGCGCGTATTCAGGATAAAAAATCAGAACTTCAATTAGTGGAAACCATGTGGGATATGATTGAAATGCAGAAACTGAGCTTACTTGATGTTACCCGCTATAAAAGGGGTGGTTTCTCTCCTGATCAGGTTGCAGGTTATTATTATTTATCTGCAAATGAAAAGCCCAAGGTTGTCATAAAATTAAGTCACGTTTATCGACTAGTAAAGCAATACTTAAGAACTTTTCAGGAGGAAATCGGCCACTCCTATGAGTCCATTAAAAATAAGTTGATAGAAGATGGTAAAATAAGTATTACCCCAAGCGGAGTGTTGTCTATTGGTGGCGAATCAGAACGAGGGGTCTATTGGATTGGCGATATTCCCTGGGAGCGCTTCGGTATCGTTATACCTGTTTCAGCAAACGGAGGCACGAACATTATCAATCTTCCTTTGGGGAACGTTAAATAGCCCTACAGTAAAACCCTCCGTCCCTAGGGGGTGTCTGTAAGTTTTAAAACCCGTAGTTTCTGTAGGATGCTGCTTTGGTATCAGATTTCAATGTTTTTTTACTGTATATCATTTCAGTCCTACAGAACCTACGCTCTATAAATACATATAGGGACGCTCAAGGATGGAGAAGTAAACTGTAGGTGCTTAAACAACAAGAATAGAAAACTAAACAAAATATACTTAATCTGAAAAACATATGAAATTATCGACTATAATACCTGATTTTTTATTATCTGATCATAAACTCTTGGCTGTATATTGCTACTGTTTAAGATTAGCGCAACCGGAGAACACAAAAATACTTACAAACGGTCAAGTTGTGACGCTCAGACCTTATGAAGTTTTTATAGCTCTAAATAAGTCTGTATTAGATTTGAAAATGGGGGAACAGATTATTGAGGACGCTATAAAAAAGCTTTCCGACCTAGAACTTATTGAGTTCAGTTGCGAAGGTGATTCAAGGAAAATTAGATTCAAATATATAGTGCTTCCGTCAACGGAACAAAAAAATAAAAGTGGAACAGTTACAGATATTAATGATTGTTGGTTTGACGAATTCATACCAGAATATCTAGAATATGTTAAAACCAATATGTCGTACAAAACATATATAAATTATCTTGCAATGGTCAATGCATTCAGCAAGTGGTTGGGGAGAAGAAAAATAAGCGACATTACCGGGTCTGACCTGGAAAAATACAAGAACGCAAAAAAGGGAACTGTAAGCGATAACACAATTAATATACACGTGCGGACATTAAAAGCCTCGTTAGAGCTGGCAGTAACGTGGGGGAAGGTCAAAGAGAACCCTTTCAAAAATGTCAAGCAGATCCGGATACAGAAAAGATCTACACCTTCTTTACAGAAAGACGAATACGATTTATTGCGCTGTAGAATTAGTGAACAATGGCTAATCAATTTGATTGACTTCGACATACTAACGGGTTTACGTCTGGGTGAGTTGTGTAATCTTAAATGGTCTGACATTGATATGGATAAAGGTATTATTACGATAGAATCTGATCCACAATATCGCGTTAAACACGGTAAGATGCGTACGCTTCCACTCCACAATGAAGCAAAGGCCATATTATCTATGATCAAACGTACCGGGGAGTATGTATTTGTCAAAGAAGATGGAACCCGCCCATCCGATCAGTTTATTTCTAAGAAGTTCAAGTCATATATACGCGAAGTAGGTTTATCGGAAGAATATCATTTCCATTCTTTGCGAGCGACCTTTGCCTCGTGGTGTGCAAACAACGGCATCTCTGTTTATAACATCAAAAACTTCATGGGACACTCCTCTGTCCAGGTTACAGAATCTTACACAAGTCCTGATGTGTCGAACATGCGACGGGAACTATCCAAGCTTTCACTTGTACAATTCAAGGAGGCCGCCTAACAAAAATACATTAACCTGGTACATACAATAAAAAAACTTTGTCTACCGTTAGTCGGTAACAAAAGTGAACTATACGGCGTAGTTGTGTTAAACAATCCTCTCCAATGGTCTAAAATTTCTACATCAGTTTGGGGGTGAAAAATTTTATGATCTGGATATCAACTCATATTTAACAATTTAATAAAACTACGCTGTTATATTCTAATGTTTATCTTCTCCACCGAACTCATTAATTCATTGGTCCCTAAATGAGCATATATCTGAGTTACCCAAGGCGATGAGTGTCCCATCAATTGTTGAACATGAAAAAGAGAAACTCCCTGTTCTACGAGATAACTTCCGAATGTGTGGCGCAGACTATGAAAATGTAATTTTTCATTTAAACCACATGCACGAATAGCCTTCTTAAACAACTTAGAAACAAACTCTGTTCTTAATTGTCCGAACAATAATCCGTTCTTGTTTGGCATACCAACAAGCAGGTCCAAGAGCTTAGAGCTTATCGGGATTGTCCTCATCTTTCCGGACTTTGTCCGAAAGTTTCCATTGCTCCTAATTATGATCTTCCTTTTATCCAAAAAAATATCATCCCAATTAAGATGAACAATTTCACCTAGGCGTGAGCCAGTGAGAACAGCAAATAAAATGATATTGTGTAGCTGTTTACCTTGAGTATGCTCTAGAACAGTTTGTAATTCTTCTCTCGATAAGTACGGCCTTATTGTATCGTCTATCCTAATTCGCTTGACATCCTTGCATGGACTTTTTTCTAACAATTCCCATGTTACTAATACGTTGAAGAATGCCTTGATACATCTGAGATCATGATTAACCGTATGTGGTGAAATCTTTTTAAGGCGTTGTTTTTCCAGTTTATATCTTTCAATATCTCGGATTGTCACATCTTCGATTGATTTGTCTGGTCCAATTACTTTAATGAACATATCCGTTATTGATTTATAGTCGGTATATGTGTGATTAGAAAAGTTGACTCTGACGTATGACAAGTATTCTGTGACAGCTTCTTTTAAGGTAAGTTCTGTTGGCTTATATATGTTTTTATCTGAGACAGGTTTTGAAATATCTTTTTGAGGGACGCCTTTACCCTCATATTCTAAGAAACTTTTGTAAGCGACATTTCTATCTTTTGTACCGAGTGTTCTCCATATTCTTTTACCTTTATCATAATATACAATATGATAAATCCCACTTCTGTGTTTAATAAGAGTAGCCATAGTAATTGCTCCAAGATTTAAGTTTGGAACAGTGCGTACAACACCCAGTGTTAGAAGAAGTGTTAGATGTTTAGAGGGAAAAACGCTTAAAATAGGATGGAATCATCGAAATGATACGCGTAACTGCGGCTCCGAAGGCAGATGCTCTATCCAATTGAGCTACAGGCGCATTAAAAGTTATGATTGATCCGCCTTCGTTTTACTTCGGCGGATTCTCAATCCGACTGTGAACTTAATTTCGCTTCGCTCGTTAAGTTCAGTCGGATTGGAAGCTACAGGCGCGTGTGTTTTATTTTATTGATCCGCCTTCGTTTCACTTCGGCGGATTCTCAATCCGACTGTGAACTTAATTTCGCTTCGCTCGTTAAGTTCAGTCGGATTGGAAGCTACAGGCGCATAAAGATATTTATTGATCCGCCTTCGCTTCACTTCGGCGGATTCTCAAAATTTCTTATAAGTTAGCTGCATTACATTTGCTAACTTATGAAATTTTGGAAGCTACAGGCGCATTCTAATTGTCAACTTGTCCGCCGAAGTCCGCTATGAGCGGACGAAGGCGGATGGCTAATTACTAATGGTCAATGGTCAATAATTAATGGTTAATTGTTAATTAGTTATTAACAATTGTCTCGTTGCGGTAACAAAATAAGAAACAAAGTTGATTATTCCAAAAAAAATTATTCACTTAAAAAATGTATCACAAGCCCGTCTCTTAGTTTCGGCTCGAACCAGGTTGATTTCGGAGGCATAATTTTGCCTGCATCTGCAATTGCCATTAGTTCTTCTATCGAAGTTGGGAAGAGTGCAAACGCCACAGCCATCTCACCGGAATCGACCCGGCGCTCAAGCTCGCCCAAACCTCTGATTCCCCCCACAAAATCAATGTTTTTACTTGTTCTGGGGTCGTCTATTCCTAAAAGCGGTTTCAACAAGTGATTTTGCAAAATAGAAACATCGAGGCGGGCAATTATATCATCGCTTACAATCGACGTAGGAAGCGGACGTAAATAATACCATTTTTTGTTGAGGTACATTCCGAACTCGCCTTTCGTTCTCGGCTTAGCTTGTGCAGAGGATTCTTCAATTTCAAACTTACTTTTTACTTCATTCAAAAATTCATCAACAGTCCTGCCGTTCAAATGTTTAACAACACGGTTATAATCCAAAATTTTTAATTGATTGTGAGGGAATAGAACCGCGAGAAAAAAATTATATTCTTCGTCACCTTTGTGGTTAGGATTTTTATCTGCCAGTTCAACTCCCATTCTTGCAGCCGATGCCGAACGGTGATGACCATCGGCAACATAAAGTGTAGGAATAGATTCGAAAAGTTTTTTTATTTGTATGATTGTATTTTGATCTGTGATCAGCCAAAATTGATGACGAATACTATCTGCCGCAACAAAATCGTAAACCGGTTTGAACGCAGCTATTTGTTCAACAACTTTATCAACTTCCTTCTGTGCAGGATAAGTTAAGAAAATGGGACCTGTGTGTGCGTTTGTAACTCGTACGTGATTCGTCCGGTCGTCTTCCTTATCTTTACGTGTCAGTTCGTGTTTTTTTATTGTATCGTTCAGATATTCTTGAACCGAAACACAACCTACAATTCCGTATTGCGTGTGCGCTCCCATTGTTTGAGCGTATAGGTAAAAATAAGGATCCGGATCCTTTTGTAAGATTCCTTCGTTAATAAATTTGTTTAAATTCTCTTTTGCTTTTTGATAGACACGAGGGTCGTAGAGATGCATCGAAGGTTCTAAATCGATTTCGGGTTTGCCGACGTGTAAAAAACTAAGAGGATGTCCTTCGACTTCTCTTCGTGCTTCTTCGGAGTTAAGAACATCGTAAGGCTTTGATGCTACTTCAGATGCGTACTGAGGCAGGGGTCGCCAGCCGCGAAAAGGTCGTAATCTTGCCATAATAAGTATTAATTCTGTTTACATTTTTGTTTAGAGAGAGTATAAAGAACTCAACCCACGACAAAGTTGACGAAGGTTGAGTTCGGAAATATTTCGAGAGTGTGAAGTGAGTTAAAATTTTACTATCACGATTTTAGTGCATTCACAACTTTAGTTGCGATTTCTTCGCCGACACGTTCTTGAGCTTCGTTTGTCGATGCGCCGATGTGTGGTGTCGCCGAAACATTCGGATGACTCAGAAGTTCCTTTTGTGTTTCTGTTACAGGTTCGTTCACGAAAACATCGATACCGGCACCGGCAACTTTTCCGCTTTTCAGGGCTTCAAGCAGGTCTGCTTCGGAAACTACGCCACCGCGGGCGCAATTTATCAATACTACTCCGTTCTTCATCATATCGAATTCTTTTTTCGTAATCGCGGCGCCAACTTTTTTATCAAGTGGAATATGCAGCGATATAAAATCGGATTGTTTCAAAACTTCATCCTGAGTGGTTAGCTTTACATTTAAATCGGTCGTTGTAACAAACGGATCGTAAGCAATCACATTCATCCCCAAACCGATTGCCCGTTTTGCAACTTCCTTACCGATGCTTCCGATTCCAAAAATACCAAGCGTTTTACCGGTAAGCTCAATGCCTTTACTGTATTCTTTTTTGGGCCACTTCAAATTCCGCATTTCTGATGTGGAAACGTGCAAAAACCGGCACAAAGCGAACATGTGAGCGATAGCCAACTCTGCCACCGATATTGCCGATGCGCCTGGCGTATTGAGGACGGGAATTCCTTTGCTTTTTGCATGAGCCACATCTATATTATCCAAACCGACACCACCGCGGGCAATGGCTTTTAATTTTGTCCCGATATCAATTACTTCTTTTGTAACTTTGGTTGCCGACCGAACAATGATTGCCTCGTATTCGGGAATTTGTTGAAGAAGTTCTTCGGGTGAAAGTTTTTTATCTACAACTTCAAAACCGGCATTAAGTAAAATCTTTTTGCCGATGTCTTCAATTCCATCGCTTATTAATATTTTCATAATTCGTACCTTTCTATAGTTGTAATATTTTTTCGATTGCAGATGTAACTTCTTTAATGTCGTTCATTGTAAGTTCGCCCATGTGTGCGATACGGAAAGTTTTTTCTTTCAGGTCGCCGTAACCGTTTGAAATCTGCATATTGAGTTTTGCCAAACCGCTATTGAGGTCTGCGATTGAAATATTTTTAGTATTTGTAATTGTAGTAAGTGTTTGAGAAGCGAATTTTTCTTCGGGGAACAGAGCGAAATGTTTCTTCGCCCAGGCGCGAGTGTATTCGGCCATCTCAAAATGACGATTGAATCTGTTCTCCAATCCTTCGGCTAAAATTCTGTCGAGTTGGAAATTGAGTGCAAACATATGCGACAGCGATGGAGTTGAAGAATACTGATGATCTTTTTTCTCGATGTAGCTATAGATGTCAACGAGGTCGAGATACAGTCCGCGATTCTTTACAGTCTTTGCGTGTTCAAGAGCGCGCATACTAACTGAAGCTATCGCCATTCCCGGTGGAAGAGCGAGCGCTTTTTGAGTAGAAGTAATACAGACATCGATTCCTAATTTATCGACATCAATCTTTACACCGCCGAGTGAACTTACTGCATCCACGAGCCAATAAACGTCGGGGTACTTTTTCTTCAGCTCTGCAAAGGGCTGCAGGTCGTGCATGATGCCAGTACTTGTTTCGTTGTGTGTTATCGTGAATACATCGTACTTACCGGTTGATAAATACTGGTCGACTATTTCGGGAGTAGTTGGTTTACCTAACTCGGCTGAATGTTTGTCAGCCGGTATCCCGTTAGCTTCAGCCATTTTGAACCATCGATCGCCAAAAGCGCCAACCGAAAATACTACCGCTCGTTTGGATGTTAAAGATTTGAGTGAGCCTTCCATCAAGCCCGACCCTGAAGATGTGGAGAGTAGAATCGGATTTGCGGTGTACATCAGTTTGCGAAGTTTTTCTGTAATCTCGCGTTGTAAGTTTGAAGCATCTTTGCTCCGATGCCCGATCATTGGTGTAGCCATTTTGGCTAATACCTCCGGTGCGACTTCTGTTGGACCGGGAATAAATAGTTTCTTGTGCATAAATAAATTCCTTTTTTATTTTTTAATTTTATTTTTTTTCCAAAAAGAACTAGCGAATTGTATTGATGACTAACCCCTACGTTTAAGTTTAATGAAAATTTATGAAAATTACAAGAAACGTTCTACGTTTCAAGAAACGTTCTACGTTTCAAGAAATGAGGAATCTTTGGAAAATTCTGCAATCTTTCTTATCTTTCAAACGAAATCAATTATCAATCAACAATTAACAATTGTTCATTGATAATTAAAATGGGCCCGTAGCTCAATCGGATACCCGCCCGACCGAACGTTAGAGATCTCATTATCGGTCGTTCGCCAGCCCGACAAAGCCGTTCTGGCGGGGGCGGGGAGCAACAGCCTTCTTCGAAAATTGCCCACGAGTGTTTTTTACGAGTGGCAGCAATTTTCTGAATCCCGCCCTTGGCGGGATAAGCTGTAGCAAAGAAAAAATGAAGATGAGCATATCGGGTCGATCGTTCTTTAAATAAATTTGATAAGTAAAATAATGGGCCCGTAGCTCAATCGGATAGAGCATCAGCCTTCTAAGCTGAGGGTTACGTGTTCGATTCACGTCGGGCCTACAACTAAACGGAGGCAATCTCTATGAAGGTCTCCGTTTCTTATAAGCCGGAGTGGTGGAATTGGCAGACACACCGTGTTCAGGGCGCGGCGTCCGAAAGGTCATGCGGGTTCAAGTCCCGCCTCCGGCACTTCCAAAATTTCATAAGTTAGCAAATCCCGCTTTTGTGGGGTGCAGCTAACTTATTAGAAATTTTGAGAATCCGCCGAAGTGAAACGTAGGCGGAAGACCAACGCATCTCACTATTCTAACCCCTTTTACTTTGCCATGTTCCCGTTTAAAAAACAAACGGGATTCTCAATTCGATAATGTAGTTAGCTTCACTATGTTCGCTAACTCCAATCGAATTGGAACATGCGGGTTCAAGTCCCGCCTCCGGCACAGCAAGGAAATTCAAAATTCATAATTCGTTGTTCGATATTCGAAATTCTATCCAAGAATAAATCCGAAATCCAAAATCAGGAGTTTCATTTAACCCAGATTGTTCAATAGGGAAAATATTTCTAATGACCGCCATTAGGAAAAAGTGTAGTTAAGTTGTTATTTTATAGTAAGTTGTGCTATATTAGTCGAGCATAAAAACGATAGTTTATCAAGTAAGAAAAGCATAC